>JADLFH010000113.1 GCA_020845705.1 Microthrixaceae bacterium | reverse complement strand
TTGCAGAAGCCGTACCGGGTCAGGGCGAAGTAGAGCCAGAGTTCGTGGAGAATCCAGCCGACCAGCATGGCGGTGCCGACCAGGAGTGCGGAAACCGCGTGCGGATTCTTGAAGTCCGGCTTGTCGAACCCGAAGGTCAGGCGTTGGACCAGGTCCTGCAGGCGCGGGATTTCTTCCTGCAACGGCCGCGTCCAGGCGAGCCAGCCCGCGGCGCCGACCAGGCCGAACCAGACCAGGAAGCCCAACAGCTTGTAGACGAAGTTGAACCGGTTCTTCCACTTCATCCGCATCAGGAAGTCCATGAACGCCAGCTCGAGCAGCTTGGGCACGAACTTCTCGTCATGGAGGCAGACGCCGCGGAAGTTGCCGTTCTCGAGCATCCCCAGGAACTCGTTGTTGTCGTACAGCTCCACGCCGCGATTGCGGGACTCGAGCAGGACCACGACCGGGTAGCGGCGCAGGTCCTTGAACCACGCGAGTTCGCCCAGTTCCTGATACGTCGTCATGACATCCTCCGAATCGCCGGCCCCGTTCTACCCGGCGCGCCCGGGATGTTCAACTGCTGTCGCGCGGGCGGCGCAGACGACCGAGCGCAGAGGTTGTGCCGGAACGGATCCAGCCCGGCTTCCCGCGACGGAGATGGGAGAAGTGAGAGCGAATCACCGTTGCCTGCGTGCAAACACCCGAAAGCCGCTGTCGGCGATCAATGACGTGGATTCGTTGGCGGAGCGGTACGCACAGTGGCAGAACCCGGTGGTTCCGGCCCAGGCGCCCCCCTTCTGGATGCGGA
Source organism: Microthrixaceae bacterium (assembly GCA_020845705.1). GTDB lineage: Bacteria > Actinomycetota > Acidimicrobiia > Acidimicrobiales > Microtrichaceae > JADLFH01. The sequence goes on along the minus strand of JADLFH010000113.1, from coordinate 1,630 downwards.
AGGTCTCGCGCGCACCACTGGCCGTGGACGTAAGCTCGCGCATGCTGCCGGACACGTCGCGCACGCCGTAGACGCTGCGGTCAATCAGGAACAGCCCCACCGGCTCGGGCACGACGTCCGTCTGCTCGCCGGCGCGCGCTTGCGGCGTCCCCCGGCAGAAGCTGGCGTCGAAGTCGTCGCTCCAGGGGAAGGCGCGACCGTCCGGGCCGCGCGCCGCCTTCTCCCACTCGTCCTCCGTCGGCAATCCGAGCTCCCAGAGATCGCCCCCGCACCGCGCCGTCACCCACGCGCAGTACTCCGTCGCGTCCCCCCACGAAATGGCAAACACCGGACGTCGCCGGTCCACCAGACCGCCCCCGCCGGCATGGCGATCCGGCCGTCCGGGCCTCGCTGCCAGTAAGCCGTTGCACTCGTGGGTTCCAGGGCTTGCCGCGGCACGCGGGCGAACGCGTCCTTCCCCCTGGCATCATGCCAGGCACGATCGTTCAGGAACTCGAGGTACATCGCGGAGGTGACCTCGAAGCGTGCGACGAAGAAGCCCTCGGCCGGCAGCGCGTCCGCGCTTGACTGCTCGATCGCCACACCAGCCCCGCGCGAGACCCGCAGGATCGCAGCGTCGCGCGGCGGCTGCTGCTGCGCGTCTCGATCGCCGGCGGCGCGGTATGGGCCGGCGGGGATGCAGATCCAGTAGCCGATCCCCGGGCCGAGGTCCGGCGGCTGGGGCGCGGCCGGGAGCGACGGCGGCATCTCGTCCGCGGCGGGCAATTCGCAGTGCTCGTCCCAGTCCAGGTCGCGCGCCACCTCGAACGGATAACGCGTCGCGCAGAGCCCCTGCCCGGGGGGAATGTGCAGCAGGTACGACCCGCGCGGCAGGGCGAGCTCGAGCTCGGCGTGCGGCCGCCCGCCGGCGCCATCGCGCACGACGGGGAGAGACAGGCGATTGCCGTCGCGCTGCCGCAGGTCGGGCAGATCGGACCAGCGGGCGCGCTCGATTTCCGACATGGCACCGGTGCCGTTCGCGGTCTCGGAGTCACCGGTCCAGGGGAATCGCGTCGGGCTTTCCGGGCGCAGATCGCCCTGCACCATGCGCACGCCGAGCGGAGCGCCGCCCGTGGGCGCGACGGTCAGGCGGGTGCCGCCACGCTGGAGCGTGATCGAGTAGACCGCTCCCGCCGGCATCGCCTGAAGGGCCGCGACCGCCTGCTCGACCGTTTCCAGGGGCGGCCCGGACGCACCCGGCTCCGCGGCCTGCGACCCTACCTGCAGCAGGATGTCGCCGGCTTGGATACCCAGCCTGGCGGCCTGGGAGTCGGCGACCACTTCGAGGACAAATGGCTGACGGAGCGGAAGGTCGCCGCGCATGAAGGAGAGGAGCATTGCGAAGGCGGGCTGGATATGCAGCCCGGCCAGGTCGGCGTCCGTTTCCGCGTGCCCGGCGTTGCGATAGCCGCGACGAACGGATTCCTCGAGGGCCGCGAGGGCGAGGCGGATCCAGGCTTCGGTGACCGCTCCCTGACGGTCGCGGCTTCTATGAGAAGGCCCCCCCGGTCAAGCGAAAAATCGCTGAACTTGCGGGCACAGCGCTGCCGCCTTGGCGGCGATCTGCCGTCTGGCACTGTCACGGTGCAAG
>JADLFH010000034.1 GCA_020845705.1 Microthrixaceae bacterium | reverse complement strand
TTGTCGCGCCAGCGGCAGCGCCGGGTAGCTGCGTTCGGAAGGGAGAAACGCTGAAGGCATCTAAGCGTGAAACCCTCCACAAGATGAGATCTCCCCAGCCGAAAGGCTCTGAAGGCTCCTGGAAGACTACCAGGTGATAGGCCAGGTGTGTAAGCGTGGCGACACGCTCAGCTTACTGGTACTAATCAGCCGTGAGGCTTGACCTTAACCCTCCCTTCGACACACGTCGCAGGGTCAGTGGTGAACACGATCTACCGTTTGCAGGGTATTCAGTCCGCCTGCCAGGCCGCTCACGCGGCCGCGCATGGCGAGACGGGATCCCGGTTCGAGACAAACTCGAATCGGTGTCCCTCGTTTTTGAATACAAGTTCGCGGCGACGCTCATGCGCGGGAAGATATTCCGTCCCCAGGGCATCGCGGTCGACCCCCAAGGTCAACCTTCGGTCGGTGACGCTCATCTCTCGAGCTCCCGACCGACCGCAATGGGCTCCCCGGTGGTCATAGGAGCAGGGTCACACCCGTTCCCATTCCGAACACGGAAGTTAAGCCTGCTACCGCCGATGGTACTGCAGCCGCAGGGTTGTGGGAGAGTAGGTCACTGCCGGGAGTATCTCTACGAAGGCCTCGCGTCGTCACCGACGCGGGGCCTTTTGTCGTTTAAGGCCGTTCAACACACCTGAGCTTCCCACACAGACCAGTCAGCAGTAGACTTCAGGCCTCTCTCGCCGGAGAGTCCGTCGATGCGCCGTCCCGTCCCCGTCCTCGTTGCAGCTCTCCTCGCCGCCCTCGGAACCACGGGCCGCACACAGTCCCTCCCCAACGACGCTCCCCGCCGCGAGGTCAGCCCGCCAGCCGACGAACTGCGGTGTGGAACGAGACACGTCGAGGCCGATGATGTCGTCCGCCACGGCCCGCGGTTGTCGAGACCAGACGGAGAGCTGCTGTGGTTCCGGCAGGAACCTGCCCTCCTCACGGCAAACTACGCCGGCGAACTCAAGTTCCGCGGCGTGACCGTGACGGGCGATGTCACTCGAGTCCGGTTTGCACGCTACGACCGCAGGAGTGGCGCAGAAACCATCGAAACCTGGTCGCGCACCGGGACGAGCACGGTCGACGGGCAGCTCGTCAGCCTCTTCGACCCATCCTGGGACGCCGACTACACCGCATACACCCTGCGCAGCAACGACCGCGGCATCGATCAACCCACGGCCTACTTCGGTCGCTTCCTCGGACCCGACGACGGCATCGATGACAGCGTCTCGATGTCTGTCCGCTTCGGTGTGCTTGGCCTGCCAGCACCTGCGGTGACCGTGATTGACGAGACGGCGCAGTACGCCAGTCACGTGGTCAACCTCGTCATCCCGACGTTCGGCGACGGCCGGGTCGGCGACGACTACGGTTTCGACCTCGAAGCGGCGGCAAAGGCGTTTTACGCGCACTTCGACGACAGCTACGAGATTCTCTCGTTCGTTCCAGTCGATTCGCATCCGTCGGCGTCCTACGCCGCATTCCACCGCGACGTGCAGAACGCGATTCTCGGCACCGGAGGCTCCCGCTTCAGCCGGGCCACTCGCTACGGATCGAACGGGCGATTGCTCGGGGTCGAGTTGTTCGCGACCGGAGCCTATGCCGAGAACAGGCTCGCCAACCACGAACTGACCCACACGTGGGGACACAACTACGACTGGGCATCCATTGCGGGAGTGACGACGCCGGATGCGGTGCACACCCCGTTGATGAACGGTGGGGAGTCGCTCGTGTCCCGCATCCTGTCGCCGTGGCTGCGGGTGGGCGGGACGGCCGAGGCCCCGGTGATCGAGCGGACGCCGGTCCCTGCGCGCCACCATCCCCTCGAGATGTACGCCATGGGGCTGATCGAGCCCAACGACATTCCGCCGATGCGCCTCCTGATCAACCAGTGGCAGTTTGTCGAGACCAGGCCGGCGGCTGGCGTCGAACTCGAGCCAGCCCACCGAACCGCGACGATCGACGACATCCTCAGGACGCACGGGCCCAGGCAGGGGCCGGTGTATCGCGAGATCAACCGTGCGACGGTTGTCGTATCCCGCGACCGGCTGCTGTCGGCCGAGGAGATGGCGTACTGGAACTTCGTCGCGGCCCGCCTGGAAGATCCGAACCGGACGGGCATCGTCGACTACGACGGCCAGCCGTCGTTCGACGTGTCGACAGGGCTCGCGGTCGACGTGAAGACCGCGATCAGGCCGAAAGATCGCGAGCCCGCCACGTCGTCCTACGATCTCGACTACCCGACACTCGATCCGCGTGAGTGCATGGGCGTCACGTTCGACGCCCCGGTGCCGACCCGCTTCACGGTCGGGCAGCGCATCAAGCTGAATGGGCGCGTGACCGCGACGGATCGCACCGACTTCTCGAGCATCCTGTTGCGCTACTGGCGTGCCGGCGGGGCGTCGGCGAATGCCCTGCGCGCCCAGGCCGAGGTGAGTCACTCTGGGTTGTTCAACACCGAGTTCGAGTTCAGGGACGGCCAGGAGGGCGTGTACCTGTTCGAGGTCTTCCTGTTCTGGCCGAACGCACCCACCCAGTGGTCGCGTTGCTCGCTGACCACGGTGCGCGTCGACCCTTCGATGCAGCCGGCGCAGACGATCGCCGGTCGCTGAATGTAAGAACCGCGCGGCTGGCCTACAGCACCGCGGGCTCGTGCAGCAGTTCGCCCGCCTCGAATCGCGCAAGCGCGAACGGCTGCCAGGGCAGCACGTCGCACCGTCCATCCACGATGAGGTCAGACACGACCCGCCCCGTGGCGGGCGAGTGCATCACACCGTGGCCCGAGAATCCATTGGCGCACCACAACCCCTCCACCGGCGTCGGGCCGAGGATGCCGTGCTTGTCAGGCGACATCTCGTAGAGCCCGCCCCAGCCACGCTTCGGGTTCACCGCCAGATCGATGAACGACGGCACACGCTCGAGGGCGCGCAGCAGCACCTTCTCGACGAACGCCGGGTCGAAGACGGGTTCGCGGCACGGTGCCTCGTCGGGGTCGTTCCAGGCCAGCAGCAGCCCGCGTCCTTCGGGGCGGAAGTGGAAGCCGGTCGCCATGTCGATCACCATGGGGCATCGTTCGGGGATGCCACCGAAGGGTTCGGTCGGCAGCAGCATCCGCCGGAGCGGGCTCACTGGCACCGTGACACCCGCGGTGGTCGCCAGCGGCGCCACCCACGGACCCGCAGCCATGACGACGTTCGGCGCCGACACCACGCCACGCGTCGACGCGACGCCGGTGATCCGGTTGCCCTCGACCAGCAACCGCGTGGCTTCGGCGTTCTTGACGATGCGCACGCCGGCCCTGAGGGCCGCCGCCGTATACCCGTTCATCACGCTGTAGGGGTCGACGAAGCCATCGGTCGGGCAATAACTGCCACCGACGACGTCGTCGAGCCGCACCATCGGCGCGAGTGCGCCAACGTCGTCTGCCGTGAGCAACCGCACGTTGTCGACGCCGAGCGACTGCTGGTGTGCCACGTTGGCCGCCAGGTGCGCGAAGTGCGCCGCAGACGAGGCGATGAACAGGTAGCCGTGTGGCTTGTAGCCCGACGGCTCGCCGACGACCTGCTCGAAGTCGCGGTACTGGGCGATCGAGTACAGCGACATGCGGATGTTGGGCTCGGTGCCGAACTGCGCACGTACACCGCCCATGCTCCGTCCGGTTGACCCCAGACCCTGGTGGCTCTCACGCTCGAGGATGACGACGTTGGTCACGCCGCGCTGGGCCAGGTGCCAGGCGATGCTGGCGCCAACGATGCCACCTCCGACGATCGCCACGTCGGCGGTAGTCAACAAGTCGTGTGTGCTCATGTTCGGTCCGCGATTCTATGCCGAATCGGTCCGGCCGGCTGCACCCGCACCGCCAACCACGGTTGTCGAAAAACCGCGCCTTCCCGATTTCGGGTCTGACCCCAAATCGGGGAGTCTTCCCGTGGTTGTTGATCAGATCGCTTATTGGGGTCTGACCCCAATTCCGACAACTAGAGGCGTCGCGGGCGACAACTCAGGGTGTCAGCCCTCGACGTCGATGGCCTCGCGGTCGGGAGTGGTGGCGCCGGCCGTCGGCTCGGGCGCCGCGGCCGGCGCCACCTCGTCGCGGGCCATGAGCCGGTCGGCCCGCCACTCGATGGCGGGGTCGTCTCC
>JADLFH010000033.1 GCA_020845705.1 Microthrixaceae bacterium | reverse complement strand
GGGGGTGCGTCTCCAAGGCGGACAGCTCACCAAGTTGGGCTGTAACAGCAGCCTGTTCCCGGTGATCGTCGACAGTCTCGGTGTGCCGTTGGATCTCGGACGTGAGGTCCGTCTCGCCACCACCCCGCAACGGCGGGCGCTCGCGGTGCGTGACGGCGGCTGCTACTTCCCCGGATGTGACGCCCAACCCGACGCGTGTCACGCCCACCACATCGACGAATGGCTCGCCGACCTGGGCTCCACCGACGTCGCCCACATGGTGTTGGCCTGCCCCCACCACCACGGCCTCGCCCACCGAACCGGCTGGCACATCACCCTCCACCCCGACGGCTGGACCGTCATCGAAACCCCCGACGGCAACCGCATCTGGGGCCAACGCCACGGACAACAACGAACCGGACACCCACCAACGCCACCGCCACCTCCATGACGCCGATGTCCCAGCATCCACCGCCCGACTTGGCGCAACCGCCGATCAGAACGCGACTTGCACCGGCGAAAGGCGGCCCACCGTCGTTCCGTCGCCGAGCTGGCCAAGATCGTTTCGCCCCCAGCACCAACCCTTGCCTGCCGCGATCGCGCACGTGTGCCCGAACCCGGCCGACACTGCGGTCGCGCCTGTCACCGTCTGGACCACATGCGGCGTAGCGCTGGTAGTGGTGTCACCGGTACCGAGCTGACCAGTGGCGTTCGCGCCCCAACACCACAAGCCTCCTCCGGTGAGCACCGCACACGAATGGTCCGCCCCGGCCGACAGCGCCGTGACACCGCCCAGGCCCAAGACCGCCACCGGTGACGACGACGCCACCGTGGTGCCGATGCCCAGCTGACCATCCGCGTTCGCCCCCCAGCACTTCACGGTTCCGTCCCCCAACAGCGCACAGGTGTGATCGCCGCCGGCGGTGATCGCGCTCGCCGACAGTCCGGGCACCAATGTTGGAACCGTTCGCTGCGTGGTGGTCCCGTCGCCGAGCTGGCCCGACCCGTTCGCGCCCCAGCACCACACCGCACCGTCACCCTTGAGCGCACAGGTGTGCGACGACCCTGCCGCGAGCGCCGCCACACCGCTGAGTCCGGTGTCCACCTTGGTGGAGCTAGGCGTCGTCGCGCCGTTCCCGAGCTGACCCGCCGCGTTCTGCCCGGCACACTGGACAGCGCCCGAAAAGCCGACCGCGATGCACAGATGCACGGTGCCGGCAGCCATCACCCCCGTCTGGTTCCCACCGCTCACCGAAGAAGAGGTGAGCCTGTTGGTGGTCGAGCCGTCACCGAACTGACCGAAACCGTTGTAGCCCCAACAGGAGGTGGAATACGACGGAGTCGCTGCGAACTGACCTCCGGACTGGGTGCAGGTGAACTCGGCTCCGGCATCGATCGACCCGAGGTTCGTCTCGACCACCGGAGACCCACCACTGAGCTGTGTGGTGAACCGTGTCGTGGCCCCCGGAGCGAGAGTCGGCACGAGGCGGCTGGTTGTCGTCCCGTCACCCAGCTGACCCGAGCTGTTGAACCCCCAACACCGCAGGTTGGAGTCCTTCATCGACATGCAGGTGTGTCCGTTGCCCGCGGCAACTCCCACAGGGGTCCTCGCGTTGATCACAGCGACCAGGATCATTGCCGCCTGGGCTTTGGTGATCGTCCTGCGCCACCGGCCCTGCTTGCAAACCAGGACATGGGTCGCGTCCTGCGCGGTCGTGCCCGGAACCCGACAGCGGGTGCCCGCCACACGCACCTGGCAGGCGCTCATCCCCAGCGTCGCGATCGACGCGACCAGCACCACACAGAGCAACCTACGAGCGTTCATGCCCTCATCCTTGCGCGCCATAGCGGAGAGCGTCGGAGATCTTGGGTAGCTCCACCTACTCAGCCCGGAGACGTATGCGCCGAAAGGACGCTGTGATCGCTGTGATCGCAATCGTGGCCCTGGCCGTGGTGGCCGTATCAGCCCTGTTCGTCGCGACGAACGCCCGGCGACAACTCACGTCTGAGCGGCGGGCAGCCGTAGAGCTGCGCCGCCGAAGTGCACAGCGAGATCCGACCACCGGCCTGCCCAACCGCGCTGCGATCCACGGGGCACTGCGCCAGGGCGAACACACCTCCCCTGCCATGATCCTCCGCCTCGACGGCCTCGACGAGGTGGCCGCCGCTCTGGGCCACGATCAGGTCGATGCGGTAGTCCTCCGCACCGCTGAACGCCTTCGTGCCGCCCTCGGCGAAGCGGACCTGATGGGAAGGCTCGACAACGGCGACTTCATGATCGTCCCTGCCGACGCCGGCACAGACCTCACGGGGCTGGAGGCACGGCTCGTTGGGGCCGTCTCGGCGCCCCAGCAACTCGGCGACATGGAGGTCGTTGTGCCAGCGCGGGTCCTCGGCCCCGACGAGCCCGATCGCGAGTCATCCCTCAGGACGCTCCGCCTCGCGAACGACCTCAGACGCGCTGTTCCCGGCCGGGAGCTGGAGGTCTACTACCAGCCGATCGTCGACCTGGGCGAGGGCCGCATCTGCGGAGCGGAGGCACTCATCCGCTGGAACCACCCCCGCGAAGGCGTCCTCACACCCGACCGCTGGTTGGCGATCGCCGAGCAGACCGGCCTCCTCCCCGAGATCGGCACCTCGACCCTCGAAGAGGTCTGCCGCCTCTTCAGCACCCTCAACAAGTCACGCCCCCACCGACCCCTCGCCATAACGGTGAACCTCGCCACCACCGAGCTACGCGTCCCGGGGTTCGTCACCGCCGTGGCGGACCTACTGGAGCGGAGCCACCTCAGCCCACCGCTGCTGATGGTGGAGGTCGACGGCACCTCCCTCGACGACCCCCGAGCCCGCGCCGCCCTCGCCGGCCTCCGGAGCCTCGGGGTCCGGGTGTCAGTGGACGATCTCGGTCCAGGACTCGCAGCGCTGGGCGACGCCGACGCTCCCATCGACCAGCTGAAGGTCCCGGCCACGCTCGTCGAAGCTCTGGGCCACCACGGCGACGCCACGGTGGTGACCCACTCGATCGTCGGGCTGTGTGCCGGGCTCGGGGTGGCAGTCACCGCAGAGTCGGTGACCACGGAGTCACAGGTCTCCGTACTCAGATCGCTGGGATGCAACCACGCCCAGGGATGGCACTTCGGTCGCGCCCTGCCCTACTCGCGCTTCGCTGCGCTGATCGAGCGAATGGACCACGACGCCGCAGATCCGGCCGACGACACCGCCTCAGACAGCGGCACCGCCTCGACCCGCGCCGGCGGCGAACCGGCCGGCGCCTTCGACGGCCTCACCTGACGCGAGCGTCTCGATCCCCACGCGGGTCTCCAACGCCATCGCCTCGCCCTCACCGAGTTCCCACTGCGCGATGGCGGAGCGACGATCGCTGCGCATGCAGGCCTGGGGCAACGCAGCGAGCTGCGCTGCCAGATCCACCGCTGCGTCGAGCGCCGCGCCCGCCGGAACAACCCGGTTGGCGAGCCCCATCCGCTGCGCCTCCTCCGCCCCCACCCCGCGTCCGGTGAGGATCATGTCCAGTGCGTGGGACTGGCCGATGAGTCGCGGCAGGCGCACGGTGCCGCCGTCGACCAATGGCACACCCCAGCGGCGGCAGAACACCCCGAAGACGGCGTCGCAGGCAACCACCCGCAGGTCGCACCAGATCGCCAACTCCAACCCGCCCGCGACCGCGTAGCCCTCCACAGCGGCGATAGTCGGCTTGCCCAGCACCATGCGAGTCGGACCCATAGGACCGTCGGCGCTCATGTCGGCCTCGACCCGGTTGCCCCGCCCCGCGGCGACCCCCTTCAGGTCCGCGCCTGCGCAGAACGTCCCTCCGGCGCCTGTGAGCACCGCCACCGCGGCGTCGGGATCGGCGTCGAACTCGCGGAAGGCTGCGATCAACGCGTCGGCCGTGGGTCGGTCGACCGCGTTGCGGACCTCGGGACGGTCGATGGTCACGACGGTGACCGGCCCTCGCCGCTCGACGAGGACCGGCTCACCCATCGGATCAGGCCGTCGCAGAAGCGGTCGCCGCGTCGGCGGACTGCGCCGCGGCCGCCTCCGAAGCGTCGATCGCGGACTTCTGGTTCTTCGAGAACAGCACACCGCCGACGATCACGACCACGGCCACCGCCGCGATCGAGTAGCGGATCGCCTCGTCGTCGGCCAGCTTGATGACCGCCGGCAGGATCAGCAGCGAGATCAGGTTCATCACCTTGATCAACGGGTTGATGGCCGGGCCCGCGGTGTCCTTGAAGGGGTCTCCGACGGTGTCGCCGATGACCACGGCCTTGTGGACATCGGAACCCTTGCCGCCGTGGTTGCCCTCTTCGATGAACTTCTTGGCGTTGTCCCACGCTCCGCCCGCGTTCGACAAGAAGTTGGCCATCAGCGATCCGACCACGATGGTGGCCGCCAGGTAGCCGCCGAGGGACTCGGCGCCGAGCGCGAAGCCGACGACCACCGGCATCAGCACCGCCAACAGGGCGGGGGTGGCGAGCTCACGCAGCGCGGCGCCGGTGCAGATGTCGATCACCGGTCCGTAGTCGGGCTTCTCGGTGTAGTCCATGATCCCGGGCTTCTCCCGGAACTGGCGCCGGACCTCCTGCACGATGATGCCGGCGGTGCGACCCACCGCGAGGATTGCGAGCGACGAGAAGAGGAACACCACGGTGCCGCCCAACAGGGCGCCGGCGAAGGTCTTGGGCTCGGCGATGTTGATGGCGAGCTGCTCGAAAGCCGCGCCCGTCTCTGTCGCGATGGTCTCGCGGAAGCTGGCGAATAGCGCAACCGCGGCGATCACCGCCGAGCCGATGGCGAAGCCCTTGGTGACTGCCTTGGTGGTGTTGCCCACGGTGTCGAGGCCGTCGAGGATCTTCTCGGTCTGACCTTCGAGCTCGCCGGACATCTCCGCGATGCCCTGCGCGTTGTCGGCGATGGGACCGAAGGTGTCCTCCGCCACGACGATGCCGGTGGTGGCCAGCATGCCGACGCCGGTGAGCGCCACCATGAAGAAGGCGAACAACACGTTGCCGCCGCCGAGGCCGAGGCCCACGAGGATCGCCCCGGCGATGGCGACCACCGCCCACACCGCGGATTCCAGACCCGAGCTGATGCCGGAGAGGACCACGGTGGCCGGACCCGTCACGCCGGCATCTGCGATGTCGCGCACGGGCTTGAACTGGGAGGACGTGAAGTACTGGGTGATCCGGCTCGCGGCCTGGCCCAGCACGACACCGGCGACGAGAGCCACGAAGACCCGGGTACCCACGTTGTCGACAGACGTGCCCTCGGGGTTGCCGATGTAGCCGAAGGACACGACGGCACCACCCACGAGCGTGAGCAGCGACGCAACGGACAGGCCACGGTTGATCGGCTTGAGCGCGTCGGTCTCGCCGGGACGCGCCTTGACCAGGTAGATGGACACGATCGAGGCCAACAGACCGATGGCCATCATCACGAGCGGCAGGATCAGACCCTTCGCCGCGTCCTGACCGTTGAGGCCGATGGCGTGGAAGGACGTGACGCCCAGGATGATGTTGGCCACGAGCACCACACCGAAGCTCTCGAACAGGTCCGATGCCATCCCGGCGCAGTCGCCGACGTTGTCGCCCACGTTGTCCGCGATGGTGGCGGGGTTGCGGGGGTCGTCCTCGGGGATGCCGGCCTCGACCTTGCCCACCAGGTCCGCGCCCACGTCGGCCGCCTTGGTGAAGATGCCGCCGCCGACGCGGAGGAACAGGGCGAGCAGGGAGCCGCCGAAACCGAAGCCGACGAGGATGGCCGACGCCGTGTTCTGGAACACCATGACGATTCCGGTGGCGCCCAACAGGCCCAGACCCGCGGTGAACAACCCGACCGTGCCACCGGCACGGAAGGCCACCTGCATGGCGGCGTCCATTGAGCCTGTCTTCGCGGCCGCGGCGGTCCGCAGGTTCGCCCGGGTTGCCAGCCACATGCCCAGGAAACCGATGAAGGCGGAGAAGCCTGCACCGAGGAGGAAGGCGAGCATCCGGAACAGGCCGGACTGGACGTAGGAGAGGCCCTCGTCGGTGCCGGGCTTGAGCACCTCGGCCGAGGTCGCGAACACGATCGCCGCCAGTGGAACGACGATGATCGCGATGGTGCGGAACTGGCGCTTGATGTAGGCCATCGCGCCTTCCTGGACCGCTCCGGCGATCTCGCCCATCTTGTCGGTGCCGGTGTCCTTGGCCAGGACGCCCTTCATCATCACGCCGCCGACAGCGAGGGCGACGAGCGCCACCGCTGCGGAGAACACCAGCCAGATCCACTCGGAGTCGCCGAGTTCGAAGGGTTGGTAACCGCCCTCTGCGAGGATCGCTTGCATCGGCCGAGAGGTCCTTTCCTGACGCGCAAGGATGCGCCTCGGGTGTTGTTGGTCGGTGCCCGCGGACCCCCAGTCGACTGGGGCGTCAAACGCGCCGAGCAAGTTCAGTCGGGCGACGCCGAGCTAGTCAAAAGCGCAGAACGCTCGGCTCAGGCATCCGCCCGGGCAGCCCTTCGGTGACGGACCACCTCGATCACGATCGGCAGCGTCGAGATGCCGATGACGCCGAGGATCGCCACCTCGATGTTCTCCTTCACCACTTCGATCTGACCGAAGAAGTAGCCCAGCAACGTAACCCCCACGCCCCACAACAGACCACCCACCACGTTGTAGCGGACGAAGGTCTGGTACTTCATTCGCCCTACGCCCGCAACGATGGGACAGAACGTGCGCACGATCGGCACGAAGCGGGCCAACACGATGGCCTTGGGCCCGTAGCGGGCGAAGAACTCCTGGGCTTTGTCCACGTACTCGGCCTTGAAGAACTTGGAGTCCGGCCTTCCGAACAGCGAAGGGCCGACCTTCAGACCGAACAGGTAGCCGACCTGGTCTCCCGCCACAGCCGCAACGAAGCAACCGATGAGCAGCACCCAGATGTTGAACTGCACGTCGATCTGGCTCTTGAGCACCCCCGCGGCCACCGCTCCGGCGGTGAACAGCAGCGAGTCACCCGGCAGGAAGAAGCCGATCAGCAGGCCCGACTCGGCGAAGATGATGAGGAACAGTCCGATCAGACCGAACGTCTCGATCAGCGACTCGGGCGAGAGGCTCAGTGCGAACACGTCGTCACGCCTTTCCGGTGGTCGTCGTGGCCGGTGGGGCCGTCGTCGAAGTGGTCGAGGAGGAGGTTGAGGTGGGAGTCGAGGCGGGGTTCGCCGGCAAGTCGGACCCACCGCTCGCGAGGGCGGCGTGCGCCCGTTCCACCAGCGCCGCTGCCTCCGCGTTCTTGTCCGCGTACTCCTGGAGCGAGGTGGCACCGCCCTCCTTGAGTGCGGTGTCGGCCTCGGCGAAGAGGCCCAAGGCCTGCTTCAGCATCTCGGCGGGGTCCTCGGCGGTCTCTGGATCGGGGGCGGGTTCGGTCGCCGGATCGTCGTCCGGCTGGGGCTGGTCCAACGTCCCCTCACGGGTTTCGATGTCGCCCACGTCGGGGTAGAGCTTGGTGAGCGCCTCGCGCAGGGTGGTACCCACCTCCGTGCGCTCGCCGTCGGCCACGATGACCAGTCGCAGCTCGGGCGCGGAATCGGCAGACGACGCGCTCACGTACACGGGTCGCACGTAGAGGATCGACCTGCCCAACGGAACCATCAACAGGTTGCCGAGCTGCACCTTCGAGCCACCTTCGCCCTGGTTCAGAAGGGTGAGCTCTTGGCTTATGTTGCCTTCACGACTCGAGAGGATGCGGCTGTTGACCGTCAGAGGCCCGTCTACATCGCGGTTGCGTTCCACCTTTTCGCCCACCGAGCTCGTGAGCGTGAACACCTGGAGCCTGCCGTAGACCTCGGGGTCGCTGTCGGCCAGCATGAACGAGGTGAGCTGCTTCTTGGAGTCGTCGGTGGAGTGGGGAACGAAGGGGCGGAACAGGACGAAACGCTCGTTCTCGTCACCCGGTACGCGCATCTGGAGGTAGTACGGCTCGACCCGTGCACGGGAGCCGGTTGCCTCGGTAGGTCGCACGCTGTTGCCCGGATCCTGAGCCACGTCCCAGCGGTCCGAACCTTCGAAGAAGGCCGAAGCCGAATCCTGGTGATAGCGACCCCACATCGCGGTCTGCACCCGGAAGAGGTCCTCCGGATAGCGCAAGTGCGCCTTGATCTCATCGGGGACCTTCTCGATGAACAGCCCGGGGAACGCCTTGGCGTATGCCCGGATGACGGGGTCTCGCCCGCCGTAGAGCGTGTCGGAGAGGTACAGCGCAACCGTACCGTCGTACGCGTCGACCACCGCTTTGACCGAGTTGCGCACGTAGTTGAACGGCTCCCGTGCCAGATCCGCGCCGGGCGCCACCTGGCTGGTGTCGGCCAGCTCCGCGTACGGATAGGTGGACGCGGTGGTGTAGCCATCGACGATGTACTTGATGCGGCCACCGACGACCACGGGGTAGGGGTCGGAGTCGAGCTTGAGGAACGGTGCCAGCTCACGGACCCTGGCCTCCACGTCGCGGTTGTAGAGGATGCGCGACTTCGAGGTGAGGTAGTCCGAGGTCAACGCCTCGAGGTCGCCGAAGCGCAGGTAGAACGCGGCGCGACGCAACAGGCCCTTCACCCGCACGCCGCCCTTCCCCTCATAGGCGGTGTCGACCCCGGCCGACTTCTCCTTGCGGGTCGTGCCCACGATCGCGTAGCCGTCCCCGGCTGCGCCGTCGATGCCTTCACCGAAGTAGATCTCGGGGCGCGACAGCTTCAGCACCGAGGACACGTCCGAGGCGACGCTGATCGGCGATGCTCCCGACACCTTGAAATCGGGGAGCCCTTCACTCGTGACCGCGTTCGCCGGAGCCAGGGCCACCCCGTAGCCGTGGGTGTAGATCAGGTGCCGCGACTCCCAGGTAGTTGCCAGGTCGGTGTCGGGGTTCAGCTCCCGCGCCGCCAGCACCACTTCCACGTTCGAACCATCGGGGTTGATGGGATAGCGATCCACGTCGAGATCGGTCGCGAACCGGTAGAAGGAGAGCTGGCTCTGGAGGTTGTGGAAGGTCTGCGAGCTCACCTTCGGGTCCAACAGCCGGATGTTGGAGATGGTGGCACCACCGGCGGCGACCTCGTCGCTGGTCGGTTCCGAGGCGTAGTCGAAGTTCTGCTCGACGATCTTGGACAGTCCGAAGGCGTCGCGCGTCGCCAGGATGTTGCGCTGGATGTACGGCGCCTCGCGAGCCGACTGCTTGCGCGACACCTGGAAGGACTCGATGAACCACGGGTAGATCGCTCCGGCCACGACCGAGATCACCGCCCACAACGCCACCGCCACCACGGGCAGGGTCCACCCGCGCTTGGCGATGTTGACGAGGAACAACACGCCCGACAGCAGCGAGATCAGGATCAGAAGCTTGATGGCCGGGTCCTGCGCGTTCACGTCGGTGTAGGTGGCGCCTCGCACGTATCCACGCTCGGAGAAGAGGAGCTGTGAGCGCTTCAACAGGTAGTCGGCGGCTTTGAGGAAAGCCATCAGCGCCAGGAGGACCGAGAGGTGGATCTTCACCTGCGGGCTGACCGCCGAGGAGCCCACCTGCACACGGATTCCGCCGTTCAGGTAGTGGATCGCGCCGACGATGATCGTGGTGATGAGCACCGCCGCGAAAGCCCATCCGCTCAAGTAGCTCAGGAACGGTAGATCGAAGAGGTAGAAGCCCACGTCACGGCCGAGGAACGAGTCCTTCAGCCCGAATTCGCCGCCGTTGCGGAACAACAGCCAGGACTGCCATTGGCTGGAGGCACCGAAACCGACCACCATCGCGAACACCAACGCGATTCCCACTCGAACCGCTCGTTGGCGCGGGCCGACGAGCTCGCGGTAGCGGAGGACCACTTCGTCCTCCGCTGAGGCGAGAGCGAACGGTGGTGCCACGCGATCCGCGACCACGAGGTTCACGAACAGCAACAAGAAGAATGCGAACGCGAAGACGAGCGCAAGTGCCACCTTGGTCAGCAGTTCGGTTCGCCAAACCACCGACTGGCCCAGCGCGTCGAACCACAGGAAGTCGGTGTAGAAGCGAGCGATCGTCTGTGCGGACAGCACCAACGCCACAATCGCGACCACCACGACGATGACCCAGGTGCGCGGTGGGCGACGCGGACGCTGGGCGCGACGTTGCGGCCTCGGGATGTCATCGGGGTTGCGCATGTCGCCTCAGGGAGTGGGGCCGGGTGCGGGCGGGAGCCGAGGTTACCGATCCGCAGGCACGAGGAGGCATCGACACCCCGGTTGCGCCGGTGGTCGCAGGTCGCCGGTGGGAAACGCCTCGCCTGCAATCACCGCTCCAGCGAGGTGGTTGTCCTCGCCATCGGGGCAGGGCAGGCCGCCGTGGTCGACCAGCCAGTTGTGGCTCGTACCGGGACGGCTGGCGGCGAGAACGCCTTCGTTGCACGCGGCGGTGAGCAGGTCTCCGACCAACTCGGGGAGACGCTCGTTGCGCAGCTCGCGGTACGCGGCACGTACGCGTTCCACGAGCTCGGAGCGATCCCCACCTAGATCGGCTTCGCCCGCTGCCCGCTCCAGCCGCACCCGGAGGGGCTCCGCGATCCAGTCGCGGACCGCGGGACCCAATCCGGCAGCGATCGCCTCGGCGTCGACCGCGATGCGGTGATCGTCGTCGTCGTAGAGGCCGGCGCCGGCGTCCACCGCTGCGATCAGCTCCGCTACCGCGGCATCCACAACAGCCGCTGCGCGTTCGGCGGCGTCGCCCAACACGGCATCGACGGTCTTCGCCTTGCGGTCACTTCGCACGGAGTGCAGCACCGCGTTCTCCTGGTCCGACAACGCTCGCTTGAGACGGCGGGTGAGGTTCCGCTCCGCGTTCGCGAGGCGATGGTCACGACGGTCCAACACCTCGGTGGCCGCTGCGGTGGGCGCGTCGAGCTCACGGGGAAGCTCTACAACCTCCGCGATCTCGCCACGCTCGGACTCGAGGGCGATGACCACCGCATCCTCGTTGTCGGAATCCGCGGATTCGTCGACTTCGTCGGGTTCGGGGGCGTCGTCCTGGTCGGCGCGCAGGCGTGCGAAGAGCTCCTCCACCGACCCGATCTGGGATTCGGCACCCTCCGCGTCGCCGATTGCGGCCGCATCAAGGCTCTCGTCGTCCTCGTCGTCCTCGTCTTCGTCGCTGTCGTCGTCTTCGTCGTCGCCACCGGCGTCTTGGACCAGCCGGAGCCGCGAGGACGCCTCGTCTGTGGAGGACTCCCGCCCAGTCGGGGCCACCGCGATCGCCGGGGCGGCGGCAAGCTCGTCAGCCGGCGAAACAAGCACCCCGCCGATCTCCGCGTCCAGCTCGGCGACCGCCGCGTCGATGTCGCCGTCGACCCCCCGCGCCGCCTCATCCGCGGCGGCACGGGCGGCGGGAAGGGATTCGACCAGCTCGTCTGTCGCCTCGTCGAAGGCACCTCGGACCGAACGGAACGCTTCGAGCAGACGCTCCCTGCCGGCACGCAACGCCTCGAGCTGCTGGCGAGCCACCTTCCGCCGTTCCGCCAGGTCCCGCAGCATCCGCTCTCGGGCCTCCTTCGCCTCCTGCACCATGGAACGACCCTGCTCGCGGGCCCGCTCCACCTCTGCCTCGGCCGCCCGCGTCGCCTCCTCGGCCCGTTCGTGAGCGGCATCTGTGGCCTCGGCGCGGATCCGTTCCGCAGCCGCCTCAGCCTCGGTCTTGGTCTGTGCCGCAGCGTTTCGCACGCGCTCTGCGTCGGCCTCGGCCTCGGCCCTGGCCTCGGCTGCTGCCCGCTCTGCCCTCTCCCGAGTGGTGGTTGCCTCCGCCTCTGCATCGCTGCGTTCTTGCTGCGCCGCCTCGCGGGCCTCGCTCAGCAGTTCCTCCACGCGTTGCCGTGCGGAACCCACCAGGTCGTCGGCCTCGGTCACCGCAGCCTGGCGAAGCTCGTCGGCCTCGCGGGTCACGCGCGCCGCCTGCTCCTGTGCTTCACGAACCAAGCGCGCCGCGTTGTCCTCCGCCTTGGTGCGGATCTCCGACGAGGCGGTACGTGCAGCCTCCAGAACCCGGGCGGTCTCCTCGCCGAGCATCTGGGTGAGCATCGACTCGTCGAGCTCCGCGGACTTCGCGGAGGCCGCCTCGTGACGGGCGACCTGGGATCGGAGCTCCGCCTCGCTGCGTTGCAGCCGAGCGATCTCATCGGCCATCCGGAGTAGATGAGCGCGCACCTCGACGGGGTCCCAGCCCTTCCGGAGCTTCGTGAACTCGCGTCGGCCCAACTCGGCCGGGTCGACCGGGCTGGAATCCGAGGGAGTTGTGGCCATCCCGCCGATGCTAGGACTGCGCCTCGATCATGTGGCGGACGGGACGCGATCAGCCGGCGAGCGAAGGGGCTTTCGGAAGGCCCTCGGGCAACAGGTAGCGAATCGCGTCCTCCACCGACGCCACAGGGTGCAGTGTCACCTCGTCGGCGGCGATCTCGGCTGCCTCGGCCACGTGCTTGCGCGGCGTGCCGGCCGGATAGAGGAAGACCTTCACGCCTGCCCGCTTGACCGTCGCCATCTTCTGGGCGAGCCCCCCGATCTCACCAACCCTGCCGTCGGCGTCGATCGTGCCGGTTACCGCGATCCGCCGGCCTCCGGTGAGCGATCCCGGTGTCAGCCGGTCGATGAGACCCAACGTCCACGCGAGCCCTGCGGAGGGACCTGTGACCTTGCCCGAGTCGATCTCCACGTCGAAAGGCAGGTCGAGGCTCTGGTCGGCGGTGGAGACCACGACCCCGAGGTAGCCACGGTGGGGGTCGTCCTCGTTGCGACCCAGCTTCATGGTGACCCCTCGCAACTTCTCGGTCCTGCCGTCGCGCACGTCGAGGTCGACCTCGGTGCCCACGGCCATCTCGCCCAGGATGGGGGCCAGGTCTCCCGTGACGTTGATCGGCCGGCCGTTCAGCTTCACGATCACGTCGCCTTGGCGGAGGTTTGCCTTGGCTTCGGGGAAGTCGTCGATCACCTCTTCCACGAATGCTCCGTTGCCCGTCGGCGTCACCGGGTATCCCACCGTGCGGAACGCCGCGGAGATGGCGGCGAGCTTCGAATCGTCCATCAGCTTCTGGTTGATGATCTGGTCCTTCGCCTCCCCCTCGGGATACACGTCGCTCTCGCTCTCGACCTCGATCGCGTCGTCGAGCCAGCCACGTACCAGATCCGACACGGTCGCGTGCTCGATGCCGACGGTGGTGAAGAGCAACTCGCCCTTGTCGCTGAAGGACTTGTGGCGGCGGATCTCGATGCGGGACGCGGTGGGCCGCACGCTGCCCGGCTCGAACAGGTAGTAGGGCGTGGGGACGATGAAGCAGGCGGCGATCACGACGCAGAGCACGCCGACACACACCCAGGGCCACCACCGGCGCCGGCGCTTGGTCATCGGTTCGGCCTCGGCCACCATTACGCTCGGGTTCGAGATGTCCATGACGTTGTTGATCGGGCTTGCTCTTGTGGTCGTTTCGGTGGCGGCGCTCATCCCGATGATGTTCCCGGGCGACCCTGAGCCTGCCACGCTGGAGCCCATGACGCAGCGCGCCGGGCCGCCCGAGCCTGATCCTCCGGTCTCACGTGGGCGGATCGAGCCACCACTTGTCGTGCGCGTCGCCGAGACGGTCTCGATCCACCCGGCGTGGTGGGAACGACTCCGCGGGGTGCTCGGGTTGGCCCTGCTGACCATGGGGGTTGCGGCGACGATCGCCCTCGCCATGGGCCTGGCGGTGCTGGTCCTGGGCCGTTCGATCCTCTAGGCGCCCGGTTCGAAGAGGTGTGGTCGCCGACGGCTCGGCACACCCCCACGAACTTGCGTACGTTTCCGTCGCCGGGAGCCGGATCCCTACGCAGGTTCGCCGACGGCTCGGCACACCACGCCGGTGGTCAACCCGAACCACTTGGCACCGATCGCCCAGGTCGACCCGAGCTCAGGGCTGCGAGTAGGCCTCCATGGCTGCTCGGTCCTCTTCGAGGACGAACCCGGCGTCGATGACCGAATCGAGAGCCGCGGCGAACTTCCTCTCGTAGTCGGCCGGCGTGGGATACAGCTCGGCGCGTCGATCGACCGACAGAGGCAGAGTCGAACCCATCAGCAGGCACATGAGATCCGACGACGGACCGGCCTGGCCGGAGAGCACCTGGGTGGGCGCGTCCACCGGCGGCGTCCGGATACCGCCGAGGGCTATCCCGTCCTCGTCGCGGCGCATCGCTGGTGGTGTGTCATCGGTGAGCTCGAGCCGAGGCGCAACAGGTGGAGGCTCTCCGGTTCGTACCCACTCCACCAGCGCTCGCAGCGCTGCCTTGGCAACCACATGCAGCGGTCCGTCGTTGATCTCCACACCGCAGTCGAGCTGGTCGGCCAGAGCTCCCAGCAGGTGCCGATCGGCGTGCGACGTTCCCGCCACCTCCCAGAGGCGGAACGTGTCGGTGTCGTCCTGGCGAACCGCAGCGGAGTTCAGAACCCCGATCACGTCACCCTCGCTCTGGAGTTCGAGAACCGGCGCATCCAGATCGTCGCGCAGCAACACGGGAGCGGGCGACACGGTCATCGCCCCGCTCAGATCCGCCGCCTGGTTCGCCGCCACCATCGGAAGCGACACGAACGCGCGGCTGTGAATCAGGAAACCGTCGAAGGCGACGGTGAGCGGCTGGACCCCGTTGTAGTAGGTGGTAAGTGCGATGGCGGACTGCGATTCGCCCACGGCCAACACCACCTCGGGCGCCTTGCCGCCGAAGAGATCGGCCCCACCACGCACCGCTGTGGCCACCTGGGTGAAGATGTCGAAGGAGTAACCGTCTCCGGGGTGCGACAACGAGCCGTAGCGATCCGGAACCAGACCGACCAGGCCCTTGCCGACAAGCGCCTCAGCGCCCGGGGCCGCCACCAGCACAGGCCCACCGGCAACCCCTACGAGCTGTGCCGAAACCCCGATCCAGGCGTGGCCCTGCCGCGCGATCTCCTCGGACATGGAGGCGTAGTCGGGGTTGGCGTCGAGGCCGCCGCTGACATTCAGCCACTCCACTACAACCGTGCCGCTGAATCGGGCCGAGTCGGTCGGGCGGCGGATGACGATCCGGGTCCGATACGGGGCGGTGGTGGTCGGCTCGAAGCTCCACCTGCCGTCCGTCGTGGGGGGATTCGGCCCCGAGTACGCGGTGGCTTCGCCGCTGGCCACGTACTCGTGCTCCTCGTAGCCCGCGGGTAGTTCCGATCCTGCCGCGGCACCCATGAACGGCACCCCGGCCACGGTTATCTCCTCGGAGAGATCGGCCGAGGGCCCATCCGGACGCGACACCGGCGGCCGGGTTGAAGTAGTGGAGGATTCCGCAGACGAGGAGCCGTCGGCCACCTTCGACCCTCCGCCGGCATCCTCGTCGTCGGAGCAGCCCCCGCCCAACGCCACGACGACGAAGACAACGAACGCACCCATTACACGTCGACCCACAACCTGCCCCCTCTTGGAGTTCCGCAGGACATTAAGCGAGCATCAGTCGTATCGGTTCACGGTCCTGATGCTCAGGAACAACACCAGCACACCGGCGGCAGCGGCCACCGCGAAACCCCGACCCAGCGCTGCCCAGTCGTAGCCGTCGAGAACCAGCGACCTCGCCGCCTCCATGATGTAGGTGACCGGGTTGAGCGTGGCGGCGATCTCCATCGGCCTGGAGAGTTGGCTGCGGGGCACGAAGTTCGGCGTCAGGAACAGCAGTGGGAAGAAGATGAAGCCCACCGAGTTGGTTGCCGCAGCGCTGCGGGTCTTCAGGGCGATGAGCTGCATGAAGCCGCTGAACACCGCTGCCCAGATGGCGATGAGCAGGGCAAGCAACAGGTAGCCGCCCAAACCCGCCCGGATCCGCACACCGAAGGGCAACGCGATCAGGATCATCGCGCTGCTCATGATCACGCTCTTGGGAAGCTCCGCGATGAGCCGACCCAACACGATCGACGCCCTCGGGATTGGCGTGGCCCGCAGCTTGTCGAAGTATCCGCCCTCGATCTCCTCCACGAGGTACAGCGCAGCGGTTCCGAACGACGCAGCGGTCAACAGCGAGGTGGGAAGCTGGAACGCGGCGTAGTTCTGTCCGTGGAGGAACGGAGTGCCGCCTGTGGGGAAGATCTTCGCGACCTGCCCCACGTTCACGATGAGGAAGAACAGGGGGATGAACAACGTGGGCATCAGGGCATCCGGTTGGCGTAGCCCCTCTCGTAGCGCCCGCCGGGCAAGGATCGCCGTCTCTCTCATGCCTGTACCTCCTGGACCTCTCCGGCAACCCGTTCCCGCGTGCGTCCCGTGGCGTCGAGGAACACGTCGTCGAGCGAGGGGTCGGCGCCGGGACCCAGGCGTGCAGCGAGCTGCGACTTGAGGGCGGCGGGAGTTCCCTCCGACACGATCCGTCCGTCGTCGATGATCGCCAGGCGTCCGCAGAGCTGATCGGCCTCCTCGAGGTACTGGGTGGTGAGGAAGACGGTTGTGCCCTGGGCGTTGATGCGTCGGACCTCGTCCCAGATCACCAGACGGCTCGCGGGGTCGAGGCCGGTGGTGGGTTCGTCGAGGAACAGGATGTCGGGGCGGTTCACCAGCGCGGACGCCAGATCCAAGCGGCGTTTCATGCCACCGGAGTATCCCTGGATCCGGCGCTCCGCCGCCTCGGTGAGCTCGACCAGCTCAAGCAGCTCCTGGGTTCTGTCGGCCGCCTCGGCAGCCGACATGCCGAACAACCGGCATTGCAGGGTCAACAGTTCACGGCCGCTCTGTCGAAGGTCGAGCCCGGCTTCTTGCAGGGCCACTCCAATCCGTCTTCGGACACCGTCGGGATCGTCGATCACCTCTACTCCCGCGACCCGCGCGGACCCAGCAGTGATGGTGAGCAGCGTGGTGAGCATCCTGACGGTGGTGGACTTGCCGGCACCGTTAGGGCCCAGGAAGCCGAAGATCTCACCGTGGGCGACCGTCAGGCTCACCCCACGAACCGCATCGACATCGCCCTCCTTGCTGCGGTAGGTCTTCACCAGGTCGGTTGCCTCGATGGCTGCTGATGCGTCGGTCACGGGGGCGCACCCTACGGAGGATTACGGACAGTTTCCGTCCGTGAATGGGACCAGACTGCACAAATGGTCTCCACCTCGGGTCGGCTGTTGCAGATGCTCTCGCTGCTCCAGGCCGCCCCGCAGCGAAGCGGGCCCGAGGCTCCCATAGCCGACGCGTCCATGCGCGCGCTTGGAAAGGTGGAACACCTCCTGCCACCAAGGCTTCGCAACCAGGTGGCCACAGTCCGGGCCATGACGGTGACCGTCACGCCCCAGGTCCCCAGCCCACTCGCCCCCGTGATGTTGGCCACCCTCCGCCTCGACCGCGCCACCATCGAGGCCCCCAGTGGGCATCGCTTCGTGGTACGTCCGGTGCCCGGAGGAGACATCGATCAGTTCGTCACATCGAGCCTCGCCATGCCGGAACCGTTCGCGCTGCGGGTTCGCTTCGGCGCTCCCGCGGCGGTGACCAACGCCTACCCCGGCGAAGCGGGCTCTACGTAGTCGGCCAGATGGCGGCCGGTCAGAGTCGAGCGGGCCGCGACCAACTCGGCGGGCCTTCCCTCGAACACGACCCGGCCGCCGTCGTGGCCCGCCCCCGGCCCCAGGTCGATGATCCAATCCGCGTGCGCCATCACTGCCTGGTGGTGCTCGATGACGATCACCGACTTCCCGCCATCGACGATCCGATCCAACAGCCCCAGGAGCTGCTCGACATCCGCCAGGTGCAGGCCGCTGGTGGGTTCGTCCAGAACCACGATGCCACCGCTTTCGCCCAGGTGGGTGGCCAGCTTCAGACGCTGGCGTTCACCACCCGACAGCGTCGTGAGCGGCTGGCCGATGCGCAGGTAGCCCAATCCCACATCCGCCAGGCGTCCCAGGATCCGCTGCGCCGCAGGCAACGCCGCGTCACCGTCTGCGAAGAACTCCTCTGCCTCGGCCACCGACATGGCCAGAACCTCGCTGATGTCGCGGCCGCCGTAGCGGTGTAGGAGTACCGACGAGTCGAACCGCTTGCCCTCGCAGTCCTCACATGGGGTGGCCACCCCGGCCATCATCGCGAGGTCGGTGTAGATCACCCCGGCCCCGTTGCAGGCAGGGCACGCGCCCTCGGAGTTGGCGCTGAACAGCGCCGGCTTCAGGCCGTTCGCCTTCGCAAAGGCCTTGCGAATCGGATCCAGCAGGCCGGTGTAGGTGGCGGGATTGCTGCGACGCGACCCCTTGATCGCACCCTGGTCGATGCTCACAACCCCGTCGCGGCCCGACACAGACCCCGAGATCAACGAGCTCTTGCCCGACCCGGCCACCCCGGTGACCACGACCAACACACCGAGGGGGATGTCGAGATCCACGTCCTCGAGGTTGTTGGTGGACGCGCCACGCACCTCCATGACGCCGGTGGCTTCACGGACCTCGGGCTTCAGCGACGCCCGGTCGCCCAGGTGGCGGCCCGTCAGCGTGTCCGCTGCCCGCAGCTCCCCGACGGTTCCCTCGAACACCACCTGTCCACCGTCGGACCCCGCTCCCGGGCCGAGGTCGACCACGTGATCCGCAATGGCGATCACCTCGGGCTTGTGCTCCACCACCAACACGGTGTTGCCCTTGTCGCGCAACTGCACCAACAACGTGTTCATCCGGTCTATGTCATGGGGATGCAGCCCCACGGTGGGCTCGTCGAACACGTAGGTCACGTCGGTCAGCGCGGAACCGAGATGGCGGATCATCCTGGTTCGTTGCGCTTCGCCACCCGACAGCGTCCCCGACGACCTGTCCAGGCTCAGGTACCCCAGGCCGATCTCGCCGAAACCGTCGAGGGTGTGTTGCAGCCCCGACACGAGCGGCGCCACCGACGGATCGTCGAGGCCCCGCAGCCACTCGGCCAGATCGCTGATCTGCATCGCACATGCGTCCGCAATCGAGATGCCGGCGATCTTGGATGACCGGGCCTCCTCGTTCAGACGCGTCCCGCCACACTCGCCACAGGTGGTGAAGGTCACCGCGCGTTCGACGAAGGCGCGGATGTGGGGCTGCATCGCCTCCACGTCCTTGGACAGGAACGACTTCCGGATGGTGGGGATCAGCCCCGAATACGTGAGGTTGATCCCGTCGACTCTGATCTTGGTCGGCTCCTTGTGGAGCAGATCAGCCAACTCCTTCTTCGCGAAACGCCGAATCGGTTTGTCGCAGTCGAAGAAGCCGCAACCACGGAAGATCCGCCCGTACCAGCCGTCCATGCTGTAGCCGGGGATCGTGATTGCACCGTCGTTGATCGACTTCGAGTCGTCGAATAGTGCGGAGAGGTCGAAATCGTTGACCCTGCCCATTCCCTCACAACGCGGACACATCCCTCCGACACGCCGGAAGCTGCGCTTCTCGACCTTCTTCTCGCCGCCCTTCCGGAAGGTGACCGCCCCAGCTCCGCTGAGCGTCGCCGTGTTGAACGAGAACGCACTCGGCGGGCCGACATGGGGTTGGCCAAGGCGGCTGAACAGCACTCTCAGCATGGCGTGGGTGTCGGTGACGGTGCCCACCGTGGACCGGGCGTTGGCACCCATGGGTTCCTGGTCGACCACGATCGCCGTGGTCAGCCCCTCCAGCACATCCACGTCAGGGCGCGCCATGGTGGGCATGAAACCTTGCACGAAGCTGCTGTAGGTCTCGTTTATGAGCCTCTGGGATTCGGCCGCGATGGTGCCGAACACGAGTGAACTCTTGCCCGAGCCCGAGACTCCCGTGAACACCGTGATCCGGCGTTTCGGCAGCTCGAGTGAGATGTCAGCCAGGTTGTTGACCCGCGCCCGCTGGACACGGATCAGGTCGTGGGAATCCGCTGCGTGGGGAACGACTGGTCAGCCCGGATCGGGATTCAGCGGCCGAACAGGCCGCGGCGCGTGGTCGGCTGCTCTTCGCTGTTGGTCTGTGCGGGAGCGGGGGGCGCCATGAAGGTGGGCGGCGGTGGGGCACCGACTGTCGCCGGCTCGGCACCGACGGGCGAATCAGGGTCCGACACGGGCGGAGCGGGCGGCGAAGGGGGCTCACCGAAGCTGACCGGCGGGCCGCTGGGCGCGAGCGGAGCGAAAGCCGGAGCAGGGCTGACCGGCGGGGTCACCGGCGGGGCGGAGGGCCCGTTCGAGGGACCGGAGGGAACCTCGTCGTCGACCACCGGGCTCGGGGCCACCGATGAAGCCAACGTGGACACCACCGACGAAGGCACCGTGGAGGACCCGGCGGTGACCGAAGGCTGGTCCAGGTTCACCTTGAAGTAGGGCTTGAAGTCGAACTTGACCTCTTCCAGGGCGAACATCCGAGCCGTCTCAACGGACTGCTCGTTGCGGAGCTTCTCCACGAACCTGACTGCCTCGTCCAGGGTCTCGAACTGGTTGTACCCGGGATTTCCGTCGGGGGTCTGGAAAATCACCATGTGCGACACGTGAGGTCCTCCTTCATGGATCCACCGATTGGGGATCGCTTGGAGTCTAGGCTTGCTACCACGCTCTGTGTCCAGGGGCCTCTATGTCACATCGCGCGAGGGTGGTTGTTGCGGGATACCGCGGCGACGAGGTGGCCGTGCGTGCCGCTCTCAACGATGCCGACCCCGGCGTCAGATGCACCGCATACGCCGCTCTCGCCAGGTTGGGGCGGCTTCGTCGAGGTGATTTCCACCAGGCGTTCGCCGACCCTGAAGCGACCGTGAGGCGACGCGCGGCCGGCCTGCTCTCCCGGCTCCCGACCATTGCCGAGGGGCGACCGAGCCTTGTGGGCGTACTCGCCGACGATGACACCCGGGTGGTCGAGATTGGCGCGTTCGCGCTCGGCGAGCAACCCGACGTGGCCCCCGAGGAGCTCGCCGCGCTCATCGACGTGGCCACCCGCCACTCCGACTCCCTGTGCCGGGAGTCAGCCGTTGCGGCACTCGGATCGATCGGCGATCCGGCAGGGCTGGCCGCGGTCCTCGCGGGTACCACCGATCGGGCAACCGTCCGCCGTCGGGCGGTCCTCGCTCTCGCGAACTTCGAGGACCCCGCCGTTGAGGAGGCACTGGCGCGGCTCGTTCATGATCGTGACATCCAAGTGAGACAAGCCGCCGAAGACCTCCTGGCGATCAGCGAGGGCTCAACTCAGGGGTAGCACGATCTCACGAAGCGGCGGGAACCCGTTGAACCCCACTGTCGTACACGCTGACGTGTAGGCACCCGCGCTGAACAACTCGACCCGATCCCCTTCCGCCAAGGCCAGGGGCAGCTGGTAGGGAGTCACCTCGTACAGCACGTCAACGCTGTCGCAGGTGGGTCCCGCCACGACGGAGGGACACAAGGGCCCACCGTCGTGGGGCGTCCTCATCGGATAGCGGATCGCCTCGCCCATCGCCTCGACGAGGCCCGTGTAGACACCCACGTCCAGAAAGATCCACCTGGGCCCGTCATCGTCGTCGCTGCGGGAGACCAACAAGACCTCGGCCTGGATGACACCGGCCTCCGCCACCAGGTGGCGCCCAGGCTCGATCACCAGACGCACGTCGTGGCGCGCGAGGTGACGGTCCAGACCATCACTGATGACCTTCGCGTAGCCCTCCACCTCGGGAAGGGCCGCGTCGTAGTTCGAGGGAAGTCCCCCACCCAGGTTCACCAGACCCAATGGCGCCCCACGGTCTGCGGCGGCGTCGGCCACCGAAGCGACCACAGCCAGCGCCTCGTCCCATGCCTCGGGCCGCGACTGCTGGGAGCCCACATGGAACGAGATGCCGAGCTCCCCCATGCCGCGTCGGCGTGCCTCGACGAGAAGGTCGACAGCCGCCTCGGCGCCGCAGCCGAACTTGCGCGACAGTGGCCACGCGGCGCCGTCGCCGTCACAACGCAGGCGGACGGTGACCGCGGCGCCGGGTGCGGCCGCGACCACCTTCGCCAGCTCGGCCGCGTCGTCGACCGCGAAGTTCGGTACTCCGAGGCCGTGGGCGGCAGCGACCTCACTGCGCCGCTTCACCGTGTTGCCGAACGAGAGGCGCCCAGGGCCGGCCCCAGCGTCGAGACACGCCTTGACCTCGCCGATCGACGCCACGTCGAAGCAACAGCCGAGCGCCACCAGGGCGGCGAGCAGGTCCGGGTGTGCATTCGCCTTGACCGCATAGAACACCTCGGCATCGCCGAGTGCGCTCCGCAGCGTGCGATAGCGGTCCGCGACGACATCGAGGTCGGTGACCAGGAACGGGGTGGGTTCCCCACTCCTGAGCACCGCCTCGACGCGATCGCTGCACCCCCTCGGAGAGGAGGTGCACTCGGTCATCCGGCGAAGCTCGACGACTTGCCGTTGTAGTCGGTCATCGGCGCGACCTCGGTCCAATCGCCACCGGTCCGTTGCACGACTCGGAGCGACTCGATGATCCAGGGGTCGTCGCCACCGTCGGTCGAAGTCGTGGTCCCGTCGCGCTGAAGGCCGAAGTTCGCAGAGTCCAGCGAGAACAAGGCGTTCATGACGCCGGCACGGTCCACGGTCTCGGTCTGCTTCAGGCCTTCGGCGAAGATCGACGCGAAACCCCAGCCGGCGGCGACGATGCCGCCCGACAGCTCGGAGTCGGTGAGGCCCTGTGCCCGGCCGTCGGTGAAGAGCTGCTGGACCTTGGGGTTCGCCTGATCAGCGGCGCTGCCCGTGTCGAGCGTGGCCTGAGCGGTGTAGACGCCCTCGTCCTTGCCACCGGCGAGGCTCATGGAGAGCTTGCCCGAGCAGGTGATCGAGACGTAGGTCATCGGCTTCCACGTGGCGGGGATGAACGTAAGAGTCTTCGAGCACTGGGTGCCGCCGATTCCCACGAAGAACACATCTGCTCCACTGCCTGCGAGCTTCGCGGTGGCTCCCTCGGTGGTTCCCCCCGAGGACGGGTCGTAGGTCTCCTCGCCGACGATGGTCATCTTGGACCCGGTTTCGGCGATGTACTGCTTGATCACCTTGCCGTACGCGAGGCCGAAGTCGTCGTTCTGGGCGAGGATCGCGATCTTGGCCTCGGGCTTGGTCGTCTCGAGGTAGTCGAGGAAGGCGCGTGCCTCGGTCGCATAGGACGGCAGCCCCGCGATGTACCAGGGGTACTTCGCCGCATCACCCCAGTTCGTCGAGCCCGTGGCGAGCGCGATGTTCGGCACGCACTTCTCGTTGAGGTACTGGCGCACCGCAAGGTTGGTCTCGGTGCCTATGTCGCCCACGAGTGCGAAGACGTTGTCCTGTTCAACGAGCTTCTTGACCAGATCCGGCGTCTTGGAGGGGTCGTAGGCATCGTCCTCCTTCAGGAGGTTCACCTTGTACTTCTTGCCGTCGCCCGCCTCGATGCCACCCTTGGCGTTGGCGGCCTTGAAGTAGGCCTCGATGCCTTTGGTGACCGTGTCGTAGATGGCGTAAGGGCCCGACGCCGGGCGGACGGTACCGACGGTGATGGTGTCGCCCGAGATGCCCGCTGTGCCCTGATAGTCGGCACAGTCCTCATCGGGGTTGATGAACGGCTTGGACTCGCCGTCGGCGGGCGCAGTGGTGTCGGTGCCACCGTCGCCGCCGCCGTCTGCTTCGTCGTCGCGACCGCACGAGGCGGCCACGAACGCCAGACAAGCCAGCAGCGCTACGAGCATGCGCAATGGTCGGGTGGTCATGTCATGTCCCCCTAGGTGGTCGACGGTTGTGTGGAGATGGGATCACCGGAAGGCTTGGCGGGGCCTGCCGGCGGACGCGACCTTTGCACACGCGCGGCCAACTGTCGCGCCATCCCTGCGATGCCACCCGGGGCGACCAACATCAGCCCGACCAGCGACAGCCCCAGGATGAGAGGTGTGACCGCAGACAACTCATCGGGGAGCTCGGGCTTGATCATGTCCTCGAAGACCCCCACGAAGATCGCTCCCAGCGCCGGCCCGAGGACGCTTGCGGGGCCGCCGACGACAACTGCTACCAGCAGCACCAACGAGAAGCCGAGGGTGAAGGACTGGGGGAACAACTGGGCCTCCCACAAGGCGAACATCGCCCCACCGAGGCCCGCGAGAGCAGAGGAGAGACCGAAGGTGAAGACCTTCACCGCCGCCACGTTCACACCGTTGACCTCTGCGGCCACCTCGTTGTCGCGGATGGCGATCATCGACCGACCCACCCGACTGTGGACGATGTTGCGCACCACGATGAACGCCACGATCGCCACCGCGAGGTACAGGTAGAAGGTCCACTGCTCGGTGGAGAGATCGATCCCCTCCGGTGCGAGGATCTGGATGGAACGCTCCACCACGACGCCTCTCGAGTTCATCTCAGGGGTCGTGATGTACAGGCCGGAGCTTCCCCCGGTGACGCTCTCGAAGTGCTTGACGAGATCGGGGAACAGGACGGCCACTGCGAGGGTCACCAGCGCCAGATACAGACCCTTGATCCGAAGTGCCGGCAGCCCGACCACCACCCCCACCACGAAGCAGACCACCACCGCGGCGAGCACCGCGAGGCCCATCGGCCAGTCCCACTTCGCCACGAGCAGACCGCAGGTGTAGGCACCCACCCCGTAGAAGGCGAAGTGTCCGACCGATATCTGGCCGTTGAATCCCGTGAGCAGGTTGAGCCCCAACGCCGCGATCGCCAGCGGAATCCACAACAGGATCCGGCCCAGCCAGTAGTCGCTGGTGGTCAGGGGCAGCACCAACCCAACCACCACCATCAACGCCACGGGTCCGTAGCGGAACAGCACGTCGAGCGGGCGACGATCGGTCATACGCGGGTCACCTTCTTCGCTCCGAACAGGCCCTCGGGCCGCACCAGCAACACCCCGAAGATCACGACGAAGGCCGGCACCATGGGCAGGGTCTGGAGCGAGTCGACGTACTTGGGGATGACCTCGGTTGCCACGCCGACGATCAGCCCACCCACGACGGCCCCCACGAGCGAGTCGAACCCTCCGAGGGTGATCGCGGCGAACGCGTAGACCAGCATCACCAGCATGAGGTTGGAATCCATGCCCCGATCCGGCGCGGTGAAGGTTCCCGCGACCGCGCCGAGTGCGGCAGCGAGGCCCCACCCCAGCATGAGGATCCGGCCCACCGGCACGCCCACCAGAGCCGCCGACTCCGCGTTGGACGCAACCGCCCGCATGGCCAGGCCCACCCGGGTGCGTTTGAAGGCGAACGCGAACAGCGCCACCTCCACCCCCAACACAGCCAGCGCACCGAGCTTCTGCCAGCCGACGGCCACGCCCGCGAGGCTCAACTGCCCGTTGCCGAACAGCGCCGGCATGTCCCTGGTCTCGGTCCCCCAGATCACCTGGGCCAACGCGTTGATGCCGAGGAACAGCCCGATCGTGACCACCACTACCGCCCGGGGTTTCTGGTGAGGATCGCCCACCGGCGCCACGATGATCCGCTGGATCACCGCGCCCACGACCACTCCCGACAAGACGCCGCCCGCCACCGCGACCACCAGAGGGAGTCCCATGTCCTGGAGTGTCCACACGATGAAGGTCACGAACATCGTGATCTCGCCCTGGGAGAAGTTCAACAGCCCCGACGCGCGGTAGATCACGACCAGCCCGAGGCCGATCATGGCGTAGATCGCGCCGTTGCCGAGCCCGATCATCAGGTAACGGAAGAAGTCGGCCATTCAGCTCCCCAGGTACGCCTTGCGAATGGACTCGTCGTTGCGCAGTTGCTCCGCGCTGCCCTCGCCCACGATGGTCCCCGCCTCCAGCACGTAGCCGCGCTGCGCGAACTCGAGGGCGAGGTTCGCGTTCTGTTCGACCAACAGCACCGCGGTCGAGGTGTCACGGACGATCTCGGCCACCCGGGCGAACACCTCCTGGGTGACCAGCGGTGCCAGGCCGAGCGACGGCTCGTCCAAGAGGAGGAGTCGGGGCCTGCTCATGAGGGCGCGGGCGATGGCCAACATCTGCTGCTCGCCCCCGCTCATGGCGCCGGCAACCTGGTCGCGGCGCTCGCCGAGTCGGGGAAAGACCCCGCACCACCGGGCGATGTCCGAATCGATCTCGGGGTCTCGACGTGAGTATGCCCCGATGCGCAGGTTCTCCTCCACGGTGAGATCGACGATCGTTCCCCGCCCCTGGGGTACGTGCGCAATACCCGCCTTCAGGAGCTCGTCGGGTCGCTTGCCCAGCACCGACGCGCCCTCGAAGGTGACCTCTCCCTTGGCGGGGATCATGCCGCTGATGGCCCGCAGCGTGGTGGTCTTGCCGGCCCCGTTCGCGCCCAGGACCACCACCGCCTCGCCCGCATCGACGTGAAGCGAGAGGCCCCGCAGCACCTGCACGGCCCCGTAGCCCGCGTCGAGACCGGCCACAGCGAGGAGGGTCATGCCGACGCCCCCAGATAAGCGGCGATCACCTGGGGGTCGTTGCGGACCGCGTCGGGTGTCCCTTCGGCGATCTTCTGGCCGAACTCCATGACCACCACCTGATCGGAGATCTTCATGACCATGCCCATGTGGTGCTCGACCAGCAGCACGGTGAGATCCAGATCGTCGCGCAGCCGGCGGATCAGCCCACCCAGCTCGTCCACCTCGCCATGGGTCAGCCCGCTCGCAGGCTCGTCCAACATCAGCAGGCGCGGTTGGGACATGAGCGCCCGGGCGATCTCGATGCGCTTCAAGGTGCCGTACGGAAGCCCCGCGCAGGGACGATGGGCCAAGTGGGCGAGGCTGAGCCGTTCCAGCACTTCCATCGCCCTGGCGCTGACCGCGCGCTCGGAACGGAGCGACGGCACCACCAGCGACGCCGACCAGAAGCCACCGCGGGTGCGGCAGTGTGCACCGACCTTCACGTTGTCCAGCACCGACAACCCCTGCACGAGCGCGAGGTTCTGGAAGGTCCGTGCGATCCCCCGGGACGCGATTCCGTGGGGACGCACCGCCAACAGATCCGCTCCGTCAAAGTGGACTCGACCCCTCGTCGGTTCGTAGAGGCGGCTCACCACGTTGAACAAGGTCGTCTTGCCCGCTCCGTTGGGACCGATGAGAGCGCAGATCTGGTGGCTCTGCACGGCCATGTCCAGACCAGCGAGCGCCACAACGCCACCGAAGCGCACCTCGATGTCACCAACCTCGAGCAAAGCCAACGCGACAGCCCCCTGACGGCAACGACACTTCTGGTCAGGCGCCGAGCGTAGCGACCCGACTGTGCCGCCCGTTGCCTATCCCGCTCCCGCGTCGACCTCGCGGTGGCTCCTCACCCGGGTCAACTCGGTCCCTGCTGCCTCAAACCACCGGTCCCTGCTGCCTCAAACCGCCGGTCCCTGCTGCCTCAAACCCCCGGCCCCCGCTGCCTCAAACCGCCGGTCCCTGCTGCCTCAAACCGATTCTTGAGGCAGAGCGGTGCGGTTTCCGGTCCCTGATGCCTCATGGATGAGTTTGAGGCGGCAGGGACCGGGCCGCCGTGCCTCAAACCACTCGTCGTCAACCACCGACCCGGTGGAACCAACCGTCTAGCGGCGGGCGTCCATGAACATGACGGTGAGCGATTCGTAGGACTCGATCACCCGACCGGCTCCCAGGACGACCGACTCGAGGGGCTGGCGTACCAACCGCACCGGCACTGCGGTGGCGTCGGCGAGCTTCACGTCGAGGCCCCGCAACATCGCGCCGCCTCCCACGAGGTGGATCCCCTGCGAGATGAGATCCTGGGCCAACTCGGGTGGCGCCTCGCCAAGGCACGACACGACCGAGTCCACGATGGTGCTCACCGGCTCGGCGATGGCGCCGCGCACCTCCTCCGGGGAGAGCACGATCGTCTTCGGGAGTCCGCTGAGCAGTTCACGGCCGCGCACCTCGGCTCGAAACTCCTCCGGCGTCCAGTGAGCGGAGCCGATCGCGATCTTGATCTCCTCGGCGGTCTGCTCGCCGATCGCGATGCCGTGCTCACGTCGCACGTAGTTGATGATCGCCGTGTCGATGTCGAAGGAGCCGACCCGTACCGCCTGAAGCGCCACGATTCCGCCCAGGGAGACCAACGCCGTCTCCGACGTGCCGCCACCGATGTCGACGACCATGTTCGCGATCGGTTCGTTGATGGGCAGGCCGGCACCGATCGCGGCGGCCATCGGCTGTTCGAGGAGCTGCGCATCGGCCGCACCGGCACGCTTGGTGGCCTCGATGACCGCACGGCGCTCGACTGCCGTGATCGCGGACGGGACGCAGATGACGACCCGCGGTCGGTTGAAGCGGTTCACTCCCACGCGCTTCAACAACAGCCGGATCATCTCCTGGGTGACCTCGAAGTCGGTGATCGCGCCCTTGCGGAGTGGCCTCACGGCCACGATGTAGGAGGGCGTTCGGCCGATCATCTGCCAGGCGTCGGTGCCCATGGCCAGCACCTCGCGCGAACGACTGTTGAGCGCGATCACCGTCGGCTCGTTCAACACGATGCCCTCGCCTCGTGCGTAGACCAGCGTGTTCGCCGTTCCCAGGTCGATCGCCAGATCGCGGGCCATCAGGGCTGGTCCTCGTCCTCGCCGACCCGCTTCAGCGGTGGCTTCAACGCGTCCATGAGCGAGGCGAACTGCTCCACCTCATTGGTGCTCGCCGCGGACCGGTTGCGCAACGCGACCACCACCGAACCGATCACCGCGATCCCCACCGCGATACCGAGGAAGACCAATGCGGTCACGGTGGCCCTTCCCCCACCGCCCGCAGGTGCTGGGCTTCGAGTCCCCAGCTCTGTCCGCCTTCCCATACCTCACGCTTCCAAATGGGCACCGTGGCCTTCAGCTCGTCTATCGCGAAGCGGGCGGCCTCGAAGGCTGCGTCACGATGCGGTGACGACACGGCGACGACGACCGCTGCATCACCCACGGCGAGAGTCCCGACACGGTGAACGAGCGCCGCCCGCGCCACGTCGGGCCAGCGCCGCCGAAGCTCCACCACCAGCCGGCCGAGACGAGCCACGGCCTGATCCTCATAGGCCTCGTAGGTGAGCTCGCTCACACCAGGGCGATCCGCGCTGTGATCGCGGGCGGTGCCGATGAAGGTGACGACAGCCCCACAATCGGGTCGGTTCGCCCACTCGGTCACCTCGGCGATCGGCAGCGCGCTGTCCGAGATCGCACACCAGGTATCGTCATCACCGGGGGGGGCCACCGCGACATGGTAGAAGGCCGACCTCCAAGACAGGGAGCCGATGCGGCAACCCCCGAAACCGTCGGTATGGTGGGCGACCATGCCGCACGGCACCGAGGGACCCTCCGACGACCACCCGTGGGACTCGCCACCGCCACCGCCCGATGATCGGCTGTGGCGGCATCCGTCGGAGATGACGACGCTCGGACCGCCCAGCGCTTTGGCCGCGTCCCACCCGCCGCGCCGCAACGGAGCGGTCATGCTCTGCGTGGTTGGCATGGGCGTGTTGATCGTGGGCTCGATCGCAGTCACCTCGTGGCTGGAGGGCACCCGGACAACCAACCTTCCCGCAGTCGACCAGGCCAGGTTCATGTCTTCCACAACCGCTGTCAGCCAGGTTGGTTGGCTCGGCGTGAACGCCATCGACTCACCCGTCGGGGTCACCGTCATCGCCTGCGACGCCGGTAGTCCTGCGCAGGTCGCGCTCCGCCAGGGGGACCTCATCCTGGCGGTCGACGGAGTTCCCACCCCGACGATGGCCGATGTCCGGCTCCGTGTTGAAGCCGCCCTCCCGGGAACGCTCATCACCCTCGACGTCGTGCGCCACCATGTGACGCTGCGGGTCCAGGTACCGGTGGCTCAGCGATGACGTAGAGCGCGCACCAACGCCACCACGCCACCGACCGCTGCTGCCATTCCCCCGACCAGAACCCCCAGCGCCACATCCTGACGGCGACGCGCGTTGAGCGAGGCCCACCAGCCCTCGCGGTTGGCGACGATGAAGGCCTCGTCGTTCGAGTAGGAGGGCTCCCAACCCGCGCCCCGCAGCCGATCGTTCGCGACCACCCAGGGATGGAGGGTGTAGGCCACGATGTCGGGCGGTGTCGAGGTTCCACCCCATCTCCACCGCAGCGCTGCCACCCATCGCGCGATCGCGGCCGGAACCCTCAGCAGAGCCCCCCGACCGGTCAGCTCCACCTGCCGCTCGGTGGTCATCCAGCCGTCGGGGGCCACGTTCAACACACCGGTGGGGCCGAAGCGCCGGGCATGCTCGATGGCGTGGGCCAAGTCGTCGAGGTGGAGGAACTGCGCCTTGGGATCGAAATCCCCCGGTCGGGCAGTTGGCGTGTGCCACAACGACCGCTCCATCCAGTCGACGGCGCCAGGATCGGCGAAGACGGTCACGACGGGACGCAACACGACCACTTCGGGAGGCGGGATCGAGTTGCCCGCCCTGGACCACTCTGCACCGAGCCGCTCGAGCTCGGCCTTGTCAGCCGCGTAGCGACACCCCGGATTGGGTCGGAGCACGGCCTCCTCGGTCAGAGGCACGGGATTGTCGGGCCAGGCCCCGTAGACCATCGCGCTCGACAGGAGTACCAAACGCCGGACGTCGACCGCCCGCAGGCTGTCCAACAGCTCGGTTGCGATCCCCAGATCCACCCCGCCCATCGTGGACCCGTCGCGATCGGGGCCTTCGAGGGGAGCGAGGATCACCACGTCGAGGGGACCATCCAGCCCGCGCCACGGATCACCCGCCAACTCCACAGCGGTCAACACTCGCAAGCCTGCTGCCGGTTCGCCTCGGGAGCCGCTCTCGACTGCGATCACGTCGCGCACCGATGGGTCGGAACGGACGAGATCCACGACTCGGCGACCCAACGGCCGCGTGGCGCCGTTCACCAGCACCGTTGTCATTGGACCCTCCTCTGCCGGCCGCGGTGGGCGATGACAGCACCCGTCGTACCATGGCGGCCGTGAGCGGCCTCGGTCCATTCGGCGGCGACGACCCCTTCGGGGGCATGTCGGCGATGTTCAACCAGATCCTCGGCACGTTCGGGGCTGACCCGTCCCAGGGTTGGGACCAGGCGAAGCAACTCGCCGGGGCCACTGCGAACGAGGGCAGCGCCGAGTCCAACGTGGATCCGCTCGATCGGATGAGGTTGGCGGACCTAGCGCGTGTCGCGGAGCTTCACGTCACCCAGACCACCGGCCTGACCGTTCCCGGTGCCGGCACAGCAACGACTGTCTCCGCCGTGAACCGAGCGCAGTGGGCCGACGCCACTCTCGACGCCTACCGTCCGCTCTTCGAGCAGCTCACGTCGTCGCTGGGCACCGCGATGCGTCAGCAGCTCGCCGACATAAGCCCCGAGGACCTCGAAGCGATGGGTCCCATGTTCGGCAGTGGCGACCCGAGGGCATTCCTCGACGGGCTCGGCAAGATGCTGGGACCGGTGATGTTGTCGATGATGGCGGGCTCCACCGTGGGTCACCTGGGGAGAAGGGCCTTCGGCTCCTACTCCCTGCCGATCCCCCGCCCCCTCGCCGAACCGACGCTCATCGTCGTCTCGAACGTCGATGAGTTCGGGCGTGACTGGTCGATCCCCTCCGACGATCTCCGCCTCGCCGTCTGCCTCGAGGAGCTCACCCACCGTGTGGTGCTGGGGGTCCCTCACGTGCGAGGGACCATCGAGGAGCTCCTCGCTGCACACGCTGCCGGCTTCACCACCGACGCGGCGGGGATCGAGGAACGCGTGGGTGAGCTGCACTTCGACAGCCCCGAAGGTCTCGACGCTCTCCAGGAGCTGCTGTCGGACCCCAACGTGGTCCTGGGGGCAATCCGCTCCCCGGCCCAGGAGGAACTGTTGCCGAAGCTCGACGCGGTGGTGACGGTGGTGGAGGGCTATGTCGACTGGGTGCTCGACCAGATCGGCGGTCGGCTTCTCACCAGCTTCGGGCAGCTGGCGGAGGCGATGCGGAGACGGAGGGTCGAGACCGACCAGGCCAGCCGTTTCGTGGAGCGGCTCTTCGGCCTCGAACTGACCCAGGACACCCTCGATCGGGGCAGTGCCTTCATGCACGGCGTCGTCGAACGCGCGGGGCCCCACGCTCTCGATCGCCTGTGGAGCGACGCCGCCAACCTGCCCACGCCGGCCGAGATCGAGGCCCCGGGGCTGTGGCTTGCACGCACCGGCGACGATCAGACGCTGCCCGAGCTACCACGCGATCTGGAGATCCCCGACTTCCCCGACCTCGACAGCTGAGGGAACCGCCCGACCCAGTAGCACCCCGCCGCGAAGATGCCGGCGGCGGCGACCACGCCGGCCCCTGCATCGAAGGGCAGATGCAACGCCGTCGGCACGACTGCTCCGATGACCCAGGCAACCTGGAACCGCGACTCGAATCGGGCGAAGGACCGCCCCCGGTTCGCGTCCGGTGCGTCCCTCTGCACGAGGCTGTCGAATGCCTGTTTCGCCGTGCTCCCCGCGACCGCGACCGACCCGCCCAACACCACGAAGGCCGCCAGCCCGCCCATGAGCGAGGCGACCAGCGCGCCGAGCGCGCCGAACGCCGCCGCACCCAAGAGGATGCGATCCTCGCTCAGCATCGATCGCAGCCTCGGCGCCAACGACGCCCCGGCCATGCTGCCGGACAGGCCCACGGCCACGATCACCGCGAAGTACCACTTCGGCGGTTCGCTCAGCGGCTCGATCACCAAGCCCGGAAACGACCGCAGCGCCACAACCAGGTGCTCGGCAAGGTTCTCCACGGGCGAGCGTTGCGCCCCGCGGAGCTCGAACGCCAACAGGAACGTGGCGAAGCCGACCATGGCACGCAAAACGGCCATGGCGGAAGCGGCGAGAACAACTGCGGCGCCGCGCAGTTCGGCCACCTCTGCGGGTGCCGGCGGTGTCTCCGCGACACGGTGACGCGGGATCTGTAGCGATGCGAGCGATGCCGCACCGAAGCACAGCGCACACCCGACGGTCACCGCGGCGGGACCGACCAGGAACAGGAGGCCACCCGGAATGGATCCCAGCGCCCCGGCAACTCCGCCGAGCAACTGGAGCTTCGAGTTCGCCTCGATGAGCTCCCGGTCGCCCGGGACCACCGTTGGCACCACGGCCGCGCGTGCCACCTGATACGTCTTGCCCAGGACCAACATGAGGAACGCCGCGGGGAACAGCACCCAGCTTTCGTCCGCCACCGCCCACACCATCGTGGTGGCGGTCGCCGCCCGAAGCGCCATCGAGCCGACCACAACCGCCCGGTGACCGCCCCGCACCCGGTCCATCACAGGCCCGATGAGCGGGCCGACCACGGCAAAGGGCGCCATCGTGATGAGGAGTCCCAACAGCACCTTCTCCCGGCCTTCGGCGGGGTCGGTCTTGAAGAACAGCGAGCTGGCCAGCGCCATTGCCAACATCGCCTCGCCCATGGCGCCCAGACCATGGGTCGTGGCCAGCCGGGCGAAGGGCGCGGCCCAGTCGATCCGGTCACGAAGGCGCTGCCAGGCGCGCTCAGTCGTGGTGGGCATGCACGTACTTGTAGCCGAGTCCTCGGATGGTGACGATCGTCGTGGGGTTCGCGGGGTCGGTTTCGAGCTTCGCGCGCAGGCGTTTGATGTGGACGTCGAGGGTCTTGGTGTCTCCGACGTAGTCGAATCCCCACACGCGATCGATGAGCGTCGAGCGGGTCAGGACCCTGCCCACGTTCTCCATGAGCAGGGCCAACAACTCGAACTCCTTGAGCGGCACGGCCACCACCTCGCCCCGCACCCGAACCTCGTGGCTCTCGGTGTCCACCACGACGTCACCCACCACGATGGCGCCGTCGCCCGCAGCCGCCGCGTCCTCTGTCGATGGCGTGCGTCGCATCACCGCGCGCATCCTGGCAACGAGCTCACGGACTCTGTACGGCTTGGTCACGTAGTCGTCCGCGCCGACCTCGAGGCCCACCACGGTGTCGATCTCCGACGACTTCGCCGTGACCATGATTATGGGCACCGACGACCGCTTCCGAAGCTCCCGGCAGACATCGACGCCCGAGAGGCCCGGGAGCATCACGTCGAGCAGCACCACGTCGGGGTTCACCTCATCGAAGCGTTCGAGCGCGGCCACGCCGTCGCGTGCGACTTCCACGCGGAAACCCTCGCGACCGAGAGCAACGGTGAGGGCAT
>JADLFH010000032.1 GCA_020845705.1 Microthrixaceae bacterium | reverse complement strand
CGTTGCCTTCGGGTACGGAGATGTGCATGCCGGGTGACAACACGGCGATGACGGTGGAGTTGATCGCGCCGATCGCTATGGACGAGGGTTTGCGGTTCGCGATTCGTGAGGGTGGCCGGACCGTGGGTGCGGGTCGGGTCACCAAGATCCTCAAGTAGCACGGGCACGACACAGGAAAGTCTGGAACCGAAATGGCCGCCAACTCACGAACCCGGATCCGCCTCAAGGCGTACGACCACGAGATCCTCGATCAATCCACCAAGAAGATCGTCGAGACCGTGGTCCGCACAGGCGCGACCATCAAGGGGCCGATCCCGCTTCCCACCGAGAAGCACCGCTTCACGGTGATCCGCTCGCCCCACAAGTACAAGGACTCGCGCGAGCACTTCGAGATGCGGGTCCACAAGCGGCTGGTGGACATCATCGAGTACACCCCCAAGACCATCGACTCGCTCCAGCGGCTGGATCTCCCCGCAGGCGTCGAGATCGAGATCAAGGTGGAAGCCGTCTGATCAGTTGCCTGGTCGGCTCAGGGCCCTTTCGCCCGAACTTGCGTACCGAACCGTCCCCCGAGGTCGGATCCGTACGCAACTTCGGTGGGGTGGCTCGGTCGACTTGGATCCGCAGAGTGGGTCGCGACTAACGTTGCACCCCGGTGTTGGCACCTGTGCCGACCACGAATCGAAGTCCTGGCAGGCCCCTCGGGGGGAACCACCCGGCACAACCGAGTGTCCGCTCCGCCCCGCTCCGCCGGTGCGGAGCGTTCGCGTGAATGGGCGTCGGCAATCCGACGTCCCTCTTCGAGAGAGAGAAAGTCGTCATGGCGACAAAGGCAATCGTCGGCGAGAAGGTCGGCATGACCCAGGTGTGGGACGAGGACAACCGTGTTGTGCCCGTCACCGTGCTGCGGGTCACGCCGGTTCGTGTCGTCCAGGTGAAGACCCCCGACTCCGACGGCTACAGCGCGCTCCAGGTCACCTACGGCCGGCGTGACGCCTCGAAGCTCACCAAGCCGGTGGCAGGTCACTACGCCAAGGCGGGCGTCGATCCGGGAGTGAAGCTCGTAGAGCTCCGCCTCGACGACGTGAGCGACTACGAGATCGGCCAGGAGCTCTCCGCCGACCTTCTCGAGGCCGGCGAACGTGTCGACGTGACCGCCATCTCCAAGGGCCGGGGGTTCTCCGGTGTCATGAAGCGGCACAACTTCAGCGGCCAGGGCGCCAGCCACGGCAACCACAAGAAGCACCGTGCACCGGGCTCCATCGGCCAGTGCGCCACGCCGGCCCGTGTCTTCAAGGGCACGAAGATGGCGGGCCAGTACGGCAACGTGAAGGTCACCACCCTGAACCTCAAGGTTGTCGAGGCCGACGCGGAGCGGAACCTCCTTCTGGTCAAGGGCTCGGTGCCGGGACCCAACGGCGGCGTGGTCGTGGTTCGTGACGCGGTGAAGGGTGGCAAGTGATGAGTTCGACGGCCCTCCGTGACTCCGCAGGCAACCAGCTCGGCGACATCGAGCTGGACGACGCCGTGTTCGGGATCGAACCGAACGTTCCGGTGATGCACCAGGTGGTCACCGCACAGCTCGCAGCCAAGCGTGCCGGCACCCAGAGCACCAAGACCCGCGCCGAGGTGCGTGGTGGCGGAGCCAAGCCCTGGAAGCAGAAGGGAACCGGCCGCGCCCGTGCCGGTTCCAGCCGCTCACCGCTGTGGCGTGGCGGTGGCGTGGCGCTTGGCCCCAAGCCTCGCTCCTATGACCAGAAGACCCCGAAGAAGATGAAGCGCCTCGCGCTCGCCTCCGCGCTG
Source organism: Microthrixaceae bacterium (assembly GCA_020845705.1). GTDB lineage: Bacteria > Actinomycetota > Acidimicrobiia > Acidimicrobiales > Microtrichaceae > JADLFH01. The sequence goes on along the minus strand of JADLFH010000032.1, from coordinate 35,839 downwards.
TCGGACCGGGCTGCGGAGGGCAACGTCGTCGTGGTCGATGCCTGGTCGTTCGAACAGCCCTCCACGAAGGCCGCCAAGACAGCCCTGTCGGCACTCGGTGTCGAGGGTCGGGCCCTGGTGGTGTTGCGGCCCGAGGACACCAACTCCTGGCTGAGCTTCCGCAACCTGCCCGAGGTGCATGTGATCTCCGACGGCGAGCTGAACACCTACGACGTTCTGGTCAACGACGTGGTCGTGTTCACCAACGACACGCTGCCCACCAAGACGGCCTCCGGTGCGTTGCGCTCCGCCCCCGCCGAGGCCGCGTTCCAGGCGCAGACCAGCAACGACGAGGTGGCATCGTGAAGAACCCCCGTGACGTGATCATCCGCCCGGTTGTGAGCGAGAAGTCCTACGGCATGCTCGACGATGGCGTGTACACGTTCGTCGTGGCGCCTTCGGCCACCAAGCCCGAGATCCGCGATGCGGTGCAGGCCATCTGGCCGGGTGTGAAGGTGGGCAAGGTCAACACCGCGAATCGCAAGGGCAAGACCAAGCGTGCCCGGCGCAGCGCGGTCCGTTCCAAGCTGCCCGACACCAAGCGGGCCATCGTCACCCTCACCGAGGGCGAGATCGAGATCTTCCAGGCAGGTTGAGATGGCACTCCGCAAGCGCAAGCCCACCAGCCCAGGTCGCCGGTTCCAGACCGTCTCCGACTTCTCCGAGATCACACGCTCCGAGCCCGAGAAGAGCCTGCTCGCGAAGAAGAGCTCCTCGGGTGGCCGCAACAACTACGGACGCAAGACCTCACGCCACCGTGGCGGGGGCCACAAGCAGCAGTACCGCGTAGTCGATTTCAAGCGGAACAAGGACGGTGTCCCCGCAACGGTCGCGTCCATCGAGTACGACCCCAACCGCACCTGCCGCATCGCCCTTCTGCACTACCACGACGGCGAGAAGCGCTACATCATCGCCCCGAAGGACCTGAAGGTCGGCGATCGGGTCCAAAGCGGCCAAGGCGCCGAGATCCGCACCGGCAACTCGCTGCCCATGCGCTACATCCCCGTCGGCACCGTGGTCCACAACGTCGAGTTGCGCGCCGGTGGCGGCGCCAAGTTGGCCCGTTCGGCCGGTGCGTCGGTGCAGCTCGTCGCCAAGGAGGGCGAGTTCGCCACCCTGCGCCTCCCCTCCACCGAGATGCGTCGGGTGCCGATCGACTGCCGGGCAACCGTCGGCGAGGTCGGCAACTCCGAGCACGAGCTCATCAAGGTGGGCAAGGCGGGCCGCAATCGTTGGAAGGGCGTTCGCCCCCAGACCCGCGGCGTTGCCATGAACCCCGTCGACCACCCCCACGGTGGTGGTGAGGGAAAGACCTCCGGTGGCCGCCACCCGGTCTCTCCCTGGGGAAAGCCAGAAGGTCGCACCCGCGACACCAACAAACCGTCCCAGAAGCTCATCGTCCGTCGCCGCAGGACCCGCGGCTCACGCCGGTAGGGAAGAGGTACCGCCATGCCACGCAGCCTCAAGAAGGGCCCCTTCGTCGACGAGCACCTGCTCAAGAAGGTCGACGCGCAGAACGACAGCGGCACGAAGTCGGTCATCAAGACCTGGTCACGCCGCTCCACGATCATCCCCGACATGGTCGGCCACACCATCGCGGTGCACGACGGGCGCAAGCACGTTCCCGTGTACGTCACCGAGTCGATGGTCGGCCACAAGCTGGGTGAGTTCGCTCCCACCCGCACCTTCAGGTTCCATGCCGGCCAGGAGAAGGGCGGTCGTCGCTGATGGCCACAGCCACTGCTCCCCGCCCCCTCGAGGTACGCGCCGTGCTCCGCTACGGACGCTTCTCGGCGTACAAGGCCCGCGAGGTCCTCGACCTCATCCGTGGCAAGGACATCGAGGAGGCACGCTCGATCCTGCTGTTCACCGAGCGGGGCGCCGCTGTTGCGGTGCTCAAGGTGTTGGATTCGGCCATCGCCAACGCGGGCGCCAACAACGACATCCCGCCCCACGAGCTGTATGTCACGGCATGCTTCGCAGACGAAGGCCCCACGCTGCGCCGCTTCCGGCCCCGTGCCCGCGGCCGTGGCACACGGATCCGCAAGCGCACCTGCCACGTGACGGTGGTATTGGCCCGCCTGTCGGCAACCGAGCTGGAGCGGAAGCGGGTCCGCGACGCCGGTCGCCGCGCGGCGCCCGCCGATGCCCGTGCAGCCCGCGCCCGCCGCGTTGCCAAGAGCCGCAAGTCGGGAGCCGCCTCCGAGGAGTCGAGGTCGGGGGAGACGGTGACCGAAGAGACCGTGAGCGGGGAAGCGGTCACCGAGGTCACCGAGGAAGCGGTCACCGAAGAGACCGTGGTCGAGGAGACGACGGCAGATGAGCCCACGGTGGACGAAGCCGTCGCCGAGGAGAGCGAAGTCGCGGAGGCGGATGCGGCAGAGGCCGAATCCGACGAGACCGAGTCGAACGAGAAGGACGCCTGATGGGTCAGAAGGTCAATCCCTACGGCTTCCGACTGGGAGTCACCACAGAGTGGAAGTCGCGTTGGTTCGCGGATCGCCAGGAGTACGTCGGCTACGTCCTCGAAGACTGGAACATCCGCAACTACCTCATGACCGAACTTCCGCACGCGGCCATCAGCCGAGTCGAGGTCGAGCGCACCCGTGACCGGCTCCGCATCGACGTCCACACGGCTCGGCCGGGCATCGTCATCGGTCGCCGCGGTAGCGAGGCTGACCGTCTCCGCTCCGGGCTCACCAAGATCACCGGCAACCCCAAGGTCCAGCTCAACATCCAGGAGATCAAGCAGCCCGAGCTCGACGCCGCGCTGATCGCCCAGGGTGTCGCCGATCAGCTCGCCGGCCGCATCGCGTTCCGTCGCGCCATGAAGCGTGCGGTGCAGAACGCACAGAAGGCCGGGGCGTTGGGCATCCGGGTGCAGTGCTCCGGTCGCCTCGGCGGTTCCGAGATGGCCCGCACCGAGTGGTACCGCGAGGGTCGGGTTCCGCTGCACACCCTTCGTGCCGACATCGACTACGGCTTCCGTGAGGCCAAGACCACCTACGGCCGCATCGGCGTGAAGGTGTGGCTCTACAAGGGCAACATCCGTCCCTACAAGCCCCAGGGCGACGACAAGGCGACCAAGGAAGCGGCCATGGCCGTCGGCGAGACCTCGGGCGAGGCGCGTGCGCCGCGCCGTGTCGTGTCCTCGGCCGCCAAGCGCAAGGTCGAAGAGCGCGCAGCGGTTCCTGAAGAGGTCGAAGAGGTCGCGCCGCTGCTCAAGGAGGCCGACGCCGATTTCGAGAAGCTCCTCGCCGAGGAGGAGGCGATCGAGCGCTCGGTCCGCGAGCACCACGAAACCCCTCACTTCCGCCCCGGGGACGGTGATTGATCATGTTGATGCCCAGGAAGGTCCGCCACCGCAAGCACCACCGCGGACGCATGACCGGAACGGCGAAGGGCGGCTCCGCAGTCACCTTCGGCCAGTACGGAATCCAGGCGCTCGAGCCCGGGTGGATCACCGCTCGCCAGATCGAGGCCGCCCGTATCGCCATGACCCGCCACATCCGCCGTGGTGGCAAGGTGTGGATCAACGTCTTTCCCGACAAGCCCGTCACCCAGAAGCCCGCCGAGACCCGCATGGGCTCCGGCAAGGGCAACCCCGAGCGTTGGGTCGCGGTGGTCAAGCCCGGCCGGGTGATGTTCGAGCTGAGCTACCCCGACGACGCGACCGCCCGCGGCGCTCTCAACCGGGCCATCCAGAAGCTGCCGATCAAGGCACGGATCATCGAGCGCGAGGAGGGCTTCTGATGACGTATCGCGTTGAAACCCACGCCCTCAGCGAGGGCTGCTTGCAGGCCCGAGCGCATGTGACGGAGGGCTTCTGATGACGAGGAACTCCGTACACGACCTCGGCGACGCCGAGCTGCTCGAGGAACTCGCCGCGGCGAAGGACGCGCTGTTCAAGTCGCGTTTCGAGCTGGCCACCGGCGCCCTCGAGAACACGACCCGTCTCGGGCACTGGAAGCGGCAGATCGCCCGGATCAACACCGAGCTGCGCGAGCGCGAGATCGCGGCGGCCGAGGCTGCGGCGAGCAGTACCGAAAGGACGGCGTGATGGCCGAGGAGACCTCCAACAAGGAGAACGATCGCAACGCCCGCAAGGTGCGCGAGGGCATCGTGAGCTCGAACAAGATGGACAAGACCGCGGTCGTGACCGTCACCGATCGGGTCCGCCACGAGCGCTACTCCAAGACCTTGCAGCGATCCACGAAGCTGTACGTACACGACGAGTCCAACGACCTCAACGTGGGCGACCGGGTCCGCATCGCCGAGACCCGGCCGACCTCGAAGCTGAAGCGCTGGCGTGTCGTAGAGGTGCTGGAGCGTGCCCGATGATCCAACAGGAATCGCGCCTGCGGGTTGCCGACAACTCCGGCGCCCGTGAGGTGCTCTGCATCAAGGTGCTGGGCGGCTCCCGTCGCCGCTACGCATCGATCGGCGACGTGTTCGTCGCCACCGTGAAGGACGCGCTCCCGAACGCCGCGGTCAAGAAGGGCGACGTCGTCAAGTGCGTCGTCGTGCGTGTGAAGAAGGAGAAGCGTCGTCCCGACGGCTCCTACATCCGCTTCGACGAGAACGCGGCGGTGCTCATCAACGACGCACGTCAGCCCCGCGGCACCCGCATTTTCGGCCCGGTGGGCCGTGAGCTGCGCGACAAGAAGTTCATGCGCATCGTGTCTCTGGCGCCGGAGGTGCTGTGATGAAGATCCGCAAGGACGATGTCGTCGTGGTGTTGACCGGCAAGGACAAGGGCAAGCAGGGCAAGGTCGTCCGAGCCCTGCCAGAGGTCGGCAAGGTCATCGTCGAGGGCGTGAACGTGGCCAAGCGCCACCAGAAGCCCACCCGAGCGATGCAACAGGGCGGCATCATCGACAAGGCGATGCCCATCGACGTGTCGAACGTGGCGCTCTTGGTCGAGGGCAAGCCGACCCGGGTCGGCTACCGCGTGGAGCCAGACGGCACCAAGGTCCGCGTCGCCCGATCCACGGGAGCCGACATCTCATGACCACCACAACAGCGCCACCTCGTCTCAAGGCGAAGTACAACGACGAGGTTCGTCAACAGCTCCAGACCACGCTCGGTCTTTCCAACGTGATGCAGGTGCCCAGGATCGACAAGATCGTGCTGAACGTCGGCTGTGGCGACGCCACGGAACAACGTCAGCTCATCGACCGGGTCATGGAAGACCTCACCACGATCGCCGGGCAGAAACCGGTGGTCACCCGTGCGAAGAAGTCGATCGCCGGGTTCAAGCTCCGTGAGGGCAACGCAATCGGGGTGAAGGTCACCCTACGCGGCGACAGGATGTGGGAGTTCTTCGACCGGCTCATCACGCTGGCGATCCCCCGCATCCGCGACTTCCGGGGCCTCAACCCCCGGAGCTTCGACGGTCGCGGCAACTACACGTTCGGCGTCACCGAGCAGTTGATCTTTCCGGAGATCGACTACGACAAGGTCGACGCTCCACGAGGGATGGACATCACGATCGTGACGACCGCACGCAACAACGCCGCAGGCAAGGCACTCCTCGAGGCGTTCCAGTTCCCGTTCCGACGCGAGGGGCAGTAGCCATGGCGACAGAGGCACTGAAGCAGAAGCAACAACGCAAGCCGAAGTACAAGGTTCGGGCCTACACGCGCTGCCAGCGTTGCGGCCGGCCTCGTTCGGTGTTCCGCAAGTTCGGGCTCTGCCGGGTCTGCCTGCGCGAGCTGGCACACGCCGGCGAGCTGCCCGGCGTGACCAAGGCGAGTTGGTGAGGAGGTGACGAGATGACGATGACCGATCCCATTGCGGACATGCTCACCCGCATCCGCAACGCCAACATCGCGATGCACGACGACATCACCATGCCGTCCTCGAAGCTGAAGGAGGCCCTCGCCGAGGTCCTCAAGCGCGAGGGCTACATCGGTAACTTCAGTGTGACCGACGCCGGTGATCGCCCCGGCCGCAGGCTGCACATCGAGTTGAAGTACAGCCCCGAACGTGAGCGTGTGATCTCGGGCATCAAGCGGGTCTCCAAGCCCGGCCTCCGCGTCTACAGCAAGTCGTCGGAGGTCCCCCGGGTCCTCGGCGGCCTGGGCATCTCCGTACTGTCCACGAGCCAGGGGCTCCTCACCGACCGAGAGGCGCGCAAGCGCAAGGTCGGCGGCGAGATCCTCTGCCAGGTCTGGTAAGGGGTCTGCCATGTCACGCATCGGCAAGGCACCGATCTCAGTTCCCTCCGGTGTCGATGTCTCGATCACCGACGCGTCCATCTCGGTGAAGGGCCCCAAGGGCGAGCTGTCTCGCACACTGCCCGAGGGAATCACCGTGCGCCAGGACGGCGATGTCCTGTTGGTCGAGCGGCCCAACGACGAACGACGCAGCCGGGCCATGCACGGCCTGGTCCGGTCGCTGGTCAACAACATGGTCATCGGCGTCACCACCGGGTTCCGCAAAGACCTCGACATCGTCGGTGTGGGTTACCGCGCCGCCGCGCAGGGCTCCAGCAAGCTCGATGTCTCCCTCGGCTTCTCCCACCCGGTGGTGGTGCAGGCGCCCGAGGGTATCGAGTTCGTCGTACCTCAGCCCACACGCATCGAGGTTCACGGCATCGACAAGCAACTCGTCGGGCAGGTGGCGGCGGACATCCGTTCGCTGCGCAAGCCCGAGCCGTACAAGGGCAAGGGCGTCCGCTACGTGGATGAACGAGTTCGTCGCAAGGCAGGAAAGGCTGGCAAGTGACCGACAAGGCGAAGCAGAAGCGGGACCTCCGCATCCGCCGCCACGCGCGGGTCCGCCGCAGCGTGCATGGCACGGCAACCCGGCCGCGCCTCGCGGTGTTCCGGTCGAACCGCCACATCGTGGTACAGGTCATCGACGACGACAGCCGGCGAACTCTCGCCGCGGCATCGACCCTCGAGGCCGACCTCCGCAGTGGCGCCGCTTCGACGGTGGCTGCGGCAAAGGTGGGCCAACGTGTGGCCGAGCGGGCAAAGGAGGCCGGCGTCACCGCGGTGGTGTTCGATCGTGGAGGCAACCTGTATCACGGCCGAGTGGCCGCGGTGGCCGACGCGGCCCGAGAAGCTGGACTGGAGTTCTGATGGCAACGCATGAAGGTGACGCACAGCTGCGCGATTCGCGTGTCATCAACATCAACCGGGTCGCGAAGGTCGTCAAGGGCGGCCGGCGCTTCTCCTTCACAGCGCTCGTGGTCATCGGCGACGGCGCGGGCCGGGTCGGCCTGGGTTACGGCAAGGCCAAGGAGGTGCCCCTGGCCATCCAGAAGGGCACCGAAGAGGCACGCAAGAACCTGTTCTCGGTTCCCCTCGCCGGCACAACCATCATCCACCCGGTCATGGGTGTGTTGGGCGCCGGTCGCGTGATGCTGCGCCCCGCAGCGCCGGGTACCGGCGTGATCGCGGGCGGCGCCGCGCGGGCCATCTTGGAGGAGGCCGGCATCCACGACGTGTTGTGCAAGTCGCTCGGCTCGTCCAACTACATCAACGTGGCCCGGGCCACCATCGAAGGCCTCAAGGCGCTGCGTCGTCCCGACGAGATCGCCCGACTGCGCGGTCTGGATCCCGAGGAGTTCGTGCCCAAGGGTCTCCTCGCCGCGTATCGCGAATCCGAGCGCGGCCCCGCGCCCGAGCCCACCGAGGTGCGATGATGGCCCAACTGGAAGTCACCCAGGTGCGCTCAGCCATCGGCACCAAGCCCAAGCAGCGCGGCACGTTGCGCGCGTTGGGCCTTGGTCGCATCGGCAAGTCCAACGTGCTGGCCGACACCCCCGACATCCGCGGTCAGATCAACAAGGTCCCGCACCTGGTTTCGGTCCGCGAGCTCGACTGAGCCCGATCGACTAAGGACGAACATGAAGATCCACGATCTCAAGCCCGCCGAAGGAGCCAAGCGCCGCCGCAAGCGCGTCGGCCGCGGCATCGCCGGCAAGGGCGGCAAGACCGCCGGCCGTGGCACCAAGGGCCAGAAGGCACGCGACACCATCCCCGTGAGCTTCGAGGGTGGCCAGCTCCCCATGAACATGCGGGTGCCGAAGCTGCGCGGCTTCAACAACCCCTTCCGCGTCGAGTATCAGGCCGTGAACCTCGACACAATCGAGGCCTCGGGCCTCACCGAGGTGACCCCCGAGACGCTCCTGGCCCAGGGGCTCATCTCGAAGGGCGCTCTCGTGAAGGTGTTGGGGCGCGGGGAGCTGAGCCGTGCGGTGAATGTGTCGGCACACGGGTTCTCCAAGGCTGCGGTCGCGGCGATCGAGGCGAAGGGCGGCACCACCACCCAGGTCGAGTTGCCGTTCAAGGTCCGCCCCGCGTTCCACGGCAGCGCCCACACCAACCGCTGAACCGGTTCACGGCCTTTCGCCGGTAACGTACGACAACCTCTCACCGACCCGGGAGCGCTGCTGTGTTCAAGTCCCTCCGGACGATCACGAAGATCCCGGATCTTCGCAACAAGATCCTCTTCACCCTCGGGATGCTCGTCCTGTACCGGGTCGGGTCCTACGTCATGGTCCCCGGGATCGACCAGAACGCGGTCACCACGATCAAGGAACAGGCCAAGGCCGGCGGCGTTTTGGGCTTCCTCACGCTGTTCTCCGGCAAGGCACTCACGAACTTCGCCGTGTTCGCGCTGGGGATCATGCCCTACATCACGTCGTCGATCATCATGCAGATCCTCACCGTGGTCATCCCGCGCCTTCAGGAGTGGCAGGAGCAGGGAGCGGTCGGCCAGCGCAAGATCACCCAGTGGACCCGCTACGTGACCATTGGCATCTCGCTGATCCAGTCCACCGGCCTCGTATACGTGTTCCACCGCCAAGGCGGTGGATTCACCTCCGGTGACACCCAGAACCTCGACCTGGTGCCGAACTTCAACTTCATGCGTGTGTCGCTCATCGTCCTGACCCTCACCGCGGGGTCCGCGCTGCTGATGTGGATGGGCGAGGCCATCACCCAGCGGGGCATCGGCAACGGCATGTCGTTGATCATCTTCGCGTCCGTCGTCTCCACCCTCCCCGGCACCTTCACGTCGATCAAGTCCTCCGACGGCTGGGGCGGGATCGCGTTGTTGATCGCGATCATGTTGGTGATGCTGAGCTTCATCGTCTTCATGGAGCAGGGCCAGCGGCGGATCCCCGTGCAGTTCGCGAAACGGGTGGTGGGTCGCAAGCAGTACGGAGGCCAGAGCACCTACATCCCTCTGAAGGTGAACATGGCCGGCGTCATCCCCATCATCTTCGCCTCGGCAGTGTTGAACCTTCCCGTGCTGTTGAGCCAGGTCCTGCCGGCCGACGGGTGGGGCAAGACGTGGCAGAAGTGGATCAACGACCACCTGACCAGCGGCACCAGCCCCTACTACCTGGTGTTCTTCGGCCTGCTGATCTTCGGGTTCTCGTTCTTCTACACGACCATCCAGTTCGACCCGGTGCAACAGGCCGACAACCTGCGCAAGCAAGGCGGGTTCATCCCCGGCATCCGTCCCGGTCCCCAGACCGAGAGGTACCTCGCGAAGGTCCTCAACCGCATCACCGTGCCCGGCGCGCTCTTCGTGATGGCGATCGCGTTGGTCCCTGCAATCCTGCTGGCCAACCTCCTGAGCACCACCAGCGCCGGCATTGGCACCGACTTCGGCGGCGTGTCCCTGCTCATCGCAGTGGGTGTGGCGCTGGAGACCATGAAGCAGATCGACGGTCAGCTCATGATGAGGAACTACGAGGGGTTCCTGAAGCTGTGACCGACGGGGTTCGGCTGGTCGTGTTCGGACGCCAAGGGGCCGGGAAGGGCACGCAGTGCGCGCGCCTCGCCGCCCACTACGGCGTGCCCCACATCTCCACCGGCGACATGTTGCGCGCGGCGGTGCGTGACGGAACCGAGTTCGGGCTCAAGGCCAAGGAGTACATGGACGCCGGCAAGCTGTTGCCCGACGACATCATGGTCGGCCTGGTGGCCGAGCGGTTGGCCCAACACGACGCCCGCGGCGGGTGGCTGCTCGACGGCTACCCGCGCACGCCCGGTCAGGCCGAAGCCCTCGCCGCGGTCAGCGGCGACGCGCCCTTCACGCTCGCGATCAACCTGGACGTTCCCGAGAGCGTCGTGATCGAGCGCATCTCGAGTCGTCGCGTGTGTGCCTCCGACAGCAGCCACATCTACTCGGTGCAACAGCCACCCGCGGTGGCGGGGGTCTGTGACCGTTGCGGTGGCGAGGTGGTCCAGCGGGCCGACGACACCGCCGAGGCGGTCCGTGAACGGCTCGACACCTACCAGCGGCAGACCGCTCCGCTCATCGCCTGGTTCGAGGAGCGCGACAAGCTGGCGACAGTCGACGGCAACGACGCTCCCGACGTGGTCACGGCATCGCTGATCGCCACCGTCGATGAACGTCATCACCTCTGAGGCGCCGGTTTGGCTGACGGTGTTCGGAATCGGTAACCTCTTCCGCTGGCTTGCGCCGACTCGCGTCGCGTGACGGGCCGGTTCGAGTTCACCCCATCCAACTCCGCAGGAGGAGTTCGCCCTGCCCAAGCCCAAAGAAGACGCAATCGTCCTCGAAGGGACGGTCATCGAGCCTCTCCCGAACGCGATGTTCCGGGTCGAACTCGAAAACGGCCACAAGGTGTTGGCCCATATCTCCGGCAAGATGCGGATGCACTACATCCGAATCCTGCCGGGGGACAAGGTTCAGGTTGAGCTCACCCCCTACGACCTCAGCAGAGGCCGTATCACATATCGATACAAATGATCTCCGCGGCGAGCGCCGCCGAGCGGAGACGAGCAGAGAGCAATCATGAAGGTCCGACCGAGCGTCAAGAAGATGTGTGAGAAGTGCCGGGTGATCCGGCGGCATGGTCGCGTGCAGGTCATCTGCGACAACCCCCGACACAAGCAGCGCCAGGGCTGAGGAAGGAACCACACCATCCATGGCACGAATCTCCGGCGTCGACATCCCGCGCGAGAAGCGGCTCGTCGTCTCCCTCACCTACATCTACGGCATCGGCCGGTCCGTCTCCGAGCAGATCTGCGACGCGACCGGGATCGACCCCTCCACCCGGGTCCGTGACCTCACCGACGCCGAGGTCAACCGCCTGCGTGCGCACATCGACGAGCACCTCAAGGTGGAGGGCGACCTACGCCGTGAGGTCTCCCAGAACATCAAGCGCAAGATGGAGATCGGCTGCTACCAGGGCCTGCGCCACCGGCGCGGTCTGCCCGTGCGTGGCCAGCGCACCCACACCAACGCCCGAACACGCAAGGGCCCGAAGAAGACTGTCGCCGGGAAGAAGAAGGTCAGGAAGTAATGGCCAAGCCGCCAGCAGGGGGCCGTCGTCCCCGCAAGAAGGAACGCAAGAACGTCACCCATGGAGTGGTGCACATCAAGAGCTCCTTCAACAACACGATCGTGTCGATCTCCGACCTGGAGGGCAACGTCATCTCCTGGGCCTCGGCGGGCAACGTCGGGTTCAAGGGTTCCCGCAAGTCCACGCCGTTCGCGGCGCAGATGGCTGCCGAGCAGGCCGCACGCAGGGCGATGGAGCACGGTGTCCGGAAGGTCGACGTGGTCGTCAAGGGCCCCGGCTCAGGTCGGGAGACCGCCATTCGTTCGATACAGAATGTGGGCATCGAGGTCACGGGCATCAAGGACGTGACACCGGTTCCCCACAACGGGTGCCGCCCCCCCAAGCGTCGGAGGATGTAGTCGAGATGTCCCGCTACACAGGCCCGAAGGCACGCGTCTCACGCCGCCTCGGCACCAACATCTGGGGAACCAAGGGCGAGAACATCGCCATGGAGAAGCGCCCGTACCCGCCGGGCGAGCACGGCCGCACGCGGCGCCGTGGAAACGTCAGCGAGTACCTGCTCCAGCTCCAGGAGAAGCAGAAGGCCCGCTTCACCTACGGCTTCTCCGAGAAGCAGTTCCGCAACCTCTACGCCGAGGCCTCACGCCGCCCCGGCGTCACCGGCGAGAACCTGCTGCGCTACTGCGAGCTGCGCCTCGACAACATCGTCTACCGCGCCGGTTGGGCCGCAACCCGACCCCAGGCCCGCCAGTTCGTCAACCACGGCCATGTCGATGTGAACGGCCGCCGGGTCGACATCCCCAGCTTCCGGGTTCGAAAGGGCGACGTCGTCCGCCTCCGTGACAAGGCGCGGGGCAACGTCACCGTGCAGTGGAACATGGACGCGCTCGGTCGCAGCGCCCCTGCCTGGATCGAAAGGGCGGACGGTGGCTTCGAGGCGACCATCCGCGAACTGCCCCTCCGCGAACAGATCGACACACCTGTGCGCGAACAGCTCATCGTCGAGCTCTACTCGAAGTAACCGCCCCGAAGAACGAGGTACAGCCCAAATGTTGGTCATCCAACGCCCAACCGTCGAAGCCATCGACGACGAGGGCGGCAACCGTCAGCGCTTCGCCGTCAGCCCGCTCGAGCCGGGCTTCGGACACACCATCGGCAACTCGCTGCGCCGGACGCTGCTGTCGTCCATCCCAGGCGCGGCGATCACCCAGGTGCGCTTCGACGACGCTCTCCACGAGTTCGACACCATCGCCGGGGTCACCGAGGACGTCACCGACGTCATCCTCAACTTGAAGGACGTGGTGTTGGAGTCGCACTCCGACGAGGCCGTCACGCTGCGCCTCGACGTGCGGGGTCCCGCCGAGGTCACCGCGGCCGACATCCAGACCACCGCCGATGTCGAAGTGCTCAACTCCGATCTGCACCTGGCAACCCTCAACGCGAAGGGCCGCCTGGCCATCGACCTCACCGTGGAGCGTGGTCGGGGATACCTGGCGGCCGACGCCGGGCGTGCATCCACCACAATCGGGGTCATCCCCGTCGACTCGATCTTCTCGCCGGTGCGCCGGGTCAGCTTCAGCGTCGAGCCCACCCGCGTGGAGCAGTCCACCAACTTCGACCGTCTCGTGCTCGACATCGAGACCGACGGTTCCATCACGCCGCGCGAGGCGCTTGCGTCGGCCGGTGCCACGCTGAAGTCGTTGGTCGAGCTCGTCGAGAACATGAGCGACGAGCCCCAGGGTCTGGAGCTGGGAGATGTGGGTGCGCCGGCGTCGTCCTCGCCCGATCTCGACCTGCCCATCGAAGATCTCGATCTGTCCGAGCGCCCGCGCAACTGCCTCAAGCGAGCCCAGGTGAACACGGTCGGCGAACTGCTGCTCAAGTCCGAGGACGACCTGTTGGCCATCACCAACTTCGGCCAGAAGTCCCTCGACGAGGTCACCGAGAAGCTCGACGAGCGCGGACTCACCCTCCGCGGTCGGAACTGACGAGGTCCACCATGCAAGGCACTCCCAAGAAGGGTCCCCGTTTCGGGGGCAACGCTGCACACCAGCGCCTGATGATGGCGAACCTCGTGTCGTCGCTGATCGCGGCCGAAGGGATCGTCACCACCGAGGCGAAGGCCAAGGCGCTGCGACCCATTGCCGAGAAGGTCATCACCAAGGCTCGCAAGGGCGGCCTTCACAATCACCGCCAGATCCTCGCCTACCTCGGCGACCAGGAGATCGCGGCCAAGCTCATGGACGAGGTCGGGCCCCGCTTCGCGTCGCGTCCGGGCGGGTACACCCGAATCCTCAAGCTCGGGCCACGCCAGGGTGACAACGCGCCGATGGCGCGCATCGAGCTCGTCTCCGACTGACCGGCATCGACTCGGGGACCGAACGCATCCGGGCGGTCGTCGCATACGACGGCACGGACTTCCACGGCTTCGCGCGCAACGACCCCTATCCCACTGTCGCCGCGTTCCTCGAGGATCATCTGAGCCGCGCCCTAAGGGCCGAGATACGGATTACAGCGGCTGGGCGGACCGACCGCGGTGTTCACGCCCGCGCTCAGGTGATCTCCTTCGACGCACCTATGGGTCGGCTCGACGAGCGCCGGCTACAGCGGTCGATCCAGAGCCTCAGCGGCGGGTCTGTGATCCTGGTATCGGCGGAGGTCACAGACGATGACTTCAACGCCCGCTTCTCCGCCCGGTGGCGCCGCTACCGCTATTTCGTGCGGACCGGCGCCGTGGCCAGTCCCTTCGATCGGACGACGTGCTGGGCCGTCGGCCGGACCCTCGATCTGGAGCGGATGAACGTGGCGGCCGCGCAGCTCGTCGGGACCCACGACTTCGCTTCGTTCTGCCGCGCCCCCAAAGCGGTACCCGCCGCCGCCACGGCGCCGTCGACGGTCCGACGAGTGCTCGACGCCGCCTGGCACGAAGACGGCGACGACCGGCTCCACTTCGAGATCCGGGCCACGGCCTTCTGCCACCAGATGGTGCGCTCGATCGTTGGCCTGTTGGTGGACGTGGGGCGGGGACGTGTGGAACCCGATTCGGTTCCCACGGTGCTGGCTGCTGTGGACCGCGCCGCGGTCCACACGATCGCGCCACCCCGCGGTCTGATGCTGTGGGACGTGGGCTACGGCGACTGAAACCCGGCCCCACTTGCTGGGGAAAAGCGGAGGCCGATAACGTTGCACGTTGCGTTCGCGCCCCCTCGCGGTCCCGCCGTGGCGCGAACACCACATCTGACTCACAGAAGGCTCCCGCGTGCGTACCTACTCCCCGAAAGCAGCAGAGATCGAGCGCGGGTGGTACGTGGTCGATGCCGAGGGCCTGGTGTTGGGCCGGCTCGCCACCGAGGTGGCCCGCGTCCTGCGAGGCAAGCACAAGCCCACCTACACCCCGCACCTCGACACCGGCGATCACGTCATCATCGTGAACGCCGACAAGGTGGTCCTGACCGCCGGTAAGGCCGCTGCCAAGCAGGTGCACCGTCACTCCGGCTATCCGGGCGGCCTACGCTCCACCAGCTACGCGGACCTTCTGGCATCCAAGCCGGAAGAGGCGGTGCGGCGTTCCATCCGGGGCATGCTGCCGAAGAACCGGCTGGGCCGTCAGATGCTGAGGAAGTTGAAGGTCTACGCAGGACCCACCCATCCTCACCAGGGCCAGAAGCCCGCCGACCTCACAATCGATCACGCCCGCGACCGCGCCGGCGCATAACGGAGCCTCCTTTCCATGCCACTTCCGCTCGTCCAGTCCACAGGTCGCCGCAAGCGCGCCGTCGCCAGAGTCCGGGTTCGCCCAGGCAACGGAACCATCACCGTCAACAAGCGGCCGCTCGAGAACTACTTCCCGAACGACACGCACCGGATGATCCTCACCGAGCCGCTCACCGCAACCGAGCTGACCGAGGCATACGACATCGATGCCACCATCCACGGCGGCGGCCCCACCGGCCAGGCGGGCGCCCTGCGCCTGGGAATCGCCCGTGCTCTCGTCGCCCTCGACGGCGAGCTGCGGCCCGATCTGAAGAAGGCCGGCTTCCTCACCCGCGACGCCCGCGAGAAGGAGTCGAAGAAGTACGGCCTGAAGAAGGCCCGCAAGGCGCCGCAGTACTCCAAGCGCTGAGTCCCCGCCATGCGGTTCGGGACCGACGGCATTCGCGGTCTCGCGAACGCAGAGCTCACCCCCGAGCTCTGCCTCGCAATCGGCCGCGCCACTGCGCGCGTCCTGGGAGGCCCCACCGTCCTCATCGGGCGTGACACCAGACGCTCAGGGTCGATGATCGAGGCGGCGCTGGCCGCGGGGATCTGTGCCGAAGGTGTCGGGGTGACTCTGTTGGGTGTCGTGCCCACGCCCGCGGTGGCCGCGCTTGGGGCCGCAGACTCGCTGGTGGGCGTCGTCATCTCGGCGTCGCACAACGCTGCGCCCGACAACGGCATCAAGGTGTTCGGCCCCGGAGGCACCAAGCTCTCCGATGAGCTCCAGCGCCGAGTCGAGGAGACGATCGAGGAGGTTCGCGCCGGCGGCGGGATCGGACGCGGGATCACGGGCGCGGCGCTCGGGTCGATCCACTCCGACGCCGGGGGCATGGGTCGGTACCGGTCGATGCTGCTCGACGCTCTCGAAGGCCGTCGCCTCGATGGGCTCGAAGTCGTGTTGGACTGCGCCAACGGCGCGGCATCGGGCATCGCCCCCGAGGTGTTCGAGGCGCTGGGTGCGTCGGTCCACGTGCTGCACGCCAACCCGGACGGTCTCAACATCAACGACCGCTGTGGGTCGACCCATCCCGAGGACCTGAGCGACGCGGTGGTGGAACGGGGGGCGCAGCTGGGCTTCGCGTTCGACGGCGACGCCGACCGTGTGCTGGCAGTCGACGCGGCGGGGCGGCTCATAGACGGCGATCAGCTCATCGCGGTAGCGGCGCTCGACCTGAAGCGCCGGGGCCGTCTCCGCGGCGACTCGGTGGTGGTGACGGTCATGTCGAACCTCGGTTTCCGACTCGGGATGGCAGCAGCGGGAATAGGCCTGGTGGAGACGGCAGTGGGCGACCGGTTCGTTCTCGAAGCCCTCGACCGCGACGGGCTGTCCCTCGGTGGCGAGCAGTCGGGTCACCTGATCTTCCGTGATCTGGCCACCACCGGCGACGGGGTGTTGAGCGCGGTTCTCATATCGGATGTGGTGGTTCGCAGCGGGATCTCGTTGTCTGCGCTCGCCGATGCGGCCATGACCCGTCTTCCGCAGGTGTTGCGCAACGTGCGACTTCCGGAGCGTGACCCCGGGCTGGTGGGCAGGCTCGAACCCGAGATCGAGCGCGCCCGCGAACGTCTCGGTGCGGCCGGGCGCGTGCTGGTACGGGAGAGCGGAACCGAGCCCCTCGTCCGGGTGATGGTGGAGGCGACCGACGAGGCCGTCGCGGCGGATGTGGCCGAGGAGCTCGTCGCTGCGGTCGAGGCGGCCTCCTGAACTGGACGAGTGGTTCCAAGGGGTGGGGAGGCTGACAACGGAGCGGTTTGAGGCATGTGGGTCCGGCCTCTCGCCGAACTTGCGTACGGATCCGGCCTCTGGCGACGGAAACGTGCGCAAGTTCGTGGGGTGTGCCGAGTCATCGGCGACAACCGTCCCTTGGGACGACTCGGCTAGTCGTTCGGGAGTGCGTTCCTTACACTGATCTGGCCGCTTGGATCTCGGGGAGAAGACGATGTGCGGAATCATTGCGGTGCTTCGGCGGCCGCACTCGGGCGCGGTCATCGACATCGGGTCCAGGGCCGAACGCCTCGACGCCGTCTGTGCCCTGTTGGAGGCGGAGGAACCCGCCAAGATGCTCGCCCGCCCCGGAGGTTCGCTCCACGACGTGGCTTCGGAGCTCGTCAGGGTCGACGCCGACCTGCGCGGCCTGGACGGACTGGTCTCGTTGCTGCACGATCCTCCGGCCGCGTCGCGCGTCGACGCCGCCGTGGCGCGGATCGACCGTTGGATCGCGGGTTGCGAAGCGCTGCTCGACGACCCCATGGCCTCCCGCGACGACGGTGAGCTGGAGGCTTTGAACGCGGAGCTGGCGCGACTGAAGGACGCCACGTGGGCCATCGGTCGGGACCGGCTCCGGGCTGCGAGGGAGGTCGACGATCTGGTTGGCCCCGATGCCGGCGACGCGGCGATGGCGGTGGGCTTCAGCATCTACCAGGCGCTCTCCTCGCTGGATCGCCTCGAGGTGAGGGGCCGCGACTCCGCAGGCGTGGAGATCGTCATCTGGCGCCACGGCCTCGACCTCACGGACGACAAGGTTGCATCGGCTCTCGCCGCGCGTCGTGATCCGTTGTTCGTGTCGGGCTCGGTGCAGGTGGCGTGCGACGCGCTCGTCTTCGTGTACAAGGCCGCCGCCGAGATCGGCGAGCTCGGCGACAACACCGCCGTCCTGCGCAACGCCATCCGCTCCGACGAGCTGTTGAGGGCAGCGCTAGCGGCCCCCACGGCCGAAGCGGTGGTGTTGGGCCACACCCGGTGGGCGTCGGTGGGGATCATCTCGGAGTCCAACGCCCACCCGCAGTCCTCCGAGGAGATCGGCCGTGATCCGCTGCCCTTCGTCACGGCGGTGCTCAACGGCGACGTGGACAACTTCGCGGATCTGATAGCGGCCGAGGAGATGCAGCTTCCGGCGACGATCACCACCGACGCCAAGGTGATCCCGGCCGTGATGGCCCGCCGGATCGAGGAAGGTCTCGAAACGGTGGAGGCCTTCCGTGAGACCGTCCGGGTCCTCGACGGGTCGGTTGCCATCGGCGCGGTGTCCTCCACCGAGCCGGGACGCATCCTCCTGGCCCTACGCGGAAGCGGCCAGGCCCTCTACGTGGGTCTCGCGGACGACGCCTACCTGGTGGCCAGCGAGCCCTACGGGGTGGTCGAGGACGCCGACGAGTACCTGCGGATGGACGGCGAGTGTCCGTCCGACCCGACCAACCCCACCGCCTCCCGCGGTCAGATCGTGGCGCTCGACGCGGGCCATGCCGGTGATCTCGGCTCGATCCGTCGATGGTCCTATGACGGGACCGAACTGCCGGTGTCGGCCCAGGAGGTTGTGCAGGCCGAGATCACCACCCGCGACATCGACCGCGGCAGCTTTCCCCACTTCCTGCTGAAGGAGATCAGCGACGCCCCCGGCGGCTTCCGCAAGACGCTTCGCGGCAAGCTCGTGGAACACGACGGTGAGCTGGCTGTGATGCTGGGCGCCGCAACCCTGCCACCGGAGATCTCCACGCCATTGGTCGACGGGACCATCCAGCGCGTGCTCGTCATCGGCCAGGGAACCGCGGCCGCGGCCGGCCACGGTCTGGTGGCGGCGCTCGACCGCCTGCTGGAGCAGACCGCGGTGCGTGTGGAGGCGGTGTTGGCGACCGAGTTGTCGGGCTTCCGCCTTCGGGCGGACATGTCCGACACGCTCGTGGTGGCCATCAGCCAGTCCGGCACGACCACTGACACCAACCGCACCGTCGACCTGGCCCGGTCACGCGGCGCACGGGTGATAGCGGTGGTGAACCGCCGCAACAGCGACCTGTGCGACAAGTCCGACGGGGTGCTCTACACATCCGACGGTCGCGACGTGGAGATGAGTGTGGCGTCCACCAAGGCGTTCTACGCCCAGATCGCGGCCGGCATGCTCCTCGCGTACGCGATCTCGGAACTGGTCGACGGTGGCGTGAAGGCTTCGGCCCCCGACGAGCAGCACCTGTTGCGGGCGTTGCGTGAGCTGCCCGAGCGGATGGTGGAGGTCCTCGGGCGGCGCGAGGACGTCGCAGTTGCCGCTCAGCGGTTCGCCCCCTCCCGCCGCTACTGGGCGATCGTGGGCAACGGAGCGAACTCGATCGCGGCGCGAGAGGTCCGGATAAAGCTCTCCGAGCTCTGCTACAAGTCGATCGCCTGTGACGCCACCGAGGACAAGAAGCACATCGACCTGTCCTCCGAGCCGCTCATCCTGGTGTGCGCGGCGGGCCTCGGTGGTTCCATCGCAGCCGACGTGGGCAAGGAGATCGCCATCTACCGTGCCCACAAGGCGGCCCCGATAGTGATCGCCACCGAGGGCGAGCAGCCCTACGGCGCGGCCCTACACGTGATCGCGGTTCCCGAGACCGATCCGCGGGTGGCCTTCGTGCTCTCGTCGATGGTGGGCCACCTCTTCGGCTACGAGGCCGCGCTGGCCATCGACGCCCAGGCGAACCCCCTTCGTGAGGCACGAGGTGTCATCGAGCGCGTGGCGGGACAACTCGACGCCGAGGAGCCGGTCACCCGAGCCGTCTTGGACGCGGTGCAACACGAACTCCAGCCCCTGGCCGCCACGTTCCTGGACTCGTTGCGGGCGGGTGCCTACAACGGGCACCTCGAAGCCGCAACAGCGGTTCGGGTCGCGTCGCTGTTCCGATACGCCACAGGCATCAGCGGCCTCGCCTCCTACCAGGCCGAGTTCGGCAAGGTCGGCACCCCCGGGGTGGTGCTCGACGACCTCACCGCAGGATTGACCGCGGCGATCGAGGAGCTCACCCGGCCGATCGACGCGATCAAACACCAGGCCAAGACCGTCACCGTCGGCATCAGTCGTTCCGACGAATCACTGCTGCACGTGGGACTCGTTGCGGCGACGTTGTCGGCGGGAGCGCCGAGGGACCGGCTCAGCTACGCCACGTTGCGTTCGCTGGCGGATCTCGATCCGGCGGTTGTCGAAGTGTTGGGTTCGACCCGCTACCGCGTGGAGGACCCCGATGGTGAGGATCCGACCGTGGTGGTGGTCGACCGGGCCGGGATAGCGGCGAACCTGGTGTCGCGAGCCGAGCGTGATCCGAGGCTTCGCGGCACCAAGCACCTGGTTGCGCGCGAACAGGAGCTGATGGTCGCGCAGGGTAGAAGCGACGGCCGTCTGGTGCTGATCGTCCCCGAGACGAAGGACAGCGAGACCACCGGGCTGACGCTGTTGCACCTGCGCCTCCACGATCGTCTCGGCGCAACCGTCGCCCGTGGCGTGCTCTCGGGGTATCGCCGGCGCTACCAGGCCCTGCGTGACCATGTGACCGAGACCGAGGACGTCTTCCGCGAGGATCTGCTGGCCGAACAGCCCACGGTGGACCTGTTGTGTGAACCCATCTGGGACCTCGCGAACCGCTGGCGGTCGTGATCGAGGCTCCCGCCGAGCTGGGCCACCAGCCGGGTGTTGTGGGCGTGGGCATCGACGTGGTGGACATCGAACGGATGCGGCGGGCCCTCGGGCGGACCGAGGGGTTCGGCCCGCGGTACTTCACCGAGTCGGAGCTGGCCCGGGCTCGACCAGAGGACCCTGCCCCGTCGCTGGCAGCGAGGTTCGCGGCGAAGGAGGCGGTGCTCAAGGCGTTGGGTCTGGGCATATTCGACCTGCCGCTGCGGGAGATCGAAGTGACCGGAGGCGGCGGGAGTCCCCCGGCGATCCGGCTCCACGCCACAGCGGCCACAGCTGCGGCGGACCGTGGTGTGCGACGGTGGCTGGTGAGCCTGACCCACGACGGCGGGGTGGCAGCCGCGGTCGTGGTGGCTGTCGCGTCCAGCGGTTGAGGGTGCGAGACTCCAACGGTGCTGCCGGTTGTGACACCCGAGGAGATGCGCCGCATCGACGCCGAGGCCGCCGACGCGACCGAGGTGCTGGTCGAGCGGGCGGGAGCGGCCGTCGAACGTGCGGCGATCGACCTGTTGGGAGGGCGTTACGGCCGTCGTGTGGCGGTGATCTGTGGGCCGGGCAACAACGGCGCCGACGGACGGGTCGCGACTCGACGCCTTCGACGCGGTGGCGTGGGGGTGCAGGTGTATGACACCGATCGCCTGCCGGAGCGGATCGACGGGGTGGACCTGGTGATCGACGCGGCGTTCGGCACCGGCTTGCGGGGCGAGTTCGTGGCGCCGCAGGTGGATGCGCCGGTGCTCGCCGTCGACATCCCCTCCGGCGTCGATGGACTCACCGGCATCGCCGCGGGACGGCCGCTTCGAGCAGTCGCCACGGTGAGCTTCGCCGCGCTGAAACCGGGGCTGGTCTTCGCCGACGGCCGGCGACTCGCGGGTCGTGTCGAGGTGGCCGACATCGGTCTGCCGGCGCAGTCCGCGACAGGGCTTGTGACCGACGAGACGGTCGGGGGTTGGCTGCCGGCTGTGTCGCCGGATGATCACAAGTGGCGCCACGCGGTGTGGATCGTGGCCGGGTCGCCCGGCATGGGAGGCGCTGCCGTCCTCGCCGCGCGGGGCGCGGCGAGGGGAGGAGGGTCTTATGTGCGCCTCGCCGTCCCCGGCGCCACCGAGCCCCGCGCGCCGGTCGAGGTGGTGCAGGAGCCGCTGCCGTTGGTCGGGTGGGATCGTGTGGTGGTCGAAGGTGCCGCCCGCTTCGGCGCGGTGGTGGTGGGTCCGGGGCTGGGCCGACAGGCCGCCACTCGCGACGCGGTGGTGAGGATCGCCGCGACGTGTCCGAAACCGCTCGTGTTGGACGGTGACGCGTTGTGGTGCCTCGCAGACGACGACGCAGCGATGCCCACGGACCGCCCCAGCGTCCTGACCCCACACGACGGCGAGTATGCGTTCCTCACGGGCCGGCCGCCCGGCGCCGACCGCATCGACGCGGCTCGACGGCTGGCCGCGGCCCGGGCGGCAGTGGTGCTCCTCAAAGGTCCCACAACCGTCGTCGCACATCCCGACGGTCGAGCGGCTCTCGTGGTCTCAGGTGATGCGAGGCTCGCCACCGCCGGCACCGGCGACGTGCTGGCGGGTCTGGTCGGTGCGTTGTTGGCGAGGGGTTTGAGCGCCTTCGAGTCGGCGGCGGCGGCCGCGCACCTCCACGGTCGTGCGGCCAGTCGGTCGGACCGCACCGTCGGGTTCGTGGCGGGAGACCTGCCCGAGCTGCTTCCCGCCGCGTGGGCGGGTTGTGTGGAGGCCCTCGGGTGAGGCCGTCGTTGCGGCGACCTACCGTCGCGGAGGTCGATCTGGCTGCGATCGAGGCGAACGTCGCGGAGCTGCGGCGGATCGCGGCGCCGGCGACCTGCTGTGTGGTGGTCAAAGCCGGTGGCTACGGCCACGGAGCGGTGGAGGTGGCGCAGGCTGCCGTCTCGGCGGGGGCCGACGAGCTCGCCGTGGCCACCGTGGACGAGGCGTTGGAGCTGCGCGACGCGGCGGTGGCAGTGCCGGTCCTGTTGCTCGTGGAGCCCTGGAGCCTCCACGCCGCTCGAGACGCCGTGCGCGGTGACATGTCCGTCACGATCTGGTCGAGCGACGCGCTCGGACTGGTGGAGGAGGCGGCCGCGATCGAGGGTCGGGTTGCGCGCGTCGAGGTGAAGCTGGACACCGGGATGCACCGCTACGGCGCGACCCCTGCCGACGCCCTCGGTCTGCTGCGCGCCGTCGAGGAGTCGCGGGCGCTTCGGCTGGGCGGCGTGTGGACCCACCTCGCGGTGGCAGACGACCCGGCGCGCCCCGAGACCGCCGAACAGTTGGACCTCTTCGACCGGGTCGCCGGCGAGTTCGCCGCTTCGGGCGGATCCGTCCCCCGTCGACACGCCGCCAACTCCGCAGGCGCCATCGCCCACCCGCGTTCCCGATACGACATGGTGCGCTGCGGCATCGCCGCCTACGGGATCGCACCGAGCGGCGCGGTAGCGCCCCTGGTCCCGCTCCGACCCGTGCTCACCCTTCGCTCGGCGGTCGCGCGGGTAGCGGAGCTTCCCGTCGGGGAGGGGCTCAGCTACGGGCTGGGCGACGCTGCATCGACGGATCGCAACGTGGCCACCGTGCCGATCGGCTATGCGGACGGCGTGGATCGCGGTCTCGGCTTCGGCGTCGGCGAGGTGTTGATCGGCGGCCGGCGACGACGCATCGTGGGAGCGGTGACGATGGACCACCTGATGGTGGACTGCGGTTCGGATTCCGTGTCGGTGGGCGACGAGGTGGTGTTGTTGGGCACCCAGGGCGACGAGCGGGTCGACCCCGCGGAGTGGGCGGCGCGCCTTGGCACCATCCCCTACGAGATCGTGACACGGCTGAGCACGCGACTGCCCCGACACCACCTCCGGGCCTGAGGGGCGCTCACTCGGCTGCCCGCAGCACCCTCACCTCCAGCGGCCGGCCGTAGGAGATGTAGACCGACTCGCCGTAGCGGTTGAGGATCGTGCAGCGCGCCTCCACGTTGGCCAACCCATAGGTCAGCCCCATGCTGAAGGGGATCTCGCCCGACCACAGCCCGCCCGGGCCGACCGCGATGGTGCCGGTGGGGACGAAGGTGCCGGCACGGCCGGTGTACTGCTGCACCTCGTATTCCACGGTGCTGCCGGGACAGCCGTTGCCCGACAAGGTGAGGGTCTTGCCCTCCTCCACCTCGGTGCCCGAGAGGTGTATCTCCTTGGTGGGGTTCGCGCCCACCGCGAAGTACGTGTTCGCCATGGGCACGTGGTCGGGCACGAAGGTTCCGCACTGCACGCGCACCCCGTACCACCCTTCGATGGCGTCGGGAAGCTCTATCACCGCCTTCGTGCGCCACAGCAGCGACGTGCGCGCAAGTGACTCGGCCATCAGCGCGGCAGTGGTGCTCTGGGAACTGCTGCTGGAGAGGAGCACCTCCACGAGGGTCGCTCCGGGCGGGCACTCCGAGACCCTCACGGTCACCGTCACGTCGTCGCCGGGTTGGGGCTGGGCCGGTGTCGTTCGCACGTCGAGGGACACATAGGTGGACTGTGCGGCCACAGGCACCCCCGACACGAGTGTCAGGGCGACCGCCACGGGCAGAACCAGTCGCCGAAGCCGGCGGAGTGTAGAGCGGTTTCGCATCGTGTCCCACGATAGGAGGCCGTATCGGCTGGTTCGCAGCGGTCGGTATCGTGACCGGGTGATTCTCACCCGGACCGCTGCCGCAGCGGAGACCGCACAACTCGCCGCAGCGGTGGCCGAGATGGTGCGTCCGCGGGATCTCCTCCTTCTGTCGGGAGACCTGGGCGCGGGCAAGACCACCTTCACGCAGGGGTTCGGCCGGGGTCTCGGAGTGGACGAGCAGATCACCAGCCCCACCTTCACCCTGGTCCGCAGCTACGAGGGGCGCCTGAGCCTGTTCCACCTCGACGTGTACCGACTCGGCATCGACGAGGTGGCCGACCTGGGGCTCAGCGAACTGCTCGACGGCGATGCCGTCACGGTGATCGAGTGGGGAGACACCATCGCCCCGTTGCTCGGGGCTGATCGACTCGAAGTCCGGATCCA
This sequence comes from Microthrixaceae bacterium, assembly GCA_020845705.1. Classification (GTDB taxonomy): domain Bacteria; phylum Actinomycetota; class Acidimicrobiia; order Acidimicrobiales; family Microtrichaceae; genus JADLFH01. Next base: position 11,270 of record JADLFH010000032.1, on the reverse strand, counting down.
CCTCGCCGAAGGAGATGACGACCGGTTGATCGAGATCGAGACGGTGGGATCCTGGGCGGCACGCGATCGGGCGCTGCGCGCGGCTCTGGCGCCGTGGATCGCAGATGAGGACTCAACGCCATGCTGATACTGGGGATCGAGACGGCCACCTACGCCGCGGGGTGTGCCATAGGGGGCCACGAAGGGGTGCTCGCCGCGGCCCACACCACCAAGGGACGCCGCCACGCCGAGTCGCTCGTGCCTTCCATCGAGTTCATCTGCGCCCAAGCTCAGATCGACCTCGGCGAGATCTCGGTGGTCGCGGTCGACCTGGGCCCTGGACTTTTCACCGGCCTCCGCGTGGGGATCGCCACCGCGAAGTCGTTGGCGCACGCGTTGGCGGTTCCGATGATCGGCGTCGCCAGCCTCGACCTCCTGGCGTTCCCGGTGCGGTACACGTCGCGACTCATCGCTGCGGCGATCGACGCCCGCCGTGGCGAGCTGTACTTCGCGTTCTACCGTCAGGTGCCCGGTGGCATCCAACGTCTGGGCGAGCACCGACTCGGCACACCTGAAGACCTCGCCTCGGAGCTGGTTGCCTCAGGCGAGGAGGTGCTGTTGGTCGGCGACGGAGCGCACCGCTATCACGAGGTGTTCGACGGGCTCACCAAGGTGGAGCTCGCGGATCTCGCGGTGGCGCATCCCTCCGCCTCGTCGCTGGTACAGCTGGCGCACGCCCGGGCGCTTCGGGAGCAGTTCCAACCCGGCGACACGCTCCAGCCCATCTACCTGCGCAAACCCGACGCGGAGATCAACTGGGCCACACGGGAGCAGCGATGACTGCGGTCGCGACCGACGCTCCGGTGGTCATCGCGCCCATGCGGCGCCGACATCTTCGTGGCGTGGTTGAGATCGAACGCCAGACGAACCACAGGCCGTGGTCCCACGGGCTCTTCGCCGGCGAGCTGCGGATGCCGACGAGTCGGATCTACGTGGTGGCTCTGGTGGGCTCGGTGGTGGTGGGCTTCGGCGGAGTGATGCTCACAACGGTCGAGGCGCACCTCACCAACGTCGCGGTCGATCCCACCCAGCACCGGCGCGGCATCGGAACCCGTCTGATGCTGGTGCTGATGAGAGGCTGCATCGAGCGGGAGGTCGACGACGTGACGCTCGAGGTCCGCCTCGGAAACCACGCGGCGCAGGAGCTGTACCGACGCTTCGGTTTCGCACCGGGTGGGATCCGCCCGAACTACTACGCCGACATCAACGAGGACGCGCTGATCATGTGGGCTCACGACCTTCGCAACGACACGACCGCAGCCCGGCTCGCCACCCTGGAGTCGGGCCTCGACGGGCAGCTTTGGACCGATGGCTTCTGATCCGGTGGTGGACCTCGCGCCGAGTGCGCCGATCCTTGGGATCGAGACCTCCTGCGACGAGACCGCGGCAGCGGTGGTCAGTGGCGCACGAACCGTGATGTCCTCGGTGGTGTCGAGCCAGATCGACCTCCATGCGCGCTACGGAGGCGTGGTCCCCGAGATCGCCGGCCGGGCCCACCTCGAACTGCTGGTGCCGGTGATCGCAGAGGCGATGCTCGAAGCACGAATCGAGTCCCGCGACGTGGCGGCCATCGGCGCAACCTACGGACCGGGGCTGATCGGTTCGTTGCTCATCGGAGTGTCCGCCGCCAAGGCGCTCGCCCTGGCGTGGGGGGTCCCCTTCGTCGCCGTGAACCACCTCGAAGCGCACCTCCACGCGGCGCTGATCGAGGAACCCGACCTGCCCATGCCCCTGGTGGTGTTGTTGGTCTCGGGAGGCCACACGATGCTCATCCGCATGGACGGGCCCGGTTCATACGAGGTGCTGGGTGCAACCCTCGACGACGCCGCGGGCGAGGCGTTCGACAAGGTGGCCCGCTTCTTGGGTCTCGGCTACCCGGGAGGCCCCGCCATCGACGCGTTGGCGATGGCCGGTGACCCGACGGCGGTGAGCTTCCCCCGGGCGATGCTCGACCAGGGGTGGGACTTCAGCTTCAGCGGACTGAAGACCTCGGTGATCAACCACGTCCGGCGCCACCCTGAGATCGACACGGCCGATGTGGCAGCGTCGTTCCAGGCGGCGGTGTGCGACGTGTTGGTTGCCAAGGCGCGTCGCGCGGCGCGCGAGATCGGCGCCGAGGGCCTGGGCCTCGCGGGGGGCGTCGCGGCGAACTCCCAGCTCCGGGAGGCCGTCTTGGACGCGTGCGTGGCAGACGGACTACGGGCGTTCCTGCCGTCGCGGGCGATGTGCACCGACAACGCGGCGATGGTGGCCGCCGCCGCGTACCACAGGCTGCGGTCCGACGGGCCAAGTCCCGCCGACACCGGCGCCGTGCCGGGCCTGCGTCTCTGCTGAGTCGCCCACTGCCGACCCCGCGTTAGCACTCACGGGGCACGAGTGCTAGGTTTGGCACTCGCACCAATCGAGTGCCAATTTGAATCCAGCAACCCACTTGCCAACGGAGGCATCTGCATGAACCTGCAGCCACTGGAAGACCGCATCGTCGTCCGCCCGGCGGAGGCCGAGGAGAAGACCGCCAGCGGCCTGGTCATCCCCGACACCGCCAAGGAGAAGCCCCAGCAGGGCGAGGTGATCGCCGTCGGTGAAGGCCGCTACGGCGACGACAACGAGCGCATCCCGATGGAGGTGAAGGTAGGCGACCGCGTCGTGTACTCGAAGTACGGCGGCACCGAGATCACCATCGACGGTGAAGACCTGCTCATCCTCCAGGCGCGCGACGTGCTCGCCATCGTGAAGTGAGCTGATCACACATGGCAAAGATCCTGAAGTTCGACGAGGACGCCCGGCGCGCCCTCGAAGCCGGTGTGAACAAGCTGGCAGACGCAGTGAAGGTGACGCTCGGCCCGAAGGGTCGCAACGTGGTGCTCGACAAGAAGTTCGGCGCGCCCACCATCACCAACGACGGCGTCTCCATCGCCCGTGAGATCGAGCTGTCCGACCCCTTCGAGAACATGGGCGCCCAGCTCGTGAAGGAGGTGGCCACCAAGACCAACGACATCGCGGGCGACGGCACCACCACCGCTACGGTGTTGGCCCAGGCGCTCGTGCGCGAGGGGCTCCGCAACGTGGCCGCGGGCGCAAGCCCGACCAGCCTCAAGCGGGGCATCGAGGCTGCCGTGGCCACGGCGGTCGAATCGATCGCCAAGCTCGCCAAGGACGTCGACGACAAGTCCGAGATCGCCCAGGTGGCGTCGATCTCCGCCGCCGACCCCAAGATCGGCGAGGTCATCGCGGACGCCATCGACAAGGTCGGCAAGGACGGTGTGGTCACCGTCGAGGAGTCCAACACGTTCGGCATCGACTTGGACTTCGTCGAGGGTATGCAGTTCGACAAGGGCTACCTCTCGCCGTACTTCGTCACCGACCCCGAGCGCCAGGAGGCGGTCCTCAACGACCCCTACATCCTGTTCGTGAACGGCAAGATCGGCTCTGTGCAGGATCTGCTCCCCGTGCTGGAGAAGGTCATGCAGGCGAGCAAGCCGCTGCTGATCGTCGCCGAGGACGTCGAGGGCGAGGCGCTCGCCACGCTCGTGGTGAACAAGATCCGTGGCACGTTCAACTCGGTCGCCGTCAAGGCCCCCGGCTTCGGTGAGCGCCGCAAGGCGATGCTGGCCGACATGGCCGTGCTCACCGGCGGTCAGGTCATCGCCGAGGAAGTCGGCCTCAAGCTCGACGCCGCGACCGTCGACCTGTTGGGCCAGGCCCGCAAGGTGGTCATCACCAAGGACGACACCACCATCGTCGAGGGCGTCGGCTCCGAGGACGATGTGAAGGGTCGCATTGCGCAGATCAAGCGCGAGATCGACAACACCGACTCCGACTGGGACCGCGAGAAGCTCCAGGAGCGCCTCGCGAAGCTCTCCGGCGGTGTTGCGGTCATCAAGGTCGGCGCCGCCACCGAGGTGGAGCTGAAGGAGAAGAAGCACCGCATCGAGGACGCGCTCTCCGCGACCCGGGCCGCGATCGAGGAGGGCATCGTCGCCGGTGGCGGCACCGCCCTCATCCGGGTGCGGGCCGATGTCGACGCGGCGATCGCCAAGCTCGACGGCGACGAGGCCACCGGCGCGCGCAGCGTGTCGCGGGCGCTCGAGGCCCCGGCTCGGCTCATCGCCGACAACGCCGGTCTCGAGGGCGCGGTGGTCGTGCAGCAGGTGGAGCGTGAGTCGGGTTCGGTCGGTCTCAACGCGGCAACCGGCGAGTTCGAGGACCTGGTCAAGGCCGGCGTCATCGATCCCGCCAAGGTCACCCGCGCGGCGCTCCAGAACGCAGCGTCGATCGCCGGTCTCCTGCTCACCACCGAGGCGCTCATCGCCGACAAGCCCGAAGAGGCCCCGCCCGCAATGCCGGGTGGCGACATGGGCGGCATGGGCGGCATGGGCGGTATGGGCGGCATGATGTGACACCAACCCCTCCGAACTGGGCGAGGAATGCGACCGATCCGGTCGCTTCCTCCGCCCGGTTCGAGGGCAGGCGGGGCGGCCGCCAGGAAATCCCGCGGCCATCGCAGTGGCGTCCCGGTCCTCCTGCCGCGTGGGCCGGATCCGATCCCCGCGTGGACATGGAGCGCATTCGCGACGTCTTCACCGGGAGAGTGGGAGCCCCCGCCTGGGTCGAGGGGCGTGACGGGGCGAGGCCATCCGCAGTGTTGGCGGCCTGGTTCGAGCGCGACGGTGAGCCGCATGTGCTGTGTACCCGTCGCTCCTGGGAGTTGCGCACCCACCGAGGAGAGGTCAGCTTCCCCGGCGGTGGAGCCGACCCCGACGACGTGGACCTGATCCACACCGCACTGCGGGAAACCCGTGAGGAGGTGAACCTTCACCCCGGCGCTGTGGAGATCCTCGGGGAGTTGGATCATCTGACGACGGTCACCAGCGATCGCTTCATCGTGCCGTACGTGGGAGTGCTCGACCGCCGGCCGGTTGGCCTCGTGGCGGCCGAGAGCGAAGTGGAGGCCATCCTCGAAGTCCCGCTCTCGGCATTGCTGCATCCCGACGCCTACCGGGAGGAACGCTGGGGACCACCCGCGATCGACTTCCCGGTGGTGTTCTTCGAGATCGAGGGCGACACCATCTGGGGCGCCACTGGTGCCATGTTGCGCCAGTTCCTGCACCTCGTGTTGAACCTCCCCTCCGACCCGATCCACCGGTAGCCTCGATCACATGCCCACGCTGAGCTTCGACGGCGAAACCCACGGCGAGATCGTGGTGAAGGTACGGAGATGGCTGGCATCGATCGAGGAGTCCCCCGAGGGGACCCTCACCGCGGTCGAGGCCATCGAGCAGGGAGCCGAGCTGACCAAGGACGCGTTGCGCATCATCGCGGCGGCGGCACCGGGTCCGGTAGCGCAGAGCGAGCTGCTCAAGGGGCTCACCTCGATGGGCTACAAGGCCACCGACGCCACCAAGGGCGCACTGGTGTCGGGCCTCGACTCGCTCGAGGAGGCCACGGGTGGAAGTGTGGTGCGGCAGGTGTCGAAGGCGGGCCGCCGCGCCGCGTACGAGATGAACGCCACCATCGCTCGCCAGGTGCTCAAGTCGCTCCGCGGCGGCTGACCGCCCACCCCAACCCCGGCCGAGTCACGGAACGGGCGTCTGTAGACTCGCCCCTTTCCCCTAGGAGCATCGGTGGCCGAGATCGACATCGGAATGGGCAAGGCGGGCCGCCTCGCCTACGAGCTGTCCGAGGTGGCGATCCTGCCCAACCGCAGGGTCCGAGACACCTCCGACATCGACCTGAGCTGGCAGATCGACGCGTTCGCGTTCGACCTGCCACTCATCGCCTCGGCGATGGACTCGGTCGTGAGCCCATCGTCGGCTCGGGAGCTGGGGCGGCTTGGTGCCGCCGCCGCCCTGCACCTCGAAGGTCTCTGGACGCGCTGGGAGGACCCGGCGCCGCTTGTGGAGGAGATCACCCAACTCCCCGAGGAGAAGGTGCACCGGCGCCTGGGCGAGCTCTACGGCGAGGCGGTGAAGCCCGAGCTGATCCGACGGCGTGCGGCCGAGTTGCGCGAGGCGGGTGTGGTGGTGGTGGGGGCGGTCACCCCGCAGTCGGCCACCCGCCTGTTGGGCGACATCCGCGCAGCCGAGCTCGACGTGTTGGTGATCCAGGGCACCGTCGTGTCGGCCGAGCACGTGGCGAGGACCGGCGAGACCCTGAACCTGAAGCGCTTCGTTCGCGAGCTGGAGAGCCCGGTGCTGGTGGGTGGATGCGCCAGCTATCAGGCCGCGCTGCACCTGATGCGCACCGGCGCGGCGGGGATCCTCGTCGGCGTGGGAGCGGGTGCTGCATCGTCGAGCCGGGCGGTGCTCGGGCTCGGCTCGGGTCAGGCGACCGCGCTCGCCGACGCACGAGCGGCGCGGATGAGACATCTCGACGAGACAGGCGTCTACGTGCATCTGATAGCGGACGGGGGTATGGACACCTCGGGCGACCTTGCTGCCGCCATCGCCTGTGGCGCCGACGCCGTGATGATGGGCTCGCCTCTCTCCGCGGCCACCGACTCGCCCGGGCACGGCTGGAGCTGGGGCGTGGGCGCCGGCCACCCGAGACTCCCGCGGGGCGGCCGCACCCGTGTCGGTACGCGGGGAACCACCGAGGAGATCCTCATCGGCCCTGCCGTCGGACACGACGGAGCCACCAACCTCTTCGGCGCCCTGCGCAAGACGATGGCGCTGACAGGCCACGCCACGCTCAAGGACCTCCAGAAGGCGGAACTGGTGGTGGGCGCCCGCCGCTGAGCGTCGCAGCTTCCTCGGCGACCACCTCGATTGGTTCGATGGCGTGGTCCCGCTCGCCGTCAGCTCGCCATCGCCTCGTAGGGCTGGAGGACCTCGGTTTCGAGGATGGACGCCACCAGCGGGTCGAGCTGCCAGGAGGCGGCCCGCTCGGTGAGCTCACGGCGCACGTCGATCCGGTAGTCGGGTCTGGTCGTGCGGGTGGTTTCGAGCCAGATCGAGTGCAGGGTCAGCGGCACGGCGAGATCTGCTCGACCGAGTTTGACGACCGGCCCCGAGGCGAGGTCGTCGGCCCGGAAGATCCACATCTCGGTACCCGAGGACCGCTCGGTGGCTTCGTCGCCGAAGACGACGGTGACCACGTAGCCGTCGTCGGAGCCGGTGGCGCCGGCGGCCCTGGGGACGAAGGTGGGCGTCCACCCGAAGCGGTCGCCGGGATATGGGTACGCGTCGACGACCCGACCGGCGTCGTGGTCGACGCGAACCAGGCCGGAGGGCACCCCGTCCCAGGGGAGCTCGTCGATCGCCACGATCCGATAGGGGTGGCTCCAGAACCCCCGGGCCACCCGGTCTACGGCGAGGTCGGTGGGGAAACCCGAGGTTGCGTGGAACACGTCGCCGAGCGTTGCGGCGGGAGTGAGGGGGTTGCGGGCCACGAGTCCACCGGTGCCCCACGTCCAGTCGTCGTAGAAGAGGTTCTGTTCCAACACCGCGCCGGTGCGGGCGTCAACCTCGTAACGGCCGACCACGCCGATGTCGTAGTTCACCGGCGTGATGGCGTTGATCAACTCGGTGCGGTTCGGGGCACGAGTGTGGGGGTGGATGTCGTATGGCTGGATCCACTCGGCGAAGTCCGATGCCGAGGTGTGCGCACTGTGGATCACCAGGCGATCCGGTGTGCTGTCGTAGTCGACCATGAAATGGCCCGACTCGCGCGGCACGATCGCCCGCTGTGTCACCACGCCACCGGCCGTCTGTCGGATGTCGTCGCGGGAGATGACGTATAGGTACGACTCGGGTCGGGGCACCTGCGTGAAGCCCGCCTCCCACGAGTTCGGCGGGTGCAGCAGCTTGCCTGCCTCGATGGTTCCTGACGCATCGAGGATCACCAGGTGATGGCGCGTCACGCATATCTGATGAGCGTTCTGGCTGACGAGGAGCGGCCGGCCGTCGCCGGTCACCACCGGTACTCGCTTGAAACGGCCCTGGCCGTCCCACGCCAACACCTCGAAGAACACCAACCCCGGTATCGGCACCGTCGAGAGCGACACCCCGTAGAACTCGCCGGTCTCGGCGTCGAAGGGCGGGTGCGCGCTGGTGATGGTCAGCGGGCAGAGGTGGCGGTTGAACGGCAGGTCCACCACGGGCCGGTACTCGTCGAGGGCTCCCACCGGGGTGATGGGGTTGAGTGTCGCCGGATCGATCTCCCAGGGCCTGCCGCCGTCGGCGGTGGCCACCAGCCGATTTCCGTGGAGGCCGACCAGTGCCGTGTTGCACTGGTTCTGCATGCCGAGGCTGCCGAGTCGAGCCATCCCCCGAGACTCGAAGCGATACGACGTGTCGGCGAACGCTGCTCCCATGATGTAGTCGGTGGTTCGCAACAGCCGCGAGGTGATCCGGGGGGTGGGCCCGTCGAAGTCGAGCCTCCACACCATGCCGTCGCCGCTGAACCCGGCGTCGCCGGGAAGCAGCGACAGCGATTGGAACAGCACGTGACCGGCCAGATCCGCCGGCAACGCTCCTTCGAGCACTTCGAGGGGCGCGTCGTCGATCTCGGTTGTCACCTTGCGGTTGAACGCCGCGGGCATGCGGGCCCATCGATCGCGAGAGGGCCCCGGCGGCGGTGGCGGGTGCGGTCCCGCGGTGAGGGGATCGTCGGGGCGTGGGGGAGGCGTGCATCCTGTGCTGCGCAAACCCAACGTCACGGCGGATCCACCCCCCATCGCAGCACGCAGGAAATGACGCCGATCCACTATCCAATTCCCCCCGGCTCGTGCCCCCTGAGGCTCACACCGTAGACCGATCCGCGAAGCCCGATCGGAGATGCTGTTTTCGAAGCGTGACAGAAGTCAATCCGTAACCGAGTTGTCATATTCGACTCGAAGCTGTCATCATTTTGGTGTCATGGTCTCCACGTCCCGTTTCAGCTTCCGATTCGTCGCGTCACTTTGCGTGACGGTGGTGGGGCTCGCTGTTGCACCGTCGGTGGTCGCGGCACAGCCGCCTCTGTCGGTTACCGAGCTCCGTGAGCGTGCCCAGAGCGTCGCCGCGCAGCTTCAAGAGCTGCACGAGCGCGGTGACAACCTCGACGAGGCATTCCTGGAGGCGAAGCACCAGGTGGCCCAGCTCCAGGCGGAGTTGGCCGACAAGCAGCAGGCGGTGGCGGCGGCAGAGCAGCAATTGGGCGACCAGCGTGCTGCGGCCAAGCGCTTCGCTCTGGAGGCGTTCGTCTCCGGCGGAGAGTTCGATCCTGTGCTGATGCCCGTGGATCAGACCACCGACGTGAGCAACCGCTCGACCTACCTCGAGAGCCTCCAAGGCGACCGTGAGGACGTGATCGAGGACATCCGCGCCGCTCGGATCAACTTGACCGACGAACAGCGCAAGCTCGACGCCTCGAAGGCCCGAATCGACGCCAAGGTCGCCGCGCTCGAAAAGACCCGGGCCGACATCGAGGCCACGATCGCCAAGCAGGAAGATCTGAAGAGTTCCCTCAGCGGCCAGTTGGCCGAGGCGGTCGCCAAGGAACAGGCCCGCATCACCGCCGAGCGCGAAGCCGCGGCCGAGCGCGCGGCGCGTCGAGCGGCGGAGCTGGCAGCCCAGGCGGCCGCCCGTCCGGTGGCCGCAATACCGCCGCGCCGTTCCGCCCCCGCGTACCAATCGTCGACCGAACCCGGTGCATCGGCACCCGAGGTGCAGCTACCCGACCCGGGTCCGGTGAGCCCCGGCGTCGCATCGGTGATCGCCGCGGCCAAGTCGCAACTCGGGGTGCCCTATCGGTGGGGCGCAAGCTCACCTGGCAAGGGGTTCGACTGCTCGGGCCTGGTCATGTACGCGTGGGCCCAGGCCGGCAAGTCCCTTCCGCACTCCTCCCGTGCGTTGTTCGCGATGACCGAGCGGATCACCGCCGATCAGCTCCAGCCGGGCGACCTCACCTTCGGCGGCAACCCCGTTCACCACGTCGGTCTCTACATCGGCGACGGGTTGATGATCCACGCACCCCAGACCGGTGACGTGGTGAAGATCTCCAGCATCTACTCCACGTCCAAGCCCGCCCGCTTCGGTCGGCTGTAGCGGGCCGCCGGCTCAGTTGCCGGCGAGGCGGGCGACCACCGGCGCCAGTGCATCCGCAGCGTCGAGGGGTACGCCGATGTAGGAGAAGCCCCAGCGGTCGCGCCGCCGTTCGAGTTGTTCGACCATGTGATCGGTGGGGCCGACCAGCGCATAGGGGGTCTCACGGCCTTCGTCGGGTGTCAACCCGAATGCGCCTGACATGGTCTCGAACAGCGGATCGGGGTCGTCGGTGACCAGCGCCAACTCCAGCCGCACCTGAAGTTCCAGGTGCTCGAAGCGGTCCCCGGCGGCGTCTCGGAGCCACTCCAGGCGCCGGTCGGTTGCCGCGGGCGTCGCACTCGGTCCGGCTTGGGCGTCGACCACGCCGGCTTTCATCGAGGGGATGAACCCCACGATGTCGGCTTCGCGGCCGGCGAGCTGGATCACCCGCTTGGAGCCGCCGCCGACGGTGATGGGCGGGTGGGGTTTCTGGAACGGTTTGGGTGTTCCCTCGAGGCCGTCCACCTGATACCAGCGTCCCATGACCTTCGCGGGGCCCTCGGCCCACAGCGCCTTGATGACCGACAGCGACTCGGCCATGCGGTCGATCCGTTCCACAGCGTCGTCGAAGGTGATGCCCGTGGTCGCGTAGTCGCTGGCCTTCCAGCCGGCGCCGAGGCCGAACTCCAGACGGCCTTCGGACAGCAGGTCCAGCGTGGCCGCCTCCTTCGCCAGCGCCGCGGGGTGGCGGTAGTCGTTGCTGAACACCATGGGGGCGATGCGGATGCTCGTCGTGGCGTCCGCGATGGCCATGAGCGTGGCGATGGGGCCGAGCTGGTCGTTGAAGTGGTCGGCGATGGTGACCGCCGAGTAGCCGAGGTCCTCCAGCAGCTTGGCTCGATCGATCAGCTCACGGCGGGTGTTGCAGCCCGTGGCGGGTGAGCTGAACCGGAACGGACGCCGCAATGGGGGCTCGGTCATCGGCGGAAGGTTAGGGGAGCGCCCACCTCGGCACCGACGCTCTGTGCCTCAAACCGATCGGCCCGACCCGACCCGGCCCTCTGTGCCTCAAACCGATCGACCCGACCCGACCCGGCCCTCTGTGCCTCAAACCGATTCATGAGGCACCAGGGTTCGGAATCCGGCCCTTCCTGCCTCAAGAATCGGATTGAGGCAGGAGGGGCCGGTGGATTGAGGCAGGAGGGGCCGGTGGATTGAGGCAGG
>JADLFH010000031.1 GCA_020845705.1 Microthrixaceae bacterium | reverse complement strand
GTGTGGCGGCGTGGCCGCCACGATGTGTTCCGAGACCGTCGTACCTGTTCGAGTGGCCCGTGGGGAGGACCGCCGTCAGGCGGGTCCTCCCGATGTGATCGCGGTGTGTGGCGGCGTGGCCGCCACGGTCCTTCTGACGACCCGCTCGATGTTGTGCGTTGCCCCCGTTCGCCGTCATGACACCACCGCCGGCCGGCGCACCTCCGCCGTGGTGACCGGGTCTCCTTGGTCGAGGGGACGGCTGGCCGCCGCCAACGTCAGCCGGAGCGTCATCACCCAGACGAGGGTCGCTCCGGCCACGTGGATGCCCACCAGCACGGGCGGGACGTCGGTGAAGTACTGCGTGTAGCCGATCGCGCCCTGGGCGACCGCCGCCACCAGGAGATCGGTGGCGCGCCGGCGGAGCACGGCGTCGCCGGAGCGTGCGAGTTGGTAGCCCCACCACGCCACGGCGGCCACGAACCCCCACACCACGACGCCGTGCAGGCGCGCCGCCCACTCGAGGTCGAGGGGGAGCCGCTTCACCGCTTCGTCACCGGCGTGCGGCCCGGCCGAGGTGACCACCGCCCCGCTCACGAGCAGGAGCGCGGCCCAACCCGACAGCGCCAGGGCCCGGGTGCGCAGCGGGCTCGGCTCGCGGACCTCGTCGTCGGGGCGTCCGGCGCGTTCGACGAGCACGACCGCCGCCCACACGAGCACCATCGACACCAGGAAGTGCACCGCCACGGCCCCATAGGAGAGGTCGCTGAGCGTGACGACGGCACCGATGAGGATCTGGGCCACGACGCCGCCGACCAGAGCGAGGGACCACACCGTCAGGTCCCGTCTCCGCGGGACGCGCGCCAGCGACCCGAGCACCGCGACGGCCACCGCGAGGGACACGAGCCCTGTGATCAGCCGGTTGATCCACTCGACCATGGGATGGAAGTCGAGCGAGGCGACGAAGCGTCCTTCCTCGCACGTGGGCCAGTCGCTGCACCCCAGCCCCGAGCCCGTCAGGCGAACGGCGGCTCCGGTGACGACGATCAGGCACAGCGCGACGAGCGCCGCCTGGGTCACCCGCCGGTACGCGTCGGGCGAGACGGTCACCCACCGCCGGGCCGCCGTCGGGGTCTGGGAGGGTCCTCCGGGGTGCTCGTCCACCTCTCCGACGCTACGGCGCTCCGCCGGTGTCGGGAAACCGGCCCACGAGCCTGTTCGGTCGGCCGACCAACACCCCCGAGGAAGGACAGATTTCGGGGCGGACCACGGGCGGGCCTACCCTGCGGTCGTGTCGGCTGCCGTCGGATTCACCCCCACGCACTCGCTGGGGCAGCGCGTCGGCGGGTTCGTCGCGTTGACCAAACCGAGGATCATCGAGCTCCTCCTCGTCACGACCGTGCCGATCATGGTCGTCGCCCACAGGGGGTTCCCGAACTGGTGGCTCGTGGTGGCCACCGTGATCGGAGGGACGCTGTCCGCCGGAGGCGCCAACGCCACCAACATGTACGTCGACCGCGACATCGACGCCGTCATGAAGCGCACCCAGGGTCGACCGCTGGTCACCGGCGTGGTCGCCCCGACCGAGGCGCTGGTGTTCGCGGTGGCCATCGAGGTGGTCGCGTTCGGGTGGCTCTGGGCCTTCGTCAACCTGTTCTCGGCGGTGCTCGCCCTCGCCGCAGCGGCGTTCTACGTCTTCGTCTACACGCTGTGGCTCAAGCGCACGTCCCGCAGCAACATCGTCATCGGCGGCGCGGCGGGCGCCGTGCCGGTGCTCATCGGCTGGACCGCCGTGACCGGGCAGCTCAGCGCGGCCGCCTGGATGGGGTTCGCGATGATGTTCTTCTGGACCCCGCCGCACTTCTGGGCGCTGGCGGTGAAGTACCGCGACGACTACTCGAGCGTCGACGTCCCGATGCTCCCGTCGGTGGCGGGCGACGACGTGGTGGGCCGACAGATCACGATCTACACCGTGGCGGTGGTGGCCACGTCGATCTGGTTCGGACCCCTCGCGGACCTCGGGGCGATCTACCTGGGCTCGGCCATCGTGCTGGGAGCGTTGTTCCTCGGCCTCGCGGTCGCCGTGTGGCGCCACCCCACCCCGAAGGTCGCGATGCAGCTCTTCTCGTACTCGATCCTCTACGTGACCCTGCTGTTCGCGGCCATGGTCGTCGACGTCCTCGTCCTCCACGGCGTATGACACCGGCCCACCTTCGTTGGGGGCGACGTCCTGTTCCGCCGGGGTTGTGGTACGAGGGTTTTCGTCACGCCGAGCCGCCGCCTGTAATGTCGCCGACCGCATGACTGTGACCGACGCGCCCACGGCAGCAGAGGCCCCCGAAGCCTCCGCGGCAGCACCTGCCGAACCCACCGGGCCACCGGCGCCCACCGTCGTCGAAGCCGTCCTCGGCGGCAGCGACCACAAGGTCGTCGGACGGATGTGGATCGCCTCCGGCCTCGTGTTCCTCGTGGTCGACCTGATCTTCTCGGCCCTGCTCAACTCCGACATCGCCGCGCGGACGAGCCTCGACGCGGTCGGCTGGCTCCAACCCGACCTGGCCACCCGATTCGCGTACAACACGCCCCTGATGCTGCTGCTCTGCGGGTTGATCCCCGTGCTCATCGGGCTGGGCACCTACCTGGTGCCGCTCCAGGTCGGCTCTCCCGTCGTTGCCTTCCCCCGCGCCGCCGCCGCGGCGTTCTGGGGTTGGTTGCTCACGTCGATCATCTTCATCATCACCGTCGTCGCCAACGGCTCCTACGGCGGTACGAACGCCAACGCAGCCCGCCTCGGCAACGTCGCCGTCGGGGCGTTGCTCGTGGCCTTGGCGGTCGCCGCCACCTGCGTTGCGGTCACGGTGCTCAACCTCCGGGCCGAGGGGATGACCCTGCGGCGTGTCCCGATGTTCGCCTGGTCGATGTGCGTGGCGGGCTCCCTGTGGGTCCTCACCTTCGCGTCGGCTCTGGCGCGGGTGGTCCTGATCCACATCCAGCGGCCCACCCCCGACATCGTCACCGCGGGCTGGGCCGACATCGGCTGGTTGTTCCACCAGCCGGCGCTCTACCTCGCTGCGATCCCGGTGCTCGGCATCGCAGCCGACATCGTCCCTGTGATGGCCCGCACCCCCCAGCGCGCACCCGGTGCGGTTCAGGCGGCCATCGGTGCGTTCGGGTTCCTCAGCTTCGGCGCGTGGACCCAGGGCATCGACGGCAAGTCGACGGCTGTCAACACCATCGTGTGGGTCGCGTTCGCCCTCGCCGCGATCCTCCCCGTGCTCGGCGTGGTCGGCGGCCTCGCCGACACCATCCGGCACGGCCGGCCGCAGGTCACCGCCGCCCTCGGCTGCGCACTCGTGAGCCAGTTCCTGTTGCTGCTGGCAGGCCTCTCCGGAGCGGTCGCCGCCATCGCCACGGCCGGCAAGGGCAACTGGTTCGAGATCCTCGACGTCCCCCCCTCGGTCGGGATGTCCATCGGACAGTTCCAACTCGTCGCCGGCGCGGTCGTGGTGGGAGCGCTGGGAGCGCTGCTGTTCTGGGGCCCCAAGCTGTGGGGCAACCTCGCGAACGAGACCATTGGTCGGGCACTCCTCCTCACCGCCAACCTCGGAGCGCTCCTCTACGGCGCGTCGCACGCGGTGCTCGGCCTCACGGCTCCCGGTGGCGACGGTTACCGGGCGTTCGCCGCCATCGCCGCAGCCGGTGCGGCGCTGCTCGCGTTGACCGTGCTCGGCCTCCTCAGCCTCGCTGCGGCGGCCGCCCGGTTCAGCGGCAGCGGTCCGGCCGATCCCTGGGGCGGGTTCACCCTCGAGTGGTCGGTTCCGTTCCCGCCGCCGGCGGGCAACTTCGAGACCTCCCCGACGGGCTCCTCGGCCACGCCCCTGTACCAGGATGCCGACGAGTCGGCGAAAGGTGGCGACTGATGCCCCTCGTTCCACCCGACACCACCCCGGCTGTCCGGCCCCGGCGTCGCCAGGCCGTCTTCGGGGCCTCCTACGCCGCCGCCGGCGCGGCGATGCTGGTCCTCACCCTTCTCGCCCTCTACCTCGAGGTTCGTTCGGGCGATCGCAGCGCGTGGCTCGCGCAGAACCAGATCAGCCTCGCTCAGCCCAACGTCCAGCTCTTCACCCTGGTGATGAGCGCCGTCACCATGCAGTGGGCCGCGTGGGCCATCGCCCGCGACGAGCGCGGCCAGGCGCTGTGGGCCTCGGGCATCACGCTCCTGTTGGGCCTCGCGTTCATCAACCAGACCTGGTTCCTGTGGACCAACCTGGGTCTGCCGCTCACCAACGCCGCGGGCAAGTGGTTCTACGCCGTCACGGGAGCGCACGTCGCGGTGGCCGCCATCGCGCTGCTGTACCTCCTCCTGATGGCGTTCCGGGTGCTCGGCGGCTCGTTCGGGTCGCGTCTGCCCGAGGGTCTGTCGGCGCCGGCGGTGCTGTGGCACGTGGTGGTGCTGCTGTACGTGCCCATCTGGATCGGCGTGTACGTCGCGAAGTGAGGATCACGGTGGATGTTGAACTGAAGGGTCTGCGGGAGTCGGACCCACACAGGCAGATGGGCGAGCAGGGAGCCGACTGATGGTCAGCACTGGGTCCAAGTTCTTCTTCGGGATGGCCGTCACGGCCTTCCTCGGGGCGATCGTGTACGGCATCGTCACCACCGCCACAGGCGTCGATGCGACGCTCACCGGGGCCGGGGCGATCGATGCCATCGTCGGGCCGCTCACCTTCGGCTACAAGGGCGGCATCGGCGACCACGTCGGATACGTCGTCCTCATGGCCTTCGCCTTCTCCTGTGGCGGCCTCGGTCTCGCCACTTCGCTGTTCCGTGACGCCGACCCCTCGGCGCTCGCCCAGATCGGCGACGGCAGCGTCCCCGCCGTCCCCAGGCCGCAAGCCCTCTCGTTCTGGCCGGCCATCACCGCGCTCGGCGGTGCGATCGTCGTCATCGGGCTCGCCACTTCGTCCACCCTGTTCGTCGTCGGCATCGTCTTGGGCCTCATCGCCATCTTCGAGTGGACCGTCACCGCCTGGGCCGACTCCGTCAGCGGCGACGCCGAGACCAACCGCGCCGTCCGCAGCCGCCTGATGGCCCCCATCGAGTTCCCCGTCGGCGCCGTCCTGGGCATCGCCGTGGTGGTGCTGCTGTTGTCCCGGGTCTTCCTGGCGCTGCCGAAGAACGGTTCGATCATCGCTGCGAGCGCGCTCGCCGCGCTGTTCTTCGTGGTCGGCGTGCTGTTGGCGAGTCGTCCCCAGCTCCGCAGGTCGATCCTCGTGGTCACCCTTGTGGTGATCGGTCTCCTGGTGCTCGGCCTCGGGCTCTACGGTGGCATCAAGGGGTCACGGACCTTCGAGAAGAAGTCGGGTGTCGAGACGAGCGCACCCGCGGACGATCCGGCAGGAGCGCTACAGGTGGGAGAGACTTCGTGATGATGCAGGCCCGTACCCGCAGGTCCGTCGCCCGCGTCGTCGGGGGGATCACCACGGTCGTGCTGTTCCTCTCGGGGTGCGGTGCGCTCCGTGACGACAAGGGAAGGCCCCTCAACACCCTCAGCCCCAAAGGTCCCCAGGCGCAGAGGATCGACGACCTGGTCCGCCCGGTCTTCATCATCGCGGGCATCGTGTTCGTGTTCATCCACGTGGCGGTCGTGTACATCGCGATCCGCTACCGGGCCCGCGACGAGGACCCCGATCCGGTCCAGACCCACGGCAACCCTCGCCTGGAGTGGGGGTGGACCATCCTGCCGGCGATGGTCCTCGCGATCCTGGCGGTCTTCAACGTGCAGTCCATCTGGCAGCTCGAGCAGCGCGACTCCGACGCCATGAAGGTCACCGTCGTCGGCCAGCAGTGGTGGTGGGAGTTCCGCTACGACACCGACGACGACGGCAAGCCCGACATCATCACGGCGCAGCAGATGGTGGTCCCGGCCGGACGGCAGATCGACCTCCAGATCCGCTCCAACGACGTGATCCACTCCTTCTGGATCCCGATGCTCAACGGCAAGCGGGACGCCGTCCCCGGTCGTACCCAGCCGTGGTCGCTCGAAGCCGACAAGCCCGGCATCTACCAGGGCCAGTGCACCGAGTTCTGCGGTCTCTCCCACGGCTACATGCGCATGGAGGTCAAGGCGCTCTCACCGGCCGACTTCGACAAGTGGGTCGAGAACCAGTTGAAGGGCCCCGTCGAGCCTGCCGCCGACAGCCTCGAGGCGGAGGGCAAGGCGCTGGTGGTCAACCGCTGCCTGAGCTGCCACCAGATCAACGGCCTCGACGACAAGGGTGAGAGCACCGGCTCGGACCGCCCGGTGGAGCACTACCGCGGCGCCGACCATCCGCTCACGGCGGCCAACGCGCCCAACCTCACCCACCTCATGAGCCGGAACCACTTCGCCGGCAACATGTTCGACCTCTACGAGCCGGGAAGCGCCCTGAAGGGCGTCGAACCGGTGGGCGTGCCGAAGATCGACAACCTCCAGCGGTGGTTGCAGGATCCGCACGCGATGAAGCCCATGGCCGCCGATCAGAACCGCGGCATGCCCACCCTGGGGCTCAGCGCCGAGGAGATCCGCAAGGTCACCTCCTATCTGGTCACACTCAAGTAGTCGGACGTTCGAAGGAAAGCGCATGGCACTCGTCACCGCACGCACGCCGCTCGAGTTGACCTCGGGCGACAACGTTCAGCCTCAGCCCCTCGGCGTGTTCGCCCGCCCCACCGCCACCACCGGCATCAAGGGCTGGCTCTTCAGCGTCGACCACAAGAAGGTCGGGATCCTCTACGGGGCAGCGTCGCTGTTCTTCTTCCTCACCGGCGGGGTCGAAGCGCTGCTCATCCGCACCCAGCTCGCACGGCCGGGTCAGAAGCTGCTCTCCGCCGACCTGTACAACCAGGTGTTCACGATGCACGGCATCACGATGATCTTCCTCGTCATCATGCCGATGATCGCTGCGTTCACCAACTACCTGATGCCGTTGCAGATCGGCGCTCGCGACGTCGCGTTCCCCCGTCTCAACGCCTTCAGCTTCTGGTGCTTCCTCTTCGGGGCGTTGTTCCTCAACAGCTCCTGGCTCCTCGGCGGCGGTCCCGACGGGGGCTGGTTCAACTACGCCCCCAACTCCGGCCTGCTGTTCTCACCGAGCCACGGCATCGACTTCTACGCCCTCGGCCTCATCATCACGGGCATCGCCTCGTCGGTCTCCGCGGTCAACCTCATCGTCACGACCATCAACCTCCGCGCGCCGGGGATGACCTGGTCACGGATGCCGATGTTCACCTGGATGAGCCTGGTGGTGCAGTTCCTGCTGCTGTTCTCGCTCCCCGTCATCACCGTCGCCCTGTTCCTGCTGATGCTCGACCGGCTCTTCGGGTCCAGCTTCTTCAACACGGCGCTCGGCGGCGACCCGATGGTCTGGCAGCACCTGTTCTGGATCTTCGGCCACCCCGAGGTGTACATCCTCGTGCTGCCGGTGTTCGGGATCGTCTCGGAGATCCTCCCCGTGTTCGCCCGCAAGCCGCTCTTCGGCTACCCGTTCATGATCTTCTCGGGGATCGCGATCGGCTTCATGGGCTTCGGCGTGTGGGCCCACCACATGTTCGCCTCCGGCATGGGCCCCATGTCGGTGACCGCGTTCTCGCTCGCAACGATGTTCATCGCCGTGCCCACCGGTGTGAAGGTCCTCAACTGGACGGCCACCATCTACGGCGGGAAGCTCAAGTTCACGACAGCCAACCTGTTCTCCATGGGCCTGATCGCGATGTTCACCATCGGCGGGCTGTCGGGGGTCACCCACGCGTTCGCCCCCGCCGACACCCAGCAGACCGACACCTACTACATCGTGGCCCACTTCCACTACGTGATCTTCGGCGGATCGCTCCTGGGGATGTTCGGCGGAATGTACTTCTGGTGGCCGAAGGCGTTCGGCTACAAGCTCCGCGAGGGCCTCGGCAAGTGGCACTTCTGGATCATGATGATCGGCTTCAACCTCACCTTCGGGCCGATGCACATCCTCGGGCTCCAGGGCATGAGCCGGAGGATCTTCACCTACTCGGCCAACCAGGGCTTCGACTTCTGGAACATGGCGGCCACCATCGGTGCGTTCATCATCGCGGTCTCCGTAGCGATCTTCATCTGGAACGTGTGGGTCTGCTACCGGGACCACCGGCGCAACCCGGTTGCCTGTGAGCCCGACCCCTGGGACGCACGATCGCTCGAGTGGATCACGCCGTGCCCCACCCCGGTTCACAACTTCGACACCATCCCGGTGGTCAGCGAGGTCGACGAGGTCTGGCACCGCAAGTACGGCCACGACGAGGCGGGCCGCCCGGTGCCCATCGCCACCCGAGCCGAGGTCGTCCAGAAGGGCGACGCCGAGGGTGTGCACCTGCCGTCGCCGTCGTACTGGCCCATCGTGTTGTCCGCCGGGCTGCCGTTGATCGGCTACGGGCTGATCTTCAGCCTCGCGTGGGCGATCCCCGGCGGCATCCTGGTGCTCGTCGCCCTGTTCGGCTGGGTCATGGAGCCCTCCACCGACCCCGACGCCGGACATCACGACGAGCACCCCAGCGACGCCGCCGACGGTGGCGACGCGGCGGCCGAGCTCGAAGGCTCCGAGGAGGCAGAGGTGGCCGATCAGGCCGAGGATGCGAAGACCGTCGAGCTCGAGGGGGCCCCCGTTGGCTGACACCGCTGACACCGCTCTCACCGCGAACGTCGGCGCGTTCGACGAACCCTTCCACCAGATCGACTTCGCCCACGAAGGCGTCGCCGCTGGTCACCAGACCAGCACGGGCATCTCCAACGAGAAGCTCGGCATGTGGACCTTCCTGGGTTCGGAGTGCCTGCTCTTCGGTGCGCTGATCTCCACCTACCTGCTCTACAAGAACCGGCCGGGCACCATCACCAACGTGGCCGGCGAGGTGGTCGGCCAGGTCCACGACCGCATCAGCGAGCACTTCGACATCCTGTTCACCTCCGCCAGCTCGTTCGTGCTGCTCGCGTCTTCGCTCACGATGGTGTTCGCCGTGGTCGCCGCGCAACGCAACGACGCCCCGCGGTTGAGGCTCTGGCTGGGTACCACCGCCGGTCTCGGTGCGGTGTTCATCGGTGGACAGGTGTACGAGTTCACGGCGTTCGTCCGTGAGGGGTTCGGATTCACCACCAACGTCTCGACCTCCGCGTTCTTCACCCTCACGGGCTTCCACGGGGTCCACGTCACCATCGGCATCCTCATGCTGCTGGTGCTCCTGGCGCTGTCGCTCAAGGGACGTCTGCCGTTCACCAAGTCCGAGAGCGTCGAGATCATCGGCCTGTACTGGCACTTCGTCGACGTCGTCTGGATCGTGATCTTCACGATCGTGTACCTGATCAAGTGAGAAGCTGACCCGGCGAGCCGGCCGGGCGTGAGCAAGACCGAAGCGAGGCCCATCTGATGACCACGATTGCCGAGACGGAGACCCCGGCGGACGTTCACCCCGAGGACCTCCATCACGACACCGGCCGGTCTTGGCAGGTGGCCGCGGCGTTGTTCGTCCTGACGGGCCTCGAGGTGTCCACCTACTTCTGGCCCCACGGCTGGCACCGGGTCACCCACGTCACCCTCATCGTGATGATGGTGCTCAAGTTCGCGGCGGTGGCGGCGTTCTTCATGCACCTCAAGTTCGACCACACGATGCTCCGCCGGCTCTTCGTCTTCGGCATCATCCTGGCGATGGTCGTGTTCCTGGGCGTGCTGTCGGCCATGACGTTCTGGGTGAACTCCGGTACCACGGACTTCAACAACGCGCCGCACGAGCGTCCGATCCCGCCCCCACCCACCAGGGCGCCCACGTCATGACCAACATCCCCGCCTGGCAGCCCCACATCGAGGTGTGGTTGCTCGTCGCGGGGGTGATCGGCCTGGGTCTGTACACGTCCCGGGTCATCCAGCCCGCCGCCGTCCAGGCGGGCGGGGAGCCCATCACCGTCAACCAACGGCGGTGGTTCATCCTCGGCGTGTTCCTGTTGTGGCTGGCCTCTGACTGGCCCATCCACGACATCGCCGAGGAACGCCTCTACTCGATGCACATGGTCCAGCACATGCTGCTGACAGTCGTCGTCCCCCCGGTGATGCTCATGGCCATGCCGAAGTGGCTCGGCCACCTCGTGATGGGCGAGGGCGCCGTGTGGCGGGTGTTCGTGCGCCTCGCACGGCCCCTTCCCGCTGCGATCATCTTCAACGTGGTCGGAGCGCTGGCCCACTGGGGTTTCGTGGTGAACCTGGCGGTTCGCAACGGGCCGTTCCACTACATGGTGCACACCGTCATCGTCACCACGGCGTTCCTCGCGTGGGTGCCCGTCTGCGGCCCGTTCCGTGAGCTCCAGATGTCCGATCCGGGGAAGATGATCTACATCTTCCTGCTGTCGATCATCCCGACGGTCCCCGCGGCGTTCCTCACCACCGCCGACGGCGTCCTCTACTCCGGGTACGACCACGGGCCGCGCCTGTGGGGTCTGTCGGTCATCAACGACCAGCAGCTCGCCGGTGTGGTGATGAAGGTCATCGAGGGCTTCTACCTGTGGGTGATCATCCTCGTGATGTTCCTGCGGTGGATACGGCCGGTCGGCTCCGACCACTACCGCGGAAAGCTGGTCGGCACCCACCACTGACCCCCTTCCCGACCCCCCCACCCCTTCCCGAAATCTCAGACCATGTGCGCGGTTTCCGGGGGTTTTCCCCGAGATTTGGGGTGGTGTGGCTGTGGGCGGCGCGGGTGTCTCAGGGTTCCCAGCGGAACTTCCAGGCTGCGAGCGCAGGGAGCGCCACCGCCCAGGTGACGAGCACGGCCCACGATCCGCCGTGGACGTGGGAACCCGAGTTGAGCGATCCGATCATCACGTCGGTGAGCGCCGCTGCGGGCAGCAGCTCGCTGACGTGGCGGAGCATCGCGGGGAGCTTCTCGAAAGGCACCATCATCCCGCCGGTCACCAGCAGGATGAGGAACAGCCCGTTGCAGGCGGCGAGGTTGGCGGGACCCGACAAGGTGCCCGCCAACAGCAGGCCGAGCCCGGCGAACGCCGCGGTGCCGAGCACGGTCGCCAGCGCCACGGCGGCCCATCCCGGTTCGGGTGACCAGCCCAGCAGCAGCGCCGCGCCGATGAGCACCACGAACTGCGCGACCTCGGTGAGCAGCACCATCGCGATCTTCGCCCCCAGCAGGCGGGGACGGCCCAGGGGGGTGGT
>JADLFH010000030.1 GCA_020845705.1 Microthrixaceae bacterium | reverse complement strand
TAGGCGTCGTAGACGGCGTCGATGCCCCGGAGGCGACCGAGGATCGTCTCGAGGTGCGACGGGTCTCCCAACTCGAACTCGAAGCGCATCTTCGAGACCCGGTCCGCACCGGTGACGGTGTTCGCCGCGAGGATGTTCACCTTCGCATCCGACAACGTGGACGCCACGTCCTGCAACAGGCGTGAGCGATCCAGGGCCTTCACCTCGACGAGCGCCACGAAGCTCCCTGCCGAAGCGTCGTCCCACTCGACATCGATCAACCGCTCGTTCTGTGCCCCGCGCAACGACACGGCGTTCGCGCAGTCGGTCCGATGTACCGACACCCCACGCCCGCGGGTGACGAAACCCATTATCTCGTCGCCGGGCACGGGCGTACAGCAGCGGGCGATCCGCACCAACATGTCGTCGAAGCCCTCGACGTGCACCCCCGCGCCGGAGCCAGGGCTCCGCCGGCGGGGCTTGCGCGTCGGGGTCGGCAGGACCTCGTTGCGCTCCTCGGTGGTCTCCCGGGTCTGTTTGGTGAGTCGCCCCACCACCGACTCGGCCGAGAGGTGGTGCTCGCCGATGGCGCTCAGCAACCCGTCACGCCCGGCGTAGTTGAGGCCGGCGGCAACCTCCTCGATCGAGGTGGTGGCCAGCACCTTCTGGGGTAGACCCGCGCGCCGCAGCGCCTTGGACAGCTCCTCGCGACCCGTCTCCAGCGCATCCTCGCGTCGCTCACGGGAGAACCACTGCCGGATCTTCGCCTGGGCGGAGCGGGTGGCTGCGATCTGAAGCCAATCGCGGGACGGACCGGAGCTCTCGGACTTCGCCGTGAAGATCTCGACGGTGGCACCGGAGGTGAGCTTCGTGTCGAGCGGAACCAGGCGCCCGTCCACCTTCGCCCCCACGCAGCGGTGACCCACCTCGGTGTGGATCTGATAGGCGAAGTCGATCGGCGTCGCTCCCAGGGCCAGGGTGACCACGTCGCCTTTGGGGGTGAAGACGAAGACCTCGTCCAGCTCGAGGTCGGTCTTCAGGCTCGCCATGAACTCACCCGGATCCGACAACTCCTGTTCCAGGTCGATGATGCGACTCAGCCACGCCAGGTCCTCCGAGCCACCCTCCTTGTAGGCGACGTGCGCGGCGACTCCCCGCTCTGCACGGCCGTGCATCTCCATCGTGCGAACCTGCACCTCCACCGGCTTTCCCTGGGGGCCCACGACGGTCGTGTGCAGCGACTGGTAGAGGTTGAACTTCGGCATGGCGATGTAGTCCTTGAACCGCCCCTGCACCGGGGTCCAGATCGAGTGGATCGACCCCAAAGCGCCGTAGCAGTCCTTCACCGAGTCCACGATCACACGAAGTCCGACCAGGTCGAAGATCTCGTCGAACTCCTTGCCGCGAACCACCATCTTCTCGTAGATCGACCAGAGGTGCTTGGGGCGTCCCGTCACCTCCGCCTTCACCTTCACCTCGGCGAGCCGCTGGCGGAGCTCCTCTCCGACCTGGGCGATGTAGAGGTCGCGCTCGGGGGCCCGCAACGCCACCATGTGGTGGATCTCCGCGAACCGCTTCGGATACAACGCGGCGAAACACAGATCCTCGAGCTGCTGTTTGACGTCGCCCATGCCGAGGCGGTGGGCGAGCGGCGCGTAGATGTCGAGGGTCTCCTGTGCGGTCCGCTCCTGCTTCCACGCCGGGAGCCCCGCGATGGTGCGCATGTTGTGGAGCCGATCCGCCAGCTTGATGACGAGCACCCGGATGTCCTTGGCCATCGCGACGAGCATCTTGCGCAACGTGGCGGCCTGCTGCTCCTCCTTGGTCTCGAAGTGGACCCTCTCCAGCTTCGTGACGCCATCGACGATCTCCGCCACGTCGGCACCGAAGCTCGCCTTGACATCAGCGAGGGTGAGGCCTGTGTCCTCCACCGCGTCGTGCAGCAGCGCCGCTATCACGGTGGTCTGGTCCATCCCGTAACGGGCACAGATCGTCGCCACCGCCAGAGGATGGGTTATGTACGGCTCCCCGGAACGTCGGGTCTGGCCACGGTGGGCGTCGGCCGCCAACTCATAGGCGGCGACTATGAGGTCGGTGGAGGACCTGGGATTCAGACGGAGGTACTGGTCGACCACCGGCGCGACCTCCTCGGCCGCGGGCTGCTGGTGGCGCTTCCAGGGAACGAGTCGGGTGACCGCCGGCACCGCTCAGCCCTCGTATCTGAGGGTGGACAGGATGGGAGCGCCGTCGCCCAGCAGTGCGCGGCCGCCGAGGAAGTCCAACTCGATGAGGAAGCAGAAGGCGACCACGACGCCACCCTGACGCTCCACCAGCGACGCCGCCGCGGCCGCTGTACCGCCAGTGGCCAACACGTCATCGACGACGAGGCACCGTGCGCCTGGGGCGACGGCGTCGGTGTGGATCTCGAGGGTTCCGGCTCCGTACTCGAGCTGGTAGGTGAGCGACTCCACCGGACCGGGGAGCTTTCCCGGCTTGCGGATCGGCACGAGACCGGCCGCCAGAGCGTGAGCCACAGGGGCTGAGAACACGAATCCGCGGGCCTCGATGCCCACCACCAGGTCGATGCGTTCGTTGCGCAGGGGCTCGGTCATCAGGTCGATGGCCGAGCGGAACCCCACCGCGTCGCCGAGCAGAGGCGTGATGTCCTTGAACCCGACGCCGGGCTCGGGGAAGTCGGGGATCTCCCTGACCAACGAGCGAAGCGAATAGGTGTCCACCGATCGGAGGCTACCTGCCTCCATTCAGGGTCCCTACCGCCTCTTGCCCTGCTTGCGTGGGCGCGGCGGGTGCGAACGCTGGTACTGGCCCGCCTTGGCGGCTACGGCGATGGTCGAGGAGCCGGCAACAGGGGAATCCCCCGACGCCACCTTCGAGCGTCCGGCCACTGGTGCTCCCACAGGCATGTGATCCGCGTTCTCCACGTCGCCTCGTTCCTCGGCACGGGCACGGATGCGCCGGTAGCGGGGTTCGCGCTCCTTCAGCCACGACAACACGGGCGAGGCGATGAAGATCGACGAATAGGCGCCCGAGAACAGGCCGATGAGAAGCGCCAAAGAGAAGTCGCGGAGCACCGGCTGGCCGAGGAGGGTGGCGCCCACGACCATCATCGACAGAACCGGCAGGAGCGACACCATCGTCGTGTTGACCGAACGCATGATCACCTGGTTCAGCGAACGGCGCATGATGCCCTTGTAGGTGTACTGGCCGCCGCGGTCGTAGCGGGCGGAGTTCTCCTTGAGACGGTCGTAGACGACGATCGTGTCGTAGAGCGAGTAGCCGAGGATCGTCAGGAACGAGATCACCGTCGCGGGCGTGACCTCGAGCTGGGCGATCGAGTAGATGCCGACGGTGATGAGGATGTCGTGGGCGACGCCGATGAGCGCCGCGACCGCCATGCGCCACTCGAGCTGCCACGCGATGTACGCGGCTACCAACAGGATGAAGATCACCAGCGACTGCAACGCCTTGCTGGTGATCTCCTTGCCCCAGGAGGGACCGACGGTGTTCGTCGCGACGTCCTCGATATCGATACCCGCCTTCTCGGCGAGCGCCGCGGCGATCTTCTGCGATTCCCGGACGTCCTCGGAGTCGGCCTGCACTCGCACGATGCGCTTGTTGTTGGCATCGGTCACGATCTGGACCTTCGCCCCCTCCGCCTTGTCGAACTCGGCCAGAACGTCGGTCGCTCCATCGACCGACATCGACTTGGTCGGCACCTCCCAGACCGCGCCGCCCTCGAAGTCGATCGAGAGGTTCACTCCACGGACCACGAGCGAAACGATGCTTGCCACCACCAACAACACCGAGAAGGCGACGATCGGCCGCCAGAGCCTTGGGAAGTTGATGTCGTTGCGACCCCGATAGAGGTTCGTGAGGGCGCCCATCAGAGCTCCTCCTGCACTGCGGCCCCACCGACGCCGTCTTCGGCCCCGAGGACCGCCGGTTGGAGGTCGGCCATGGGGATGCCCAGCCACGGCGGATGTTGGCTGAGGCGGGAGCGGCCCACGAGCGAAACCACCGGTCTCGTGAAGAAGTACGACGTGACCAAGTCGAGCACAGTGGAGATGAACAGGAAGAGCGCGAAGCCTCGCACCGGGCCGATCGAAAGCGCCCAAAGGACGCCGGCGCCTATGAGCGAGGACACGTCGGCCTTGAGGATGGTCGACAGCGAGGTCGAGTACGTCTTGTCGACCGAACTGCGTACGGTCTTGCCGCCCCGCACGTCCTCCTTCAGGTTCTCGAAGTACACGACGGCGCTGTCGAGGGAGATACCGACCGACACGATGATGCCGACGATGCCCGCCAACGTGAGGGTCAGACCGAAGTGCTCTCCCATGAACGAGACGAAGGTCCACATGATGGCCGCTTCGATGCACAGCGCCCCGATGGTTACCAAACCGAGAAGCCGGTAGTACAGGATCAGGAACATGGCCACGAGGGCGATGCCGATCGCGCCGGCGATGAGCCCGGCGTCGAGTGCGCCGCTTCCAAGGGTGGCCGACACCGTCTGGATGGTCTGTGGTTCGAGGGTGAGCGGGAGGGCACCGAACTGCAACTTGGTCGCGAGGTCCTTCGCCGACTCCTGGTCGAAGGAGCCGCTGATGGTGATCTGATCCCGGGAGAAGGTCGGCTGCTCGATGGTCGGCGCCGAGATCACCTTGCTGTCCAACACGATCGCCAACTGCCGCGTGGGACAGGTTGGGTCTCCCGTGTTGCACTTCGTCGCCGCAGCGTTGAACTTGTCGATTCCGTCCGCACCGCCCTTGAAGGTTGGTCGGACTTCCCACTGTCCGTTGGGGTTGAGCCCCGAACTCGCGTCGTCGATCGCGTTGCCGGTCAGCAGTGTCGGCCCGAGCCGGTACCGCTGCGCGGGTTCGTCCTTGTACGCCGGCTGAACCAATACGACCTCGTTCTCTGCAAGGTCGTCGGCGGACGCAGTTGTGCCGATGCGGCTCGCGGCGTCGGCGCTCTCGAGCTGCAACAGCTTCTGGAAGTCGGGGCTGAGGTCGCCCTTGGCGTCCTTGTAGACGTTGATGCCCCATTCGTTCTTCGGCGCGGGATCAATCGTCGTGGTCGTGGTCGAGGTCGTGGTGGTCGGCGCCACGGTGGTGGTCGCACCGCTGTCGCCTGCCACGGTCGTGGCGGTGGCGTCTGCCGTGGTGGTGGTGGATGGATCCTGGCCACGGAGGTGCTGGACCTTGGCGGCCCGCGAACCGCCTGTGCCCTCACCGGAGGGAGTGCTCGTCGGCGGGGCGGCCGGCGCGGTGGTGTCGGGCACCGCGGAGGAAGGCGGCGCGTTCGGGTCGGTCACCGGGATCGCGTTCGGGTCGGTCGTGGGTGCCGACTCCGGCTTGTAGGGGTTGGGGATCGCCGGTTGCCCGCGGGCGACGAGCTCCGCGTTCAAGACGTCGAAGCCGGTCTTGCCCTCGGGGACCTTCAGCTTCTTGCGGAGCCTGGCGATCTGGCGTTCCTGGCCCTTGGTGAGCGCAGGGCCCAACGCCTCGAGCACCGGCCGGAAGCGCAGCTCGGCGGTGTCGCCCACCTGTTCCAGAGCCCGCTGCTGGTCCTTGATGCCGGGGATCTGGACCACGATGCTCTGGCCCTGGACCGTTACGTCGGGCTCTACGGCACCGATCTCGTTGACCCGGTTCTCGATGATCTGCTTGGTGGTCTCCAGCGTTCCCTGCTTGATGTTGGAAACCCGCTTGCCGTTCACCAGGGGTTGCAGCACCACGGAGATGCCGCCCTGGAGATCCAGGCCGAGCTGAGGTCGGTAGCCGGCCACGATGGTTGCAGCCAGGAGCCCGAACGCGACGACCGCGCTGAGCAAGAGGGAGAGGATGCCGTTCTTCTTCATGATGTGAGGGGGAAGCGGATGCGGTGCACGCCGGGGCGTCAGCTCGACCGCTTCCCCTTCTTGTCGGCAGGTTCCTCGTCGGATCCAGCCGCCAAACCCGACGAGTCGTCCTCGGAGCCCGCGGATCGGCTCAACGAAGTCAACGCCACTCGGATTACGGTGTCGGTGTCCACCTCGAGATGAGCTACCCCGTCCTCGATGTGGTTGATGGTGCCGTACATCCCGCCGGCGGTCACAACCTCGTCACCCACCTCGAGCTGGGAAAGGAACACCTGCTGCTTCTGGCGCTGCTTCCGTTGCGGGATGACCATCAGGTAGACGATGGCCGCGAGCGGCAGGACGAGGATGAGCAGGCTGGCAAGGCCGCCCTGCTGTTTGTCTGCTGCTAGCAGCGCAATTGTGGCGATCACGAGGCGGAGAGCCTAGGGCGTCGAGCGCCGTCGGTCACAACACCGTCGCTTCTCGCGCTCAAGCCCAGATGGACGCAACCTCGGAGCGGAAGCCCTCCAAGGTCCCGCAGCGAATGTGCTCACGGATCCGCTCCACGAAACCCAGCAGCCAGGCGACGTTGTGGACGGTGCAGAGGGTGGCGGCCGTGGGTTCTCCCAGCACGCTCAGGTGCCGGAGATACCCGCGCGAATAGCGGGAACACACCTCACAAGCGCAGGTCGGGTCGAGCGGGTCCTCCGAACGTGCCCATTCCGCCCTCTTGATGTTGAGGCGTCCCGATGCCGTGAGGATGGTTCCGTGGCGGGCGAGGCGGGTGGGCAGGACGCAGTCGAACATGTCGACACCCAGCGCGACCGCCTCCACGATGCCCACCGGGTCTCCGAGTCCCATGAAGTAGCGGGGTTGGTCTTCGGGCAACTCGGCCACGGCCGCTTGGAGGGCCGGCAGCATCTTCTCGCGGGACTCGCCCACCGACAGTCCCCCAACGGCATAGCCGTCGAAATCGAGCGCGACGGTCCGCAGGGCGGACTCGCGGCGCAGCTCCACGTCGTCGCCCCCCTGGACGATCCCGAACAGCGCTTGGTCCTCGACACGGCGATGAGCCCGCCGGGCACGACCCGCCCAGAGCGCGGTGCGATCCACCGCAGCGCCGAGGGTCGCACGGTCCGAAGGGAGCGGGGCGCACACGTCCAACACCATCTGGATGTCGGCCCCGAGTTGCTCCTGGATGGCCACGGCCGCTTCGGGGGTGAGGTGGTGGGCGGAGCCGTCGTAGGTGGAGCGGAACGTGGCTCCGTCGTCGGTCACCTTCGGCTGGAGGGAGAACACCTGGTATCCCCCCGAGTCGGTCAGGACGTGGCCGTGCCAGTCCTCGAAGCGGTGAAGGCCTCCGAGGGCCTCGATCACATCTGCCCCCGGCCGCAGCATCAAGTGGTAGGTGTTGCCCAACACGATCTCGGCACCCACACCTTCGAGGTCCGCGGTGGTGATGGCCCGAACCGTTCCCCGAGTGCCCACGGGCATGAACACGGGAGTGGTGAAGCCGCCCCGCGCCGTTTGGACCACCCCGGTGCGAGCTGCACCGTCGCGGGCCGCGATCTCAACGTGGAGCTTCATGCCGAGCGCTCCACCAACATGGCGTCGCCGAAGGACAGGAACCGGTAGCCCTCCCCGAGCGCCGTCTCGTAGAGAACCCGCCAACGTGGGCCCACGAACGCGTCGATCATGGCGAGAAGCGACGAGCGCGGCAGGTGGAAGTTGGTTAGCAGCACATCCACCACCTGCCACGGGTAGGGACGACGAATGAACAACCGCGTCGACCCGCTCATCTCCCCCGTCACCGCCGCCGACTCGATCGCTCTCACCGTGGTGGTGCCAACCGCGAACACGCGTCGGGCCCCCCGAATCACCTCCCAGCTTTCCGGCGAGACCCGATAGTGCTCCGCGTGCATCTCGTGGTCCTCCACGCGATCGGTCGCTATCGGGCGGAAGGTGCCGAGCCCGACCACCAACTCGACCGCCACCAGCTCTGCTCCCGCCTCCCGGATCCCCGCCAGCACCTCCTCGGTCAGGTGCAGGCCGGCGGTAGGGGCAGCGGCAGACGCCGGCCGCGAGGAGTAGACGGTCTGATAGCGCTCTGGATCGCCCAGCTCCACTCCACCCAGATACGGCGGCAGGGGCATCTCGCCGTAGATCCCAAGGGCGTCGAGCAGCTCCGCACCACCGAGATTCGGCCGAACCCTTCTCCTACCCTCGCCCAGATCCTCCGCGATGTCGAAGCTCAGCTCGCCGTCCAACTGGACGCGACTGCCCGCCGGGAGCTTGGCGGAGGGCCGCACCAGCGCCTCCCACCAACCGTCGGCCTCCTCTGCGAGCAGGAGGATCTCGCCGCTGCCGCCGGTGGATCGCCGGAAACGGATCCGTGCCGGCAGCACCCGGGTGTCGTTGAGGACGACCACGTCGCCGGGTCGCAGCAGCGACGGCAGGTCGCGCACTCGTCGGTGCTGCACGTGGTCGTGGCGATCCACCAGCAGCCGGGCCGCGTCACGTGGTTCGACACCGCTGCGGGCAATGGCCGCGTCGGGCAATGGGTAGTCGAGCTCGGCGGTCTCCACGGCGGGGGCACCGTACCGCAGTCTCCACAATCGTCGAACTGGGCGAACGGGACGCCCTCAGCGGTCGAACTCCTCGCCCAAGTCGGAGAAGGCGGCCTGGCGGGGGTAGGACGATGGCGGCGGCACCAGTCCCAGGTGATGCCAGGCAGCGGGAGTCGCCACCCTGCCCCTGGGCGTGCGCATCAGCAGCCCCTGTTGGATTAGGAACGGCTCATAGACGTCCTCGACGGTCTCGGTGGGCTCCGAAACCGAAATTGCCAGGGTCGACAATCCCACGGGGCCGCCGCCGAAGCGGTCGCAGATGGCGTTCAAGATCGCTCGGTCGACCTTGTCGAGGCCCCGCTCGTCGACCCCGAACAGGGCGAGGCCCTCCGACGCCACGGTGGCGTCGATGCGGCCGTCTCCCTCGACCTCGGCGTAGTCGCGAACGCGCCGCAGCAGCCGATTCGCTATGCGGGGCGTGCCACGGCTGCGTCTGGCGACCTCGTGCGCCCCGCCCGCGTCGATGTCGGCCGCCACGATCTCCGAGGCACGGGCCACGATGGCTTCGAGATCGGCCACGTCGTAGTAGTCGAGGCGGGCCACGAGCCCGAAACGGTCCCGCAGGGGCCCTGTTATCAACCCCGTCCTCGTGGTGGCTCCCACCAGGGTGAAGCGCGGCAGGTCGAGACGGATCGATCGCGCCGCGGGACCCTTGCCCAACACGATGTCGAGCTGGAAGTCCTCCACCGCGGGATAGAGCACTTCCTCGACGGTGCGCGACAGCCGGTGAATCTCGTCGATGAACAACACGTCGCCTTCGCCGAGCTTGGTCAGGATCGCGGCGAGGTCGCCGGCACGCTCCAGCGTCGGGCCCGACGTGAGGTGGAGCTGCACCCCCATCTCCACCGCGACGATGCCGGCGAGAGTGGTCTTGCCGAGCCCGGGCGGGCCGGCGAAGAGCAGGTGATCAGCGGCCTGGCCGCGCCGTCGAGCCGCCTCGAGGATTATTCGGAGTCGGTCCTTGAGTTCCGCTTGGCCCACGAACTCACCCAGCGTGCGGGGTCGCAGGGCAACGACATCGGGGTGCAGAGCGGGTCCGGCCAGGAGCGAGTCGGGCTCGTCGGCCAGAGCGGAGGGTTGGAGGATCTCCTCTCTCATCACGCAGCCGCCAATCCCTGAAGGGCGAGTCGCAACAGCTCGGAGGGATCGCCGTGCTCAGGCAGCTCACGCAACGCAGCGGCGATCTCCTCGGCCGCGTAGCCCAGTCCCACCAGCGCCTCGCGCACATCGGCCTGTGCGGAAGGCGCAGAAGCGACCCCCGAAGGTGTCACGGCTGCGGTCAGGTCGACCTCTCCGAGCTCGAGGCGCGACTTCAGCTCGACGAGCAACCTGGCTGCGGTCTTCTTGCCGACCCCCGGAACAAGGCACAACGCCCCCACGTCGTCGGTGGCCAACGCCAGACGCAACGCCGCGGGGGTGTGGACCGACAGGATTGCAAGGCCCAACGCCGGCCCGACGCCGTGGGTTCCGATGAGGGTCTCGAACGCATTGCGCTCGTCACGCGTCGCGAAGCCGTAGAGAGTCTGGGCGTCCTCGCGGAGGTGATGGTGGACCCACAGGAAGACCTCTTCGCCGACATCGTGGAGCGAGGAGATGGTCCGAGGTGTGGTCTGCACGCGGTAGCCCACGCCTGCCACCTCCACCAGCACCTCGAGGTCGTGACGATCCAGGACCTTGCCGCGCAGCGAGCCGATCATCGCCGCGCCCCTACGAGCGCAGCGGACTGGGCTAGATGGCACAGCGCGATGGCTGCCGCGTCGGCGGCGTCGGCTGGGCGGGGCGGGGCGGGGAGGTCGAGCAACGTCTGGACCATGCGGGTCACCTGCTCCTTGCCGGCGGCGCCGTGGCCGGCGACCGCCTCCTTCACCTGGTTCGGCGAGTACTCCACCACTGCGATGCCACGCTGCGCCGCCTCGGCCATGATCACCCCCGACGCCTGGCCTACCGACATGGCGGTCTGCACGTTCGTCTGGAACAGCACCCGCTCGATCGCCAGGACCTGTGGCCGGCACTCGTCGAACAACATTCGGACCTCGTCGAGCAGCTCTGCGAGGCGAGCCGGAACCGGTGAGCTCGGTGGCGTTGTGATGACGCCGAGCGCAACCGGGCGCGCAACGGGCACCGCGGCCTGGAGGCAGCAGTAGCCGCAGCGGGACAAGCCCGGATCGACGCCGAGGACGAACACCTGTACGACCCTATCCGACTTCGGCGCATGGCCAAGGGACCACCGCAACCCCCCGGGCGCCTCAGTTCGCACGCCTCTCGTGCCGATGCAAGGCAGCGATGTCCGAAACCAACCTGCCGCCGGTCGTGGCACTCGGCAACGTCACCCACCGCTTCGGCGACGTCACAGCGCTCGACGGGCTGACCCTGGTGGTTCCCGCCCGACGGATCACCGTGCTGCTGGGCCCCAACGGAGCCGGCAAGACGACCGCGATCCGCGTGATCACCGGAGCCCTGTCGCCCGCCGTCGGTGAAGTATGCACCTTCGGGCTGGATCCGCGCGTCGAGGGTGACGACATCCGACCGCGTTGTGGGGTCGTATCGGCGAAGCCCGCTCTCTACGACCGACTCTCCGGCTACGACAACCTCCTCTACTCGGCGCGCCTGTACGGAGTTGCAGACCGTGGCGTCTCCGAGCGGATTCGCGCCGCAGCCGGTCGGTTCGGCATCGACACGGCGCTGGAGCACCAGGTGGGCGGGTACTCGACAGGGATGAAGACCCGCCTCGCGCTGGCACGTTCGGTGCTGCATCGACCCGAGTTGCTCCTCTTCGACGAGCCCACCTCGGGTCTCGATCCCGAGTCGGCACACGCCGTGTTGGAGCTGATCCGGGACATGACCGACGACGGCCACACCGTGGTGATGTGCACCCACCTGTTGGCCGAGGCCGAGGGGCTAGCGGACCACGTGGTGGTCATGGAGGCGGGCGCGACGCTCGTCAGCGGCGCACCCGACGAGCTGACCGGCCGCTACTGGCCCGGCGACCTGGTGTTCCTCGACGCGGAGTCGCCCGATCAGCTCGACCGGGTCGCAACCTGGAACGGTGTGGTGGGATACGACCGACCGCCCGGCGGAGCGGCCGAGGTTCGGGTGGACGGACCGGGGCGGATCCCGGATCTGGTCATGGGGCTGGTGCGCGACGGCGTGCGGGTCACTCGGGTGCAGCAACACACACCCACATTGGAGGACCTCTACTTCGCGGTGCGCCGGGAATCCGCCGGCGGTGGGCTGGCGCCGGTGGAACGTGGAGTCGTACCCGCGAGCCGCGAACAGATCGGAGCATCACGATGAGCGCCACCGTCTCGATATCAGCCCCCTCGCGAGCGAAGGCGCGCAGGCGGGGCTTCAACTGGCATCGCATGTTCACCATCACCCGAACAGAGCTGAAGCAACTTGTCCAGGCGAAGGACTACTGGATACCGATGGTGCTGCTGGGTGCGATCTTCTTCCTCGTGGTTCCGACGATCCTCCTGCTGACGATCACGAAGATCGGCAACGTGAGCGTCGTCAGCCAGATCTCCAAGACCCTTGCGATCCTCCCCGCCGAGGCACAGGCGCAGATCCAGGGCCGCTCACCCGAGGGACGTACCGCATATGCGCTGGCGGTGTTCCTGTTCGCTCCGGTGGCCGTGGTCGTGCCGTTGACGATCTCCACCGCTGTGGGCGCAACGACCCTCGTCGGCGAACGCGAACGCGGCACCGGCGAGTTCCTCGCCCACTCCCCCGCCACCGCACGCGAGATCTACACCGGCAAGCTGATCGCCAGCCTGGTGCCCGGGTACCTCACGACGATCGTGGGGTTCGGGCTCTACTCGCTGATCGTCAACCTGATCGCGGGGCCCGACGTGGGCGGCTGGTTCTTCCCCACCGCGCACTGGTGGCTCTTGATGTTCTGGGTGATCCCACCGTTCCTCGCATTCACGCTGTCGTTGGTGTTGCGGCTCTCCGCGCGGGTTCGCTCCACCGCCGCCGCCCAGCAAGCGTCGGGGTTGGTGAGCCTGCCGCTGATCATGATCTCCTACACCCAGGCCACCGGCGCGCTCTTCGGCGCCGCTGTGTCGGGTTGGACCGTGGGGGCGATTGCCTGGGTGGTGGCTCTCGCCTCGCTGTTTCGGGGGGTTCGCTCGGTGAGCCGCGCCCGCCTTCTCGGCGTGGCAGACGGGATCTGACCCCTATTACGCGACAACCCTCAGCCGCGAGCCGCCTCAACCTCGCGCACGATCGTGTCCAGTGGTAGGAACCTGAGGCCGGGACCGATCGCGCGATGCAGGAACCGCACCTCTCCCTTGGCGTCGATCACCACCGTCGAGCGACGGTAGAGGTCCAACAGTCCGAGGATGCCGTAGTCACTTCCAACCGTCCGATCGGAATCCGACAGCATCGGGAACGCGAACCCGCCGTGGTTCGCGGCGAACTCGACGTGGCTGTCGAGCGACTGTGGGCTGAGCGCCAGAACCCTGGCGTCCAGCACCTCGAGCTCGCCTATGCCCGACGTGTAGGCGATGAGCTGCCGGGTGCAAACCGGGGTCTCGTCCGCCGGGTAGAACACCAACACCTGGGGGCGCCCCAAGCCGTCGCCGAGCCTGTAGCGACCTCGTTGGCCGCTGCACCCGTCGACTCCGTCGAGCTCGAAGTCGGGCGCAGGGTCACCGACGCGAAGCGTCATCCGAGCGCCGCGGCCACGTCGTCGGTGATGTCGAAGTTGGCGTACACCTCTTGCACGTCGTCGTGGTCGTCGAGCGCGTCGATCACCCGCAGGATTGCCTTTGCCGCCTCGGTCGTGTCGATGGTGACCAGCGTGGAGGGCACCATCGTGAGATCCGCCGAGGCCACCGCGATCCCCGCAGCGTCGATGGCGTCGCGCACCGACATGGTGTCGCCGGGGCCGCAGGTGACATGCCACTCGTCGCCCTGGCGGGTGATGTCCTCGGCTCCACCTTCGAGCGCGACGAGCATCAGGTCGTCCTCCTCGACATCGCCCCCAACGACGACGATGCCCTTGCGCTCGAATTGCCATGCGACCGCACCCGGCTCGGCCATCGATCCGCCGTTCTTCGAGAACAGCGCCCGGACCTCGGGGCCGGTGCGGTTGCGGTTGTCGGTGAGCGTCTCCACGTAGACCGCAACCCCGCCGGGGGCGTAGCCCTCATAGTTGATCGACTCGTAGGTGACACCCTCCTCTTCACCGGTGCCGCGCTTGACGGCCTTCCAGATGGTGTCGAGGGGCACCGAGTTGTCGCGGGCCTTCTGGAACATCGTCCGCAGCGTCGGGTTTGTGTCGGGGTCTCCACCGCCTTGGCGTGCGGCGACCTCGACCTGCTTGATCAGCTTGGCGAAGAGCTTGCCGCGCGCCTTGTCCGCTGCGCCCTTCTTGTGCTTGATCGTGGCCCACTTGGAATGACCGGACATACCGCCTCAGATCGACTCGAGGAACATCTCATGCAGCCGAGCGTCGCCACTCAGCTCGGGGTGGAAGGTGGAGACCAAGATCGTACGCTCACGACAGAGCACCGGCTGCGCCGACCCCGAGCCGACGTCGAGCGAGCTCAACACCTCGACTCCTGAACCCACCGCCTCGATGACCGGCGCCCTGATGAACACGCCGTTCACGGCTCGGTCGAGGCCGGCGACGGCGAGGGGCTCCTCGAACGAGTCGACCTGTCGTCCATAGCCGTTGCGTCGCACGGCCACGTCGATGGCTGCGAGGCAGCGTTGGTCGTCGCGTCCGTCGAGGATCTCGCGGCCCAACAGGATGGCCCCGGCGCAGGTGCCGAACGCAGGCATCCCGTCGGCCAGCCGTTCAGCGAGCGGCTCCCACAGCTCGCCGCGCTCCAACAACATCGACATGGTGGAGGACTCACCGCCGGGAATGACGACGGCGTCGATGCCCGCCAGCTCGCGCGGCGCTCGCACCTGAGTGGTGGCGACGCCGAGTGATTCGAGGATGCGTTGGTGCAGGGCGAAGGCCCCCTGCAAAGCGAGGACCCCTACGGTCACGCCGATGGGCTACCAGCCCCTATCCGCCAGGCGGGTCTCGAGCCCGCCCATCTCGAGGCCGGGCATGGAGCGGCCCAGGCCCCGGCTGACCTTCACGAGGATGTCGGCATCCGCGAAATGCGTGGTCGCCTCGACGATGGCCTTGGCCATGAGGGCAGGCTGTTCGCTCTTGAAGATGCCCGACCCCACGAAGACCGCCTGTGCTCCGAGTTGCATCACCAGCGCAGCGTCCGCGGGGGTGGCGATTCCGCCGGCGCAGAACATGGGCACCGGCAGCGTGGCAGTGGCATGGATCTCCTGAACCAACCCCAGGGGCGCCTGGAGCCGCTTCGCCCAGTCGAACTGCTCGGCGGTGTCGGCCTGGGTGATCTTGCGGATGTCACCGAGGATCGACCGCAGGTGGCGGACCGCTTCGACGATGTTGCCGGTGCCCGCCTCACCCTTCGAGCGGATCATGCAGGCACCCTCGGAGATGCGTCGCAGGGCTTCGCCCAGGTTCGTCGCACCGCAGACGAAAGGGACGGTGAAAGCCCACTTGTCGATGTGGTGGGCCTCATCGGCGGGGGTGAGAACCTCGGATTCGTCGATGTAGTCGACACCCAGCGCCTGGAGCATCTGGGCCTCGACGAAGTGGCCGATGCGGGCCTTGGCCATCACCGGGATGGTGACGGCCTCCTTGATGCCCTCGATCATCTCGGGGTCGCTCGCGCGAGCGACCCCACCGTCACGGCGGATATCGGACGGCACCCGCTCCAACGCCATCACCGCGCACGCTCCGGCATCCTCGGCGATGCGCGCCTGGGTCGCATCGACGACGTCCATGATGACGCCGCCCTTCAGCATCTCGGCCAGGCCACGCTTCACGCGAACCGTGCCGGTTTCGTGGGGATGTTCGCTCATCTCGTCCTCTGGCGCCTCGGGGCGCAGCTCCGGTGGGAGCGACAGTCTACTTCCCGCCCGCGAGCATGCCCGCAGCGACATCGGGAGCGATGGGCCCCCACGGGTGGTCTGCGAGCTCGACCCAGGTGCGACCAGGGGTCAGCTTGATGGGTGCGCCACCCACCGCCGTGAGGGTGAAGGTGTCGGACTCCTTCGGGCGGGACCACACACCGGGGACCGCGACTCCGCCGGTGAGCACGAGGGCGTTGCCCGCCCCGGTGGTCTGGGCGATGGGGCTTCGCGGCGAGCTGTAGCGGGTTGCCAGGAGCACGACGTTGCTCGACACCACCTGTCCCGCGTCGGTGCCGTGCGCCTTGCGGTACTCCCAGCGCTTGTAGACGCCCGCCGCCGCGTCCCACACCCAACTCGACGGCGTGGTGCCCACCTGCACGTTGGCCCCCGCGAGCGGGCTCGCCGTGGGGTTGCCCTCGCCGGGGGCCAGGTACTGGAACTGCTGAGGCGGAGTGCCCTCGTCCGGCTTGGCGTGGGTGTAGAGACCCGTGGTGGATGTGAGGAGGTTGTGCGGCGCGGAGCGGGCCCGGGTGCGCTTGTACTCCTTGGGTGCGGTGATGGCGTCCGCGTTGTTGATGTAGGAGGCAGCCTTCACCGCCTTCGTCACGCCCTTGTTCGCACCCGACCAGCCGAAGATCGGTCGGCCGAACATCGCCAGGATCGGAGGGTCGCTGTAGCGGGCAGAGCGCGTCGGGCCCACTTGGGCCGCGTCGTCGGAGTGGAAGATCGCCATCAGCCGGCTGACGCCCTCCACCTGGATCTCATAGACGATGTCGGCGTTGTTCACACCCCACTGCGGAAGCGCCTCGGGGGTGTTGTCGATCTTGACGGCCAGAGCCGGGCGGGCGACCCGAAGAGCCTGCTGCTCGTTGACGACAACGCCTGTGAGGGGGGCCGTCGGCGGAGGGGCGTTGGGAACCGTCGTGGTGGGCTCCGCGGTCGTCGTCGGTGCCTCGGTGGTGGTGGGGCGCTCCTTCTTG
Organism: Microthrixaceae bacterium; assembly: GCA_020845705.1. GTDB lineage: Bacteria > Actinomycetota > Acidimicrobiia > Acidimicrobiales > Microtrichaceae > JADLFH01. The sequence continues at coordinate 233,184 of JADLFH010000030.1, read as the reverse complement.
GATGTCTCCTCACCGCCGCCGCAGGACGCGAGGACGAGTGCGACCGCGACTGCCGCAGCGAGGGCGCGCGAGGTGGGGCGGGACTGCATTGGCTCTCCTCTCAGAGCTCTGCCAGCAGGTCGATGCGGTGCTGGAGGGGCGGATGGTCGGTCTGATCCCCATCCGGCAACGGCAGGGGATTGCACATCCAGAGGTGCGCTGTTCCCCAGGTGACCCCACTCACCGCGGTGCCGATCGACTGCATCTTGACGAGGGCGTCACGCAGGCCCGGCGGATAGCGGGTCATGGAGCTCGCCGACATGTCGGCGATGAAGTGGCGACGACCGTCGAGCACGGTGGCCAGTCGCGGCGACTTGCCGCGGCCCGGCTCCGGGCCCGAGGACGAATCGGTGGTGACGCTGCGACGCAACAAGGGCCCGAACGCCAACAGGGCACCCCTGGCGGCAACGTCGGCGTCGAGCACGCGGATGCGCGCCAACTCCTCGGCCAACACCCCCTCCAACTCGACCCGGCCGATTCCGCCCAGCAACCCCGTGGTCAGCACCAGCGCCGCGTTCGCTCCGGCCCCGAGGGCCGCGGCGTTCGCCGCGGGGTCATCGACGACGTAGAGGGTGGGCTGTTCGATCCCCGTGGTGATGCTGAGGCCCTCCACGAGGTTGAGGTACCGCGGGAACTCCTCCTCGGTTGCAGGCCGCGCGTCCAACAGTTCGAGGAGCACACCCACGGCCCGGTCGCCGGCCACCTGCCGGCGCCACCATCCGAGCGCGACCCCCACCGCCAAGCCCACGACCACACCGACCACGATGGTGGTGGGCAGCGCCACCAGCACCGCGGCGACCACGGCCACCAGCGCAGCGGGGGGCAATGCCGAGCGCGTTCGCAGCTTCGAGATCGCCGCCCGGTTGGCGCGGGCGCGCTCGTCGAGCATCGTGGCCAGAGGCGTCATGAACCGAAGTCGACCTGGACGTTCTGGCGGGAGGTCTCGTCGGCCTCGAAGTACTCACGTTCGCCGAACTTGAACATCCCCGCAACGATGTTCGCCGGGAACTTCTGGATTCCCTCGTTGTAGGCGCGGACGTTGTCGTTGTAGTACTGCCGTGCGTAGGCGATGCGGTCCTCGGTGCTGGAGAGCTCGGTTTGGAGCTGCTGGAACCCCGCGTTCGCCTTGAGGTCGGGGTACGCCTCCGAAACGGCGAACAGCGACTTGAGGGCGCCGCTGAGCATGTTCTCCGCCTGCGCCTGCTGGGCTGGACCCGTGGCCGCCGTGGCTGCGTTCCGGGCCGCGATGACGGCTTCGAGGGTGGAGGACTCGTGAGCGGCGTAGCCCTTGACGGTCTCCACAAGGTTGGGGATCAGATCGTGGCGGCGGTTGAGCTGCACGTCGATCTGCGCGTACGCGTTCTCGATCTTGTTGCGGAGCCCAACGAGACCGTTGTACTTGGCGATGCCGTAAACCACGGGTAACAGGACAACGGCGATCACCACGACGAGGACGATCAAACCGGAGGACATTGCGAGAAGGGAACCGGGCATCGGCGCTCAGTCTATGGACCGAACCAGCCCGGCATAGAGATCCAGGTAGGCATCGGCCAATCGCTCCATGCTGAAGCGCTCCACGCGAGCCGCGCCCTCACGCCGAAGCGCGGCCGCCATTTCGGTGTCGTCCAGCACCTTTCGCAGGGCCGCCGCGAGCGCCACAGGGTCGCCGGCCGGCGGCAACAGCGCCGCCGGCTGGGTGTCCTCCAGCGCCCCGGCGACCGCCGCGTAGCCCGAGATGTCCGAGGCCACCACCGGCGCTCCCGCCGCCATCGCCTCCAGCAGGATCACACCGAAGGACTCCCCACCGACGCTCGGAGCACAAAAGACGTCCGCTGCCGCCATCCTGGCGTTGCGCTCCGCGTCCGGCACCCGTCCCAGCCACTCGATGCGCCGGTCGTGGCTGTGGCGGGCTCGCAGCTCATCGGTCTGGGGTCCCTCGCCGACAACCCACACGACGATGTCGTCGGGCAGGTTGCCGACCGCATCGAGAAGGACCGCGAGGCCCTTGCGCTCCTCGTGGCGGCCCACGAAGAGCACCACCCTGCGACCCTCGGGGCGCTCCCACGGCTCCGAGCGGAAGCGGTCGGCCTCGATGCCGTTGAACAGGACCGTCCAGTCTCCCGGTATCGCCTCCTCCGCCAGCGCCTTCGCGTCGTTGGAAACGGCCACCTTCACGTCGAGCCGACGCGCCAAGGTCCGGGCGAGCCAACCGAGGTACTTGTAGGCGGGCTGTTGGCCCGCTGCGTGGAAGGTGCCGACCATCGGCGCCGTCTTCATCACCACCGAGGTGACCGCAGGTCCGGGGCAGAGCGGCTCGTGCACATGCACCACGTCGAAGTCGTCGTCCCACAGCGCCCGGATGGCGCGGAGCTGGGTCGGAGGGTTCGGCGCAACCGGGGCAACCGAACCGTTCGACGGGTTGAGCAGCGACGGACCGAGAGACGTGATCCACGGCTCGGGCGGAGGTCCGTCGGTGGGGGCCAGCACCTCGATGTCGATGCCACGCGCACGCAACGCCCGCCCGAGGCCCATCACCTGGTTCTGCACGCCCCCGGGGATCGACATGCTGTACGGACAGATCAGACCGACTCGCACAACTTCGATCCTACGAGGCCGGCACTCCGAACCCACTGGCGACACGATCGCTGGGCCAGTTGGGCTGCATCAGGTGCCATTGCTCGGGTGCCTTGCGGATGAGGATCTCGAGCTCCACCGCGAGCTGTTGGGTCACCCTCGACACGTCGTCGCGGAGCCTCCCCTGCCGGGAGACCTCCAGCGGAGGCCGGACGAGGCCCCGCACGCCATCTTCCTCGTTGAAGTACACGGCGGTGGGAAGAATCCGACAACCCGTCCGCAGCGCCATCACCGCGGGGCCTGCGGGCAACGTGGTCCGCTCGCCGAAGAACTCGACCTCCACTCCGTTGCCACCGATGTCGCGATCCGACAACAGGCAGACGATCTCCTTGTCGAGCGCCGCCGCCGCAACCCGAGCCGCCGCATCGGCTCCCAGGGGGATGATGTTGACCCCGAGGGACTCGCGGAACTGGAGGAACCAGTCGAACAGCTCGGGCGGATCGAGCTCCTCGACTACAGCCGCGAGGCCCCAGCCCCGGACCTTGGTGATCCACGCCGCCGCCCACTCCCAGCCACCGAGATGCGGCAGGGCCAGAACCGGGCCGACAGCGTCGTGTGCCATCGCCTCCTCGAGGTGCTCGACGCCATCGACCACGATGCCTCCGGCGATCCGTGAAGTCTCCATCGAGGGGAGGCGGAAGGCGTCGTAGTAGTAGCGGGCGTAGGAGTCGAAGGTGGCCTGCACCTTGCGTGACAGGTCGGGACCACTGAGGCCTGGTCCATAAATGCGGCGCAGGTTCCGCTCTACGATCTCACGTCGACCGGTGGCCGTCGCACGCGCCAACCTGGCCGCGGCCGACGTCACCCCCATCCCCAGCGGGCGAGGCGCGAAGCGCCCCAGGGCGGCACCGGTCCGGAACGCGCCGACCGTTATTTCGCCACGCAGGCGTTCCGACAGCGGCACCGCTCGGCTCAGCGTGGCGCCCGACGCCTCTGCGGGTTGCGGTCGCGTGCCTCGAGGCGGCGCTGGCGCCACCGCTCCGCGGCGGAGGTCTCACCGACGCTGCGACGCCTGCGCTGCCGGCGCACCGCTTGGGGGCGGGTGGCCGAGGCCTGCTTCCAGACAGCCACGAAACGCTGCGTGGCCGTGACCATGTTGAGCGCCAGCATCAGGGCGAGCGTCCATGGCAGGAGGCTCCCGAACAGCAGGCCGAAGCCGAGAATGAGGAATCGCTCGGCACGCTCGATGATCCCCACATGGGCGTTGTAGCCGAGCGCATCGGCCTTGGCCCGGATGTAGGACACCACCGACGCCGACGCGTAGACGGCGAAGGGCAGCAGCGGCAGTGCGCCGTCGGTGGTCTGAGTGAAGTGCCAGGCGACGCCGCCGAAGATGAGTGCATCGCTGAGCCGGTCGGTGACCGAGTCGAAGAAGGCGCCACGGGGATGAGCCGTGCCCGAGGCCTTCGCGATCGCCCCGTCCAACAGGTCGGGGACGCCGGTGAGGACCAGGAGCAACAGACCGAGCGGCAGGTTGCCCAGCCCGATCGCGACGGCGCAGGCTGCGGCCATCACCACACCTATCGCGGTGATCACATCGGCGGAGATGCCGGCCCGCTTGGCGCTGCGGCCAACTGGTTGCACCCAGGTGTCGATCTGCTTGCGGAACTGTCCGTCCAACACGACGGATCCTCCTCGATGGCGAGAGATGATGCGCTAACTCAAGTTAGCACATCATCTTGGTATTCCATGGTATGGGGCGTTCAGCTCGCGAACGCGCTCCAGTCCTCGGGATTGTCCTCCGAGAACCACTCGACGACCTCGCCCGTGACGCCGTCGACCACCACCATCGCCCGACGCAACGGCTGGTCCTCGCTGGAGTAGATCAGCAGGCGCCACACCGGCCTCGACAACAACCCACGCCACGACATCTGTGCCGAGGCGTGGCCCACCGGATAGCCCAGCTTCGTCGCCGCCACCACCAACGCCTCGCATTCGTCGATCCGCAACGCCCTGCCCGCCGCCAACCCGTAGAGCGCGAACAGACACAGGATGCCTCCACCGACCGCCAGGCCGGCGTTGGCCGAGGCGGTCCCCTCCGCGACGACCGACACCGCGATCGCTGCTCCGCCCATCAGCAGGTATAGAACCGCCGGGATCCGCCGGCGGCTGTTGTTCGGGAAGGTGACCGGCACCGCCGCCGTCGCGTCGAGGTCTTCGGGCAGAGCGTCGACCACCTCGTCGTCGCTGGGGATGTCGTCGGTGTCGGCTGGGGACGGCTCGGTCATCGGTGCCCAGCATCCCACGCCGCCACCAACGTCTCCCAGACCTCGTCCAACGAGAGAGGCAGGACACGGGTCTCCGCGGCGACGGAGATGAAGTTGGCGTCGCCCGACCAACGCGGGACGCAGTGCACATGGAGGTGATCCGATTGCGATCCCCCTGCCGGGGCACCCAGGTTGAGTCCGACGTTCACGCCCTCGCACCGCAATCCCGACTTGAGGGCGGCAACCGCCTGGGTGACCGTGGTCCACAGCTCCGCGTGTTCCTCGGGGCTGAGCTCTTCGAGGTCGGCCACTGCTCGCAGAGGAAGCACCATCAGGTGGCCGACCGTGTAGGGGAAGCGGTTGAGGATGACGAAGGTGTGGGGGCCTCGAACCACGATGTGCTTCTCGCGGTCGTCACCGGGCGCCGAGAGGATCCGTTCGAACAGCGAGCGGCCCTCGGCGTCCTCGGGCGTGGGTGTGGTCCTCGAATCGCTGACCCCAGTCACGTAGTTCGACCGCCAGGTGGCCCAGAGGTGTTCCATCGTCGGCCGCTACACCCTGTTGGCAACGTCGCCGAGCAGCCGAGCGACGAACGCATCGACGCTGACGCCGCGCTCCACCTCGTTGCCCCTCGGGTTCACCCCGACGGTTCCCCCGGCCACGTCGTCGTCTCCCACGACCAGCACGTAGGGGAGCTTGTCGCCCTTCGCTCGGCGGATCCGGTTCCCCAACGACTCGTCGGCCTCCACGATGTCAACCCGCAGACCTTCCGAAGTCAGCCGTGCGGCGACCTCTTCCGCGTAAGCCTGATGTGTGGCCGCGACGGGCAACAGCCGCGCCTGCAACGGCGCCAGCCAAGCCGGGAACGCGCCCGCGTAGTGCTCCAACAACACGGCGAAGAAACGTTCCACGGACCCGAACAGCGCCCGGTGGATCATCACCGGGCGGTGCTTTGCGCCGTCGGCTCCGATGTAGTGGATGTCGAAGCGTTGCGGCAGCATCAGGTCGACCTGGATCGTGGACATCTGCCAGGAACGGCCGATGGCATCACGGGCCTGGACCGAGATCTTCGGCGCATAGAACGCTCCGCCCCCCGGGTCCAGGACCAGCTCGAGGCCCTTGCCCGATGCGGCGACACGCAAGGCCTCGGTTGCCTCCTCCCATTCCTCGTCCGAGCCGATCGCCTTGTCCTGCGGCTTGGTCGACAGCTCAAGGTAGAAGTCGTCGAGGCCGTAGTCGCGCAACAGGTCCAACACGAAGTCCAACAGCGAGGAGATCTCCTCGGCCATGTGCTCCTTGGTGGTGAAGATGTGGGCGTCGTCCTGCGCGAATCCACGCGCCCGGGTGAGTCCGTGGACAACACCCGACTTCTCGTAGCGGTACACCGTGCCGAACTCGAAGAGCCGCAACGGCAGATCCCTGTAAGACCGGGTGCGCGACCGGTAGATCAGGATGTGGAACGGGCAGTTCATCGGCTTCAGGTAGTAGTTCGTGCCATGGCCGCCGGCGCCGTGGTCCAGCTCCATCGGCGGGTACATCCCCTCGGCGTACCACTCGAGGTGTCCGGAGGTCTCGAACAGCTCACCCTTGGTGATGTGGGGCGAGTACACGAACTCATAACCCGCGTCCTCGTGGCGCCGGCGCGAATAGTCCTCCATGAGCCGGCGGATGATTCCGCCCTTGGGGTGGAACACCGCGAGGCCCGAGCCGATCTCCTCGGGGAAGCTGAAAAGGTCCAACTCGGCCCCGAGCTTGCGGTGGTCTCGCTTGGCCGCCTCCTCCAGGCGGTGAAGGTGCCCGGCGAGATCCTTCTTCGTAGCCCACGCCGTGCCGTAGATCCGCTGGAGCATCGGGTTCTTCTCCGAGCCGCGGAAATACGCGCCCGCCACCCGCATCAGCTTGAAATGGCCCAGCCGTCCGGTGGAAGGCACGTGCGGACCGCGGCACATGTCCACGAACCCAGCGGCGGCCCCAGGCTCCCGGTTCCAGTAGAAGCTGATGGCGGAGCCTCCGGCCGCCTCGCCTTCGGTGTCGTCGCCGGCGGCTGCCGCGTCCATGAAGGCCCGCTTGTAGGGATGGTCGGCCATGAGGGCCCTGGCGTCGTCGATGGGCAGCTCGACCCGCTCGAAGGGCTGGTCGGCGGCGATGATCTCCCGCATCCGCGCGTCGATGCGTTCGAGGTCCGCATCGGAGAAGGTGGCGCCGCCGGGAAGCTCGAAGTCGTAGTAGAAGCCGTCCTCGATGGGTGGACCACCGGCGAAGGTGGCCCCGGGCCACAGCCCCAACACCGCCTGGGCCAACACGTGGGCCGTGGAGTGGCGGAGGTGTTCGAGCGCTTCAGGGTCACGGTCGGTGACGAAGCGGACAGCGTCACCCTCGACCAACGGCGAGCGGAGGTCGCGGGGTTCACCGTTCAGGACGCTGATCAGCGCCGCCTTCGCGAGACCGGGGCCGATCTCCGCTGCCAGATCTGCGCCGGTCGCCCCCTCGGGGAGGCGTCGGAGCGTTCCGTCTGGCAGCGAGATCGAGACTTCGGACATGCCGCCGAGGATAACGGCGGCCCCTGCGGGCACCCGTCACCGGTTTCGATCCGCGGGGCCGCCCTGCCCCGGGAGGATCAGAGCTGCACCAGGTCGACCAGAGGTCTGGATCGAAGGACTTCGGCGGAGGACTTCGGCTCGCCCACCTCGATCAGTCCGGCCGGCGTCGACTCGACCGGCCCCGACTCGACCGGCTCCGAGACCTGCTCCGACCCGTTGCCCCGCAGTCCCACCACCGCCGGTTCCTCGGGAATCGATTCGTGCTTGCGTGTCGCGTAGGTGTCGACGTAGTCCTGACCCGAGAGGTTCCGGATCTCGTACATCACTTCGTCGGTGATCTGGCGCAACACCAGTGGGTCGCTGGAACGGTCGATGTAACGGCACACGTCGATCGGCGCGCCGAATCGGATCGTGACCTCCCGGAAGGGCCTCGGCAACTTGGCGTCGGGCGGCTGCACGTCACGTGAGCCCACGATTCCCACCGGGATGATCGGTGTGCCGGTGCGGAGCGCAAGCCGGGCGACCCCGGTGTGTCCCCTGTGAAGTGCTCCGCTTCGTGAACGTGTGCCCTCGGGATAGATGCCGAACAACTCGCCTGCGTTGAGGATGGCCGCCGACGCGTCGAGCGCCTTGGCCGAAGCGTCGCCGCCGGAGCGGTCGATGGGGATCATGCCCATCGCCGGGAACAGCAGTCGCGTCTTCCAGTCGTCCATGTACTCGGCCTTGCCCACATAGGTGATCCGCCTCTTGAGGACCAGTGGGACGAAGAACGAGTCGAGCACCGAGGTGTGGTTGGGGGCGATGATGGCGCCGCCCGTCTTGGGGACGTTGTGTCGTCCCTCCACATGCACACGCCACGCGAAGCGGAACGCCGGGCCCAACACCAGCTTCGCCGCCGTCTGAATCTGTCCTGCGTTGCGTGCCACGTCCCAACCCCCTTTCGTGGTCCGTTGCGTGGTTCCTGTCGGCCAATTCTGCCCGCCCGTGAATATTGTCGCGGCTTGTTTTCGGTGAACAGCGCGTGAACTGTGTCGCTGCTCAGTCGAGTTCGACGCCCAGTAGGGCGGCCGCCTCGCTCACCCCGACCCCCGCTTCGACGGCTCGGTCGATCGCCTCGATCGCCCCTGGAGTGTCGAGATCCGCGTCGAGGGCAGCTCGTGCCGAGTCGAGCCCACCGGCGCCGATCCCCGACGCGCGCCACCGCTCGAGGCGCTCCTGGGCGGCGGGCATCAGCTCGTCGTTCCACTCCCACGAGTGGCGGTAGTGGTGCCCGATGACGGCGAGGCGAATCGCCATCGGATCCCAGTCCTTGACCAAATCGGACACGAACACGAGGTTGCCCAGGGACTTCGACATCTTCTCGCCGTCCATCCGGACCATCGCCTGGTGCATCCAGTGGCGGACCAGCGGCTCGCCGGTGGCGGCTTCGGACTGGGCGGCCTCGCACTCGTGGTGGGGGAAGATCAGATCCGCACCGCCACCGTGGAGGTCGATGGTGGTGTCGAGCTCACGCAGACACAACGCCGAGCACTCGATGTGCCATCCCGGCCGTCCGGGCCCCCACAGCGACTCCCAGGCGGGTTCGTCGGGCTCGGAGGGCTGCCACAACACGAAGTCGAGTGGGTCGCGCTTGTTCGGATCATCCACGTTGCCGCCCCGCTCTGCGGCGAAGGCGATCATCTGTTCGCGGCTGTAGTGGGAGACCTGCCCGAACTTCGGGAACCTGCCCACCTCGAAGTACACGGCGCCGCCGGCCTGGTAGGCGTAGCCCTCGTCCAATACCATGCCGATGAAGCCGCGGATGTCGGGAATCGCGCTGGTGGCTCGGGGCTCGGCCCACGCCGGCAGGGTGTTGAGGGTGGCCATGTCGCGGTCGAAGCGGGCCACCTCGGCAGCGGCCAGGTCCAGGTAGTGGACACCCAGCTCACGGGCCTTGCCCAGGATCGAGTCGTCCACGTCGGTGATGTTGCGCACGCATCGGGTCTCGTGGCCAAGGTCGCGGAGGCGGCGCTGCAACACGTCATAGCCGAGGTAGGTCGCAGCGTGGCCGAGGTGGGTGGAGTCATACGGGGTGATCCCGCACGTGTACATGGTGACTACGTGGCCCGGCTCGAAGGCGATGATCTCCCCTGAAGAGGTGTCGTAGAGGCGCACAGGAATGCAAGCTACCTGTGCGCCTCTAGCGCATTCGAAGCCAAGAGATCAGCCGCCAAGGCGGCCCGTCACTCGCGGTGGCAGCTCACGACGATGTCGCGACGGTCGGCCCGGCACCTGTCAAAGCCGCGGCCACCGTCAAGCAGGTCAGCGCTGCGACCACCGTCGAGCCAGTCGTTGCCTGAACCTCCGAAGATGGAGTCGTGGCCGTTGCCGCCGCAGATGACATCGTCGCCGCTCATCCCGAATATCAGGTCAGGTCCAGGTGTTCCCAGAATCACGTCATCGGCGTGAGTGCCGAAGATCACCATCACATGCCCGATTCGACGCCGGCGAACCGGCGTCTCGTCACGGCCCTCGCAGCGGTCGGCCGGAACTTGGGTGGTGGTTGTCGTGTCGGGCGTTGTCGTGGTGGTGGAACTCGTAGTGGTGGTGGAACTCGTAGTGGTGGTGGTGGTGGAACTCGTAGTGGTGGTTGTGCTCGTTGTGGTTGAGGTGGTGTCACAGGCTGCAGGCACTTCCACCATCCGCTCAGCGCGGAGCGGCTCGACCCCGCTCGCCGCGGCCGAGACGGACATGGTCAATGACACCGGAGCGGTTTGGTCCGCGGCCAAGACCGACCATGTGACCTCGGCACTTTCGCCTACGGGTAGGTCTGGAATCGCCTGGGTCTCAGTCCCCGACGCCAGTGACAACCCGGCAGGCAGCGTGACGGTCGCAGACACACCCGTAGCTGGACCGGTCCCCGTGTTGCCCACTGTGGCTACCACATCGAACGGGTTGGGCGAATAGGCGCAACCCGAGAGTTCGAGGCTTTGGGGAGCCGTAACCCCGAGTGAAATCAGCGGCCCGGTCGTGACACTTACATTGCCCAGCCCGAAGTAGGTCACGTAGGTCCTGCTGGCTGCGGGATCGAGCGGTGTCGGGTTGAAATACGCCGCATAGGCGCTGTCCCCGTTCGGCGTTCCGGGCGAGATCGTGTAATCCCAAGCCGAGCCGACGAGTCCGGGCCAGCCGCCGATCACCAGCCGATCGGGAGTCGTGGCTTCGGCCCCCTTCAGCAGGGCAAGGCCCACCCTGTCCGCGTCGGCGAGATCGTTGAACACGTTCAGGTAAGCGGGCATGTCCGTGGAGGAGAACTCCATCTCGGTGGTCACCTCACCGACGCCTGGGATACGGAACGGAGCGGCGTCATTTCCGGCGACGTCCACGTCGTTCATGAATCGCACTCCCACTCCAGCGGAACCGGTGCCGTTGTTGGTGACCGTGTAGGCGATTCGCCCAAGGTCTTGGAAGCCGCTGAACGGATTGGTGACGAGACTCAACGTCTTGGTGACAGTGATGTCGCCCACGGTGTAGGTGCTGGTGTTGGTGAGCCCGTCCGCCGAGCGCGTCGGAGGGGCACTCGGATTCGCGAGCACGGTGTCGACCCCTTCGACCCGCAACGTGGACATCGAGGTCCCTGGGAGACCGGGCCAGTGGTACGAGAGTGAGAAGCTGTTGGCGCCGACTCCCCCGGTGTTCGGATCGGGAAACGCCCCGAAGTTGAACTCCCCCGTCTCGCTGACCTGGATGGCAAGGCGATCATTGAATACGTCGAGCTCAGGAGAGGCCGACGTTTGGGAACCGACCAAGAGCATCGACAGCAACGACCCGACCATGACCGCTCCGAGCAGCCGCCTTTGCACATGTCCGAACATACCGACACCCCCCTGTCCACGCCGCAACTTGCGACCACCCGATTTCGTGGGTGTTCCTATCAGTGCTCGGAGGTCCGGTCAACGGCCTCCGCCGCCGGGTTTGAGTTCACGCCACGCCGATTCGAGGGTGGGTCAGGCCAGCTTGCCGTCGAGGCCGGTGAAGCGGATGGCGACCCGGCTCTTGTACTTCACGTTCACCTGCAACAGAACCGCAGCGAACGCCTCGATCGGCGCGGCGTTGGACAACTCGCCAGCGTCGAGGGGACGGAGGTCGGGCAGCTTCGCCACGATGTCGAGGGTGGTGGCGGTGGCCGAAGGGTGATCGCTGCAAACCAACACGTCGCTCTCGACGGGTCGGCTGATGTCGCCCAGCTCCTTCGCCGGAACGTGATGCATGGCCGCCGATACCAGCGACCGCGGTACCGCGGCCTGCACCGAGGCGGCGACGGATCCGCGTGGGGGCACCAGCGGTTGGAACTCGTGGCCGACCTTCGCCAAGGCGTTCGCCATGGAGATGACGACCTTCCCCTTGAGCATCGGTGCAACCTCCGCGACCGTGGCCGCTGCCGCATCCCAGGGGGTCGCCACCACCACGATGTCGGCGCCGGCCGCGGTGGCGTTGTCACCCGCTGCGAGTGGGAGATCCCGTTCCTCCCACTTCTCGACGAGCTTGTCGCGCACCTCCAACGCCCGGTACTTCGAGCGCGAACCGATGACCACTTCGAAGCCGGAAGCGGCCAGCCGCGTGGCAAGGCCGCTTCCGGCCGGGCCGGTTCCTCCCAACACCCCGATCTTCATCAGGTCACTGTATCTACCCGTGGGTAACTTCGATTCGGTCGCCCCGGGACGTACCGTCGTCGGATGGGCATACTCGACGGCAAGAACATCCTCATCACCGGCGTCCTCACCGAGGCCTCCATCGCCTATGGAGTTGCAGACCTCGCGCTCCGCGAAGGCGCATCAGTCGTCCTCACCGGAGCGGGTCGTGGATTGAGCCTCACCCGACGAGTGGCCCGCAAGCTGCCCGGCGACGTTGACGTGTTGGAGTTCGACGTCACCGTCGCCGACCACGTCGTGGCCTTGCGTGAAGAGCTGACCCAACGCTGGGGACGGGTCGACGGCGCTCTCCACGCAATCGGCTTCGCTCCTGCGTCGTGTCTGGGAGAGGACTTCCTCGCCGCCCCGTGGGAAGACATCTCCATCGCCGTGCAGATCTCCGCCTACTCGCTCAAGACGCTGTCGGACGTGGTTGCGCCGTTGATGACCGAGGGGGGTTCGATCGTGGGATTGGACTTCGACGCCGGCGTCGCCTGGCCCGTCTACAACTGGATGGGAGTCGCCAAGGCGGCGCTCGAGTCGCTCAGCCGCTATCTGGCGCGGGAGCTGGGCGAGGCGGGCGTACGGGTGAACCTGGTCGCAGCCGGGCCGCTGCGAACCATGGCGGCCAAGTCGATCCCGGGCTACTCGGTGTTCGAGGACGCTTGGGCTGGGCGCGCACCGCTGGGCTGGGATGTCAACGACGCGACGGGGGTGGCACGTTCGTGCGTGGCGTTGTTGTCGGACTGGATGCCACAGACCACCGGCGAGATCATCCACGTCGATGGCGGCTTCCACGCCATGGGCGGCTGAACCCACCCCCTCACCGGGGGCCGTACCCATTCGGGCGCGGTTCCCGCCCAGTTCGGGGGGTGGGGGTGTCAGGCCTCGGGGTCGGACTCGTCGAGGATGTCGCCGACCACCGACTCCAAGATGTCCTCGAGCGTCACCATCCCGACGGTCCGATCGTGCTCGTCGGTGACCACTGCCATGTGGATTCGCCGCGACTGCATCGTCACCAACACATCGCCCAGCGACTCGGTCCCGTCGATCACCAGATGCGAGCGGATTCGGACGGCCAACCGTTCCGCTCTGGCCGACTCCGGCAAGTCGAGCAGGTCCTTCACGTGAACGAAGCCCATGACGTGATCCAGGTCCCCGGCGGTCACGAGGATGCGGCTGTGGCCCGATGCCCGCACCGCCGACTCCGCCTCCTCCACCGTGGAGCCACGATCGACCGCCACGATCCGTTCACGAGGAACCATGATCCCGCTCGCGGCCCGTCCCACCAGCTCAAGGGCCCGGGTCACCAGCTCGAGCTCGTCCCCCTCGATCAGCCCTTCCTCGCCCGACTCCTCGATCATGGCGGTGAGCTCGGCCGCGGTGTGGCTGGAACGAAGCTCATCGGCAGGCTCAGCACCCAACGTTCGGGCACCCAGGCGTGCAGCCACGTTCAGCATCCAGATGACCGGCCGCAGCATCCAGGCGAAGGCGGCGACCGGCAGCACCAGAGCCATCAGGGTCTTTTCGGGCGCGGCGAGCGCGATCGACTTGGGCATCATCTCGCCGACCACGAGGTGCATGAACACCACGACACCCAGCGACAGCGCCACAGCCGCTACCCGGGCGACACCGGGGGCGAGGTGTACGGCTTCGCCCAGGCGATCCAACAAGTCCTCCACCGCGGGCTCCGCCACCGAACCCAACCCGAGCGACGCCATCGTGATCCCAAGCTGGGTACCCGCGAGCATCGGCCCGAGCGAGCTCATCGCAGACAGCGCACGACTCGCGCCGAACCTGCCTTCCTCCGCGAGCAACTCCAGGCGGGTCCGCAGCGAGGCCAGTAGCGCGAACTCGGTAGCGACGAACACCCCGTTCAGCACCACCAACAGCAACGACGCGACCAGGGCGCCGGCGATCATCCCCGCCCCTCCAGGTCGTCCTGCGCAGCAAGGGGATCGTCGGCGGAGCGTCGGCTCGGTCGGCTTACGTGCACCATGTCGATCCGGCGCCGATCCATCGACACCACCGTGAAGCGCCAACCGTCCATTGCCGTCGTGTCACCGGGCTCGGGGATGCGTCCGAGCCTGTCGAGTACGAATCCGGCGATCGTCTCGAAATCGCCCTCCGGGAGGTGGAATCCACAAACGCTCTCGACCTCGTCGCGGCGCATACCGCCCGGCACCAACACCGTCGGTCCCAGCGGCCGCGCCACCCGGCGGCCCGGATCGTGCTCGTCGTCGATCTCCCCGACGATCTCCTCCAACAGGTCCTCGAGGGTCACGATCCCCGACGTGCCGCCGTACTCGTCGAGCACCACCGCCAGATGTGCCCGACGTTGACGCATGTCGAGCAGGAGGTGCGCAAGGTCGCGCTGCTCGGGCACCACGTAGGGATCGACCATCAACTCACCCACCGCGGCAGTGGCCCGCGCCTCGAAGGGAAGGTCCAACAGCGCCTTGACGTGAACCACGCCCACGATGTGGTCGACGTCGCCCGATGTCACCGGGAACCGCGAGAGGCCCGTTGCGATCGATCGATCCAACAGTTCCGCCCCGAGCGCATCGACATCGATGCTCACCAACTCGGTGCGTGGGGTCAATGCATCGGCGGCCACCTTGTCGCCGAAGCGGAACGCTCGGTGCATCAAGGTCGCCTCGGCCTTCTCGAGGGTCCCCTCGGTCTCCGAGGTCCGCACCAGGCGCATCAACTCCGGCCGCGACCGCACGGTGCTCAGCTCCTCGCGCGGCTCGATTCCCAGCGCCCTCACAGCCCTGTCCGCCAGACCGCCGAAGAGCCGGATGAGCGGAGCGAACAGCCGCATGTACCAGGTCATCGCCGGCGCCAGGAACCGGGCCACCGGAATCGGCCGTGACACCGCGACCGCCTTCGGAACCAGTTCCCCCACGACCATCTGCGCGACCGTGGCGATCATGAGCGCCACGACGATCGACACCACCCTTGCATGGGCGGAGCCCACCAACGATCGGATCGGATCTCGAAGCACCGTCGCCACGGTGGGTTCGGCCACGAACCCGAGTACGACCGAGCTGACGGTGATGCCCAACTGCACACCCGACAGGTGGAAAGACAGCGACCGCAACCCGCGGGCGACGAGAGCGGCGCGACGATCCCCACCTGCTGCCGCCAACTCGACCTCGGTGCGGTCCACAGCGACCAAGGCGAATTCCACGGCCACGAAGAAGGCGTTCGCGAGGATCAGGGCGAGGGCGCCGGCGAGGCCGAGCGTGGTAGCGATGCCGACGACGTTATCCGTGAGGCGGTGATGCGAGGATGAGCCTGTGGTTGCACCGGCGCTTCAGTTCGACGACGTGACGCTGGTCCATGACACCACGACGATCCTTTCGGGCATCCACTGGGAGGTGTCGACCGGACAGTGCTGGGTCGTGTTGGGCCGCAACGGCTCTGGGAAGACCTCGCTGCTTCGCGTCGCGGCCCTCTACGACCACCCGAGCAGCGGTCGCGTGTCGGTTCTGGGTGAGACGCTCGGTCGAACCGACGTGCGGCGCCTTCGACAACGGATCGGATATGTGTCCGCCGCATTCGCCGATCTCGTACGGCCCGGCCTTGCGGCGGTCGAGGTGGTCATGTGCGGTCGGTACGCGGCGTTGGAGCCCTGGTGGCACACATATGACGAGGTCGATCGTGCCAGAGCCGAGCGACTGATCGAGGAGATGGGGGTTGCCGACCGAGCGAACCACCGCTTCGCCACGCTCTCCTCCGGTGAGCGCCAGCGGGTGCTGTTGGCCCGGGCGCAGATGGCCGAGCCCGGCCTGATTCTCGCCGACGAACCCAACGCCGGGCTCGACCTTGGTGGCCGTGAAGAGCTGTTGGCACAGTTGGACCGGCTGGCGGCTCGAGAGGATGCACCTCCGCTGGTTCTGGTCACCCACCACGTCGAGGAGATCCCCGCCGGCGCCACCCATGTTCTCGCGCTTCGTGAAGGCAGCGTTCATGCGGTCGGGCCGATCGACGAGGTGTTGAACGCCGAGATGTTGTCGAGCTGCTTCGATCTACCACTCCGACTGCGACGCGACGGCGGCCGCTGGTGGGCACGCGCCGAGAGGTGAGACGGCCTGCCCTACCGTTGCGCGACCAGCACTCTGAGGGATCGTTGCGTCACCAGGACCGAGGAGCCGGCAACCACGGTCTGCTCACCGGGGGCGACCACTCCGGCAGCGGTATCGACCCACGGCACCCACTCGTGTGACCAATGCCCGTCGGGGAGGAGGAATGACACGGGACGATCGCCACCGTTGACGGCGACGAACAGGTGGTCATCCACGATCGCCTCGCCGCGCGGCCCGACCTCGTGGATCGCGCTGCCGTCCAACACGTAGCCGACTACTCGGGCGTGGTGGTCCACCCACTGCTCCGGCGACATCAACGAACCGTCGGCATGGAACCACGCGACATCGTCACGGACCGACGCGCCCGTCGGTCTGCCCAACAGGAAGCGTCGGCGCCGCAAGGACGGGTGCATCGCGCGGAACGCGTTGAGCGAGCGGCAGAAGGCGAGCATCTCCTCATCGACATCGCTCCAGTTGAGCCAACTGATCTCGTTGTCCTGCGCGTACGCGTTGTTCATGCCGCGCTGGGTGTGTCCGATCTCGTCGCCGGCGAGCACCATCGGCACACCCTGGGACAACAGGAGGGTGGCGTAGAGGTTGCGTCTCTGGCGCGCCCGGAGCTCGATCACATCGGGGTCGTCGCTGGGACCCTCCACGCCACAGTTCCACGAGCGGTTGTCGTCGCTGCCGTCGCGGTTCGATTCACCGTTTGCCTCGTTGCGTTTGTGCTCGTAGGTGACGAGGTCACCGAGGGTGAAGCCGTCGTGCGCGGTGACGAAGTTGATCGACGCGTGCGGCTTGCGTCCCTCGATGTCGTAGAGGTCCGACGATCCGCACAACCGCAGACCGAGATCCGCGAGGGTGCCACCGGTCCCCCGCCAGAAGTCCCGGACGGTATCGCGGTAGCGGGCGTTCCACTCGCTCCACAACGGTGGGAAGTTGCCCACCTGATACCCGCCTTCGCCGAGGTCCCACGGCTCCGCGATGAGCTTGACCCCCGAGACGACCGGGTCCTGTTGGATCAGATCGAAGAAGGCCGAAAGCCGGTTCACGTCGTGCAACTCCCGTGCCAACGCAGCCGCCAGGTCGAAGCGGAATCCATCCACGTGCATCTCGGTCACCCAGTACCGGAGGCTGTCCATGATGAGCTGCAACACGTTGGGATGCCGCATGTTCAGGCTGTTTCCGCAGCCCGTGTAGTCGATGTAGGTGCTCGGGTCATTGGCGTCGAGGCGGTAGTACGCGGCGTTGTCGAAACCCCGGAATGACAGGATCGGACCGGTTCCGTCGCCCTCTGCGGTGTGGTTGTAGACCACGTCGAGGATCACCTCGATACCGGCCCGGTGTAGAGCCCGGACCATGGTCTTGAACTCGCCGACCGCAACACGCCCGTTGCCGGGTTCGGTGCAGTAGCGGTTGTGCGGGGCGAAGTACCCGATGGAGTTGTATCCCCAGTAGTTGTCGAGCCCGATCGCCGCCAGGCGGGGTTCGGTTACGAACTGATGCACCGGCAGCAGCTCGACGGCGGTCACCCCCAACGCCCGGAGGTGATCGACGACCGGCGGTGAGGCGACGCCCAGGTAGGTGCCTCGTCGGCGTGGCGGCAGGTCGGGGTGAGCGATGGTCAGACCTCGGACGTGTGCCTCGTAGATGAGCGTGTCCTCCCAAGGGACCGAAGGCGGCCGGTCCTCACCCCAGTCGAACTCGTCGTGGAGCACGACCGAGCGGGGGACCGACCACGCCGAGTCCAGTTCGTTGTCCGCCAGCGCATCGCCGTGGCGCACGGTCCCATCGATCGCCTTGGCATAGGGGTCGAGGAGCAGCTTGGCGGGGTTCCAAAGGTCACCGGCGTTTCGTCGCGCGCCATGCACCCTGAATCCGTAGCGGGTCCCCGCCACGATGTCGGGAAAGGCCCCGTGCCACACGCCGCCGGAGCGCTCGGGCAGGTCGACCACGACCGACGCCTCGCCGTCGGCCTCGAAGCAGACCTGCACCCGATCAACTGCCGAGCCGGCGAACACGGCGATGTTCACTGCTTCCGCATCGACAGTTGCCCCCAGGGGCGCGGGTCGTCCGGGCCAGACGCGCATCCTCCCGACGTTACCGAGCGATCAGTGCAACGAGACGGGGGCGGGAACGCTCGATCTCGTCGGTGAGGAGCCGATCCAGCAGGGGGATCCACAACGAGCCGCCGTAGTGGAGCCCCATCGTCAGCGTGGAGCGGGCGGTGCCGGTGCCCTCGCCGAGGTCGGTGATCCTCGCATCGAGACGCCACGGCGAATGGTGACGCCCGTCCAGTTCGCTTCGCTCGAAGCAGATCCGGGTGGGCTCGTCAATGGTCCGGATCATCCGGAGTCGCTTCGATCGGCGCAGCGGACCGACCGACGCTTGGATCACCACGTCCCAGACGGGACCGATGTCGCCTTCCGCCGGCGAAGCCGCCTCTGCCGAGCCGACGATGTCGAGCCAGTCGGGGTAGGTGCCGAGGTCCGAGACGACCTTGCGCACCGCTTCGGGCGAGGCGTCACAGCTGAGATCGGCGACCACATCCACCCCGCCAGTATCGCCGTCACGACCCACCCCGCCGAAGTTGCGCACGGGATCTGCCCGGGATCTGCCCGGGATCTGCCTCCGCCGAGGGTTCCGAGCTCGAAGCAGCGAGCGAAGCGAGCGTGCCTGAGGCGAGGAGGCCCGAGGCCATCAGAATTCCAGAGCCCGGCCGCGGCCGAGAGCCTCGGCGAGAGCGAACACTCCTGCGGTCAGCACGGCCATCAACACCCCCACCGCCATCGCCTGGCCGAGGTTCGCTTCGCCGGGCCGGCCCAGCAGTCGCACCATGAGCTGGGGCAGGGTCGGTGAGCCACTCCGGGCCAGGAATGCCGTTGCGCCGAACTCGCCCAACGACACCGCGAAAGCCAGGCCCGCAGCGACACCCAGCGCGGGTCGCACCGCGGGCAGCACCACCTCGCGAAGCCGCCGCCACCCCGAGGCTCCCAACGTCGCTGCGGCATCGAGCTGTCGACGATCGATGTCGCCGAACACCGGCACCAGCGCCCGCGCCACCAGCGGCGCAGCTATCGCCGCCTCGACCACCGGCAACGCCCACCACGACCCCCGCAGATCCAGTGGTGGGCCGCTGTACGCGATGAGAATCCCGAATCCAACCGTCGCCGCCGAGGTCGCGAGCGGGATCAACAACGCGGCGTCCAGCACACGTGCTCCCCTGACACCCACCGCCACCGCTGAAGCGGCCAACGCCCCCACGACCAACGCGATCGATGTGGCAGCCATCGCGATCTGCAACGAAGCCAACGTGGCCTGCCAAGGGCCGACCGCAAGGCCGGTCCCCTCGAGCGTGTCGCCGAGGTTCCGATAGTGATCCAATCCCCAACCGCCACCCACTTGGAGGGAGCGGATCAACAGCACCAGGAGTGGTCCAGCCGCGACGAGAACCTGAACCACGGCCGCAGCCGCCACCACGGCTCGTTCGACCCCACGGGGACATCGCCGAGGTCGGGTCGATACCAGTGTCCCTCGGTGTTGTCGTGGGCGAAGCAGCACCGCGACAACGGCTCCGACCACGACCATCTGTACGACGCTGAGCAGCGCCGCCACATCGAGGCGGAGCAGTTGGGTTGTCTGGAACCAGATCTCGATCTCGATCGTGCTCACCGACCCGCCCCCCAGGACCGCGACGATGCCGAAGGAGGTCGCACAGAACAGGAACACCACGACTGCGGCCGAGAGCACCGATTCCCCCGCCACCCGCACGGCACACCACGCCGCAACCAACGGAGACCGCCCCGCCAGTCGCGCGGCCTCCTCCACCGAGGGGTCCACCGCCGCGAGCCGCACTCCCACGGTTCGGACTACGACCGCGACGTTCACGATCACATGGGCCGCGATGATCGTCGCCCATGTCCCCGTATCTCCCTCGAGGCCGACGATCCGCTCAACTCGACCGACCGCGGCCGCCACGACCACCGTCGGCAGAACGAAGGGAACCGCGACCAGCGCCCACAACAGCCGACGCCCCGGCATCTCGAATCTTGCATGACAGTAGGCGCACGGGACCCCGACCATCACCGCGATGGCCGCACTCAAGGCCGCTTGGCCGGCGGTCAGCACGGCGAGCCGACCGATCCTGGCATTGCCGAGGGCATCGACCAACTCGCTCCAACCACTGCCCCGCAACGACCTCGCCACGAGCGCGACGAGCGGCCAGCCGGAGCTGAGCAGGAGGAACGCAGCGGGCAGAGCTACCAACAGCAGCGCCGCCGCCCGGATGCGCACGTTCACTCCATCACGTCGCGCCATGTCACGAGCCACTCATCGCGTTCCCGTCCGATCGTGGCGGGGTCGAGTCGAATTGGATCGGCGACGGGCGCCGCCCACTTCCGGAACTCCTCGGGCAGATCGGTGCCGGGCCGAACCGGGTAGACGAAGTTCGACAGCGGCAACGCCGCCTGCCACTGCTCGCTCAGCATCTCGTCCATCAACAGCCTTGCCCCGTCGGGGTTGGCGGCCCCGGCGAGCAGAGCCACGAACTCGACCTGCTCGAAACAGGTTCGCTCCAAGACCACGCTCGCGGGCTCGGTCCGTGCCCCCTCGGAGTAGACGACCTCCGCCGGCGGGCTGGATGCGTAGGAGACCACCAGCGGCCGGTCGCCGCCGTTGACCGTGTAGCGGGTGTTGTAGGCGTCGCTCCATGACGCACTGACTGCAACGCCGTTGTCGTGAAGCCGCCTCCAGTAGTCCTCAGTCCCCGCGCCGAAGGTGGCGTGGGTGGCCGCGAGGAAGGCAAGGCCCGGCGACGAGGTCGCCGGGTGCTCGACGACGAGCAGGTCGCGGTAGGCCGGCTCGGCCAGCGATGCCAGGTCGGTTGGTGTTTCGATGTCGTGCTCAGCGAACCAGGCTTGGTCGGCGTTCACGCAGACCGTGCCCGTGTCGATGGGGATGAAGCGGTCGGTGTCGTCCAGCCGTACCGCTTCGGGTATCCGATCGAGGGCCTCGGGCCTGTGTTCGGCGAAGGCATCGGAGCCCTGGGCGCGGGAGAGGAAGGTGTTGTCGACGCCGAAGAGCACATCTCCCTCCGGCCGCCCCGCCGTGAGGATCGCTGCGCTCAACATGGTTCCGGCGTCGCCGGCATCGAGCACCTTGATCTTCCAGCCGGTGCGCTTCGTGAAAGCCGCGGCGGCTTGCTCGGGCAACGCGTAGCCGGAGTAGGCGACCAGCACCACTGTTCGATCATCACGCCCCGATGCGCCCCTTCGCTGCTCGTCGCCACACGCCACCGCCCCCGACGCCACCGCCGCCAGCAGCGATGCGATCAGCGCCACTCGGCGCAGGAGCCTGGTCCGAATCGTCATCGGGTCACCTCCCCGGCAGGCTCGACCACCAGCGACACCACGCCGCTGCGCAGCGTCACGGCGATACGGGAGCCGGTCGCGACGTTGCTCGTCCCTACCGCGTGCCCCGCGTGCAGTACCGCGTTGTCGAGCGGCCACCGCAGCCCCGAGGTGGTGACCCCTACTGCGTCCCCGTGCCAGGCCAGCAGCGACACCGTGGCACCCGCCACGACCTCGACCTGCACTTGACGACGGACCACGATCACCCGCGTTGCCCCCAGCCAGGCCTCCACGTCGAGGCCCTCGGTCGCCGGCCCACACAACACCGCCAGGTTCGCGAGCAGATGGTCGAGCCGGCCCCCGCTCCCACCCAACACGACCAGCTCCCGCAGCCCCACGTTTCGTCGCGACGCTGCGATCGCCAGCTCCAAGTCGGTCCGGTCCTTGTCTCTGTCGGCTCGCTCGATCGGCACACCCGCGCGCTCGGCATCCTGTAGGGCACGCGGGCTGATGGAGTCCAAGTCACCCACCACGAGGGTGGGACGCAGCCCAACCTCCGCGGCAAGGTCCGCGCCGCTGTCGGCGGCCACGACCGGCCAGTCGGGTCCGATTCGTGGCGGCACGAACTGGGCCCCGTCGCGGGGGCCTCCGGCAACGATCACCGCAGCGTCTGTCCGCATCGCATCCCTCCGCTGGAATTACCCAGATCAGGTTCGAGGGTCGGTGACGGCTCGTGTCACCCTCTCAGCCCGGCGCCCCGAGCTCCCCGATGTGTGTGTGGCCTCAGGCTACCCGACCCCCGATGGCCACGAGGTCACGCCGCTTCGACGACCGCCAGTGGACCACAGGAAGCCGGCGTGGTGTTGAGCGGGTTGCACCGTGCCGCAACACGCGTGCCGAAGGTGACCACGTATCCGTTGCGGTGCGGCTCGTTGGGTGGGAAGTCCGAATGCACAATCTGCGCACCCGAGGAGAGCGCCAGGTCGCGGTGGGTGGAGTCGTTCGCGTTCGCTTCGGCGAGGTTGGCATCGGCCCGTGTCCTCACCATGTAGCCCTCCTCGACCAGCGACTGGATCCGGGCGAGCTCGGTCGGATCGTTCACCTTGATGAAGGCACCGTCTGGTTGACCCTCCCCCGAGCTCGTGAACAGCACCCGCCCTTGAAGAGTCGGATGACCCGCCACGTAGGCGTCGCGCTTTGCCTCGTTGTCGAGGAAGAACATGAACTTGCCACGCGCCGCGGCGACGCTGGGCCAGCCGACGGTGGTGATCGCCTCGTTGAGCGTCGATGCAGCGCCACGGATGTCGTCGGGGGTGATGAGGCGGTCCCCCAGCGAAGAGCGGAGTTGCGCGTCGAGGGCTTGGAACTGCGCCTCGGCGAAGGGGACCACCGGGGTGCCGACAAGCGGCGCCGGCAACACATCGTCCTTCAGTTCCAGGTCGATGATCACCGGTAGGTGCCCGGGGTGGGCGTCGGACCATGTGCGCAGCTCGCTCAGGCAGGTCTCCAACAGCGCGCACCGGGAGCGCTGGTCGATGTCCGCGATGTGGAACACCTTGAACCCGGGTTCGCGCAGCGACGCCGCGTCGAGCTCGGGATCACGGAACCCGAAGATGGCGTCGAGCTTGGGGTAGGTGAATCGTCCGCCTGCGGGATCCGCCCACACGTCGAGCTCGAAGGTGCGGATCCCGGCCGCAAGCTGATCGGGCAAAGAGGCATGGGTGTAGTCGAGCGACGCTGGATCGCCAAGTCCACCGGCGATCGCGGGGAACGCTGCGGCACCGGCCACGAGCAGGTCGATGATCCGGCGCTCGGGTGCCACGTGATAGCTGTTGTGCGACCCGGCAAGCTGGATCTGGTTGAGTCGCACTGTGTCGTCACCGACTGGGGTCTGGGGCAGCGGATCGACGACCGTGGTGGTGGTCGTGGTGGGACCGGGTTGTGGAGGCGACGGCACACACGCCGCCGACACCAAGGCAGCGACCGCCAATGACGCTGTGATCCAGATCCGTCGTCCGGCAGTCCCGACAGACATCCCCTACCTCGTTCCCTCGCTTCATGAGCCCGCCCCGCCCCGCCCGAGCCTCGCCTTTACATGCTGCCACCCCCGAACTGGGCGGGGAAAACGACTCTGGAGGGCTCGTCTTTCGCCCGGTTCGCAAGGGTTGGGGGGGTGGCGCGGGGTAGGAGGGAGAGTGTGGCGTCAGTCGAGGGCGTAGCCGTCCATGCGGGCGAGGGTCCGCAGCATCACCTCGTCCGCCCCTCCGCCGATCGACCACAGACGCGTGTCGCGGAAGAACCGCGCCGTCCACGTCTCCTCCATGTAGCCGATGCCGCCGTGGAACTGAAGGCAGATGTCTGCAACCCTCCGTGCGAGGCGACCCGACCGCAGCTTCGCGATCGTCGCGAAGCGGGTGATGTCCTCTCCCTGGCTCGCCGCCGCCGCAGCCGCGTAGTTGAAGTGCTTGAGCACCTCGACCTCTGCCGCCAGATCGGCGAGCTCGTAGCCGAGGTGCTGATTGGCAGCAAGCGGCTTGCCGAACGCCTGACGCTCGGCGAGGTAGCGCTTCGTCCGATCGAGGGCGCCTTCCATCGCTCCGACCATCTGATAGGCCGCGATCATCCGCTCGTCCTGGAACTGCTGCATCTGCTGGTGGAAACCGCGCCCTTCGACACCGATCGTGTTGGCGAGCGGCACCCGCGCGTCCTCGAAGACCAGCTCAGCGGTGTCGGAGGAACGCATGCCCAGCTTGTCGAGCTTGCGGCTGACCGAGAACCCGGCCACGTCGGTTGGCACCACGATCTGTGTGCAACCCCGCGATCCGCCCTCGTCGGAGGTGCGAGCCAACAGACACATCCAGTCGGCCTGGAGGCCACTGGTTATGTAGAGCTTCGTCCCGTTGATGACCCACTCGTCGCCATCGCGGACCGCCCTGGTGCGCAGACCTGCCACGTCGGAGCCGGCGTCGGGTTCGGTGACAGCGATCGCGGCGACCGCCTCTCCCGCGATCGCGGGCTTGAGGTACCGCTCTTTGAGCTCGTCGCTGCCGAAGCGGTGCAGCGACGGTGTCGCCATGTCGGTCTGCACCGAGATGGCCATGGCGACGCCGAGACACGACATCCGCCCGAGCTCCTCGCCGAGGATCGCGGAGTACAACACGTCCCCGCCGCCACCGCCGTAGGCGGGGTCGTAGGTGACGCCCAGGAAGCCGAGTCGACCCATCTTGCCGAACAGCTCGTGTGCCGGGAAGATGCCCTCCCGCTCCCACTCCTCGGCGAACGGTTCGATTTCGCTCTGCACGAAGTCGCGGACCGACGCCCGGAACATCTCGTGTTCCTCGCTGAACTGGGCCACAACCACTCCTCCGGTAGGGGAGGTTCAGCGTAGGGCGATGCGCTCCAGTGGGGCATGTGACTCTGAGGGCACCACAACCGCCGGCCGCGTCCTGAGCCCTCCTGGGGCGATTGCGCTAACGAGAAGCTCGCAGCCCAACTCGGCCAGTACCTCGATGTCGGCCAGGCTCGAAGGGCTTGTCGCCACGACCCGCTGGCCGATGGCGTTGGCGAT
Source organism: Microthrixaceae bacterium (assembly GCA_020845705.1). Taxonomy (GTDB): domain Bacteria; phylum Actinomycetota; class Acidimicrobiia; order Acidimicrobiales; family Microtrichaceae; genus JADLFH01. The sequence goes on along the minus strand of JADLFH010000030.1, from coordinate 208,087 downwards.
TCGCAACAGGCTCTCCACCACGGCCCGTCGGGGCGCGTCCTCTGCAATTCCGGCCACCAGTTCGGGGGCGAGCAGCACCTCATCGACATACAACGAGCCGAACAGCGCGAGCGACGAGGACCCGCTGCCGAAGCCGGCGAGCGCCACCGACACGCCGATGCGGTCCAACCCGTCCAGGACAGGCTTCACGAGCTCGCTCTCCGCGAGTTCCGCTTCGGCGATGGCCAACGTGAGCCGGGAGGGGTCGATTCGTCGTGCCGCCAGCTCGTCTGCCACCCATCCGACGAACGACGGCTGGGACACAAGGCCCGGAGGTATCTCCACTACGAGCTGGCCGGAGCAGGAGGGCTGCCCAGCCGCGTCCTCCAGGGAACGGCCGATGACCCATCGTCCGAGGTCGGGGCCGAGTCCGTGGCGTGCGGCAAGATCCACGAGCCCTTCACCCTCGCCACAACCGCTCCAGGCGGCCGATGTGAGGACTCCGGCGACAGAACCCTGAGCCAGGTTCCACAGCGGGGTGCGGAGCAGTTCGATCCGATCGTTGCGGAGGTCGGCGGTGAGCCGCTCGGCGAGGTCGACCTGGTGGTCGGACCAGGCGCGCAACTCGTCGTCGAACACCTCGACTCGACTCCGCCCCAGCCGCTTCGCCCTGTACAGCGCAAGATCGGCGTGATTCAGCAGTTCGGCGGCGCTCTCGCCGCAGCGGTGTACCGCCAAGCCGATGGAGGTGAGAACCGAGACTTCGTGCCCGTCGATCTCGAACGGCGCAGCCATGGCGCCGAGGGCCCGAAGCGCAATCCGATGCGCGAGCGCCTCGACCCGATGACCTTCGAGCAGGATCACGAACTCATCGCCACCGAAACGGGTGACGGGATCCTCGGCTCGAACGACCGATCCCAGCCGCTCCGCCACCGACTTCAACAGCTCGTCGCCCTTCGCGTGGCCGAGCGCGTCGTTGACCGCCTTGAAACGGTCGAGATCGCAGAACAGGACCACCACCTGCCACCCTTCGGCACATGTGGCGGCGTGGCTCACCGCAAGATCCAGTCGTTGCAGCATCCACCCCCGCGACGCCATTCCGGTGACGGGATCGGTCATGGCCGAGCTCAGCGCCGCCACCTCCACACGCTTGCGGGCGATCGCGGATCGAACCACTCGATCGAGGCGAGCCGCGGTGGCCTCGGCGAAGGGGAGAACGTCCTGGGCACCGGTAACGACTATCTCGATGCCCACCTCCACGTCACTGCGGTGTTGGAGCGCGACCACAGCGGTCGATGGCGCGTGGTGGCTCAGCCAACGAAGCGGCGACATGCTCGCGGCCGTCGCGTCGACGCCGAGCAGAACCACGTCGACCGTCGCTGGATCGAAGTGCCCATCGACGATCGTCTCGTGTGACACGGAGCTCGCGTCGAAGTGGAGGTGGGGACGGGCAAGTCGCCGCATCAACGCAACCCGGCGGGCCTCGTCGCTCTCCACTACAGCCACCCTCACGCGGTGTCCTTCGGCGAAGAGAGGTAGCTGTTCCACCTTCTCCTTTCGGCGCCGAGACGCCCGTTGTGAGCAGCAACCCACCGCGTTGGACCTCTCGCCTGGCAGCCCACCGCGAGCGGCGCGAGGCTGCATTGCATGGAGCGTTCACTCTTCTCCGAGGAACACGAGATGTTCCGTTCGTCGTTCCGTTCCTTCCTCGACCGCGAAGTGGTACCCCGCAACGAGGAGTTCGACCGGGAGGGCATCGTCGGCCGCGATGTATGGGAATCCGCCGGGGCGAGCGGATTCCTCGCCTTCGCCGTTCCCGAGGCCTACGGCGGCGCCGGCGCCCGCGACTTCCGTTACAACCAGGTCGTGGCGGAGGAGATGTGCGCTGCCGACACCTTCGCGTCGGTCACCGGCATCACCCTCCACAACGATGTCACGCTCCCGTACTTCCTCGACTACACGAACGACGAGCAGAAGGCTCGTTGGCTGCCCGGCATGGTCACCGGCGAGCTCATCACGGCAGTGGCGATGACCGAACCGGGGATCGGATCAGATCTGGCCTCGATCAGCACCACCGCACGCCGCGACGGCGACAGCTATGTCCTCAACGGCGCAAAGACGTTCATCACGAACGGAATCAACTCCGACCTGGTGATCGTCGCCGCCAAGACGGACCCGACCCTCAAGCACAAGGGCATCTCGCTGCTCGTCGTCGAACGCGGCATGGAGGGATTCGACCGTGGTCGCAACCTCGACAAGATCGGCCTGCACGCACAGGACACGGCGGAGATGTTCTTCCACGACGTGCGTGTCCCGGTGGAGAACCGCCTCGGCAACGAGGGCGAGGGCTTCCTCTACCTGGTGAAGAACCTCCCCCAGGAACGTCTCTCGATCGCCTCGGCTGCGATCTCCCATGCCAGAGCTGCGCTCGATTGGACCATCGACTACTGCGGAGAGCGCAGTGCCTTCGGCCAACCGATCGGCCGCTTCCAGGCCTCCAAGTTCAAGTTGGCGGAGATGGCGACCGAGATCGCCGTGGGCCAGGTGTTCGCGGACCGGTGCGTGCTGGCGCTCAACGACGGCACCTTGACCGCCGAGGACGCGGCCATGGCGAAGTGGTGGCTCACCGAGCTTCAGAAGCGGACCATGGATTCCTGTGTTCAGCTCTTCGGAGGGTACGGATACATGAGCGAGTACCCGATCTCCCGCGCGTACCGCGACGCCCGCGTGACGACGATCTACGGTGGCACGACCGAGATCATGAAAGAGGTGATCGGTCGGTCCCTCGGTTTCTGAGCGACGCTGCTCCCGCCGGCTGGGGCGGGTCGTCATGGGCCGAGCCGTAGCTCCACGCGCCAGCCGCTGCTCGCCAACTCATCGCGGCCGTAGCGCTGATCGCCGAAGCCCTCGACACCGATCCGGTACACCTCGAGATCGGGGATCTGGAGTGTGAACTCGAATCGACATACCACGAGGAGTGAGGCGAACGGGACATCGACCGCGGGGTCCGCCACCACCGTGCTGCCCTGCGACAACTCGGTGGCGGCAACGACCCGACCACGCCGGCCGCGCACCTCGATCCTGGTGCCGGGTCCCACCGAGTCGAACGCTCCGCTTCCCCGGCAGGGCTCGCCCGCGGTCTCGCCGACCAGGCTCACCAGATCGAGCTCGAGACCACCCCGCACACGCAACAGATCGGTGCCTGCCACCCGAGCCTCGATCAGGGGATCGGGTCGTGCGGAGATCACCGTCAACACCCCCGCTACCACAAACGCCGCGCCGATGGCCACTATGGCGAACATACGACGGCGCCGTGACGGCAGGGCGTAGGCAAGGGGGTCGATGGTTTCGACCGCATCGAGGGGTTCGGCATCTTCGGGGATGTCGACCCGCAGCTCGGTCCACGCGTGGCCATCCCAGTAGCGCGCACGGGACGGTTCGTCGGGATCGTGATACCAGTCGGCCTGAGGCGGGGAAGCGTCTGGGGGCACCGCTGCGTCAACCTACCGGCGGCCCCTGCACGAGCGGGGTATCCCGAGACCGACGCGACGACCCATGGCGACTTCAGCCGCCTACGGTGCCGGCCATGTCAAAGCCTCAGAAGGTTCTCCTCAGCCTCATCGCATTCCTCGCAGTGGTGGCCGTGGCCGCTGTCGTGTGGTACGTCGCTCGGGACAACCCCGACAAGGCCAGCCTCGAAGGCGCTCTCGCCGGCAGGACGACCACCACCGCTGCCGGCAAGACCGACGGGGGCTCGGCGCCCGAGGGTCCGTCGAGCGACATCGACGGGACTTGGACTGTCGAGACCGGAGCGAGCTTCGACTTCGACTCCGCCGATGGCACATTCGCCGGGTTCCGGGTCGAAGAAGAGCTCGTCGGCATCGGTGCGACAGAGGCCGTGGGCCGCACAGGCGACGTGTCGGGCACGATGACCATCGATGCAGGCGACGTGAGCGACGCACGCTTCGAGGTCGACCTCACCACGATCCGCTCCGATCGGGAGAAGCGTGAGGATCGCATCCAAGACGCCCTCGAGACCTCGCGGTTCCCGACGGCGACCTTCGAGACAACCGAGCCGATCGACCTACCCGACAACGCCGCCGACGGCGAGGAGGTGTCGGTGAACGCCACAGGTGACCTGACGATCCACGGTGTCACGAAGTCAGTGGAGTTCCCACTGGACGCGAAACTCGCCGACGGCACCGTCGCCGTGGCCGGATCGCTCGACATCAGCTTCGCCGACTACGGCGTCGAGGTGCCCTCAGCGCCCGCGGTCGTGTCCGCGGAGGATCACGGCCTGATCGAGCTCCAGCTCATCCTGGTCAAGGGCTGAGGATCCTCAGCCGATGGCGTGGAAGATCGCGAACCCCCCCACGTGCACGCCTGAGATCCAGTTGAACTCGCCGCTGATGACCATCACCGACGCGTCGCCGTTGATGTCGCGAATCCCCCAGAACTGATCGAAGGTCGGCAGGTAGCTCAGGTCCTGCTCGCCCCGACGGCTCTGGTCGTACTTCGTGAGAACCCAGCGTTGGGACACGAGCGGGTCGTCGTCGCAGTCGTCGTGGAACCCACCGTATGTCCACTCACCGAGCACTGCGACCGCTTGACCGTCTCCCTGACAGTACTTCCGCCAGCGACGATCACCGCTCGACGCGTTCCAGATGCCGACCAGGTTGTCGTTGGTCGCGATCGCGATCTCGGACCCGCCTGAGACCACCTTGATGTCGAGCGCCGCGCCCTCGGCACGCTCGAAGACCACTGGGAGCAGCTCCCCGTCTTCGTCCAACACGTTGAGGGTGGTGGCCGGAAGGCCGTTGATCATCGTGTATGCGCCACCCACGAAGACCCTGTCGCCACTGCTCGACGCGGCGATCGCGGTGACTCCCATGTCGATGTTCGTGTCGAATGCCGACACGACGCTCGCCGAGGACCGCGAAACGGCCGCCACGTGGTTGTGGAACTCCCCGCCAACCCAGTTGAAGTTCCCGCCCAGATAGAGACGATCCCCTCCGATCGCGATCTTCCAGACCGGCGCGTTCACGTTGACGGCCCAGGAACTGTTCGACCCGTTGGAGAGGTCGACTGCGGCCAGGTAGGGCCGTGAGGCGCCGTTGACGGTGGTGAAGTCACCGGCGACATAGAGCCGATTGCCGTCGGAGGCCAGGTCACGCACCGTGGCGTTGGTGTCCGCAACGAAGGAGGCGCGCAACTCACCGGTGGTGAGGTCGAACGCCGCGAGATTCGCCCGGGCGACCGACTGCGAGCCGTCGTAGCTGGTCGCTGTGGTGAAGTCGCCACCCACATAGACCGTGTTGCCGACGATGACGTTGGCGAAAGCCTGTCCGTTGACTCTCCACGTTTGCTGCGGGGTGGTCGCGAACACGCCGGTGAACCCCGGTGGCTGGGTCGTGGTGGTCGTCGAAGTGGTCGACGTCGTAGTGGTGGTCGAAGTTGTTGTGGAGGTCGTCGTGGTGATCGCGACGGTGGTTGTTGGGGCCGGGTCCGTCCCTCCTGCCGGGCCGGTCGGCGCAGCGGTGGTGGTGGTCGTGGTCTCCGGTGCCGGTGCAGGCTGCCGCGACGCCTCGACAAGTCGCAGGTAGTCGGCGATGGTCATCACCCGCACCCAGCGCCCACGCCGGCACTGGAGGATGTGAGAGCTGTCGCGCCCCCAGTCCTTGGTGGCACATTTCGATCCGGCCTTGGCGACTCGACATCCGCTCAGGCCGACTGCCAACACGATGACCGCCGTCATCGCACTCAACACCCGAACACCTGCCGTTCTCATGGGGAAGCTCCGTTGTCTCGGTGGACGCCTACGGCCCGCCGGCCTCAAGGCCCGCCAGCGTGCGTCAGCCACAGCCAAGATGCAAGCCGGCCGACGAAATGCTGTAAAATTACCCAGAACCATCCGAATGGACGGCTCCTGAGCTGCGCGTGGCACCCCAGACCAGTCATTATTGCCTGCTGGAACACACTCGTGTTTCCCCATACCGTTGCGTTTCTCAGGGCAACGGCACAAGGAGATGGGAACGTGCTTGACGCCAAGTGGTATGTGGATCCTGACGATCCGACTCGTGGTCGCTACTTCGACGGCGATAGGTGGACCGAACACACTGTCGTCATCCCTCACGGCCAGACGCTGCCCACTGCGCCTGCAACGCCTCCGACTCCTGCGCCCCCCACGCCAATGGCGGTGCCACCGACCACGCCCGCAGGTGTCGCTCCGGCTGCATCCTCACCATTCGCCCCGGCCCCGAAGGAGCCGACGACGCCGTTGTTCGGACCCGGCGCTGCAACCACCGCAACCGAGCCGGCGCCATCGCCTCAGACGCCGTCTCCCGCTCCGGTTGCCACACCACCGGCCTCGCCCTCACCGGTAGCGCCAATTGACGAACCCGCGGCGCCAACGCCACGGTCCCTCTTCCGCTCCCCTTCGGACGCACCACCCACTGCAACCCCCCTGTTCGGCCCACCCGTAGCCCCCTCGCCCGCGGCTGCACCGCCACCCGCAGCCCCACCACCCACCGCACCGCCACCCACTGCCCCGCCGCCCACTGCCCCGCCGCCCTCGGCCCCGCCACCCACCGCACCGCCGCCCTCGGCCCCGCCACCCACCGCACCGCCGTCCACTGGACAACTATTCGGTCCCGAGCCCCCCGCATCCTCGGGCGGGCCCTCCTTCGCCGGCTCAGGTCCGCCGCAGTTCTCCCCGGGCGGCTCCCCGATCCCTCCACCTGCGCCCACAGCAGGCATACCCGCCCCAACCGATCCCTCGCAGGCCAAACCCGCACGACGCCGCGGCAAGGCCGAGAAGCCAAGGGGCTCCGTGCCCAGGCCCACAAACGCCCCACCCGACATCACCCCACCGCCACCCGCCCCACCGTTGCGACCCATGAACGGACCGCCTGCACCGACCAAGGCGCCAACGAAGAACCCGAAGGCCAAGAAGCAGAACGCCGGTCCCAAGTCCCGGCTCAAGCCCCTTTTGGCGGCTCTGTTGGTCGTACTCATTGCTGGCGGAGCATTCCTGTTCTTCACGAGCGGCGGCGACGACGAACAGACGACGAAGGTCGCGGGCAAGACAACGGAGCGCCCAACCACCACTTCGGTCACCAACTCGACCGAGCCGACGACACCGACTTCGGAGGTGGGTCCCGAGCCCACATCCCCGACCACGGTGACCCCGCCACCGACACCGCCCAGTCCTGGACCGGCACTCACACCCACCCAGCAGCGGGCGCTTTGCCACATGGCCTTCGTCGGCCAGGCCGAGGGCAAGACCGACACGGGCGATCCCCTCGACACCTGCACCTCCGGGGACTGGATGTCAGTTGGGCTGGAGGTGTCCATCTATCTGCACGGAGATCCGAACCAGGATCGTGCAGGGATGCTTCGGGCCGAATGCGACGCCCGACGCGCCGCCGGCGTGACCCCGAAGGCGTGCGTCGGCATCTGAGTACGCTCACCATGTGAGTGATCGTCCGCTTGGCCTGGCCCCCGCTTCAGTCCGCGACTACCGCGAGCTGGCTCGGCGCCGGCTCCCCCGCCAGCTCTTCGACTACATCGACGGTGGCGCTTACGAGGAAGCGACCATGCGCGCCAACGTGGCCGACCTGGGCTCGATCGAACTGCGACAGCGCGTCCTGCGCGACGTTTCGGAACTGGATCTGGCCACGAACATCCTCGGCTGTGAGATGTCGATGCCGGTGGCACTCGCACCCGTCGGCCTCGGTGGCATGTTCGCGCGACGTGCCGAGGTCCAGGCGGCCAGGGCAGCGGAGGCGGCCGGCGTCGGCTTCTGCGAGTCGACCGTGTCGATCTGCGGGATGGAAGAGGTCCGTGCGGCAACGCAACGGCCGTTCTGGTTCCAGCTCTACGTGATGCGCGACAGGGCCTACACCGAGGACCTGATGGCCCGTGCAGCCGCCGTGGACTGCCCGGTGCTGGTCCTCACGGTGGATCTGCCCGTGGTCGGTGCCCGCTACCGAGACGTGCGCAACGGGATGTCGGGCCGCCTGGGACCGGTTCGGAAACTCCGTCGCGGCGCCGATCTGATTCGCCACGTCGGTTGGGTCCGCGACGTGGCCGTCGGCGGCAAGCCCCACACCTTCGGCAACCTCGAGAAGGCCGTTCCGGGTGGCACGAACCCCGAGGCGTTCAAGGAATGGGTCGATGCACAGTTCGATCCGTCGGTCACCTGGGACGATCTCGCCTGGGTGAGGGATCACTGGCGGGGAAAGCTCGTTCTCAAGGGAGTGCTGGACCCCGACGACGCCCGGCTGGCCACCGAGCACGGGGTCGACGGGATCGTGGTGTCCAACCACGGTGGCCGCCAACTGGACGACACCCCCTCGACGACATCGGCCTTGCCGGCGATCGTCGAGGCGGTCGAGGGTCGGACAACAGTGCTGGTTGACGGTGGCGTGCGCAGCGGCCTCGACGTGGTCAAGCTGCTGGCGCTGGGGGCCGACGGTTGCCTGATCGGCAGAGCCTGGGCGTACGCGGTCGCGGCTGGTGGCGAAGCCGCTGTGGCGCATGTGCTGCGGATCATCCGCAACGAGATGAAGGTTGCCCTCTCGCTCACGGGTTGCCGAAGCGTGGCCGAGTTGGACCCCTCGGTGCTGCTGGGCCCCTGACATCCGGATTCCTCCGAACTCAGCAGCGTCAGGCCGGAATACCGGCCCCAGGCTGCCGGGTTCGGCGGAGGCTCCGGAAGTGGGCGATGGCAGACTCGAACTGCCGACCTCTGCCGTGTGAAGGCAGCGCTCTAACCAACTGAGCCAATCGCCCGGAGCGGCGACTGTAGCGCCGGGCTGCATCACGCGGCGAGTGGGAGGCCGGCGCCGGATCCCGCCCCATACCCCATAGGCTCCCGGTGCCGACGGGCACCGTATTGCACTCACAAACCAGGAGAACCTGTTGCTCGCCACCACTCTCGCCGCCGCCGCAGCCACCGCCGGCGACGCGAAGGCCCGATTCGCCGATCTCGACATCCACCTTTGGGCATGGGGAGCGCTCATCGGGGCGATCGTCGTGATGCTCGTGGTCGACCTGCTTCTGGTTCATCGAACCGCGCACGTGATCAGCATCAAGGAAGCGGCCATCGAGTCGGCCGTGTGGATCTCGATCGGCCTGCTGTTCGGGTTGGTCCTCGTCGCCTGGCAAGGCGGCCAAGCCGGCGCCGAGTACTACGCGGGCTTCCTGATCGAAAAGAGCCTCTCCATCGACAACGTGTTCGTGTGGGCGGTGATCTTCTCGTTCTTCGCGGTCCCCCAGGAGTACCAGTTCCGTGTCCTTTTCTGGGGCATCTTCGGCGCGCTGGTGCTTCGTGCCATCTTCATCTTCGCCGGGGTGTCGCTCATCGAGCGTTTCGACTGGGTGCTGTACGTGTTCGGGGCGTTCCTCCTCTACACGGCCTTCAAGATCGCCCGTCACGACGAGAACGAACAGGTGGACTACAACAACAACATCGCCATGCGAGCGGTGCGGCGCATCGTGCCGACCACCGACCGCTACGACGGCCAGAAGCTGTTCACGCGTCACAACGCCAAACGAATGGCCACCCCGCTCTTCGCGGTTCTCGTTCTCATCGAGTTCACCGATGTCGTTTTCGCCGTCGACTCGGTGCCGGCCATCCTGGCCGTCAGCCGTGAACCCTTCATCGTGTTCGCCTCGAACGCCTTCGCGATCCTCGGTCTTCGCTCGCTCTACTTCCTGCTGGGCGGCATGCAGGGCAAGTTCCGCTACCTGAACGTGGGCCTCGGCGTCATCCTCGCCTTCGTCGGCGTCAAGATGCTTTTGGTCGGAGAACCGTTCGAGGTGCACATGCCGACGTGGCTGTCGCTCAGCGTGATCTTCGGAGTGCTGGCCGTCACGGTGATCGCGTCACTGGTGGTGGACAAGCGACAGCACGCAGAGGACGACGACGACAAGGCACTGACGGTCGATCTCGACACTCACCCCTGATGCAATAGGGCGCGCTGCGCTCGGTCAGAAGGTCGAGCGGTAGCTCTCGCGCATACGTAGCCCGGTGTCGTACACGCGACGCGACTCCTCGTTGCCCAACACCGCCCACGCGGCGTTCACCTCGCGCATTCGACGCTCGGTAATTCGCTGCTCGGCGGGCGACGCCTCGATTTGAAGATCGGGGTGCAGCGAGCGAGCCAGACGCAGATACGCCGAACGAATCTCATCGGCGGCGGCGAAGTTCTCGACACCCAGCAGTTGATACCAGTTGCGTCCTTCCGGGGTCCCACCCATGGGGCGGCACTCTAGCTGTGAGGCGCCACAGTTGCGACAACTTGATACTGTGCAGCCCGGCCATGCCCTTCTCACCGTCGTCGCCGTCCGGAGAGGACCGTGACGCGGCCAAGCCACATGCACCGAGGTTCCAACCAGGGTCCACGTCGTCGGCTCTGGCGAATCGGGCGTTCCGGTGGATCTTCCTCGGCTCCTTCGCCTCGAACATCGGCACCTGGATGCAGAACTTCACCCTCGGTGCGCTCGCGGACCACCTCACCGGCAAGGCCTGGTTCATCGGTCTCGTCACATTCGCCCAACTCGGGCCAACGCTCTTGTTGTCGCCAATCGCCGGCGTGGTGGCGGACACGTTCGACCGCAAGCGCACCATGATCATCTGCGCGTCGTTCCAGGCGGTGTTCTCGGCGCTTCTGGCGATACTCGCCATGGGTGGCGACCCGAACGAGACGGCGCTCGTGGGCCTGGTGTTCGTGATCGGCACGGCAGGCGCCATCAACGCGCCCAGCGCTCAGGCCACGATGCCGGCCATCGTCGGACGCGTCGACCTGCCGGCCGCGATCTCGCTGTCCTCGGCACAGATGAACACGTCGCGGGTGATCGGTCCGCTGATCGCAGGCCTTCTGATCGGCGTCGAGAACCCTTCGATCATCTTCGCCGTCAACTCCGCCACGTACCTCTTCGTCATCGCGTCGGTCTCACTGGTTCGATTCGACTCGACGCCCAGCGCTGAATGGGAGCCGCCACTGGCGAGGTTCCGTTCCGGAATCGCCGCGGCACGCGCCGACCTGGTGGTGGGCCGTGTCCTGGTGACCGTCTCGCTCTACTCGCTCTGCTCGCTCATCTTCATCTACCAGATGCACCCGTTCGCGGTGCGCAACCTGGGCGGGACCTCACGAACCTTCACTCTCGTGTTCTCCGCGTTCGGGCTTGGCGCTGCGCTCGGTGCCATCTCCGTGGGCACCGTGCTGGCGCGCCATTCCCGTCCGAGGATGACCCGCATCGGGCTCGTCGGATTCGGCCTCGCGTTGGGCGTGTTCTCGTTCCAGACATCACCCACTCCGGCATATGTGTCGGCCTTCGTCACCGGTTGGTGCTACTTCGTGGTGATCACCTCTCTGTCGACAATCCTCCAAGAACGCGTCGACGACGCGGTGCGGGGCCGGGTTATGGGCTTGTGGATGCTGGGCTGGGCGGGGCTGGTTCCACTCGGCAGCCTCATCGGTGGACCGATCATCGACATCGTCGGCCTCGAGTGGGTCTTTCTGTTCGGAGCGGTCGTGGCCCTGGCCCTTGCGGCCTACGCCAAGTTGGACTTCGCCGAGGACGACGGTCCGGTCATGCCGCCCGACGTGCTCATGGTTGAGCCATAGGCTCCTCGGCCAGCCATGTCGTCGCCCACGTCGATCCGCACCCACGGTGTTGCGCTGGCCTGGGCGCGCCGCGCCCCCGCCACCTGGGCCCGAGCCCTCTACTACCGGGGGATGTTGCGGTTGCTGCGCGCGCTGTTCGCGCCCACAACCGTGGAGTGGCCCCAGGACGCATCGCTGCTCTCCGTGGATCCGGACCAGCCACTCGTGATCGTCGCAAACCACACAAGTCACGTCGACACGATGGTGCTGGGCACCACACTTCCCCGTGCCATCCGCAAGCGCCTCGTGGTCGCCGCCGCCGCGGACTACTTCTTCACCAACCCGCTGAGCTCACTCGTCTCCACCGTGTGCATCGGGGCGATCCCCGTGGAGCGGACGAAGGTGAACCGAACGACCCTGGAGCTGTGTCAGCACCTGTTGGGCGAGGGTCATGTGCTTCTTCTGTATCCCGAAGGTGGACGCAGCCCCGACCCCACCGTGATCCAACCGTTCAAGCCCGGAGCGGCCTGGATCGCACGGCGTGGCGGCGTGGCAGTCCTGCCGGTACATCTTCACGGCACCGGAGACGTGCTGGCGAAGGGATCCTCCATCCCCCACCGCCATCGCGTCCGGGTGCGATTCGGCGAACCCTTGCGCTGCGACGCCGACGAGGACGCCCGGGAGTTCAGCGCCCGAATCGAGGCAGCGGTCCGGCAGCTAGCGCGCTGAGCTCGAGCCGTTGGTCCAACGCTCAGCGGCAGCGCACCTCGATCTCGCTGCCCGCCCGGCAGGCGACCACCCATGCGACTCCCGAGCCGTCCGTCGAGCGGTGAGCCACCCGCCAATCGCCGGCCGAGCTGAGCGCCCGACCCAACTTCTTGCCCGCGGGCCACACGACCACGTCGATCCGGTCCCGGTCCAACACCTCCCGCCAGTCACCCTTGCCGCTGAGGAGCACCTCGACGTAGCTGGACATCAGCTCCACGTCGAGGACCTCCGCGCGGTCGTCCAGATACGCATGGGCCTCGGCCCCGTAGCGCCACTCGAGGTAGTTGCCCACGTAGTCCGGATGAGCGACGCGGACATCGTCACGGGCGACGAGCTCGTGACTCTCCATCCAGTCGACCGCAGTGGTCGGATAGGGTCCGAGGTCGTAGTCGTTGGGCATCGCGGCGACCCCGACACCAGCCGCCAACACGATCGCCATGCCGGCCACTGCCCTCATACGCGGGGGCAGCGCCGCTCCCACCCGCAGGGATCCCAGCCGGCTGAACGCGGGCGCCACCACCGGCACCAACGCGAGCGACGCCAGGGGCAGGTTCCGCCGACCAGTGGCGACCAACCCGACCATCACCACCACCAGCGGCACCCATCCCCAGGAACGATCCCGGCGGAACACCCAAGCGGCGAGCCCCACCTGCGCCACAAGAACAAGGGTGATCGGATCGAGCAGCTCGGGCCGCTGCCACTCCACGATGTAGCGGAGCACATCGCTTCGCCCGAGCAGCCGAAGCGGGAAGGTGAGAAGGTCGATTCCATAGGGGCTGAGCGCCGCGCCCACAACGCAGCCGCTCAACGACAGCGCCCCCGCGGTGGTCTCCGAGACGCTGACGCGTCGCTCGGCGATCACCCGACGGACCAAGACCAGGGCGACCACCACAAGGCCGACCGGCCACGAACCGTGCAGGTTGACCCACAGAGCGAAGAGCGGGAAGAGCCACCAGCTGTTCCGCTGTTCCACCACAACGATCAACCCGACCGCCAGGAGGAGGAAGGCGACGGTCTGGGGGCGTTCGTTCCAGTATCCAAGTCCCACGGTCGCGGCCATGGCAGTGACCGCGACCCGTCCCACCACCGACCGAGCAGGACGGCTGAGCCGCCACACCGCTGCGAGCAACAACCCCATGACCACGCCCAGGACGAGGCGCAGAAACCACGCCCCGACCAGCTTCTCCACACCGGCATCGACGAGGGAGAACAGCCACGACTGCACCACCCAAGGGCGCCCGGCGGCCGTGAAGGTGTACGGATCGCCGTGTGGGACCTGACCGTCGAGGATCAACCGACCTGTGGCCAGGTGGGTGAGGAAGCTGTTGTCCGACAGCAGGTGAGCGCCACCGACGACCCCGATGCCGAACCACACGACAGGCCACCAGTCACGCGTTGGCGCTCTACCCGCTTCTGTGGGTCGATCCCGGCGAAGTTCGCTGCTCTCCGCCCACAGAACGGACGGGGTGGGCACGGGGCTAGCCGCCGAATGAGTCGCGGATGTTCAGTGCCGCAGGGCCCAACACCACGACGAACAGCGCGGGGAAGATGCAGAACACCATGGGAATCAGCATCTTCACCGGCGCCTTCTGCGCCTTCTCCTGGGCCAACTGGCGGCGCTTGATCCGCATCTCCTCCGACTGCGCTCGCAACACCCGCCCGATCGACACACCGAAGGTGTCGGCCTGGAGGATGGCGAGCACGAAGGAACGCAGCTCCGCGACGTTGCAGCGCTCGTCCATCGACCGCATCGCGTCCGCGCGGCTCGCTCCGGCGCGTGTCTCGCCGAGCATCCGGGCAAACTCGTCGGAGAGCGGACCCGGCACCGAGTCGATCACACGGTCCATGGCCTGCTCGAAGCCCAAGCCTGCCTCGACCGAGATCGTCAACAGATCCAACACGTCGGGCAGCATCACCTGGATTCCGTGCTGACGTTCCTGCACCTTGCGGTTGAGGATCGAGTCGGGACCCAACAGCAGTGCCAGGATCAGGAATCCACCGGTGGCGTTGGTGGCCATCCCCGGCGACAGCGGCAGGAGTCCGAACACGAACACGGCGAAGAACGCCAGGACCGCACCAACGGCTGTCACCACGCGGACGGCCAGGAACCGGTCCACTGCGTCGGGGGTGGCGTCGCCTGCATAGACGAACTTCTGCCGAACCTTGTCGACATAGCCCATCGGGGTGAAGCGACGACCGAGACCGGTCAACCCCTCGAGCACAGGCACAAGTGCGCGTTCGGCGAAGGGTGCGAGCAGCTCCGCATCCCTCTGGTTTTCGAGCTCGTAGCCGTCCAACTGCCGCAACGAGTCACGGACGACCTCGCGCTCGTCGATGCGGCTCAACAGCGTGTAGATCACACCGGCGAGGGCAACACCGATGAGCAGGGTTGGGAGCAGGATCGTGATGTTCATCTCAGATCTCGATTGTGATGATCTTCTTCATCCAGGCGAAGCCGATGCCCATGGACACGACCGACACCGCCAAGAGGATGAGGCCGAATGAATCCTCGGTGAGCCTCCCGATGTACTGCGGGTTCATCACCCACATCACTCCGGCCAGCCCAGGGGGCAGGAGCCCCAACACGATCGCGCTCATCCGACCTTCCGCCGTGAGCGCCGAGACATCCCGACGGAGTCGTTCGCGCTGGGTCATCGTCTCGGCCACGGTCAAGAGGAGCTCGGCAAGGTTGCCGCCCACCTCCCGTTGGATGCGGATCGCCATGACCGCCCACTTGAAGTCCTCGCTCTGGGTCCGCTCGGCCGCCGCGTCGAGCGCCTCCTCGATGGGGCGACCCAGCCGGGATTCCGCCATCACACGCCGCAGCTCCCGACCCATGGGATCGTCGATCTCCTTCGAGACCGCCTCGAAGCCCTGGGCGACGGAGTAGCCCGCGCGCAGAGTGCCGGCGAGCAGCTGCAACATGTCGGGGAGTTGTGCCACGAACTTCTTCTGGCGTCGCCGAAGCCGGAACTTGACCACGAAGTTCGGTGCCAGCAGCGCAACCAGCACGACCATGATCAGAACCATGAAGTCGCCGGAGAGCAACGCCGCGCCGATCGCCGCGATGATCGCTCCCGCCACGTAGAAGAACAGCGCCTCGGCCGCGCGCAACGGAAGGTCGGCCTGGTCCAACATGTCCTCGATCTTGGCGAGGAACCCCTGCCGCTCGGCAAGCTCGTTGGTGACGGCAACAGCCTTGCGGAAGAAGTGGCTCTTGCGGGCGAAGGACATGGGGGAACCGTCGTCGGCATCACCGAAGTCGTCGTAGCCGGGAGCCGCGGTGTTGCCGTCGTAGTGGCGCAGCGCGAAGTCGAGCCTGTCGTCACGACGGGTGATGAGCATCGCGATCGAGTACACGAACATGCCGACCGACAGCGTTCCCAGCGCCACGATGATCCACTTCGTCACAGAGGATCCCGTGAGGCGATCGATCAGGCTGTCCTGGCCGTCGATGGAGGCCAACGCGGACGCGCCGACGGTCACCGCGTCGGGTCGGAAAGCGGCGGAGAGCTCGGCTCCGCTCCACTCGATGTCGAGGCTGACCAGCTCTTCGGAGGAGTTGGGCGCGGGTGCCGTGACCCGGTACTGGTGGCCGAGACGTTCGGCGACGGAGCCGAGCATCCTGGTGAGATCGTTCGACGAGCCGCTACGGAAGGATCCTCCCGCGACCGCGACGAGCTCGTTGAGCAGTCCGACCTCGGAGGTACCGCCCGCGAGGGTGATGACGTGCAGCGCGGCTCCAGAGCGACGCAACGCCGCCCCGACATCGGAGAACTTGGCCCGCGAAGCGCTGTCGGCAGCACCGCTGACGAGCACGATCTGGCTGTTGTTGGTCTCGGAGATGCCGTCGAGTCGCTCGGCCGCCGCCACGAGAGCGTCCCACAGCGCCGGGGCACCGCCTGGAGCGATCGAGCGAGCTGAGGAGGTCACACTGTTCGACGAGGTGGTCAACGGCACCGCCAGCCGGGCGCCGCCGCCGATGGTCACCACTCCGAGCGTCTCGATGTTGTTCGTTCCGGGTGCAAGCCGTCTCAGCTGCTCCTTCGCGATCTGAACGGCACCGTTGCCGACGCTCTTGGAGTTGTCCAGCACCACCATCACGTTCGAACCCCGACCGGCTTGTTCGAAGCTCTGGACCGAGGCGTCCACCGGCTTGCCATCGACCGCTACCGACAGCTTCTTGGGATCCGCCGGCCCGGTGTTCGTCACGTCGATACCCAAGGTCGCACCGCGGGCATCGACTGAGTTGACCTCCAGGGATGGGGTCGGGAGATCGTCCGCGCCGGCGGCCATCGTCCCGACGCTGAGGGTCACCAACAACGTGGCAACCGACAGCGCCACGAGCCGGGGCTGACGGGCCAAACGAGCCATCATCAGCCCCGCCCCACTGCGCGTCGCCCGCCCTCGAGGGAGAACACCTCCGGACCCAGGCGGATGCCGAGATCCGCGAGCTTCTCGGTGAACTTGGGGCGAACCCCGGTGGCCTTGAGATGGCCGCGGAACTTCCCGTGCTCGTCGACACCCATCCCGAAGTCGAACAGGAAGATGTCCTGAAGGGTGATGACATCGCCCTCCATGCCCTGCACCTCGGCGATGTGGGTGACGCGGCGTGTGCCGTCACGCAGGCGGGAGAGCTGCACGATCAGGTCCACGGCGCTCGACACCTGCTCACGGATGGCCCGCACGGGCAGGTCGAAGCCGGCCATCAGAACCAGGGTCTCGAGGCGGGACAGGGCGTCGCGGGGGCTGTTGGAGTGCAGCGTGGTCAGCGAACCGTCGTGGCCGGTGTTCATAGCCTGCAACATGTCGAGCGCCTCGCCCGAACGGCATTCGCCGATCACGATGCGGTCGGGGCGCATACGCAGGCTGTTCTTCACGAGGTCACGGATGGTCACCTCGCCGCGACCCTCGATGTTGGGCGGGCGGGCCTCCAAGGACAACACATGGTCCTGGTGGAGCTGAAGCTCCTTGGCGTCCTCGATGGTGACGATGCGCTCGTCGGAGGGGATGAACGACGACAACACGTTGAGCATCGTCGTCTTACCGGTGCCGGTACCGCCGGAGACCAACACGTTCAGCTTGCCCACGATGCAGGCCTGAAGGAACCGAGCGGCGTGCGCGTTGATGGACCCGAATCGGATCAGGTCGTCCACCTGGAGCGGATCGGTGGCGAACTTCCGGATGGTCAGATACGGCCCACCGATCGCCAGCGGCGAGATGATGGCGTTGACGCGGGAGCCGTCGGGGAGCCGCGCATCGACCATGGGGGTCGACTCGTCGATGCGACGGCCCACCTCCGAGACGATCTTGTCGATGATGCGACGGAGGTGTTCGGAATCCACGAAGGTGGCGGCGTCCTTCTCGATCCGGCCGTTGCGCTCCACGAAGACCGTCGATGGACCGTTGACCATGACTTCGGTGACGGCCTCCTCCTTGAGGAGCTTGTCGATGGGCCCGTATCCCAGGATGTCGTCTGAGACATCCTGGATGAGCTGTGCCTTGTCAGCCGCCGACAACGGGGCGCGCTCCGCCTGGAGCGTCTGGAGGAGCTGTTCGTGTACCCGGCGGCGCAGGTCGTCCTCGCCGAGCCGCTTGTCGTAGAGGATCGGGCCGAGCTCTTCGATGAGGTGCGCATGGACGCGCTGGCGCAGCTCGTCCAACACCGGGTCCCGGCGCGACCCCGAACCTGGCCCCGTGGCTCCCGGCTTCTCTCCGCCGGCAGGTTGGTTGACCTCGTTGAGTCGCTGGTAGAGGGACACGACTGGCGCTCCTTGTTGTCAGGCGGAAAGGCGGGATTCGGAGCCGTTCAGCGGCGACGCTTGGCCGCTGCGGGCGATGGGATGAACAGCTCGGCGAGCTGTTGGATCGAACGGGCGACGGGCGACTTCGGCGCGTGCAACACCACCGGCACACCCTTGTTCACCGACTGGGGGACCAGGACGTCGGATGGGATCAGCGAGTCGGCCTTCACACCCAGGGTCCTCTCGACCTCGCCGATGTCGAGCTTCACCTTCGAGTTGGAGCGGTTGAGCACCAACATCAGCTTCTCCATCGGCGTGTTGAGCAGGCGAAGGGTCTGCAACCCGATCTTGACGTTCTTGATGTTCGGAATGTCCATCCCCGCGACCATCACGACGTTGTCGGAAACCTCGACGAGGCCGAGAACCAGATCGTTGAAGTAGGCGGGGGTGTCCACCACGACGTAGCCGCAGAAGCTGCGGAGACACTCGACGATCTCGACCATCTCCGACGCGCCCACCTGATCGGCGAAGGCGGGTTCGAGGGGCGCGGGCAGCACCTTCAGCCCGGAAGGCTCGTGGGTGACCAACAGGCTGGAGAGCAACGCGGCGTCGAGCCTGTCGAGCGAACCGATGGCATCGACGATGGTGTGGTGGGGAGTGAGCTTCAGCATCACAGCCACATCCCCGAACTGGAGATCCGCGTCGACCAGGCAGACGGGCTGGCCGCTTCGCTGAGCGAGGCTGATGGCCAGGTTCGTCGAGATGACCGACTTGCCGGCCCCTCCCTTGGTCGAAAAGACGGTGATGACCTTCCCGTTCATCCCCGGATCGCTCCCCACCCCCTCGTCGGCCGGCGAGTTGGGCGACGAGTTCCACCTGGGTGCCGGCTCGAGGGTCTGGGCCACTCGCCCGACCGCTGCCACAAGCTGGTCGGGGTCCCCGCCCAGGGTCAGCACGTCACGAACCCCGACACGCAGTGCCTGCTGGAGGAGTGTCGTGGTGAGCTCGTCGACCACGAGGATCGCGGCAAGGTTCGGGTGCGCTTCGATGAGGCGCTCGGAGATCCCCAGCTCGGAGTTCGCAGCGCAGGACGGACCCAACACCACGACCACCGGAACCGCGCCCGTGAGCCTCCCTGCCAGCTCCTCGATCGAGCTGAACGGAGTGACCCCCTCGCCCAGCTGCCGCAGGAGGGCGTCTCGGGTCGGGGGATCGGACTCGACCACTGCCACCGACACCCGGATGCTCGCCGGCGCCGATGTTGGTCCGGGGAGCGTCTGGACCGGATCTGCGATGGATACGAACGACCCCTCGTCGTCCCAGCCGTCCTCGGTGGAGAAGTCGATGGGGTTCATCACCGGCCTGCGCCTGCCGTCGATGCCGCCGTAGCGGGCTGGCCTTCATACGGGGTACGGCCGTCAGCGCCGGGCAGCGGCTTGGCGGGGTCGATCACGTATGCCGAGATGGGGTGCGGCTGGTAGTCGGGACGGACCAGCACCATGCGCAGGTTCCGCGAGGCGTTCGCGGTGATCACCTGAGCCGCCTCGGGGGGAACGTCCAGCGTGACGAGATCCGATGCGACGGCAGCGGTGGTCTCGGTGCCCTCGGCCGGGGCCGCAGCCTGAGCGCCGAGGTTCGACCCGATCGCCAGCACCTTCACCTTCTGGAACACGTAGGTGGAGCCCAAAGCGCCGGCGGCACCGTCAGCCTCCTCGCCGGAGGACAGGTCGGCCATGAGGTTCACGTAGTCGCCGGGTCCGACCAGCCCCGCCACTGCACGTGAGGCGTCCACCGACACGGTCACCGCAACGTTGCCGGGGCTGATGTTGGTGGACGACGACGAGCTGAGGTCACTTCCACTCGCGAACTTCGACGTGGTGATCACCTCGCCCGCGGCCAGGTCGATTGTGGCCGTCTGGTCCATGATGTCCTCGACACGCGTGACGGCGTTGGTCGGGAGATCGATTCGCCGACGACTGCCCAGGTCGATCCGACCCGCTGCGATCGCAGCGTCAGCCGACTCGCCTTTGGGGATGTCGCCTGTTGCGATGACCACCTGCACCATCTGACCGTCGCTGGACGCCTTGTCCTCGACGCTTCCTACGTAGCGCAGGATCATGAGTGCGGCTACCGCCCCCACGACGATTGCACCCACCAGGATGAGGGTTCTCCGAGAGCTCACTGTGACCTCGTTCCGACGACTCGTTGCAGACAGCGGCGACAAGAGGCGACGGATGGACCAGTGGGTGGCCCCATCGATCCGACCGAGTACTCATCGCTCGGTTCTCTGTCGGCCGGAGGGGTCGGCGGGCTTAGCTATTGGAGGCGAAAACGACCAATCCCCTGCCCGAAGGCAGGGGATTGGTCTCTACGGTCTGCCGCGAAGGTCAGTCTTCGGTTTCGACGGTTTCCTCGGCGTCGCCTTCTGCGGCGACCTCGGGTGTCGCCTCCGGCTCCCCGGAGGCGTCGTATCCGTGCTCCTTGTAGTACTCCTCCCAGGCTTCCTGGCCTTCGGAGGTGGCTTCGGGGTCGATCGCCCCGCCGATGTAGTTGCCTTCGGAGTCGTAGGCATGCTCGCCGAAGTGCTCCTGGTACTCCGCGGCGACGATGCCGCCCTCGGCCGCCTGCTTGATCGACAGCGAGATGCGACGACGTTGCAGGTCGAGGTCGATGATCTTCACCCACAGCTCTTCGCCTGGTGTGACCACCTGCTCGGGAAGATCCACGTGGTGGGCCGACATCTCCGAGATGTGGACCAGGCCCTCGATGCCGTCGCCCACCTGGATGAACGAACCGAAGGGAACCAACTTGGTGACCCGGCCGTAGACCAACTCGCCCACCTGATGCGCGGAGGCGAACTCCTGCCACGGATCCTGCTGGGTGGCCTTGAGCGACAGTGAGATCCGCTCACGGTCCATATCGACCTCGAGCACCTCGATCTCGATCTCGTCGCCTACGGCCACCACGTCACCGGGGTGGTTGACGTGCTTCCATGAAAGTTCCGACACATGCACGAGGCCGTCCATGCCGCCGAGGTCGACGAAGGCGCCGAAGTTCACGACGCTGGACACCACGCCACGACGTCGTTCGCCCGGGCGTAGGTTGACCAGGAAGTCCTCGCGCTGCTCCTTCTGGGTCTCCTCCAGCCACGCTCGACGTGACAACACCACGTTGTTGCGGTTCTTGTCGAGCTCGATGATCTTCGCTTCGAGCGACTTGCCCACGTATGGCTGGAGGTCTCGCACCCGACGGAGCTCCACGAGTGACGCCGGCAGGAAACCTCGCAGGCCGATGTCGATGATGAGGCCGCCCTTGACCACCTCGATGACAGGACCTGAGACCATGCCTTCGGCCTCCTTGATGGCCTCGATCTTGCCCCAGGCACGCTCGTATTGAGCACGCTTCTTGGACAGGATCAGACGGCCTTCCTTGTCCTCCTTCTGGAGGACAAGGGCCTCGATCTCGTCACCGAGCGACACCACCTCGTGTGGGTTCACGTCGTTGCGGATCGACAGCTCTCGCGAGGGGACGACCCCCTCGGACTTGTACCCGATGTCCAGCAGAACCTCGTCGTGGTCAACCTTGACGACCGTGCCGGTGACGAGTTGGCCGTCCTCGACGCCGACCATCGTCGAGACGTACAGCTGCTCGAGTGCGCTGTCCTCCACGTCGTTGTCGGTGATCTGGCGGGGGACGTAGTCGTCGGCTCCCGCTGTGGTGGGATCGATCGTTGCTTGGTCGGACACGGTGTTGGCCTACAGGAAGTCGAGGGATGGGACATGGGCCGGGGCGCGTAGACGCTCAAGGCAGCCAGTCAGGCTAGTGCCGCCCTGGCTCCGAGAACCAACAGCTCCGGGCGGTCGATCGAGGGCGGGTCGCTGCCGTAGCGACCGGGTTCGACTCCGAAGATCTCGTCCACCGACAGTCCCGCGACTCGGAACAACAACTGCAACTCCCGAGGGGTGCAACAGGTGGTCCAAAGGTCGGCGGGGTGGGCGACGCCGGTCTCGTCGCGAACCTCGGTCGGCTCGTGGTTGACGCCGGTTGCCGCGTCGAAGCTGTCGTGGTCCTCCAACCACCGCACCTGGAAGTAGGCGTTGAAGGCGCTGAGCGCGACGCGGCCGCCCGGCCGCAGCGCCCGACGGATCCCGCGGAGCACCTCGAGATCACCGGCAATGGGATCGCCGTCGCCGAGGCCGATGCCGCCCTGGCACAGCGACACGGCGGCGTCGAACTCCTCTTCGAAGCGAAGGGCGCGGGCATCTGCGCGAATGAACGACGCGCCGGCGGGGGCCGCTGCATTGGCCAGATCGACGAATCGCTGCGCGATGTCGACACCGACCACCTCCAACCCTCGTCGCGCCAGCTCGTGGCTGTGACGTCCGGGGCCGCAGCCCACGTCGAGCACCCGCATCCCGGGCCTCAGCCCGAGCGCTGCAACCAGGAACCCGACTTCCTGCACCGTGCCCTTGGTGAACGAGTAGCGGAGATACGCCTCCCCCATCGTGTCGGCGAGGTCCTCCCAGTGATTCCGCTCCCCTCCCGTCACCCCCGCGACGCTAACCCCGCCACCACCCCCGAACCGGGGCGGGTCTCACGCCTTTGCGTCGGCCCAGGTGGAGCCGAAGGCCAGGTTCACCTCCAGCGGCACCGCGAGGTCGAACGCATCGCCCATCTCGTGGCGCACCAGGGCGTCCGCCGCGTCGTGCTCGACGGGGGGAACCTCCAACAGGACTTCGTCGTGTACCTGGAGGATGAGGCGGCTGCGAAGCCCGCCTTCACGGAGGCTCCGGTCGATTCGCACCAATGCGACCTTGAAGATGTCTGCCGCCAGACCCTGGATGCCGGCGTTCATCGCCTGACGTTCGCCTGCCTGGCGGATGCGGAAGTTGCTCGACGAGAGCTCGGGTATCTGGCGGCGTCGACCGAAGAGGGTCTCGGTGTAGCCACGCTCCCGTGCCTCGGCCACGGTGCGCTGCATGTAGGAACGCACGGCGGGAAATGCATCGAAGTAGGCGTCGAGGATCACCTGCGCGTCCTCCGTCGGGATGTTGAGCCGCCGGCCCAGCCCGTAGGCCTCCATCCCGTATGCGAGGCCGTAGGAGACCATCTTCGCCTTCGAACGCTGTTCGAAGCTCACCTCGGCCGGGCCGACACCGAAGACCCGTGCAGCGGTCTCGTTGTGGATGTCGCGCCCGGAGCTGAACGACTCGATCAACCCTGGGTCCTCTGCGAGATGGGCGATGCAGCGGAGCTCGATCTGGTTGTAGTCGGCGACCAACAGCTCGTAGCCCTCCGCCGGCACGAACACACGACGGAACTGACGCCCTTCCTCGGAGCGCACCGGGATGTTGTGCAGGTTCGGCGCATCGGAGGAGAGACGACCCGTGCGGGCGACGGTCTGGTTGAAGGTGGCGTGGATGCGTCCGTCAGGCTGCACTTCGGCCAGCAGGCCCTCTCCGTAGGTGGAGCGGAGCTTCTCGACCTCTCTGTATGCCAAGAGGTGTTCGATGATCGGATGCCGGCCCAGCAGCTTCTCGAGGGATGCGGCATCGGTCGAGTAACCGGTCTTCGTCCTCTTCTGAGGCGTGAGGCCGAGCCGCTCGAAGAGGATCTCGCGCAGCTGCTTGGTGGAGTTCACGTTGAACTCCTCACCTGCGTCGGCAACCACGAGCGCACGCAGCCGTTCGCATTCCTCCACGAGCCGCTCAGAGAGGCGACGCAGCTCGGCGACATCGATGCCGACACCGACGTGTTCCATTCGTGCCAACACCGACACCAGGGGTGTCTCCACGTCGTCGTTCAGCTCGGAGAGGCCCTGTGCGTCGAGCGCTTCGCGGAGCTTCGGCGCCAGCCGCGCCACACCCAACGCAGCACGTGCGGTCACCTGGGCGATCGATTCGCCACCGTCTTCGGCGCCGAAGTCGAGCTGGCCGTCGGGGGCGGCGTCGCCCACGGCCAGTTCGGTGTTGACGTAGCGCTCCAGCAGCTCCCCGAGCTCGTAGCGGGCGTCGGCAGGGTCCAGGAGGTATGCGGCGAGCTTCGTGTCCAACACGAGCGTGGGTTGCTCCACCGGATCTCCGGCGACGGCGAGAAGCGAACGGAGCACCGGCTTGGAGTCGTGCGCCACGATCGAGAGACATCCCAGCTCCCCGACACAACCCGCCACCACTTCGGCCGGCATCCATGCCACCTCAGCGGCGTCGGCATCGGCGACCACGGCTAGGCCCACGAGCGCGCTGTTGCCGGGCACCCCGCTCCACGCACCGGCCACCGCGACCGGGGTCGTCGAGGAGGCATTGGCCAGCTCGCGCAGCAACGAGGCACCACCCGCGAGGTCGAAGGTGGTCACCTCGGCCTCGATCACGTCTCGGGCGTCGGCCTCCAAGCCCTCCAGTCGGGCTCCGAACGCGTCGGACAGCCGTCCTACGAGCGAGCCGAACTCCAGGAAGTTGAACAACTTCGTGAGCTCGTCACGATCCACGTGGCCCTGCTCGAGCCCTCCTGGTCCCACCTCGAGGGGCACGTCGCGCACCAGAACCATCACTTCGGCGTTCGTGCGCGCCTGGGCCTCGTGCTCTTCGAGGTTCGATCGCAGCTTCGGGGTCTGCTCCGCAGCGTGGGCGAAGATGCCGTCGAGGGTTCCGTAGGTGGTGACCAGCTTCGCTGCCGTCTTCTCACCCACCCCCGGAATGCCGGGCAGGTTGTCGGATGGATCGCCACGCAACGCCGCGTAGATCACGTACTGGTCGGGCCGCACGCCGGTGCGTTCGACGATTCCCGCCTCGTCGTAGAGGGCATAGTCGCTGACACCACGCTTGTTGTAGAGGACGCTGATGTAGGGGTCTTCGACGAGTTGGTAGCTGTCGCGGTCGCCGGTGACGATGATCGTGGAGATCCCTTCGTCACGAGCCTGGGTGGCAAGCGTCGCGATCACGTCGTCGGCCTCGAAACCGGATACTTCGACCACGGGCAGGGCGAGAGCCTCGACCACCTCGCGCACCAGGCCCATCTGCTGGCGGAGGATGTCGGGGGCGGCGGAGCGGTTGGCCTTGTAGGTGTCGATCCGCTCGTGGCGGAAGGTCGGCTCGGGTCGGTCGAAGGTGACTGCGATCAGATCCGGCTTGTGGTCCCGTACCAGGTTGATGAGCATCGAGGTGAAGCCGTAGACGGCGTTGGTCACCTGCCCCGACGCAGTGCTCAGATCGGTGGGAAGTGCGTGGAACGCCCGGTACGTGAGCGAGTTCCCGTCGATCAGCATCAGGGTCGGCATCGAGGCCAACCTAGCTTCAGCCCGGCGACAGCTCTCCGGCCACGACGGCCTCGCAGATGTCCCGCATGGTGCGTCGTTCGTTCATCGCCGTCTTCTGGAGGAAGGAGAAGGCGTCAGCCTCCGACATCCCGTGGCCGTCGATGAGGCGGCCCTTGGCCCGATCGATCAACTTGCGCACTTCGAGCTTGTCGGCGAGCCCCTCGTTCTCGGCCGCCAGGCGTGAGGTCTCGGCGAAGCGCCCGAGGGCGATCTCGATCGCAGGGACGAGGTCCGACGACTCGAACGGCTTCACCACATACGCCATGACTCCGGCGTCGCGGGCCTCTTCGATCAGCTCCCTTTGGGAGAACGCCGTGAGCAGCACCACCGCACACGCCCGCTCCTCGGTGAGCCGACGCGCGGCGGAGATGCCGTCGAGGCCCGGCATCTTCACGTCGAGGATCGCAATGTCGGGCTCCAGCAGGCGCACCAGCTCGATTGCCTCGTCACCGCTGCCGCACTCGCCGACGACCTCGTAGCCCTCCTCGGCGAGGATCTCGCGCAGGTCCATGCGGATGATGGCTTCGTCCTCGGCCAGCACCACGCGGGTTCGGCCAGGTGGGTCCTGGTGCTCGACCATCAGGTTCAGGATCGACGCCGACTGGTGAGCTTGTCCAAAAGGGCGTCCTGCTCCGATTCCAACTTGGCGATGAGCTCGACCAGATCGTCGCGGTGACGAGCCATCGCGCTGGAGTGCCGCTCGGCCTCACGATGCTCGTGTTCGGCCAGCGGCGTCTCGCTCACGAGCGCCCGCAAGCGAGCGTCGTCGGATTCGTCGGCGAAGTGCGCGAGCTGCTCGTCGGCGAGTGCGAGGTCGGCTCGGAGCTGCCCGAGTCGACGGCTGAGCATCTTCAGGCGTCGTTCGAGCAGCGGTGCAGGCACGGAATCGAGTCTACGGGCGCCACAATACCGACCAGTGGGAACGGACAACCTTGGTATCGACGACGGCTGGTGGGACATCGAGGGCCATTGGCATCACGCGGACCCCCACACGATCGGGTTGATCCGCTCGACGCTGAACAGACACGGCGACGGGGACACACCCCACCAGGGGCCCCCGCTGTGGTTCGTCGATGCGGGGTGCGGTGAAGTCATCGGGTGCCCAGCGACGCTGCGACTCGAGGACGGCGGCGAGGTGGAAGCCGTGCACAACCTGCCGTCGGACCTGCCGATCGGCGTGCACGAGCTTGTTCCAGCAGACGGCGGGCCTGTCACGACGCTGTTCATCGCCCCGGCCACACTGCCGGGCCTCGGCGGGCGTCGTTGGGGTGTGGTGGCCCAGCTCTATGCCGCGCGGTCTCATCGGAGCTGGGGCATCGGCGACCTGAGCGACCTCCGGATGCTGGGACGATGGGTCGCGGCACACGGAGGATCGGTTCTGGGGGTCAACCCATTGGGCGAAGCGCTCGACGTGGTGCCCCGTGAGCCGAGTCCCTACTCGCCATCGACGCGCCGACACGTCGACCCTCTGTGGATCGACGTGTCCGATCTCACCGGGCACGCCGGGACGCCTCCGACGAACGGCCGACACATCCACCGCGATGCCGTGTGGCAGGCGAAACGCGCTGCGTTGCTAGCGGGCTACGAAGCCGCTGGTGCGCCGCTGGGCGACGGCGATCTGCGCCACGCGGTGTTCTGTGCGGTCACCGAGGAGTTCGGCTGCGGCTGGTTGGGCTGGCCCGCCGAGCTGCGCCGTCCCGACGGCGAAGCCGTCGAGAAGTTCACAGCCGACCATGCCGAGCAGGTGGGGTTCTGGAGATGGGTCGAACAGCTGGCGGATTACCAGCTGTTCGACGTGCGCGAGGAGCTCCGCCACGCCGGGGTCACCCTGTTGGGCGACCTGACCGTCGGCGTCGACCCGAACGGATTCGACGCCTGGTGCCAACAGGACACCCTCGCCCTGGACATGTCCATCGGCGCACCACCCGACGCGTTCAACCCTGCCGGTCAGGATTGGGGCCTTCCGCCCTTCGATCCGTGGGCGTTGAGAGCGAGCGCGTACGCCCCGCTCCGCTCGCTCCTGCGGTCGAGCTTCACTCGCTTCGGCGCGCTGCGGATCGATCACGTCATGGGGCTGTTCCGGCTCTTTTGGATCCCACGGGGAGCCGGCCCGGAGTTCGGGACCTACGTGCGCTATCGACCGGAGGAGCTGTTGGCCGTCATCCGTCTTGAGGCTGCGCGGGCCGGCGCATTCGTCGTGGGTGAGGACCTCGGAACGGTGGAGGACGGCGTACGAGAACGGCTGGCGTCATCAGGCATCGCCGGAACCAAGGTGGCATGGTTCGACGGCGCACCGGAGCACTGGCCGCCCTCATCGCTGGGGACCCTCACCACCCACGATCTGCCGACGGTCCTCGGCGCCCTGGGCGGCGGGGATCCCGGCGCGGACCCGGCCTTCGCTGCGCACCTTCGAGAAGTGCTCGGCGACGGCAGCACCGGTCGCAGCGACATCGACCAGCTCGTCGAGGCGCACCGACGCCTTGCCAACGCGGGTTCGGATCTGGTGCTGGTGACCACCGATGACCTCCTTGGCGCAACGGACCGACCGAACCAACCCGGCGGCAGCGACGACTACCCGAGTTGGTGCATACCCCTACCCGTGCCGCTCGAAGACCTCGACGACCATCCGATCGCACAGCGCATCGCCACGGAGATGGCGAACGCTCGCCCGCTATCGGAATGACCCGAGAGGCGCTGGCCCCCCGCCCCCACGAACTTGCGTACGTTTCCGTCGCCGAAGGCAGGATTCGTACGCAAGTCCGGCGGATCGAGAGCGGGCAGCACCCGCCCCCACGAACTTGCGTACGTTTCCGTCGCCGAAGGCAGGATTCGTACGCAAGTCCGACGGATCGAGAGCGGGCAGCACCCGCCCCCACGAACCTGCGTACGTTTCCGTCACCGAAGGCAGGATCCGTACGCAAGTCCGACGGAGGCAACGATCCCACACGCCTCAATCCGCTTCTTGAGGCAGAGCGACCCGGTCTTCGACCCTCGCCGCCTCATGGGTGACCCAGGCCAGGCTCCTCTACAGCCGGTGGTGGCCAGAGGCCGTCAACCTCGGAGGAGCCCCGCCCCGGTTGGTGGAGCCCTACGAGTGGGGAACTTCAGTGAGCAGGTCTGGGGAGATCCACCTGAGCGTGGGCACCCCGCAATGAAGCCGGGGGCCGAAGCCCCCTGACGCGGTCGGTCTTCGCGGAAACAACTGGGCGCTGATCGGCGAAGCGAAATGGAGCCAACGGTTCTCCCGCGCCGACCTGAACCAGCTCCTCGCGGCTCGTGACGCACTGAGCCAGGCCGAGGGTGCACGACTGGCGCTTTTCGCCCGGACCACGTTCGCCCCGGAAGTGATCGAGGCAACCGAAGGCGCCCTGCACCTCACCGCGAGCGACTTGCTCTAGTGCCTCAGAAGGACCGAACCCCAACAGGTAAGGCTCGGCCCTTGCTGATGTCTCGCGGCATCACGACGTGCCCGGGGTGGGATTCGAACCCACACGCCCTTTCGGACAGCGGATTTTGAGTCCGCCGCGTCTGCCGTTCCGCCACCCGGGCTCGGTCCGGCAGCGTAGCGTGGTCGCCGTGAGCCCGAATCCCCCTACTGGGCACCGTCGCCGTTGGTGGTCGTTGCTGATGACAACGGTCGCAATCGCGGCGCTGCGCGAGGCTGCCTTCGCCCGCAACGCCCGCTCGTCAGGTGCCACCGCTCCTCAGCCAAACGGTGCCGCTCCACCAAGCGCACCGGATCAGTTCGGGAAGACCTGAGTGCGGGCACGCTTCGGCGTGGCGGGCGTGGGCTTGGCCCTCGCCCCCACTGTGCTCACCAACGCGCAGCTCGAGGACCGCATGGACACCACCGACGCGTGGATCCGTGAACGAACCGGAATAATCGAACGTCGAACGGGAGGCACCACTGCGTCGCTCGCAGTCGAAGCGGCCCGTGACGCGCTCGCCGCCGCCGGCGAGGTCACCAACCTGGCTGCGATCATCGTCGCAACCTCCACTGCCGACGAGGCAGTCCCATCGGTGGCATCGCGCGTAGCCGATGACCTCGGCTCAACTGCTGCGACCTTCGACCTCAACGGCGCCTGCGCCGGCTTCGTCTACGCACTCGCCGCAGCAACCCCGTTCCTCGACAGCGGGGCGGCCGTCCTACTCGTGGGCAGCGATGCAATGACCCGGATCACAGATCCCGACGACCGCGCGACCGCGATCCTCTTCGGCGACGGTGCCGGAGCCATGGTGGTGGTGGGTGACTCCGGCACCGACGGGGGCCTTCTGGGCTTCGATGCCGGAACGCAGCCTGCCAGCCACGACCTGCTGTATTGCCCACTCGGGGGCACTATCCAGATGCAGGGCCAGGCGGTGTTCCGCCTCGCGGTGCGTGCCGCCGTCGACTCGGCTGTCGCCGCCCTCGACGACGCAGGTCTCAGCACGACCGATGTCGACCTGTTCGTCCCACACCAGGCGAACCAGCGGATCACAGACGCCTTGGCACAACGCCTCGATCTGAGCAGGGAGCGCGTGATGTCGACCATCGCGACGACAGGAAATTCCTCGGCCGCCACCATCCCCCACGCGCTCGCCCTCGCCGAACGGCAAGGGCGCATCGGCGACGGGGCGATCGTGTTGTTGTCCGGCTTCGGGGCGGGCATGACCTGGGCGAGCGCAGCCATGCGATGGCGGCGCAAGTAACCCCGTTCACCACTCAGGAGTCGAACTGCACCTATGGCCGATGTCGCCGAGACCGCCAATTCAGCCGCGAGCCGGGTTGCACTGATCACCGGCGCGAACCGCGGCCTCGGCCTCGTGATCGCAGACCGCCTCGGACGAGCCGGCTATCGGGTCGCTGGGACCCACCGCGGCTCCCATCCCCACAGCGACCACATCGCTGCTTGGGTTCAGCTCGACGTCACCGATGCAGCCTCTGTCGATGCGGCGTTCACCGAAGTAGAGGACCGTCTCGGTCGCGTCGAGGTCGTCGTCTCGAACGCAGGTCTGACCCGTGACGGCCTCGTCCTCCGCATGTCCGACGACGACTTCACATCCGTGCTCGACACGAACCTCACCGGCGCCTTCCGCGTCGCCCGCCGAGCCGCCAAGTCGATGGTGCGGGCCCGCTGGGGACGCATCGTGTTCGTATCGTCAATATCGGGACGTGTCGGCCAGGCGGGACAGGCGAACTACGCGGCGTCCAAGGCCGGGCTGTTGGGCATGGCCAAGTCCTTGGCCCGGGAGCTTGCCAGCCGCAACATCTGCGTGAACGTGGTCGAACCCGGCCCGCTTCCCACCGACATGACCGCAACGCTCACCGACGATCAGCGGGCCCAGCTCGTCGCCGCGGTGCCGCTCGGGCGCATGGGTGAGCTGGACGAAGTTGCCGCGGCGGTAGAGTTCCTCGTCGGCGACGCCGCCTCCTACATCACAGGCGTTGCGCTCGCCGTCGATGGCGGACTGGGCATGTGAACCCCGCCGGGCACCGATATCGCCCGATATTCCCACCCCCGACCCCTTGGAAACGGAGAAAACCACATGAGCGACGAGCTGTTCGATCGATTCACGAAATGCGCCGTCGAGGTGCTCTCAGTAGATGCTTCACAGGTCACCCGCGAAGCGAGCTTCGCCGACGACCTCGACGCCGACAGCCTTGACCTCGTCGAATTGGTGATGGCCCTCGAAGAGGAGTTCGACGTGTCCATCGAGGAAGACGAGCTCCAAGGCGTGACCACCGTAGGCGCCGCCTTCGATCTCCTCGCCTCAAAAGTCGGCTGAGGTGACCCAGCGGCGACGCGTCGCTGTCGTCGGCGTCGGCGTGGTCGGCCCCTGCGGGATCGGCCGTGAAGCCTTCTGGGCAGGGCTCCTCCAGTCCTCCTCCGGCGACAAGCGGCTGGTAGAGGGATTCGACCCCACGCCGTTCTTCGCGAATCCCAAAGAGGCGAGGCGCGCCGACCGGTTCACGCAGTTCGCTCTCGCCGCGGCCGCCGAGGCCTGGGAACAGGCCGGCGCCCCCACCCAGCTCGCCGGACCACGCGCAGGTAGCTGGATCAGCTCGGGTATCGGTGGGCTCGGCTCGCTCGAAGAACAGATAGCGGTGCTCAACGAGAAGGGCCCTCGGAGGGTCTCCCCGTTCCTCGTTCCGATGATGATGGCGAACTCGGCCGGCGCAGCCGTGTCGATGAGATACGGCCTCCAAGGCCCTTGCGAGAACACGGTCACCGCGTGCGCCGCCGGCACCCACGGGATCGGCAACGGCGCACGCCTGATCAGCGACGGTCGTTGCGACCTCGTGTTCGCCGGTGGCAGCGAAGCCGCCGTCACCCCCGTGGCGGTCGCGGCGTTCAACAACATGACGGCGCTGTCCTCGGTGGGCATCAGCCGGCCCTTCGACGTGGAGCGAGACGGCTTCGTCATCGCCGAGGGTGCCGCCGTATTGGTGCTCGAGGAGTGGTCCTCGGCTCGGGAGCGCGGAGCGACGATCCTCGCGGAGGTTCTGGGATCCGCCTCAAACGCAGACGCCCACCACATCACTGCGCCGTCGCCGGGGGGCGAAGGGGCGATCCGTTGCATGCGCAGCGCCCTCGACCACGCGGGCATCACGCCGGCCGATGTCACCTACATCAACGCGCACGGCACATCGACACCCCTCAACGACGCGGCCGAGGCACAGGCGGTCGCTGCGGTCTTCGGGACACCCGGACCACCGATCAGCTCCATCAAGGGGGTCACCGGTCACGCTCTGGGTGCTGCCGGGGCGCTCGAAGCCGCATCGGTGGTGCTGTCGATGCAACACCGGGCCATCCCGCCCACCCTTGGCTTCGCGACCCCGGATCCGGAGCTTCCGGCGCTCGACATCGTGGCCAAGGCGGCACGCGATTGGGAGCCCGGCCCGGCGATCTCGAACTCGTTCGGCTTCGGCGGCCACAACGGCACCGTCGTGTTGGGGCCGGGCTCCGTTTGACGGCTCGGCCTACGGGTCGACGATGACGAAGAGCAGGTCGGCTTCCGCCGCGACCTGACCATCGACGGTGGCGACCCCGCTCCCCTTGCCGCCACGCGCGGAGATCCGCGTCATGGAAATCTCGAGGCGTAGCTCGTCGCCTGGGAGCACCTGACGCCGGAACCGCGCCCGCTCGATGCCGCCGAAGAGCGGCAGCCGCCCCGCGAATCGCTCGTCGGCGAGGACAGCGCACGCCCCGAGCTGCGCCAGCGCCTCCACCTGCAACACGCCGGGGACGGTGGGCCGACCCGGGAAGTGGCCGGCGAGGAAGTCCTCGTCACCACGAATCCGCCAGATGCCGACTGCACGCTCGCCCGCCACCAACTCCGACAGCTCGTCGACGAGCAGGAATGGGGACCGATGCGGAATCAGCTCGGCCGGCGCGGGTAGTCCGCTCACCCCTCCAGCGCCTTGAGCAGCTTGGTCGGAGTGTCCTTCGGGCTGATCTTGTACCAAACCTCTTGGAGCTTGCCCGCTTCATCGACGAGGAACGCCGAGCGGACGATGCCCATGTAGGTCTTGCCGTAGTTCTTCTTCTCGCCCCACACGCCGTACTTCTCGGCGATCTTGTGGTCGGCGTCGGACAGCAGGGCGAAACCGAGGGAGTACTTGGTGTCGAACTTCGCCAAGCGCTCGGGCTGGTCGGGACTGATGCCGATGATCGCCGCGTCGCCGATCGCGCCGGCGATGTCGCGCAGAGCACACGACTGGGTGGTGCAGCCGGGGGTGTCGGCCTTCGGGTAGAAGTAGACGAGCACCTTGTGGCCGGCGTGTTCGGACAGCTTCACCTTCTGTCCGTTCTGGTCCAACAGGGTGAAGGCGGGGGCCTTGGTTCCGGGCTTCAACATCCCTGGGACCCTAGACCCCCGTTCTGTGATGCGAGACACGACGCTCGCGTCGTGCTCTGCATCACAGAACGGGTAGGGGGAGAGGTGCTAATGGATCACTTGGGGGCCGGCTTGTCGCCCTTCGCGATCGCCTTCAGGGTGGCACCGGCGGTGATCTTCACTGCCTTGGAGGCCTTGATCTTGATCTCCTCGCCGGTCTGGGGGTTGCGACCGACACGGGCCCCACGGGTGGTCTGCTCGATCTTCAGCCAACCGGGGATGGTGAGGGACTCCTTGCCCTTGGCCACCACCTGGGCGGCCACGTCGAAGAAGGTGTTGAGGACGGCCTCGACATCCTTCTTGGGGAGCTCGGTCCGCCGGGCGATCGTCTCGACGAGTTCTGTCTTGTTCATTGGGTGATCCTCCATCGACTCACAAATGACATCGGTGTAAGACCCTAGCGGAAAGGGCGTGGTTCCGCGGTTTTTCGCGCTTTCCCGGATTCGATCACCCGGCGTCGAGAGCTGAGCGGAACTCCTCGACGAGCTCGGCCACCGCCTCGGGCGATCCGGTCTCCACCATGCGGCGCACGAACGCGGACCCCACCACGACCCCGTCGGCCACCTCGCACACCTCCACGGCCTGGCGGGGTGTGCCGATTCCGACACCAACGAGCACCGGTAGGTCGGTCACCTGCTTTGCCCTCGCGGCGATCACCTTCGCACTCGCGGCAAGCGAGTCACGTTCGCCTGTGATCCCCAGCAGACCGACCGCGTAGAGGAACCCTCTGCCGCGCTCACAGATCGCAGCCAGCCGATCATCGGGCGTCGTGGGCGCCGCCAACAACACGGTGGCGACCCCGGCAGCGTCGGCT
This sequence comes from Microthrixaceae bacterium, assembly GCA_020845705.1. Lineage (GTDB taxonomy): Bacteria > Actinomycetota > Acidimicrobiia > Acidimicrobiales > Microtrichaceae > JADLFH01. Next base: position 173,980 of record JADLFH010000030.1, on the reverse strand, counting down.
GCCGCGGCCCAGGGGCCGACCTCCTCGAGGGGGATGTCGGGCAGGATCGCCCCCGACACGCCGACTGCCGCGCACCGCGACGCGAAGCGCTCCCACCCGAAGCGGTAGACGAGGTTCGCATACGTCATCACCGCGAGCGGCACGCCGGCGTCGAGGCCCGACAGCGCGTCGAGGATGCCGGGCGGGGTTGCGCCGGCCGCGAGGGCGAGGTCGTTCGCCTGCTGGATGACCGGTCCGTCCATGACAGGATCCGAGAACGGGATGCCGACCTCGATGGCATCGGCTCCCGCGTCGGCCGCGGCCAACAGGATGGTTGTCCAGTCGCCCAGGCCGCCGGTGAGATACGGGACCAGGCTCTTTCCACCCTGCTCACGGCGTCGGCGCAGCGCGACTTCCAAACCAGGGCAGCTCACGGGCCCAGCACCTCCATCATCTGGGCGACGTCCTTGTCGCCGCGGCCCGAGAGGCTCACCAACACGCTGCGACCCACCAACGACGCCCGCTCGCGGCTCACCCACGCGAGGGCGTGAGCCGGCTCCAGTGCGGGGATGATCCCCTCGGTGCGTGACAGGAGCTGGAACGCGTCGATCACCTCTGCGTCGGTCACACTGGGGTAGATCGCCCGCCCGCTCGCCGCGAGATGTGCGTGTTCGGGGCCGACGCCGGGGTAGTCGAGACCCGCCGAGATCGACTGCGCCTCCTCCACCTGGCCGAACTCGTCCTGCTTGAGGAACGACTGCATGCCGTGCACGATGCCGGGGATCCCCCCTCCGATGGCGGCTCCGCCTGCGGGCTCGACGCCGACCAGCTCGCTGCGGTCATCGGCGAAGCCGGAGAAGATCCCCGCGGCGTTCGATCCGCCGCCGACACACGCGACCACCACGTCGGGCACGTCGCCCAACAGGGCCACGCACTGCTCGCGCGCCTCGATGCCCAACACCCGATGGAACTCGCGCACCATCCAGGGGTAGGGGTGAGGACCCATCACCGAACCGAGGCAGTAGTGGGTGTCCTCCACGGTGGCCACCCAGTCGCGCATGGCCTCGTTCACTGCGTCCTTGAGGGTGCGGCTGCCCGAGGCGGCCGGCTTCACCTCGGCGCCCAGCAGTCGCATGCGGAACACGTTGAGCTCCTGGCGGGCCATGTCGACCTCGCCCATGTACACGGTGCAGCGCTGGCCCAACAGCGCAGCCGCGGTCGCTGTGGCGACACCGTGTTGGCCGGCGCCGGTCTCCGCGACGAGGCGATCCTTGCCCATGCGCTTGGCCAGCAGCGCCTGGCCCAGGACGTTGTTGATCTTGTGGCTGCCGGTGTGGTTCAGGTCCTCCCGCTTCAGCAGGAGCGTCACCCCACCCAGCTCGTCGCCGAGGCGTTGGCAACGAGTGAGCGGAGAGGGACGACCGGCGTAGTCGCCCAACAGCGCATCCAGCTCGGCACGGAACCCACCATCCGCCCAGGCGTCACGGAAGGCCCGATCGAGCTCAAGGCACGCCGGGACCAACGTCTCGGGCACGAACATCCCGCCGAAGTCGCCGAAGCGACCTCCCGGCGTCGGCTCCCCCATCACGGGTTGATCGGACACGACCGCCATTCTCCGCGACGAGACCCCGCCGGCACTAACCGATTCCCTCTCCCCCGACCGTTCCGGGTGGATCAGGCGGTCTCGTCCCAGTCGAACAGCTCCGAACCCTCCGACTGAGGGCGTTCGAGCTCCTCGAAGGCAGCCCGGGCGCGCCGGGTGAAGGCCAACACCTTCCTCGGATCCTTGATCCCCGGCTCGACCTCCACCCCACTGGACACGTCGACTCCCCAGGGTCGCACCGTCCGGATGGCGTCCGCGACGTTTCCGGGCGACAACCCGCCGGCGAGGATCAGCCGGCGATCAGAGGGCACGCCTTGGGCAAGGGACCAGTCGAACACCTCGCCCGCTCCCGGAGTCGGGGCGTCGAGCATCAGGGCATCGGCCTGGTAGTCGTCGAAGCGCTCGACTGAGTGTGACCCCGCGGGGAAGGCGACGATGAGCGCCTGGACCTTCTGGCGGATCGCCTTCGCCTCGTTCGGGGTCTCGTGGCCGTGCAGCTGCGCCGCGTGCAGACCCGCGGCCAACACCGTCTCGATCACCTGGTCGGGGGACTGGTCGCGGAACACCCCCACGGTCATCACGCCGAAGGGCAGGCGGCGGGTGATCTCACGTGCGGTCCCGACCGCCACCTGCCGTGGCGAGGGGGCGAAGACGAAACCGAGAGCGTCCGCGCCGAGCGCTATCGACATCAGCGCGTCCTCTTCGTTGGTGATGCCGCAGATCTTCACCCACATGACATCGTGAGGCTAACCGCCGAGGGGTGGGGCTAGCCGCGGGGCATGCACATCGCTGCTACGGCAGTGGAGAGATCGGGGGCCGTCACGAGGTGCTCGCCCACCAACACCGCGTCGTAGCCGGCCGCGGCGAGCCGTCTCGCGTCCTCGGCGTTGCGCACACCCGACTCGGCGACCTTCACTGCTGCTGACGGGATCGCGTCGATCACCCTGACGGCTCGGGCGGTGTCGACCTCGAAGGTCACGAGATCCCGCTGGTTAACTCCGATCAGCGTCGCGCCGGTGTTCGCCACCGCACGCTCCACCTCCGCCTCGTCATGGGTCTCGACCAGCACGTCGAGGCCGACCTCCGCAGCGACGCCGTCGAGCTCGGCCAACTCGTCGTCACTGAGTGCCGCCACGATCAGCAACACGGCATCGGCTCCCATCAGCCGCGCGTCCAACACGTCGTGGACAGACACGGTGAAGTCCTTGCGCAGCACCGGCAGCGACACTGCGGCACGCGCCGCGCGCAGGTCTTCCGCCGAGCCGCCGAAGTGCGGTCCGTCGGTCAACACCGACAGACATGCCGCACCACCCGCCTCGTACGCGGCGGCCACCGCCGCGGGGTCCAGTCCGGTGAAGAGGTCGCCCTTGGACGGCGAACGCCTCTTGATCTCGGCGATGACCCCGAGCGTGGCGCGGCCCACGAGCGCGGCACGGAACCCGCGGGTGGGGGGCAGACCTTCACAACGCGCCCGCAGATCCGAGACGGGCCGAGAGTCGGCCGCGGCGCGGCCACGGTGATGGTCGAGGATCCGGTCCAGGTAGGTCGCTGCCACCCCGCCATTCTGGGCCACCCACGCTCACCGCTCGCAGTTCGAGGCCTCCGCCGAATCCAGAGCCAACCCGGCCACAATGGCCCCATGAGCGAGACGGTCATCGTCGTGATCGAGGACGACACCAACATCGCGGATCTCGTGGACCTCTATCTACGCAGGGAGGGCTACCGCGTCCTGTTGCACTCCGACGGCGAAGCCGGCATCGCCGCGGTCGCCACCCACGGGGCACGGCTCGTTCTCCTCGACATCGGACTGGGCGGAGGCATCGACGGGTTCGAGGTGTGTCGACGGCTCCGCGCCTCGGGCAACAGCCTGGGCGTGATCATGTTGACGGCGCGCGACGACGAGATCGACCGGGTGCTCGGCCTGGAGTTGGGAGCCGACGACTATGTAACCAAACCCTTCTCGCCGCGTGAGCTGGCTGCCCGCGTGAAGGCATTGCTTCGTCGATCCGAATCCTCCGCACGCCACGACGCGCCTGCGGTTCACGACATCGGAGATCTGCGCGTGGACCTGGGTCGACGCGAGGCGACCCTCGCGGGCGAGGCGGTCCCCCTCGCTGCCCGCGAGTTCGACCTCCTCGCGCACCTCGTGCAGAACAGGGGCCTTGCACTGTCTCGCCGGCAGCTTCTGGACGGTGTGTGGGGGCCGGGTTGGATCGGCGACGAACGCACGGTGGACGTGCATGTCCGCCAGCTCCGCAAGAAGCTCGGCGACTCCTTCGCGCTCACCACCGTGTGGGGTGTCGGCTACAGGCTGGACTGATGAGGTGAACCGCCGTATCGCCCAAGCGCTGGTGGGAGCCGTCGTCGTGTCGCTGGCGCTGACCGCCGTCGGCACCTTCCTGGTGGCACGCGTCGCGAACCGAAGCCAGGAGCTGCGTCGGCTGGAGGCCACGGCGGAACGGACCAACGAGCTGTTCGTCGCGGTCGACGCGGCGTTGCTCCGCGCCGGGCGAAGGGCAGATGCGGCCGGCGCCGAGTCGACCTTCACCCAGCTCCGACGACAGCTACTCGCAGCCCTCAGCGTGAGCGGCGTGGGTCGCGGGGCCATCGGGCCCAACGGGAACTTCATCGGTGAGCTACCCGACGGCGTCGAGGCCAACGTCTTGGATCTCGATTCGCTGCGTGCGGGCGAGACGATCTCCGGCCAGTTCGGCAACACGTTGTGGGCCGCTGCCGGGCGCGCCCAACAGAAGCGCGAGGACGGGAGGGAAACGACGATGGTCACGGTGTTGACCTCGAAGCGCGAACGCCTCTTCGGTCCCACGTTCCGCTGGTTCGCGGGCTCCGCCGCCGTCGCGATCCTCGTCGCAGCCGCCGTGTCGGCCTGGTTGGCGCGGCGTCTCGCCGCACCCGTGCGCGCCGCGGTCGCCACCACGACTCGGATCGCCCGCGGCGACCTCCAGGCACGGCTGCCCGAGCCGCCCGGCGACGACGAGCTGGCGGTGCTGGCCCGGTCCATCAACGCCATGGGCGATGGATTGCAGCGCGCCCGCGACCAGGAACGCCAGTTCCTCCTGTCGGTCTCCCACGACCTGCGAACACCGCTGACCTCCATCCGCGGCTACGCCGAAGCCATCGCGGACGGCGCAGCACCGGACCCCGCCGCCGCGGCCGCGGTCATCATCGGGGAGTCACGCCGACTCGAGCGACTCGTCGGGGATCTGTTGGACCTGGCGCGCCTCGACGTGGACCGCTTCGAGCTCCACCCGACCGAGGCCGACGTTACAGACGTGGTCGCAGGGGTGCTCACCGGCCTGGCCCACGAAGCCGCCGCCGCCGGAGTCGAGCTCCACCATCGCCTCGACACCACAGCGCCGATGCACGCGACCGTCGACGTCGACCGCCTCGCCCAGGTGGTGGCGAACCTCACCGCGAACGCCATCGGCTTCGCCCGCAGCGGCGTGTGGGTGGAGGTCCGCTCCGACAAGGGCAACGTCGTCATCGAGATCAGCGACGACGGCCCCGGCATCGCCGCGGCCGAACTGCCGCATGTGTTCGACCGCCTCTACCAGGCCGACAACCAACCCGCGCGCCGGGGTAGGGGCACCGGGTTGGGTTTGGCCATCGTGGCGGAGCTGTGCGCCCGGATGGGCGGATCGTGCGGCGTCAAAAGCGTCGAAGGCAGCGGCACCACCTTCGTGGTGCGGCTGCCTTGAGGTGGCCACGAAACAGGTACATCGGGAGCCGAACCCCACCCACGGCCCCCGATGCGATCTGCCACTACCCCGAGTGTGAGCCCGTTCGCGACGCTGTTGTGTGATCCACGCCACAGTCCAGCGGTGCGAGGCGTCACACCGAGGTGAGTTGGATACATCGGGAGCCGCCCCCACTCACGGCCCCCGATGCGAACCGTCAGCGGGAGCGCCTCTTGTGCCCTTCGGCGTCGTCGTCGCCCCCGGCGTCCTCGACACCCCGCTTGATCCTGTGGCCCTCGGCGTCGTCGCCCCCGGCGTCCTCGACACCCCGCTTGATCTTGTGGGCCTCGGTGTCGGCTGCACCGTCGGCTGGTTGTTGACCTCTCCTATGTGGCATCTCTCGTTCCCTTCTGTGATCTCCGACCCGATCGGAGCTGATGATCACAGTGTGGGCGAAGCGCCGGCCGAGTTCTGTCGGCGGGCCGACGCCCGCTACGTATCGCAGCCGTCGTTGCGAAGCCCCGGCCGTGCTGCCAACTCCGCGAGGACGGTCTTGGCCTGCCACGTGGTGATGGCCCGATGCGCGGCCCGGATGCGGGCGAGGTGCCCTGCGATCACTGGCGCCGCGAAGCTGTTTCCGCTGGTCCGCATCGTTGCGCCGCCCAGCCACGGGACCTCGACGTCGATGCCGGCGGCACCCCACTCGGCGGGAGCTTGGGGGTTGTGGACGATCCGCTCGCGGTCGACACCCGGCGCACACGCGACGGAGAACACTCCTGCGAACTCCGAAGGGATCGTGGTCTTGCGCTCGTTGTTCATGGCGGAGACCACCAGCACTCCCGCGAAGCCGGCTTGGTCCACGAGGTCGTGGAACGCCTCGAAGTAGCGGTCGTTGCTGGTCGACAGGCTGAGGTTGACCACGTCGACACCCTGGTCGATGCACCAGTCGAGGCCGTGGGCGAAGAGGAACCCGCTGCCCTTCAGGTTGGCGCCCAACACCCGGACACTCCAGATCTCGGCCGCCGGGGCCAGCTCGCGGATGATCCCTGCGCACGCGGTGCCGTGACCGTAGAGATCTTCGGGAGCGCACTCCACGAAGCGCACCCCGTCGGGCTCGTCGGGGTCGCGCTCCACAACAATCGAGCGCGACACCGCACCCACAAGTGGATGGTCCGCCTCGACCCCCGAGTCGATCACCGCTACGACGACCCCCTCGCCCGACCGGTCCCCATAGGCCCACTCCGGGGTGACCGGGTCGGGCATCGCCAGCGGCTCGACGGGCCGGAGACCGTCGTGGAACGGCTCCGACCACGCCGGCAGCAGGTCGCTCACCGTCGGCGCCGCTGCTCGGTCAACGCCAGCAGCTCCTCGATGACGCGCTCGGCCCGGCTTCGCAGCTCCGCCGGACGCGCCGCCAGCTCGGCCATCAACGCGAGCTGACGTGCCAGATCGGGGTCTGGCCGCTCCCCCGCCGAAACCTCATCGCGCAACGCGGCAGCGAGAGCGTCTGCGACGGCGTCGGGTGCATCCCCACCGACGGTGTCGACCCCATCGCCGGAATCGAGCGCGACGGCCATGGCCGCCAGCAGCACGGCGCCGTGGCGCGACCCACGATCGAGCTCAGCCAGAGGCGGAGCGGCAAGACGCGCGAACGCTCCTGCCATGGCCAGCGGGTCGACGGATCCGGTGTGCGGCGACCGGTCGAGCACCGACAGCACCCCGAGGGGGTCGCCTCCGCCTTCGATCGGCACGACGAGCATCGCTGCGGGCAGGTAGCCGGTCGACTCGGCGACCTGGCGGGCGAAACGCGGGTCGTCAGCCACCCGGTCGATCGACAGGGCCTGGCCGCTCGCGGCGACGAACCCGGCGATCCCCTCGCCGGCGCCGAGCTGCACCCCGACGATCTGCTCGGCGCCCGCGCCGTCGGCAGCCTCGTAGCGGAGGCCGTCGTGTCCGTCCGCTCCGCCCGCCACGACGCGCGCCACCGACACGGCCTTTGCGTCGAACGCGAGTCTCGCCGCGTGACACAGGTGGCCGAGCTCTGCAAGGACGGAGCGGGGTGGTGAGACCCCGTCGGCCAACCGTCCCGCCGCGGCCGCGAGCCGCTCGACTTCACTCATCGACCTCCACCCCCTTCGCGGACCTACACCAACCACGATTCATGATCCACCCACCACCACGGGATGGGTGCGGGCGAGCCGCACCGACATGGTGCGACGCACCGGGTCTGCCAACACCTCGGGCGTAGCCACAGCGTCGAGGAACACCGATCCGGGCACCCGCAGAAGCTCGACCGCGCCGACCGCCTCCACAGTGGCGGTCCGTGGCCGCCGTTGCAGCAGACCGATCTCGCCGAACCAGTCACCCGCAACCATCCGATTCACCTCGCGCACCTCACCGCCGGCCTCACCCGCCGAGCGGACGACCAGCTCCCCCGCCCTGACGAGGTAGAGGTCATCTGGTGGGTCCCCCTCGGCCATCACCACCAGGCCGGGATCGAGCGACTCGACCACACTCGATCGGGCGATGCGCTCCAGGGCCGCTTCGCCCAGCTCTGCGAGGATGGCGAAACGGCGCAGCTCGTCGACGAGGGGGGCGAGGGCCTGGCGCTCACGCTCGGCACGGGCGCCCAACGAAACCAGCGCGGGCGCCAACCCCAACGACGCAGCCACAGTGATGCCACCGCCCACCGCGAGGGTCCAGGGCAACCCCACACCCGCCACCAGAGCCGGGACGATCAGGGATCCGCCGAGCTGGGTGAGCGCCGTGGACGAGTCGTACAGGCCGAAGATCCGCCCCAGCATCTCGTCGGGAGTGGCACGCTGCAACAACGTCATCAACATCACCTCGTTGACGATCACCGCCGCACCTTCGACCGCCAGGATCGCGAGAACCACCTCCTTGGACGAGGTCAGCCCCAGCGCGGCGAGCGGCAACCCCGACAACACACCCGAGATCACCAGCGCAGTGCCGGCGTGGGGACCGCGGGCGAGACGGGCAGTCACAGGTGCCACCACCAGGCCGCCGATGCCGATGGCCGCTCCCATGGCACCGACCCACTCTGCGTCGAGGTGGAGTCGATCGACTGCGACGAGGACGTGGAGGACCTGCTCCATCCCGAAGCCGGCCATGAGAACGCACACGAAGACCGTCAACGCAGCCAGTCCTGCATCACCGCGGATCACCGCCACCCCGGCATTGATGCCGGCCCACACGCTCTCGGTTTCCTCCTCGGCGTCGTCGCTCCCACCGTCGCCACCGTTTCCGGTGCCACCGGTGCCGCCGCCGAGGTCGCCCGTGCGCGCCACCATCGCAGCCGCAGCGACGAAGGTCGCCGCGTCCAACACCAGCGCCCAACCGACCCCGAACAACGCCACGACCGCAGCGCCGATCGCCGGGCCGACGAACCACGACGCCTGGCTGACGATCGACTCCGCGGCGTTGGCTGCGGCAAGGTCCTCCTCGCCGACGAGGTGGGGAGTAGCCGCGACACCCGCGGCTCGATAGGGCACGCTCGCCGCCGCCGCCAGCGCCGCCAACACGAGTACGGCGATGACAGGCCCGTCGAGGGCCGCCACCGCGGCCATCGCCCCGAGCAGCACGGCGCGCACGATGTCGAAGACGACCAGCACCTTCCGCCGGTCGACGCGATCGGCGATCACCCCACCCACCGGACCCAACACCAGATACGGAGCCAGCCGCGCCACCGCAGCGGCCGACACCCAGGCCGCCGAGCCGGTCCGGTCCAACACGTCCACGACCAACGCCACCGAGTACACGAAGTCCCCGGTCAACGAGACGCCGTAGCCGGCGAACATCCAGCGCCACCGCTTGTGCCGCCAGGCGCCGCGGAACGTACCGGCTCGCGGGTCGGTGCCCTGCGCGGTCATGCGCGGATCATCGGGCAGCGCCGAGCCTTCCGCAGTGGGGGATCACAATCGTGCGCGCTTGCGCAGCGCGGCCTCGTCGAGCACCCGGATGCGACCCCGAGCCAACTCGATCATCCCCCGCTCCTCCGCTCCGCGCAACGCCTTGTTGACGGTCGGGCGCGTCGTACCGGCCATCGACGCCAGGTCCTCCTGGGTGACGACGATATCCGCCGAGGCATAGGTGGCCGCGAGTGAAGCAAGTCGACGGAACACGCGGGTGTCGGCGTCGAGGTGGAGTGACTCCAGCACCATGGCGGAGAGGCGTCGCACCTGAGCTGCCAGCACCTCGACGAGGAAGCGGTCGACGAGAGGCAGCCGGCTCCGCAGGTGCTCGAAGTCGCGTCTGCCGATCGAGAGGGTCTCCACCGCGTCGAGGCAGACGGCGGCCGCGGTGCGCCGCGACTCGGAGTCGAGGAGTGCCTGTTCGCCGAAGGAGTCGCCCGGCACCAACACCACGAGGGTGGCAATGTCGCCCCGAGGAGTCGAGGTGCGGATGGCCACGTGGCCCTTCTCGATCACGTGCAACGAATCGCCCAGATCGCCCTCGAAGAAGATCGTGTCGCCCTTGGCGAATCGCCTCCGACGTGCCGCTGCCCGGAGCGCAGTGCGTTCCTCCGGCGGCAGCCGATCGAACAACTGCGGGGTCTCCGACATCGGGGAATTGTGGCGCATCCCGAGCGCCGGCGACAGGACCGAGCCGTGGCTACCCGATCACGGCGAGTCGCCGATGCGAGCAGCCCGCGCCAGCCGCTGGCGGGTCATGCGCTCCGCCGCGGGCACGGCGCCGAGCAGCGCTCGGGCTTTGTTGCGACACTCGAGGCCCTCGTCCTCGGCGACCGAGTCGGCAACGATTCCCGCTCCCGCCTGCACACACGCCCGCAGCGGGCTGCCGTCGTAGCGGTCGCCATCGACGACCATGGTGCGGATCGCGATGGCCGTGTCGATGTTGCCGGAGAAGTCGATGTAGCCCACTACCCCCGCATAGGGTCCGCGCTTGGTCGCTTCGAGCGAGTCGATGATCTCCATCGCCCGGACCTTGGGCGCGCCGGAGACGGTGCCTGCCGGCAGCGTCGCACGCAGCACGTCGATGGGCCCGAGCCCCTCGGCCAGCTCGCCGGAGACCTGCGACGTGAGGTGCATCACGTGGCTGTAGCGCTCGAGGGTGAACAACTCGTCAACCTGCTCGGTGCCGAAACGCACCACCCGGCCCACGTCGTTGCGGGCCAGGTCGACCAACATGATGTGCTCGGCCCGCTCCTTGGGGTGCTCGATCAGCTCTGCGGCGAGGCGACGGTCGTGCTCGTCGGTGCTGCCGCGCTTGCGTGTCCCCGCGATCGGGCGTGAGATCACCCGGCCGTCGAGAAGCTGCACCATCGGCTCAGGGGAGCAACCGATGAGCGAGAGGCCTTCCTCACGCACGAAGTACATGTAGGGGCTGGGGTTGACCTGCCGAAGCACCCGGTACACGTCGAAGGGGTCCGCGTCCAGGTCGAAGTCGAAGCGCTGGGACAACACCACCTGGAAGACGTCCCCGGCGAGGATGTGCTCCCGTGCCGTGTCGACCGCGGCTGCCCAAGTGGTGCCGTCGAAGGTGGAACGTACCTCGGGCGGCAGGTCGGACGTCTCGGGCACATCGACGAGTGGTTCGCTGAGCGGGCTTGCACCGTCGGCGACCATCGCGTCGATACGGGCGACGCCGTCGTCGTCTAGGGCGTCGAGCCGGCCGGTGGTCGCTCCCTCGGGGACGAAGACGTTGGAGATGATCGTGGCGTGCTGGGACCAATGGTCGAGCGCTACGAGGTCTCCGATGACCGACAGGACGGCGTCGGGCCAACCGCGATCATCGGCGGGGACATCGGGGAGGCGCTCGACCTCACGGACCACGTCGTATCCGAGATAGCCGACCAGCCCCGAGTGCAGCGGCAGATCATCCACCTCGACGGTCGCACAACGGCTGACGAGCGCCTCGACCGCAGCCAGGACGCCCTCGTCGAGAGGGATCTCCGCCGGCAGGTCGCCCTCGATCGCGATCGTGTTGCCGCGGCAGGTGAGGCGAGCCCGCGGCGAGCGCCCCACGAAGGACCACCGGCTCCAGCGTCCGCCGTGATCCACCGATTCCAAGAGAAACCCGCGTCCCTCCCCACAAAGACGACCGAACACCGCCACGGGGGTCACCTGGTCTGCCAGCAACGTCCGGCGCAGCGGGATCACGTTCGCGGTGGCCGCCAGGCGGTGGAAGTCGTCGCGGCTCGGGATGACCTCAGCCATCGGCGGTCGCGTCGGTTCCGAAGGCCCGGAAGAAACAGCTGTACGCGCCGGTGTGACAGGCCCCTTTGCCTTCCTGTTCCACCTCGAACAGCAGCGTGTCGCCGTCGCAGTCGTAGGACGCGCTCCGGATGAACTGCCGGTCCCCCGACGTGTCGCCCTTACGCCAGACCTCCTTGCGTGAACGTGACCAGAACACGGTGCGGCCCTGTTCCAGGCTCATTCGCAACGTCTCGGCGTTCATCCACGCCATCATCAACACGGCGCGGGTGTCGATGTCCTGGACGATTGCGGCCACGAGCCCGTCGGCGTCGTACTTCACGTCAGCAAGCTGTTCGTCGGCCACGACGATCGGAGTTGGTTCTGGTGACATTGCGCCAGCCTCGCTCAGAGGTACAGCCCGGTGCTACCGAGATCGAGGCGTTCGGCCGCTACCGCATGCACGTCGCGCTCACGCAACAGCACGTAGGTGGCGCCCTGCACCTCGACCTCGAAAAGGTCTTCGGGACTGAAGAGCACCTGGTCGCCCACCTCGATGTTGCGGACGTTTGGGCCCACCGCCCTCGCCTCGGCCCACGCCAGGCGCTTGCCCAGCTGCGCTCTCGCCGGTATGAGGATGCCGCCGGTGGAACGCCGTTCCCCCTCGGCTACGTCGATGTGGACCAGCAGCCGGTCCTGCAACATCTTGATCGGCAACTTGTCGGTGCGGCCCATGCTGTTGACGGCAGCGATCGTGGGGGCTTCGGGGGTGTCGTCGCTCATGGGACCGCCCAGGCTAGGGCGAAGCGGCTCGAACGACCGAAGCAGAGGGCATGTGATACCGGACGGATGGAGGCGTCCGACCCGCGGATGAGTGGTCTCGACGGCCTCCGTGGGCTGCTCGTGCCGACGGTGCTGCTGTACCACCTCGGCATCGGCGGGTTCGGAGGGTTCCTCGCCCTGGAGGGCTTCTTCGTGCTCTCCGGATTCCTGATCACACTCCTGCTTCTCGACCGGCCGCCACACGACGCCCGCTCAGTCGGTCGTTGGTGGCTCCGGCGATGCCGCCGGCTGGTTCCCGCGGTCGTGTTGGTTGTTTCCGTCACTCTCGTCGTGTTCCGCACCACCGCGGGGATCTCAACCGACGCGATCTCCACTCTGACGTGGTGGCGGAACCGGGAGATGGCCTATGGCGGCACCACCTACTGGTCGACCGCAGCCGGCCCGCTCAAGCACATGTGGTCCCTGTCGGTGGAGGAGCAGTTCTATCTGCTGTTTCCTCTCGTGGTCCTCGCGGTGTCGAGGGCCGCCGGCCGCTCGCCTCGCTCACGGGCGATGGCGGTTGCGATGAGCTGCGGGAGGCGACCGGCTGGGCGGCGCGGGATCGGCTCCGTCGCACCGCGTGGGTCGGGGGGATCGCCACCGCCGCGGTGATCGTGTGGATCGTCGACCGCACAGCAGAGGTGTACCCGCCGGTTGCGGCGATGACCGAGCGCTCCACGGCCCGGGACGCAATGGCGTCGGCGGCAGGGTTGGTCGAGGAGAGACGCGGGGCGCCGACCACGACCGTGGCGGCCTCTGCCACGTCGACGGACCCACCGACGCCCACGTCGCCGCCTTCGGTGTCCACCCCACCGCCGCAGTATCGACCCCTCCGCGTGTTGGTTGGCGCTGTCGCGAACGCCGGGGTCCTGGGTTGCGGTGTGCTGGTCCGCACGCCGGGTTGGATGGTCGACAACCCGACTCGTGGCGGGCTTGTCGACGGGTCGTATGCCGTGGCGAGCGTTCCGCTGAGGCAGCGGAGATCCTCGGACTGTCAGCCCGTCCCGACTGGCTGGTCATCACTTCCGGCGGTTACGAGCAGTCCCACCGGTACCGGGCGCCCGATGGTCACATGGTTCCCCCCGACAGCCCCGAGTTGCGAACCGCGATGAAGGACGCTCTCGACATACGCATCCGCCGGGCGAACGCCCAAGGGACCCGGGTGGCATCACCATCACCATCACCATCCCCGTCACCGAGCAGGTATGTGTGGGCGCAGACGCCGCCGGCCGGCCGACCCCCGACAAGCGACTCGGAGGGAAGCTCTAACCCACCTTCGGCGGGCGCACCGTGATGCCGGCCGCGGCCATCGCTGCCTTGGCCTCGGCGACGCTGTGCTCGCCGAAGTGGAATATCGACGCCGCGAGCACTGCCTCCGCGTGACCTTCGACGACGCCTTCAACCAGGTGAGCCAGCGTGCCCACCCCACCCGAGGCGATCAGCGGGACAGCCACCGCATCGGCCACCGCTCGGGTGACGGGCAGGTCGAAGCCGTCGCGGGTGCCGTCGCGGTCCATCGAGGTCAACAGGATCTCCCCCGCCCCCAGCCGGACCACCTCCGCCGCCCAGTCCAACACGTCACGACCTGTCGCGGTCCGTCCTCCGTGGATGAAGACCTCACAGCCCGACGGAGTGGCGCCGCTGCGTCGCGAGTCGATCGCGACCACCACGCACTGGGCACCGAACTCGGCGGCGACCTCCCCGATCAGCTCGGGGCGGTCCACCGCCGCGGTGTTCAGCGACACCTTGTCGGCGCCGGCCCGCAGGATGCGCCGAGCGTCGGAAACCGAACGGATGCCGCCGCCGACGGTGAAGGGGATGAACACCTGCTCCGCTGTTCGTTCCACGATGTCGATCATGGTGTCGCGGGCGTCGGAGCTGGCGGTGATGTCGAGGAACACCACCTCGTCCGCACCTTCGAGGTCGTAGCGAGCGGCGAGCTCGACGGGATCGCCGGCGTCGCGGAGGCCGACGAAGTTGACGCCTTTGACGACACGGCCGGCATCGACATCGAGACACGGGATGACGCGGGCGACCTTCACGATGCCCTCACCACGGCAAGCGCATCGGTCAGCTCGACCGTGCCTTCATACAGCGCTCGCCCGAGGATCGCTCCGCTGAGACGACGCCCCTCCACCTCGAGGACGGCAAGCCGGCGGAGATCCTCCATGCCGCCCACACCACCCGACGCGATCACGTCGACCTCGGTCGCGGCGAGAACGTCCGAGAGCTGGTCGAACGACGGTCCCTCCAACGTGCCGTCACGGGCTATCTCGGTGACCACGAACGCCGCTGCCCCGACATCGGCGAAACGTCGGGCAACGTCGAGGAGGTCCTGGCCCGACGACACCTCCCATCCCCGCACCGCCAGGTCGCGGCCGCGGGCGTCGAGGCCTACCGCCACCGGCTGGCGCGCCGCGACCTCGGCGACCAACTCCGGTCGTTCCAAGGCTGCGGTACCGATCACCACCCTGGCCACGCCCGCATCGGCCAGCGCCGCCGCCGCGGCCACGTCACGCACTCCCCCGCCGGATTGCACCGGCACGTCCACCGCTTCGCAGATCGCCGCGATCAGCGGCCGGTTGAGCGGGTCGCCGCTGCGGGCGGCGTCGAGATCGACCACGTGTATCCATGCGGCACCGGCATCGGCGAAGGCCCGGGCCTGAGCGACAGGGTCGTCGCCGTAGTGCGTCTCTCGGTCGTAGTCGCCCTGGAGGAGCCGCACGCAGCGGCCGCCGCGCAGGTCGATTGCCGGGTAGAGGTCCACGGAGCTCCGATCAGCGGCAGGAATCGACGAAGTTCGCGAGGAGCCGCAGGCCTGCCGACGACGACTTCTCGGGATGGAATTGGACGGCGGTCACCGACCCCGACGACATCGCGGCGCCCACCGGGCCCCCGTAGTCGCAGGTCGCGATCGTCATGGGCGAGTCGGCTGCGGCGTAGGAGTGAACGAAGTACATCCACGGCTGCGGGTCGAGGCCGTCGAAGAGGGGGTGAGGGGATCGGACCTGGAGCTGGTTCCACTGCATCTGCGGCAACTTCACGTCACCGGCGATTCGGGCCACGGCCACGTCGAAGATGCCGAGGCCCTCTACATCGGGGCTCTCCTCCGACTCCGCGCACAGCAGTTGCAGTCCCACACAGATTCCGAGGAACGGCCGACCGGATCGCGCGGCCCCGATGGCGATGGTGTCGAGGCCGGTCGCGTCGAGAGCCGCCATGCATGCGCCGAAGGCGCCGACACCGGGCAGGACCACGCCCGCGGCCTCGGCGACAAGGCCCCGGTCCGCGGTCAGACGGGCGTCTGCACCGACGTGCTCGAGCGCCTTCTCCGCAGATCGAAGGTTACCGATGCCGTAGTCCAACACCGCGATGAGGGGGCGCTCGGTGGCTTCTGGGCGATGGTCGCTCACCCCAGTGTGCCCTTGGTCGACGGCACACCGCCGCCCTCGATGCGCACTGCATCGCGCAGGCAGCGGGCAAGACCCTTGAACGCGGCCTCGATGACGTGGTGCGTGTTGGTCCCGGCCCGGCGCGACACGTGGAGGGTGATTGCCGCCGAGGTGGCGAAGGACTGGAGGAAGTGCTCGGCCATCTCGGGGTTGAACGGCGGATCCCCGAGTGCCAGGACCTCGCCGAAGGGCAGGTCGATCACGCTGTAGGGCCGACCCGACAGATCCAACGCCACCTCCACGAGCGCTTCGTCGAGGGGGAACAGCCCGCTCGCGAAACGGCGCACCCCGACCTTGTCGCCCAGGGCGGAGCGGAACAGCTCGCCGACGAGGATGCCCACGTCCTCGACGGTGTGGTGGCCGTCCACCTCCAGGTCACCCTTCGCGTCGACGCGCAGGTCGAAACCACCGTGGCGGCCGAGCTGGTCCAACATGTGGTCGAAGAACGGAAGACCGGTCGACACCTCGGTTCGACCCGTGCCATCAAGGTCGATCGACACCTCGATGGCGGTCTCGGCGGTGTGGCGGCTGGAGGTTGCGAAGCGAGTGGGACGGTCGGTCACGGGCCATCACCCTTCACGATTCGGCCGAGGGCGGCAAGGAAGCGGTCATTCTCCTCAGGGGTTCCGAGGGTCACGCGCAGGCAGTCGTCGAGGCGTGGCCACGACGCGCAGTTGCGAACCAACACCGATTCGTCCAGCAGCCGCTGCCACACCTTCGTGCCGGGCTCGTCGGGCACCCGGAAGAGGATGAAGTTCGCGCCCGACGGCCAGTGCCCCACGCCGAGGTCGTCGAGAGCCGTCTCGACGCGGCCCCTCTCCTCTACCAGCGCTGCCACCCGGGCGTGCATCTCGGCGATGTAGTCGAGCGCCACCACCCCCGCGGCCTGCTTGACGGCGTCTAGGTGATAGGGAAGGACCACCTTTTCGAGTTCGGAGACGACCCAGCTCGGGCCGATCAGGTAACCGAGGCGCGCGGCGGCCATCGACCAGGTCTTGGAGAAGGTGCGGGTGACCACCAGCGGCCTGTCCTCGTCGATGAGCTCCAGCGCGGACCACGGAGCGAACTGCCCATAGGCCTCGTCAACCACCAGTAGACCATCGACCGCTCCGACCGCCCCCAGCACCGCCTCCACCACCTCGCGGGGCTCGACGCGGCCGGTCGGGTTGTTCGGGGAGCAGAGGAAGGTGATGGTTGGCCTGTGATGGCGAACCGCCGTCACCGCGTGGTCGATGTCGAGGGTGAAGTCGTCACGACGCTGCTCCTCGACGACCTCGGTGCCACACAGCCTCGCTATGTGGGCGTGGAGCGCATAGGTCGGCTCGAAGGTGAGGCAAACGCGGTTCTGGCCGCCGTAGGTGAGACACAGCGTCTGCAACACCTCGTTGGACCCGTTGGCCGCGAACACCTGCGACGCGACGGCACCTTCCACCTCCGCGACCCGTGCGCGCAGCGCGCTCGCGGCTCTGTCGGGATAGCGGTGCCAGTCGAGCCCGCCGAGCTGCGCCGCGAGGCGTTCGGTGAACTCCGCCGGCGGCGGCTCGGGTGCCTCGTTGGTGTTGAGGCGGACCTCCACCTCCACCTGCGGCGAGTGGTAGCCCTCCATCAACGCCACATCGTCACGGACCGAAGGTCGGTTCACCGCTGCACCTGCCCGGTTCCTGCCGCGAGATCATCGAGGCGCATCGAGGCGGAGCGGGCATGGGCGTCGAGCCCTTCGGCCGCGGCAAGGGTGGCGACGTGGGGGGCGAGACGGGCGAACGCGTCGGGGCTCAGCTCGACGACGTGATGATGACGGGTGAAGTCGCCCACCGTCAGCGCCGAGGCAAACCGTGCGGTGCCGTGGGTCGGCAGAACGTGGCTCGGGCCGGCCACGTAGTCGCCGACCGACGCAGGCGACCACGGGCCGACGAAGGTCGCCCCGGCGTTGCGCACCAACGAAAGGAGCGTCTCGGGGGCGGCCACCTGGAGCTGGAGGTGCTCGGGAGCGATGGCGTTTGCGACCTCTATCGCCTGCTGCGGGGTGTCGACCACGACCGCATAGCCCGAAGAAGCCAGAGTCGATTCGATCTGGGCCCGACGAGGCGCCTCCGCGGTGAGGCGGACGATCTCGGCCGACACCGCGTCGGCGACTTCGGCATCCCAGCAGACAAGCCAGGCGAGGCCGTCTGGGCCGTGCTCGGCCTGCACGATCACGTCGATGGCGGCGTAGCGGGGATCGACACTGGGGTCCGCGATCACGACAACCTCCGAAGGTCCCGCGAAGGCGGCCGCGATGCCCACCGCGCCCGCCACTTCACGCTTCGCGATCGCCACGTAGCGGTTACCCGGGCCGCAGATGACATCGACGGGCCTGACGCTCTCGGTGCCATAGGCCATCGCCGCGATGGCCTGGGCTCCACCCACGGAGTACAGCTCGTCAACCCCGGCGACGGCCGCAGCGGCAAGGATCACATCGTCGACCCGTCCCGTTGCGCGCACGGGCGGCACGCACACCACCACCTCCTCGACACCCGCGACGCGTGCAGGCACCGCAGTCATCAACAGGGTTGAGGCAAGGGGGGCGAGTCCGCCCGGTACGTAGCAGCCCGCCCGGCCGACCGCGACGTCGTAGGAGCGGATGACAGCACCCTCGTCCTCGTAAGTGACCGGCTGATGGATCTGGGTGCGGTGGTAGGCGGCAATCCTCCCCGCCGCCACCTCCAACGCCTCTCGGAGCTCCGGCGTGATGCGTCCGAGGGCTTCGTCGAACTCGGCGCGGGGCACCGCCACCGAATCCAACGAGACGCCGTCGAGGCGTCGCGTCAGCTCGATGAGCGCATCGTCTCCCCGATCGCGGACCGCGGCGATCAGTTCTCGCACGACTCCAACGGGCTCGTCGCCGTCGAGTTCCGGACGCGGGAGATGGGGGGCGAGACGCCCCTCGACACCACGGAGATCGAGTCGGTGCAACACAGCGGCCACGCTACCGAAGGCCTCTCGGTCCTCCGGCATCGGTTTCGATCACGCAAACGCGCCGAGCGGCGGCTAGAAACCCGGCGATGAGCCTCTCCTCCGAGCTGGGCTCCCTCAGCTCGTCGCTGGAGGAGATCACCCGACGAATCGCAGCGCTGGCAGACGAGCTCGTCGGCGGACCCGACGACGCCGTGGGCGCTGCTCTCGTCGAGGTGGAGCGGTCGCTGCGCAGCGGCGGCCGGCGCCTCGACCGGCTCCGCAAAGACCTCCGGCCGTAGCTGCCGCCCAACGCTCCGAACCTGCGTAGGAATCACCCAACGCTCCGAACCTGTGTAGGAATCGCCCAACGCTCCGAACCTGCGTAGGAATCCGTCGGCGGGCGACGGATCGGTACGCAGGTTCCGGGGGGTTGGCCGAGCCCACGGCCCCCTGGGACGGGGAAACACCTGCGGAGCGAAAAGAACACCGGCGCCCCGAAGGGCGCCGGTGTGGGCGAAAAGGGCGGCGGGATCCCTCTTTCGCCAGTTCCAGGTGGCGGGAACCTGGATTCAGAGAAGGTATACCCCAATTCGACCACTGTCCACCATTGACTAGCCACGCAACGTGGTGAGGAGTGTGATCTAGCGCGCGAAGAGCACCCCGATCCACACGCTGAGTGTCAAACGGTCGATCAGGGATGGATTGAGATGTCGCGAAACCACCGACGAAAGTCACGTACCGCGGTTGTTAGGTTCACCCATCGCGCGAGCGCGTGACATGTGTCACACGCGCGATCTCGTCGGCCGGAACGGCCTCTCCACGGTACTCGACGGGCAGAAGTCGGCCAACCCGCACTCGCGGCAACGGGGCGAGCGGGCGACACAGACACGCCGACCGTGGAGTATCAGTCGCAGGCTGAAGCCACCGCGCTCAGAGGCCGGCACCATCGGGTTGAGCTCGAGCTCGACCTTGGTCGGATCGTCCTCGGTCGTCAGGCCGAGCCTCTTGGAGAGGCGAAGGACATGTGTGTCCACCGGGAGTCCCGGCAGCCCGAAGGCCACGCTGCGGACCACGTTCGCCGTCTTCCGCCCCACTCCCGCCAAGGTCGTCAGATCTGCCATCCCGCTGGGCACCTCTCCGCCGTAGACCTCGACCAGCCGAGACGCCATCGCCAAGAGGCTCCGGGTCTTCGACGCGAAGAAGCCGGTGGACCGGATGACCTCCTGCACCTCCTCGGGGTTCGCCACCGAAAGAGCGTCGGGCGTGGGCCAACGTCGAAACAGCTCCGGAGTGACCATGTTCACCCGTGCATCGGTGCACTGCGCGGAGAGGATCGTGGCGACCAACAACTCGAATGGGCCACGATGATCGAGCTCGCAGACCGCGTCGGGATAGATCCCGGTCAATCGCTCCAGAGCGAGACGGGCACGACCCCCCGGGCTGCGAGGTCGGCTACGAGCACCTGGGACGGATCCGGCCACGGCGCCCGACGGTAGCCTCCCGGCCGTGGCCGACATCGCCGACATCTCAGCGGTCCTCGGCGTCGCCGCCACGATCGCAACACACAGCCCGCCCCGCTGGTGGTGTCGAGCCGCCACGGCGGAACAGCAGCGCGATGCCGCGAGACTGGGCCTGGTACAGGTCCGGCGGCTCCACCAGATGCGCGTCTCGCTGCCATTGGCCCATTCAACGGACATCGCCGTCCGATCCTTCCGGCCGGGCATTGACGACGACGAGTGGCTCGATGTCAACAACCGGGCGTTCGCGTGGCACCCCGACCAGGGCGGTTGGACGCGCGACGACCTGCGCGAACGCGTCGAACAACCCTGGTTCGACCCTGCCGGCTTCCTCCTCCACGAGAACCCCCAGGGAGCGATCGCGGGATTCTGCTGGACCAAGTACCACGCGGAGACATCACCTCCGATGGCCGAGATCTATGCGATCGGAATAGACCCGGGATCCCAGGGACGCGGGCTCGGACGTGGGCTGACCATCGCCGGTTTCGACTGGCAGTGGCGGAACCATCGGGCACTTGTGGGCATGCTCTACGTGGAGCACGACAACACGGCAGGCGTCTCGCTGTACCGGTCGCTCGGCCTCACGATCCACCACGACGACGTCGCGTACGAGCCGGCCGATGACCGCTGAGGCCGACTCGCTGTATTCCGTCGATCGGCCACGCCTCACGGCGCTGCTCCCCGACGAACCCCGATACCGCGTCGAGCAGATCTGGCGGGGGCTCTACGTCGAGCATCGAACACCCGCCGAGATGACCAACCTGCCCTTGGCGCTTCGGGAGCGGCTCGAAGCCGCACTGCCTGCCGAGCTCGCCCTGGCCCGGGACTCGGTGAGCGAAGGGGGGATGACCCACAAGTACCTCTGGCGACTCCACGACGGCGCCACCATCGAATCGGTGCTCATGCACTCCCCGGACCGCTCTACGGTCTGCGTGTCCACCCAGGCGGGCTGCGCGATGGCGTGCAGCTTCTGCGCCACCGGCCAAGCCGGCTTCGATCGACACCTCCACGCGGGCGAGATCGTGGCCCAGGTGGTGGAGGCCGCGCGGCGAGCCGAAGGGCGGCGGGTCTCTAACGTGGTGTTCATGGGCATGGGCGAACCCCTTGCCAACTACGACGCCACACTCACCGCGGTTGAACGCATCCACGACGACCTCGGACTGTCGGCACGACACCTCACGATCTCCACCGTGGGGGTCCTCCCCGGCATCCGCCGCCTCGCCACCGAACGGCTTCCAGTCACCCTGGCCGTGTCCCTCCACGCCGCCGACGACGTGCTGCGCGACGAACTCGTGCCTCTCAACCGCCGCGCACCGCTGGCGGCTCTTGCCGAGGCGTGCCGTGAGTACCTCGCGGCGAAGGGGCGTCGCCTCAGCTTCGAGTGGGCGATGATCGAGGATGTCAACGACACCGACGAACAGGCCGAGCTGCTGGCGGCATACGTGCGCCCCCTGCGAGCGCACGTAAACCTCATACCGCTGAACCCCACTCCGGGATACCCCGTGCGTGGATCAAGCCGGACACGGATCGAGGAGTTCAGAGACCTCTTGACCACCAGAGGTGTCAACGCCACGATCCGCCGCACCCGTGGCGGCGACATCGACGCAGCTTGTGGTCAACTGCGCATGGGCGACGCCGACCGAAAGGACTCGAGCCACCGGTCGTGGCGCACCGCGGGGCCCCGCGTGCTGCCAGACTGAGCGACGCATGGACCGCTTCTACACGTCTCCGAGCCACGGGCCCGACGAGCCGTGGTTCCGCGTTGGGACCGTGGAAGTCACAACCACGGTGGTCATCTGCGCGCTGTCGACCGCCTCGATGTTCGTCTGGGCCATCAGCAGCCGGCTGGTCTCCTACCTCGACCTGATCTCCCCCTATGTCGGCGAGGGCCAGGTGTGGCGACTCGTGACGTGGCCGATCG
Organism: Microthrixaceae bacterium; assembly: GCA_020845705.1. Lineage (GTDB taxonomy): Bacteria > Actinomycetota > Acidimicrobiia > Acidimicrobiales > Microtrichaceae > JADLFH01. The sequence continues at coordinate 151,884 of JADLFH010000030.1, read as the reverse complement.
CCAACCAGCCCAGCCTCGGGGCCGTGCTGGGCATCGTGATGATGTTCCTCTTCGGCCGCGAGGTCGAACGCTCACTCGGCCGAACGCGATTCCTGTGGTTCACGGCTGCCCTCACCCTGGTACCGGCCGTCATCGGCGTCGCTCTCGACATCTCGTTCTTCGGGGGACTGTTCCTCCTCGAGATGGGAATGTTCGCCACCTTCATCGCCACCTTCCCCAACGCCACCGGCTTCTTCGGCATCCCTCTTTGGGTCTTCGGTGTGGTCTTCATCGGCATCCAGGTGCTCCAGCTCACCGGAGGTCGGGCGTGGGGATGGCTGACGATCGTGGTCGTCGAGCTCGCCTTGTCACTTCTGGGAGCCCGTGCATTCGGCCTCAGCCCCCTGGAGTGGATCCCCAAGGTCCCCCTGCCGGCCTCCCTCGCAGGCCCGACCCAACGCCGGAAGGGGCCGAAGCGCCCCCGCAAGCCGAAGACCAAGGGCCACGCCACGGTCACGCCGATCAGACCGACCGGGCAACGCTCCACACCCACCGCAGCGGACCTGCTGCGACAGGCCGAGATCGATGTCCTGTTGGACAAGATCAGCGCACACGGCCTGTCGAGTCTCACTCCCGAGGAGCGTCGACGCCTCGACGAGCACAGCCGACGCCTCCGTGAGGAAGGCAACTGAGCCCGCATCCGAGCGGGACCGCGATTGCAACCACCCTCGACGCCAATATCGTGAACCGGTGCCTCGCCGCTTGCTGATCCCGCTGTTCGTCGCCGCGCTCGTGGCGGCGTGCAGCGGCAACGGTCTCGAGGGACGGAGGGCCGAGAACCCCGAGACCCCCACCACCACGACCACCGAGATCCCGCAAACCACCGAGCCGGCCCCCACCACGACATCGGCTCCACCGTCGCCGGAGTCAACCACGACCACCACATCGCCGGCGTCAGGGGTTGCACCTGGACCCACCGCCAGCGGCTTCCCCCCCGACTGGCAGCCTGCACCCCTTCAGTGGTCCCGTTGCGCCGAGCAACGCCGGTTCCGCTGTGCGACCCTCCGCGTGCCACGCGATTGGAGCCGGCCCCACTCCGGGGCGGAGGTCACGTTGGCGATCGCGAAGCTCCCCGCGAGCGGCAAGAAGATCGGCACCCTGTTCACCAACCCGGGTGGGCCGGGAGCAAGCGGTCTGGAGTTCGTCTTCAGCGAACCCTTCCAGCGGCCGTTGACCGAGCGATTCGACATCGTCAGCTGGGACCCACGCGGCGTGGGCGAGAGCACCCACCTGCGGTGCGGGTCGAAGGTCCGGCCGTTCCTGCGCCAAGACAGCGATCCTGACAACACGACCGAGCAACAGGCGATTGATGCCACCGCCAAAGCACTCGCGGAGGAGTGCGGCACCAAGGACGCCGACATGTTGCCCTTCATCGGCACCGACGACACCGCCAGGGATCTCGAAGCGCTGCGACGAGCGGTGGGCGACGAGAAGCTGACCTACATGGGCTTCAGCTACGGCACCTTCATCGGCGAACGGTATCTTGCGATGTTCCCGAGCCAGGTCCGCGCCATGGTTCTCGACGGCGTCGTCAACCCCACCGAAGGGCTGGTTGGCCTGCTGACCGGCCAGACCACGGCCATGACCGAGGCGATCGGACGGGCATTTGCCAGCTGCACCACCGCGTCCTGCAAGGCAACTGACCCCGCAACCCGATTCCGCCAGGCGAAGTCGGCGGTTGAACGAGCGCCGTTGGACACTTCCGAAGGGCCATTGGGGCCATCGGAGCTGGCGACCGGCGCCATCTACGCCACCTACGACCCCCAGCTCTGGTCCACGCTCAACCGGGCCATCGCCCAAGCCGCCACAGGCAACGGCGACGGCATGGCACGACTCGCGAACGGCTACTACGACATCGGCGACTGGACCGCCTACGCGGGGATCACCTGCCTCGATTCGGAGCACCCCGTCGGCGCCGACGCCTTCCGGGGCTTCGTCGAACGGTTGCGCTCGTCCTCGCCCGACTTCGGCGGCCCGATCGGCAACGAGATGCTTCCCTGCGCGTTCTGGCCGATACCCCCCAAAGTGGTGACAGGTTCCATCCGGGCCGAATCCTCACCCGAGGTGCTGGTGATCGGAAACACCGGCGACGCCGCAACCCCCTACGACGACGCGGTCTACGTGGCGGCCATGCTCGCCAACGGCAACCTCGTCACCTACCACGGCGAGGGTCACACCAGCTATGGACGCGACGAGTGCATCGACGACGCCGTCCACCGCTACCTCATCGACCTGGTGGTCCCTCCCGAGGATCCCCAATGCGGCGGGGGTGGAGGTGGCACACCCGCGCCCTGAGCGGGTACCGCCACCCCACCGTCCCGCCACCGCGGGCTCCGGTCCGTCGATAGGCTCGGCGCCCTCGGAAAGGGGGCTGCGTTGCCGGATTTCAACCTCGCGCAGGTACACGAAGCGGTGGAGTGTCGGGTGCCGGATCGGCCCTGCATCGTGTTCCGTGACCGCAGTCTCAGCTATCGGGACGTCGGGGACCGCACTAGGCGCTTCGCCAATGCGCTTCGCGAACGGGGCCTGGGCCTCCGCTTCGAGCGGTCGGAGGGGTTGGCCAACCACGAGTCGGGCCAAGACCACCTGGCGCTGTACCTCCACAACGGCAACGAGTACCTCGAAGCCATGTTGGGCGCGTACAAGGCGCGGGTGGCGCCCTTCAACGTCAACTACCGCTACGTCGCCTCGGAGCTGGTGTACCTGTTGCGCGATTCGAACGCCAGGGGAGTCGTCTTCCACTCGGCGTTCGCTCCGGTGTTGGCCGCTGCACGCGACGAACTGCCGAACCTCGAAGTGCTGTTCCAGGTCCCCGACGATTCCGGCAACGACCTGCTCGCGGGAGCCGAGTGGTACGAGGACGTCGTCGATGCCGCATCGCCCGAACTCGACGAACAGCTCCGGGCGTCGTGGTCGCCCGACGACCTGTACATCCTCTACACCGGCGGGACCACCGGGATGCCCAAAGGGGTCCTGTGGCGCCAAGCCGACATCCTCGTCGCCGCGATGGGTGGGCGTCAGCTCGGCTCCGGCGACGAGTGGCCCTCGCTCGAGGACCTCCTCGACACCGCGGAAACCGGCGGAGCGCGGATGATGCCCGCACCACCGTTCATGCACGGCGCGGCCCACTGGATGGCCTTCACCGCCTTCACAGGCGGCAACACCGTCGTGCTGCCCGACGTGGTCGACCGCTTCGACCCTCGCGACGTGCTCCACCACATCGAGCATTCGGGGGTGAACGTCCTGCTCGTCGTCGGTGACGCGTTCGCCCGCCCCCTCGTGGAGGAGCTCGAGCGAGGCAGCCACAACACGAGTTCATTGCTGGCGCTCGCCTCTGGAGGTGCGGCCCTGTCGGCCGGTGTCAAACAGCGGCTGTTGGCAGCGGTTCCGACGATGTTGGTGCTCGACGGTCTCGGCTCATCCGAGACAGGCGCGCAGGCGTACCAAACCAGCGCCGCGGGACAGGACGCCTCCACGGGGAGTTTCAGCCCCGGCCCGGGCATGTGCGTCCTTTCCGACGATCTCACAGCGGTGCTCGGCGCCGGCCATGACGAGGTCGGCTGGCTGGGGCAGGCAGGTCGGGTGCCGCTGGGGTACCTGGGCGATCCCGACAAGACAGTTCGGACCTTCCCCGAGATCGACGGGGTTCGCTACGCGGTGCCCGGCGATCGGGCGCGTCTCACTGCCGATGGTCTGCTCGAGCTCTACGGGCGCGATTCGGTGACCATCAACTCAGGCGGGGAGAAGATCTTCGCCGAGGAGGTCGAAGCCGCCTTCGCCGCTCATCCGGCGGTCTTCGATGTCGTGGTGTGCGGTCGACCCAGCGAACGATGGGGCAGCGAGGTGGTGGCGATCGTGCGGATAGCGGAGGGCGTGGAGGTGACCGACGACGACCTGTTGGCCGAAGCCGAACGGCACATCGCACGGTTCAAGTTGCCGAAGGCCATCCTTCGACGAGACCGGATCGAACGCTCACCCACCGGCAAGGCCGACTACCGCTGGGCACGGGATCAGGCGCAGGCGCAGACCGGCGACCACACCCATTCGACGGGGTGACCTCCCACCAGGGGAGATCCGCGCCGGCGAGCCCCAGCCGAACTACAGTGGAGATCAATATTTACTGAGATATATCGACGATCATCCTGGGTGGGTGAACGCCTGGGTCTTTCTCCGATCGACTCATGCGAAATAGGTGAAGTTCCATCATTGCGGCACCGAAACGCTCACTTAAGATGACTCAGGAAGCGGCGGTGCCCCCGGGCGGGGGTCACCGAGATACAACTCCACTCCGGCGGGCAGGGATTCTCTCCCTCCGTGGTGGGTCAAGGACATGACGCGGCGGGAGGAAGTGGCGGAGTGCACGGCGAGGCGGTGATACCGACGACGGTCACGGGTGATCGAAGCACCCTCCGCGAGGAGGGTGCCACACTCACCCGCAACGTCATCAACCCAGGCCCCACACTGGCGCCCCCTGTTGCCCTACGCGACACCAGTCGCTCTACCCGCCACGGGGGCAACCCCCTCCGCCGACTCCTCGTCGGCTTCGACCTGGTGGCATTCACCATTGCCTGGGCGATCGCCGTGTTTCTGCCGCTCAACGGTTTCGGCAAACGAGCCGACACCGTGGCCCAGGCACTCATCCAGCTCACCGTCGGAACCGTGGTCGGCCTCGGAGCGATCGCCGCACAGCGGCTCTATCTGGCCCGAGTGTGCTCGGTCCGGGCCGAAGAGCTGTCGAGGACGGCTCGCGCCGCGGTTGCCGGCGCCGTGCTCATCGCGATCGTCAGCGAGGCAGCCGACTTCGGCCATTCGGTGCAGCGCGAAGTACTCGGTGCGGCCCTCGCGTTCCTCCTCGCAGGAGGACTCCGGGGCGTCTATGGATCGGTCCTGCGTGAACGGCGGGCTCGTGGACTCAACGGCCGTCCCATCGTCATCGTGGGCGCCAACTCCGAAGCGCGCGAGCTTGCCCGCCTCGTAGCCACCCATCCCGAGTTCGGCTATCAGCCAGTTGGCGTGGTCGGCAACGAGACGGACTACTCACAGTGGTCGGTGCTCGACAGGCCCGTGCTCCCCTATCTGGGTGGGCTCGGGAAGACCGCCGAGGCCGTGGCCGCCGCCAACGCCAACGGCGTGCTCATCGCCGCATCCGCGCTGGATCCGGTGGAGCTGAAGCACCTCACACGCGAACTGCTCAGCACCGACCTCCACGTGCACCTCTCCAGCGGGCTGTGGGGAATCGACCATCGTCGGCTCCGCTCGGTGCCACTTGCCCACGAGCCACTCTTCTACCTCGAGAAGATCTCCCTCTCTCGGTTCAACAAGGCACTCAAGCGCTCGGTCGACATCGTCGTGGCGTCCGTGGCGCTGGTGCTGGCCTCGCCGTTCCTTCTCGCCGCGGCCATCGCGATCAAGCTCTACGACCGGGGCCCGGTGCTGTTCCGACAAACCCGTGTGGGCAAGGACGGCGAGCACTTCGCGGTCTACAAGTTCCGCACAATGGTGCCCAACGCCGAGAGCATGATCGCAGATCTCCAGGAGGCCTCGAACTTCCGTGAAGGGCCGCTGTTCAAGATGGAACGCGACCCGCGCCAGACCAAGGTGGGACGGGTTCTCGAAGCAGCCTCCGTCGACGAGCTCCCCCAGCTCCTCAACGTCCTTCAAGGCACGATGAGCCTCGTGGGCCCACGCCCGGCGCTGCCTTCGGAGGTTGCCCAGTTCGACGAGGAGCTCCTCGAACGCTTCAGCGTGCCGCCCGGCATCACCGGTCTGTGGCAGGTCGAGGCGCGCGACAACCCATCCTTCTCGGCCTACCGTCGCCTCGACCTCTTCTACGTCGAGAACTGGTCCATCACCCTCGACATGGCGATCCTGTTCGAGACCTTCGCATCGGTGGTCTCACGGGTGGTCCGGAGCTGCCGGCGCTCCAGCCCCGACAGCGATAGCTGAACGGGATTCCCCTCCCTTCCTCGACCCGCCGTAGCCTCGCCGAGGTGACCATCGACGCGGACCGCCTGCCCGAGGGCGATGAGAAGATCGCCGCGGTGCGAGCGATGTTCGATTCGATCGCGCCGCGCTACGACCTCGTGAATCGGGTGATGACCCTTCGGATGGACGTCGGCTGGCGTAAGCGAACGGTGGCGTCGCTGGGTCTGCGCCCGGGCTCGCACGTAGCCGACATCGCGTGTGGTACCGGTGACCTCTCACGTGACCTCGCCGCGCGCGGGCTGCGCCCCGTGGGCTTCGACCTCTCCTACGGCATGCTCGCAGCGGCACCCGCGCCCTTCGCTCGAGCGCAGGCCGATGCACTCCACCTACCGCTGCGAGACGCGAGCATCGACGGCGCAACGTGCGGCTTCGCGCTCCGCAACTTCGTCGCGCTGGCACCGTTTTTCGCCGAGCTTGCCCGAGTGGTGCGCCCTGGTGGGCGCATCGCGCTACTAGAGGTGGCTGAACCACCGAACGCAATCCTGCGAACCGGCCACGGGTTCTACTTCCGACGGGTGGTACCGCTCATCGGGGGCATGCTGTCGGAGCGAGCCGCATATCGGTATCTACCGAAGTCGGTGGCCTACCTGCCGGAGCCGGCGGCCCTCATCGACGAGCTCCGCGGTGCGGGATTCGGCGACGCAGGCCGCACGTTGCTCTCAGTGGGCATCAGCCAGCTCATCTGTGCCACCCGAGATCGATGAGGGCGCGAGTCGAGCGTTGTGAGGCCCACGCGCTCCCATACCACCTGGACACGGCCTTCCTCTCACCTCGCCGGGAGCTACGCGGCTGGGGGCGAGCGGCGAGCATCGAGGTACCCGCTCCCTGGCCGAAACATCTCGATGTCGTCGGCGCGGTTCTGGGTCGTATCGACCTAGACGACGACATCGGCACCGAAGCGGGTTCGGGCCCGGTGGCGTTCGGGGCTCTGCCCTTCGACCGCGAGGCTCCGGCACAGTTCATTGTTCCCGCGATCTCGGCCGCGCTGAGCCCCGACGGCGCCCATTGGCGCACCACGATCGACGGGACGACATGCCGCGACCATGCCGTTGCCCCCCTCGCCCGCAGCCTCCGCGTCGAGACCGAACTGTCGGCCGACGCATGGTTGGAGAAGGTTCGTTCGGCAACCACACGGATCGCCCGGGGGGATCTGGTGAAGGTGGTGCTGGCCCGTCGTCTGATGGCGACATCCGACGAACGGTTCGATCCCCCACGCCTGGCGGAGGGACTCTTCAGACTCCATCCCCACTCGCTCCGCTTCTGCATCGAGGGGATGATCGGCGCTTCACCCGAGTTGCTGGTGTCACGGATAGGCGACGTGGTGCGGGCTCATCCCATGGCGGGAACCATCGGCCGCAGCGGCGATCCCGCCACCGATGCGCGCTCCGCCGCAGAGCTGTTGGCTTCGGCGAAGAACCGTGAGGAGCACCAGATCACCATCGACTCGGTACACGACACGCTCCTGCGATGGTGCTCCTACCTGGATGCGGAGCCCGAGCCGTCGGTCGCCTCGGCAGGCAGCGTCGCTCATCTAGCCACGATGGTGGAGGGCCGGCTCTCCCATCCGGTGCCCTCCGTGCTGGAGTTGGTCGCGGCACTGCACCCGACGCCGGCGGTGGGGGGTTGGCCAAAGGCCGAGGCGCTCGATCTCATCAGGGAGCTCGAACCCTCGAGCCGGGGGCGCTATGCGGGGCCGGTCGGGTGGGTCGACCGACACGGCAACGGTTCCTTCGCCGTGGGGATCCGCTCCATCGAGCTCTCCGAGGATCACAAGGTCGCGACGTTGCACGCGGGTGTTGGTGTCGTCGCAGACTCCGATCCGTCGGCGGAGCTCGAAGAGACCCGAGCGAAGCTGCGCGCGACCCTTCCAGTGATCCTCGATCTCTGAGCAGCTCGGGCCGCCGTTGGGTCGAAGCGTCACCCAGAGCACAGCGCGGCAGCGACCGAATCGTTGATCGAACGATGCAACGCGGCGTTGCGGCTGCGCTCGCTCGCCGCGAGCACCACCTGCACCCCGCGACGGTCTCTCCAGCCGACCAGCGCTGCCTCCAGCCCGGCGTGGGTTGTCACCGCGGTCACCCCGATACCGTGCGCCGCGACGAGCGCTCCCAGGTTCACCCCATGTGGAGTCCCGAAGAGCCGTTCGAACCGCGCGGGTTCGAGCGCCTCCGCCTGAGGAAGAAACGAGAAGATCCCGCCTCCGTCGTTGTCGATGACGACGATGGCCAGGTCAACCCCACGGCGAGCGAGACCCAAGAGCGCGTTCGAGTCGTGGAGGAAAGCGATGTCGCCGACCAATGCAACCACCGGAACACCGCTCAGAGCCACACCAACCGCCGTGGACACCACTCCGTCGATTCCGTTGGCGCCGCGGTTCGCCAGCACCGCGACATCCAGCCGTCCCGGCGAGTACCACTCCAGATCACGGATGGGCATCGACGAGCTGACCATCAGCGTCCCACCCGTGGGCACAGCCGCCAACGCAGCCCGAGCCGCTCCAGGCTCGCTCAGCTCCGAGAAGGACCGGATCACCCCGTCGATCGCCACACGCGCAGAGGCTTCGATTCCCGCCCAGCGGGTCGCCCAACCATCCGAGCCAGGGTGGGCGCGTCGTTCCAGGGCGGTTCTCAGCGCAAGCGCCGCGGAGGCGACATCGACGTGGAAACGCTCGGTGACCACACCGTCGGGGTCGGGCGATCGGCCGTAGCGGTCGATCGCGAACTGCATGGCGCCGCTCGTCGCCAGCCATTGGCCCAACACCCTGCTCGCGGGGAGCCCACCGATTCGGATCACGGTCTCGGGGCGGAGCTCCTCGGCGAGCTCGGGCACTCGGAGGATCGAGTCGAACGACTCGATCCTCCCCCTGACCCCCGCCCTGCATCCCGACAGGTGATCGGCGATGATCGGCCATCCCAAGACAGCGGCGAGCTCGTCGATCTCCCTGGCATCGGTGTGGTTCAGCGCCGCCGCGGATCCGGCGACCACCACTCCCCGGCGGCCTTCGAGCAACGGAACCAAGCGCGCCACCTGGTCGTCGAGAAGGGTCCAGGCCTGCGGGCCGACACGATCGTGCTCCTCCCCGGGCCCTTCGATCGCACCCGCGGCTCCGACAAGTGGCTCACGGAAAGCCAGGTTGACGTGCACCGGACCCGGCACGATGCCGAGGGTCGCCGCGAAGGAGTCCGCCGCGAGGTGGCGCCAACCGGCTCGGTGCCGCTCCTCGGGAGGTCCGGGATCGACGAACCAACGGACCGACCCGCCATACAGGTCGCGTTGGTCGATGGTCTGTGGTGCCCCCACACCGCGCAGTTCCGGTGGCCGATCCGCTGTGAGAGCCAGCAACGGCACCGCGGCGTGGTCGGCCTCCACCACGGCCGGGTGCAGTTCGACAGCCGCAGTCGCCGAGGTGGTCAACACGATCGCCGGGCGTCCCGTCGCCTTGCCGATGCCCAGGGCGATGAATCCGGCCGAACGCTCGTCGTGACACATCTCCACATCGAGCCGGCGATCATCGGCCAGCGCCACGGCCATCGGCGTGGAGCGCGATCCGGGGCAGACCACCGCCTGGCGGACGCCGTGGCGCACCCACTCGTCCACCAACGTCGCGGCGTAGGTGGCAGAAATCAGCTCCTGCGGCCCGCCGGGAGAGTCGTTGGGCTCGGTCGACACGGTCGGCCAGCCTACGGTTCGGTTCCGTGGGAGGCGAAGCGTTGCCGGTAGAGGAGCTTGGCGGCTCCGACGATGAGTCCTCGCTCGGGCGCGTGGTCTTGCTGCACGGCTTCACGCAGACACGCCGCTGCTGGGGAGCCTTCGGAGCGGAGCTCGCCTCGCACCACACGGTGGCGGCCCTCGACTCACCGGGCCACGGCCATGCATCCGACGTCAGCGCAGATCTGTGGCGAGCAGCCGAGCTGGCTGCACGAGCCGGCGGCGAGGCGACCTACATCGGATATTCGATGGGAGCACGCATCGCCTTGCACGTCGCCATCGCGCGTCCCGAAGTGGTCCAGCGCCTGGTGCTGATAAGCGGGACCGCAGGCATCGACGAGCAGGCCCGGCGAGCCGAGCGGCGCGCCGCCGACGAAGCGCTCGCAGAGCGGATCGAACGGATAGGTGTCGAGCAGTTCCTGGAGGAGTGGTTCAGCCAACCGCTGCTGGCAGACCTGGCCGTGGCTGAACGTGACATGGCCGAACGTCTGCGCAACACTGCGGCCGGTCTCGCCAGGAGCCTGCGGGAGGTGGGGGCGGGCACCCAGGAGCCGTTGTGGTCGCGCCTGGGAGACCTGAAGATGCCCGTGTTGTTGGTCACCGGGACCAACGACTTCCGCTACAGGGAGCTTGCGCGCCGTGTGGGCGCGGCCATCGGCGCCAACGCGCGCCACATCGAGCTGAACGGCGGGCACACGGTTCATCGCCAGGATCCCCGGGCGGCTTCGCTGATCTCCCGGTGGATCCGCAGCGACGTGATCAAACCCTGATCGACAGACCTATGGCAACAAGCACGCCGTAGACGAGGTCGACCCGCGCCGTCGCGGCCAGAACCGGGATGAGCGCGGGTCCCGTGGCACCGCCCAACACAGCGGTCAGCGGCGGGGTCGACAACAGGATCGCTGCGAATCCGAGCGCGGCCACGGGGCGGCCCGAGAGACCGGCGACGAACGGGAGGAGGACGAAGGGGAGCGCCATCAGCAAGGCGTAGAGCACACGTGTGTTGCGATCACCCAGGCGCACAGCCAGAGTGCGCTTGCCCGCACGGGTGTCGCCCGGGATGTCGCGCAGGTTGTTGATCACCAACAACGCGGTGGCCAACGCTCCGATCGAAACCCCACAACCCACCGACAACCATGTGACCCTTTCGAGCTGCACATAGGTGGAGCCGACCGTCGCCACCAGCCCGAAGAAGCAGAAGACGAACACCTCGCCCAGCCCTGCATAGCCATAGGGCTTCGGTCCGCCCGTGTAGAACCAGCCCGCGGCGACGGCCACCACGCCAACTGGGACCAGCTCGAAACCGATCCGCAGCACCAACACGCTGCCCGCCACCAGCGCCGCTCCGAAGGCCAAGAGCATCGCCAGCTTCACTTCCCGAGGCGTGGCCAAGCCGTCCCCGACCAGCCGAGCGGGACCCACCCGCGCACCCGGATCATCGGTGCCGCGGATTCCGTCGGAGTAGTCGTTGGCGTAGTTGGTTGCCACCTGGAGAGCGAGCGAGACCACAAGCGCTGCCGTGGCGTTCCACCAGTCGAGGCCCAGGCCGTGGCCACCCTCGATCGCCGCCGCCGTGCCCACCGCCACCGGCACCATCGCCGCGGGGAGCGTGCGTGGACGCGCACCCAGAATCCACCGGCGCCATCCGAGCGGTGCGGAGGGGGTGGGTGGGGACATGGGGGGCGAATCTACCGGCGAGGACCTCGTCGCCATCGACCCTGGCGAATCCGCTCCGCCAGTAGATTCGCCGGCCGTGACCAGACTCGTCGCCGTCGCTCTGCCCGGCGGGCCGGCCTTCGTCGAGACGGTTCGTCGGATCTGGGACGACGGCGACGCCGTGGCTCCCCTGGACCCGGCGGCTCCGCCGCCGCTTCGCCGCAGCCAGATCGAGGCGCTCCGCCCCCACGCCATCGTCGAAGACGGCCGCAGCCGACTCCTCGACGACCCCCTCGACATGCTCGAGGGTGACGCCACCGCGATGTTGACCAGCGGGACCAGCGGGCCCCCACGCGCTGTCATCCACACCCACGCCGCGATTGAGTCGGCCGCCCACGTGTCGGCCACCGCACTCGGCGTCGACCCCGACGTGAAGTGGCTGGCGTGTCTGCCGCTTCACCACGTCGGCGGATTCGGTGTGATCGCACGCTCGCTGGTCACCGCAACCGAACTGGAGGTCCATCCCCGCTTCGACGCTTCCGCGGTGGATGAGGCGGCCACCAGAGGAGCCACCCACGTGTCGCTGGTTCCCACCGCACTGGGACGCATCGACGCCACCCGCTGGAGACGCATCCTGTTGGGAGGGTCGCGCCCAGCTCAGGACCGCCCCCCCAACACGGTGGCCACCTACGGAATGACCGAGACCTTCGGGGGGATCGTCTATGACCACTTGGCACTGCCCGGCAACGAGGTGGCAGTGGGCGCCGACGGCGAGCTGCTGGTGCGTTCGCCCGCGCTTGCCCGAAGCTTCCGCGACGGCAGGGCGCTGGTGGGGCCCGACGGTTGGTTCCACACCGGCGACCTTGGTTCGATCGACCCGGCAACCGGGCAGGTGAGCGTGTCTGGACGTGCCGGCGATGTGATCAACACCGGCGGGGAGAAGGTGTGGCCGACCGATGTGGAGGCAGTGCTGTCTCTCCACCCCGCGGTGTCAGAGGTGGCGGTCGTGGGGCGCGACGACCCGGAGTGGGGTCGGCGAGTTGTCGCCCTGGTGGTGCCCGCCGATCACTCCAACCCACCGACCCTGGAGTCGCTCCGAGCCTTGGCGACCGAGCACCTACCCCCTGCCGCCGCACCCAAGGAGCTCACCCTCGTCGATGCCCTCCCGCGAACGTCGTTGGGAAAGGTCCGGCGAGCCGAGCTGTAGCGGCCGCAGTCCCACACGAACCTGCGTAGGAATCCGTCGCCCACCGACGAATCGGTACGCAAGTTCGAGGCAGGGGGTGGAAACGGGGCGAACCTGCGTAGGAATCCGTCGCCCACCGACGAATCGGTACGCAAGTTCGAGGCAGGGGGTGGAAACGGGGCGGACCTGGGAACGAGGACCGTCGCCGGGGCCGTTTCCCGCAGCGCCAGTAGGGTGCCGGAGGTGAACCGACTGTCCGGCGAGGCATCCCCATACCTCCGCCAACACGCCGGCAACCCAGTCGACTGGTACCCGTGGGGACCCGAGGCCTTCGATCGGGCCGAGGCCGAGGATCGTCCCGTCCTGTTGTCGATCGGGTACTCGTCATGTCACTGGTGCCATGTGATGGCCCACGAGTCCTTCGAGGACCACGAGACAGCAGCATTGATGAACCGCCTGTTCGTGAACGTGAAGGTCGACCGCGAGGAACGCCCCGACGTCGACGCCATCTACATGGAGGCCACCCAGGCCACTACAGGCCGCGGCGGATGGCCCATGACGGTGTTCATGACCCCCACCGGCGAGCCCTTCTTCTGCGGGACCTACTACCCGAGAACCGCCCGGGCCGGGATGCCGTCGTTCACCCAGGTCTGCGAGGCGATCGCCGATGCCTGGCACAACCGTCGAGACGATGTGCTCACCCAAGCGGGTCACCTCACCGACCATCTCCGCGCACAGCCCGAACTGGGCGGCGCCACGCCCATCACCATCGAGGCGATCGACATGGCCGGCGCCGCTCTCGTGGCAGAACACGACCACGTGTGGGGCGGGTTCGGCCCCGCCCCGAAGTTCCCGTCGGCGATGTCGATAGACCTCTTGCTGCGGCGCCACAGGCGCCACCCCGATCCCGACGCGCTAGCTGCCGCCCGCCACAGCCTCGACGCGATGGCGGCCGGAGGCATCTGGGATCACCTCGGTGGTGGCTTCTCCCGCTACTCGGTCGACGAGCAGTGGCTGGTTCCGCACTTCGAGAAGATGCTCTACGACAACGCCCTTCTCGTCCGCCCCTACCTGCACTCCTGGCAGATGCGTGGGGCCGATGACCACCTCGACGTGGTTGAGCAGATCATCGGCTACGTGCTGGCTGACCTGGCCCATCCCGACGGGGGCTGGTACTCGGCGGAGGACGCCGATTCCGACGGTGTCGAGGGCAAGTTCTACGTGTGGCGCCCAGAGGAAATCGTGACGGTCCTGGGCGAGAGGGATGCCGCGACCTTCATGGACCACTACGGGGTCACCGAGGCGGGGAACTTCGAGGGCACGTCGATTCTGCGTCGCCCCATAGGTGGGTTCAGCCGGCCTGGGGAAATCGTCGGGCTCGCCGCCGAGCTACGCAAAGCCAGGGACAAGCGGGTGCGACCAGGGCTCGACGACAAGGTGCTGTGCGAATGGAATGCGCTGTTCCTCGCAGCTCTGGCCGAGGCCGCCTCAGCGGTCGGGAGGCAGGACTGGACCGAGGCCGCTCTCACAAACGCGGGGTTCCTGTTGAAGAACCTCCGCCGCGACGATCAACGGTGGATGCGGTCCTGGCAGGCCGCTTCGGGGCCCCGACACCTTGGGTACGCACAGGACTACGCCGCAGTCGTCGATGCGTACACCCGCGTCTATGAACTCACCGGGGCAGCTCGCTGGCTCGAAGTCGCCGCCTCCGCTGCGGACGGGCTGGTGGAGCTGTTCTGGGATCCCGATGCACGTCTGTTCTGGACAACCGGATCCGACGCGGAACCACTGCTGTGCCGGCCGCGAGATCTTCAGGACAACGCCACTCCCTCGGCGCAGTCGATGGCGGCGGTCGCTCTGATCCGGCTGGCGCCGCTGGTCGATCGGCCCGACCTGCGGGAGATCGCCGAGAGCGTGCTGAACGCGCTGGCGCCGGTGGCGCTACGCCACCCGCGGGCGTTCAGCCACCTGCTCGAAGCGGCCGAGCTTGTGGCCTCGGGCCTCGACGAAGTCGTGATCACAGGCGATCGCCCAGATCTGTTGGCTGCGCTACGGGCGCGGTGGCGACCCAACGCCGTCCTCTCATGGGGGGATCGTCTGGCGGGGCCGCTGTGGGAGGGACGAGATGAAGGGCATGGCTACGTGTGTCGCAACTATGCCTGCGGCATCCCCGTCTCGGATCCCGCGGACTTGGAGGCACAGATCTCGTGAACGCCTCACCGACACATCCGGCGCGGCGGCTGTGGCACCACCTCGAGATGTTGCACGCCGTGGTGTACTTCGACCGATCCGTCACCGAGGCACTCCAGGGCCTGGGCCTCAAGGGCTTCTGGATGAGCTACTTCGCGGGACGGGCTGCGCCACTGGGCGCGGTCGGCCCGGGACCGGTCGAAGCGACCTTCTACAACTTCGCGCCCGGGCTGGTTCGCCGGGCCATACCCGACGCCTGGCGCTTCGCGGAGCCCGTTGCCGTTCTCGACGCCCGCAGCACTGCCGCCGCCGCGTCTCTTCGCCGGCTCGTCCCGGGGATCGAAGCCGAGGCGGCACGGATCGTGCCGCTTCTCAGCTCCGCGGTGCGTCAGGCACGACCCGACGGTCGCACCCTGTTCGCCGCCAACCAACAGCTACCCCTTCCCCAGGACCCCGTGGCGGCGCTGTGGCAGTGCGCCACCTCGTTGCGTGAGCACCGCGGTGACGGCCATGTCGCCCTCCTCGTGGCGCACGACCTCTCCGGCGTGGAGTGCCACCAACTGATCGTGGCAAGCACCCAAGTCGGCGACGACGACCTGCGCTCGGCACGGGGCTGGAGCGACCAGGAGTGGGACGCGGCGAAGGCCGCGCTGGCCCGACGAGGGCTCCTCGAAGCCGACGGATCCCCCACGGCGGCCGGCTCCGAACTGCACGAGGAACTGGAGCGCCGGACCGACGAGCTCGCCTGGCAGCCCTTCGCCGACGGCCTGACCGAAGCGGGAGCAGACCTGCTCCCGCTTCTGGTGGAGCCGCTCGCCGGCCAGGTCCGCAGCAGCGGGATCTTCCCGTTTCCAAATCCAATCGGGCTCCCCGAACCCACCACCTGAGCCGTGTTCCCGGCGACCGTCCTCGCCCTGGTGGCCGCCGCTCTCCATGCCGGTTGGAACCTGATCGCCAAGACCAGCGACGACCGTGAGCTGGCGTTGGTGGGCCAGTTCTCGATCGGCGGCGCGCTGTCCGCTGCCGCCCTCTGCATCGTCGGACTGCCGGGCCAGGCAGCGCTTCCATGGATCGTGGCATCCGCCTGCGTCCATGTCCTCTACGTGATGGGGCTCATCTGGGCCTACGACCACGGCGACTTCTCCTTCGCCTACCCCCTCGCCCGCGGCGGCGGTGCGCTGGTGGCCGCGCTCGGTGGCGTGGTACTGCTCGACGACCACGTCTCGGCGGCTACCTGGTCGGCCATCGGCGTCATCGCCGCGGGCCTCGCCGCGCTCGTGGGCACACGCCCCAGCCGGCGTTCGCTCTTCTCGGCGATGCTGACCGCCGCAACCATCGGTACCTATACGGTGATCGACTCGCACGGTGCGCGTGTGGCTGCCAGCGGCCAATCCTACGGCTTCGCCCTGTTAGCGGCAGTGGGCCTGACGGTGGGGTTTCTCGGGCTCGCCCGTGGCCGCATCGCCGACCTCGGGGCGTCGCTGCGCGCCGCGGCGTGGCGCTACCTGTTCGCCGGCGCCTCCGGTGTGGCGGCCTACACACTCGTGTTGGTTGCGGTACGGCACGCGTCGGTGGGGTACGTGTCGATGCTCAGGGAGTCGTCGGTGGTGCTTGCCGCGCTCGCAGGCTGGCTGCTGCTCCACGAGCACATGGGCTCCCGGCGGCTCGCCTGCTCGGCGGTGATACTTCTGGGGCTGGTCGGGCTCGTCGCGGCAAACGCCTGACCGCCGCGACCTTCACGCCTAGAGGAGTAGTTCCAAGGCGAACTTGCGTACGGATCCGTCCTCCGGCGACGGAAACGTACGCAAGTTGGTGAGATTCGCCGAGCCTTGGAACCAACCGTCTAGGACGGGGGCGGCGCAGGGTGGTAGTCGGTCTTGATCAACGGCTCCGCGGGTGGTCGCCGCTTGAGCAGCCCCTTCGACACCCAACCCCGCTTGTCGTCGTCGGCCCACACGAGCATGGGGGGCAACACCACGAGCGCGGAGAACAACGCCACGGCCACGTTCATGGCCACGATCCGACCGAAGTCACGCAACAGCGGCAACGACGAGAACGACAGGACGGCAACACCGGAGATCGCGGTCAGCCCCGAGACCACGAAGGCTCGTCCGGTGCGAGCCGCAGTCACGTCCACGGCCTCCTGGGGCGCCTCGCCTCGGCCCCGCTCTTCGACGAAGCGCAACAGGATCAGCGACGTGAACTCGGTGCACACCGCCACCACCAGCGGTCCACCCACGGCCGTCATCGGACTGAGCTGCCAACTCAACGCCCACGCGACGATGGACGCCAGACCGACCGCGATCAACACGGGCACCAACGAGAGCAGCGATCTCACGACCGAACGGAGCCGGAACGCCAGGAACACCCCGACGAACGCGATCGACAGGTAGGTGAGCAGGATCCGGTTCGACTCGAGGTTGTTCAGCAGCCCTACCCCGACTACCGCCAGACCCGAGGGTGTCACCTTGAGCCCAGCCGGCGGCTCAACCCGCCCGACGCGCGCCCGGATGGCGCGCACCAGTCCCTCCTGCCGCTTCAGCGAGCCGCGGGCGGTCAGGTAGACGATGTTGAGGGCCTTCCCGTCGTCGGCGACCACCGACAGCCTGATGTCACGCGGTGCCACCTCGAAGGCGCCCTGGATGTCGGCAGCGGTGGGGGTGACGTCAGCGGCGCCGGGCACGTACATGAGGTCGCGCATCGTGGTGACGAGGCTGGTTCCCAACACCACGCGCTCGTCGTTGGCGAACTCACGCTCGAAGGCATCGACGTAGTCGATGGTCGCCTGATCGGCCATGAGGTTGTGGTCGCCCTGGATGTAGACGCCCATCTCGTTGGCGCCGCCCACCTTGTCCTCGATCGTGTGGAGATCCTCGATGATCTGTGAGGACTGGTTCACCCACTTGACCGGATCGGTCTGTATGACCAGGTCGTCCTCGACCGCAACACCCCACGCGAAGATCGCGATGCTGATCGCGATGAGGGGGATCGCCGCAAGAGCGGGGAGCGATCCGAGACGGACGACGAAGCGCCCGAGCGGTCCCTCACGGAAGTCCTGGCCGACGGTGGGGCTCCTGTACTCACGGATCCCCAGCGTGGCAAGAGGGATGACGATCGACCCCAGGCAGATCACGGCGATGCCGACCGCCAACAACAGGCCGAACTCGCGGATCATCGGCACCTTCGCGAACCTCAGGGCCAGGAATGCGAACACCGCGTCGAACGTCACGACCAACAGGGCAGGCCCGAGGTTGCGGGCCGTCTCCTGGATCGGGGCGTCGGAGCGGTCGACTATCACCTCCTCCTCAACGCGCGCGTGCATCTGGATGGCGTAGTCGATGCCAACGCCCAACATCACCGGCAGGCCGGCGATCGTCACGATGGTGAGGGGGATCCCCAGGTACCCCGCGAGCCCGAAGGCCCACACGCAGCCCACCAACACGACCAGCAACGGAAGCAGGCGCCATCGCACGCTGAAGAGGAGCAGGAGGATGACCACCATGATCGCCACCGCGATGCCGCCGAGGGTCAACATGCCGCCACGCAGATAGTCGTTCAGGTCGCGTAGCAGCACGGGGGCACCCGCGGTTGTGACCTTGGCGTTCTCGAAGGTCAGAACCTTCGCCGCACGCTCCACGGCGGCGGCCTCCCTTCCCTCGATCTCGATCGACCGGTTGCCGTGGAGCCGCGAGATCACCTGCGCGGTGTTCTGGTTGGGGAAGAACGGCTTGAGCGCCTTGCGCACGTTGCCGGCGTTGTCGTAGAGCAGGAACTTCACCCACTCGGGGTTCGTCAGGTTCCGCTCCGCCTCGGCGATGGCGTTGACCCGTCCGAGGGTGCTGAGCGAGTCCTTCAGCCGTGCCTCGCCGGACGCGGCGTCGCCCGACTCGGTGGCAGCGGCGGCCGCGGCCAACAGACCCTTGCCCGCGACGCTGGCCGTGATGCCACCTTCGGCCGTGACGAGGTTGTGGGAGAACTCGAGCGCGGTCAGCGGTGTGATCACGTTCTGTGTGACACCCCGCGGGCCGGTCAGCTCCTCGTTCATCTCGGTGAACTTCGCCTGACCCGCCGCGTCGAACAGCTCGTCGAGGGTGTGGCCGCTGTCCATGCGGATGACGCTCAACATCGCCTGGCCACCGAAGAGCTGCTGGTAGGCCACGTTGTCCTTGTAGACCTGCTCGCTCTTGTTCAGGTAGCTGTCCTGGCCGGTGGCGAACTTCAGCTGGGTCGTGCCCAGCCCCAACAACAAGGTGAGGCCGAGCCCGACCACCGAGACGACCCCTGCGTGCTTGCCCAACTGGACGGCGAGGTTCGACCAGAACTTCTGCACGTGAGCACCCTCCCCCGATTCGGGATATTCGCCGAGAACAGCGGATTGACCCTACCTGTTCACCATCGTTCGTCGTGGAGGAACCCATCGAGGCCAGGTCGCCCACGGAGCGCCGATACCGACGGGTTGGACCGCCCCCGCGGCCGGCCCAGCGCCACGGTCCCCAGCGCGACGTGGCCGGGCGGAATCCCCAGGAGCTCCGCCACCGCCGCCTCGTGACCGAACTGGCCGAACAGGAGCGACCCGAGCCCCTCGGCCGTGGCGGCCAGCATCATCGACATCACCGCCGCACCTCCATCGACCCACCAGTACGGAACCGCCCAGGAGTCCTCGCCGGATCCGAGGCCGCTGTTCACCTTGTCGGGCTCCGAATAGCGCCGCACGTAGGCATCCGGCTCGACGACGGGCACCACCAGGACCGGAGCCTTCAGTAGCCCCGGCCACCGAAACGCGTCGCGGCGTGGACCCGCAGGAAGCGTCAGGTCCCAGTAGCGATCCGGATCACGAATCAGGACGAGATCAAGTCCCCAGGTGTTGCCGGCCGAGGGCGCACGCCCCGCCGCTGCCAGCACGCGTCGAAGCACGCCGTCGGGGATCGGGGTGGCGTCGAAGTCGCGGCAGGAGCGCCGCGACGCCAACGCTTCGGCTACGCGTATTTGAGGAGCTCCTCGGCCATGATCCAACCGAAGGTGATGAGCGCGTCGCCCTGTCTCGCCTTGAGCGCCTTGAACGCCTTGACCACCTCGGGTTCGAGCTTCTCGGGCTTGAGCGACTCGTGGTCCATCACCAATGGATAGGTGCCGTCGCCGGCGACGACGAAGGTCTGGTCGTTGTAGGACCCGTCCACCCCGAAGCGCTTCGCCAGGCGCCGTCCCCAGGCACGCTCCTCGCCCGACGCCTTGTGGCCCGGGCGGGGGATCTGGTCGGCCAACACCTTGTAGGCCTCGAAGCCGTCAGGACGGTTGAATCGGGTGCCCACCAACACGTCCTCGTCGGGGAACGCCATCAGCGCCCTGCGGTAGTTGTCGGCCATGACCGCCTTGAGGATCGCGTCTCGCCGCGAGTGGCGCTTCACATATCCCATGCCCAATAGAACCGCCGGCGTGCCGCCGATTCGCTCCAACGTGGAGAACGAAAAGCCGCGGATGGCGTTTCCTTCGCGTACGTGGGTGCACAGCACCCATGCCTCGGCCTGCTTGTTGAGGGTACCGATCTCATAGCGCCCCGGACCCTCGGCGCTGAGGTCGGCCATCTCGGCCAGTTCCGTGTCGCTGAGCTGCGTGCAGTCCTTGGTGTTGGCAACAAGCGCCATGAATCCCCCGGTGGTTGGGTAGAGAGGTGGCCCCAATAGTTCAGTGGTCGCGGCCCACCCGGTTCAAGTCGAGAGGTCCACCTCAGTTGAGTCGGACCGCTTCGGCTCCGAGCAGAACCCGCAGTTCGCCGACGAGGCCTCCCTTGGCATCGACGCTGAACTGATCGGGCAGGCGGATCACCTGGCGATCGCCCAGATGTATGAACACCTCGGACTGGCCCGGGAAATCCCGCAGAAGGCCCTTGAGGCGATCGACGACATCGTCGGATAGAGCATTGGGATGCATCTGGATACGAAGCGGAGGCGCTACGTCCGCCATGGGCTCGAAGCATTCGACGTTGCGCACGATCAGCTTCGGGGAGTCCTCCCGCTTGTCGATACGCGCCTCGACGAGCACTACCAGGTCGTCATCGAGCAGGTGGCCGACATCGGCCATCGTCTTCGGGAAGACCATCGCTTCGATGGAGCCCTGGAGGTCCTCAAGCGTGAACACGGCCATGAGATCTCCGCGCTTGGTCCACTTCCGCTGCAATCCGGTGATGACCCCACCCACCGTGCGTTGGGCGCCGTCATCGACCTCGGTGAGCTCCGCAATCCCGCAGTCGATGCGACGCCGCAGCGACTGTTCCGCCCCCAGTAGCGGGTGGTCCGAGACGTAGAGGCCCAACATCTCCTTCTCGAAGGCCAGCCGCTGCTTCTTGTCGAACTCGATCTCCGGTACCGGCGTCCGCTCGTCGAAGGTCGGCGTGTCCTCACCGGCACCGAAGAGCGACATGACCCCCATGTCGTGCTCGCGACGGCGAGCGAGGGTCTGCTCGACGATCTGTTCGAAAGTGACCAACAGACCCTGCCGCGGGTGGCCCAGCGAGTCGAACGCACCTGCCTTGATCAGCGACTCCACGGTCTTCTTGTTCAGCGCCTGGGTGTTGACCCGTTGGCAGAAGTCGTAGAAGTCCTCGAAAGGACCGCCCTCGGCTCGGGCGTCGAGGATGTGCTCCACGAGGCCCTCGCCCACGTTGCGCACAGCGGAGAGACCGAAGACGATCTGTTCGCCGGCGGGGGCGAAGTCCTTGTGGGCCCGGTTGATGTCGGGGACCGTGACCTCGATCCCCATGGCACGACACTCGGCGAGGTACACGGCCGCCTTGTCGAGGTTCGTCTTCACGCTGGTGAGCAGGCAGGAGAGGTACTCGTTGGGGAAGTTCGCCTTGAGGTACGCGGTTTGGAAGGAGACGAAGCCGTACCCGTAGCTGTGGCTCTTGTTGAACGCGTAGTCGGCGAACTGCTCGATGATGTCGAACAGCTCGGTTCCGAGCGCGGCGCCGTGGCCCTGCCGTTCGACCCCGGCGACGAAGCCTTCGCGCTCCTTGGCCATCAGCTCACGGATCTTCTTGCCACACGCCTTTCGGAGGTTGTCGGCCTCGGCCAGGGAGTAGCCGGCGAACTGCTGCGCCACGCGCATCACCGACTCCTGGTAGATCATGAGGCCGTAGGTGTCCGCGAGCAGCTCCTCTGCGTCGGGATGGAAGTAGCTGACGGGCTTGCGGCCGTTCTTGATGTCCGCGTAGTCGGTGTGCATGTTCACCGACATGGGGCCGGGTCGGTAGAGGGCCATGAGCGCGGCCACGTCCTCGAAGCAGTCGGGAGCCAGGCGGCGGATCAGGTCGCGCATGGGCGAGCTCTCGAGCTGGAACACACCGACGGTGTCGCCTCGCCCCAACAGCTCGTAGGTCACTGGATCGTCGAGAGCCACGTTGTCGATGTCGATGCTGACGCCTCGGGTCCTGCGGATGAGATCGAGGGTGTCGCTGATGACGTCGAGGTTCCGCAACCCGAGGAAGTCCATCTTCAACAGGCCCAGGTCCTCGACGCCGTGCATCTCGTACTGGGTGACGACGGGGGCGTCGTCGGGGTCCTGGCCCGACTCCGGCTTGCGCTGCACGGGCAGGTAGTCGGTGAGCGGCTCGCGGGTGATCACCACTGCCGCCGCGTGGATCCCGTCCTGGCGTCGCAGACCCTCCAGGCCCTTGGCGACCTCGATCACCTCTTTGGCGTCGGGATCGGTGTCGTACATGGCCCGCAGCTCGGCGGCCATCTTGTAGCCGTCCTCGTACTTCGGCTCCAGCTCGAAGCAGGCACGCAGCGGCGTGTCCCGACCCATGCTGAGAGGCGGCATGGCCTTGGCCACCTTGTCGCCCACCACGTAGGGCTTTCCCAACACCCTGGCCGCGTCGCGCACAGCGGCGCGGGCCTTGATGGTGGAGAAGGTGACGATCTGCGCAACCCGGTCGCGCCCGTACTTCTGCGCCGCGTAGCGGATCATGTCGTCACGACGACGCGAGTCGAAGTCCATGTCGATGTCGGGCATGGAGATACGGCTCGGGTTCAGGAACCGCTCGAAGAGCAGGTCGTAACGGATGGGATCGAGGTCGGTGATCCGCAACGTGTAGGCCACGGCGCATCCTGCGGCGGAACCCCGACCCGGCCCGACCCTGATGCCGTTGTCACGGGCGAAGCGGATGAGGTCCCACACGATCAGGAAGTAGGAGCTGAACCCCATGTCGTCGATGACCTTCAGCTCGTAGGCGAGACGATCGGAGATCTCTTCGCTGAGCTGATCTCCCCACCGCTGTTTGGCGCCATCGAGGGTCAGGTGCTGAAGGTAGGACGAATCGGAGTCGAAGCCTTCGGGCAGCGGGAAGTTTGGTAGCTCCACCTTGTCGAACTCGATCTCGACCTTGGCCCGCTCGGCGATCCACAGCGTGTTGTCACAAGCCGAGGGCACCTCCCCGAAGAGGGCACGCATCTCGTTCGCGGTCTTCAGGTAGTGGTCGTCGCCCTGGAACTTGAAACGGTCGGTGTCACTCATCAGCGACCCCGTCTGCACGCAGAGCAGGGCGTCGTGGGACACCGCGTCGTGGCGGTCCACGTAGTGGCTGTCGTTGGTGGCGAGCAGCGGGGCCCCGATGGCCTTGGCGATGCGCAGGAGTTCGGGGTTGGTGCGCTTCTGGTCGGGGATGCCGTGGTCCTGGATCTCCACGAAGAGGTTGTCGCGACCGAATATGTCCTGGAGCCGTGCCGCCTTGTCGAGGGCGTCGGAGAAGTTGCCGTTCATCAACGACTGCAACACGTGGCCACCCAGGCAACCAGTGGTGGCGATGACCCCATCGGAGTGCTCGGCGAGGATCTCCCAGTCGACCTTGGGCTTCATGTAATAGCCCTCGAGGAACGCGCGGGATGCGAGCTGGATGAGGTTCCTGTAGCCGGTGTTGTTCTCGGCGAGAAGGGTCAGGTGGTAATAGAGCTTACGGCCCCCGCCGGCCTCGCCTCCGGTGTCGTCGAGCCTGCCGCGGCGGGTCGGGCGTTCGCTTCTGTGGTCATGGGCCATGTAGGCCTCGAAGCCGATGACGGGATTGACGTCGTGGCGGCGACACTCACGGTAGAAGTCCAGAACCCCGTACATGTTGCCGTGGTCGGTGATGCCCAAGGCGGGCTGACCGTCGGCGGCCGCCTTCGCCACCACCGCGCCGATGCGCGCCGCGCCGTCGAGCATGGAGTACTCGGTGTGCTGGTGGAGGTGGACGAAGGAGTCAGCCATGGTCGCCACGCCCCCCTGTGGGGAGCCGGTTCAGGCCCCGCCGGGGCTTACAACGATGTGATTCCCGAGTATCGCGCGGTTCAGAGGTATCCGCTGCCCGGACCGGCACCGCCACCCCCGGGGGGTGGGCCACCACCGGGGCCGGAGGCGATCTGAGCGCGCATCCCCTCGAGCTGTTGACGCGCCGCGATCTGCTGGGCCACCAACGCGGCCTGGATTCCGTGGAACAGTCCCTCCAGCCAGCCCACGAGTTGTGCCTTGGCTATTCGCAACTGGGCCTCGGAGGGGACCGTCTGATCGTCGAAGTCCAGCGCGAGACGATCCAGCTCTCCAGCAAGTTCCGGCGACATGGCGCTTCGCAGCTCCACCAGGGAGTTCTCGTAGATGTCACGAAGCTGGTCGCGTGCCGCCTCGTCGAGGGAGGTGTTGCGCACCTCCTCCAGCAGCTGCTTGACCATTGCTCCGATGCGGATGATCTTGCCCGGAGACTCGATCTCCTCGTCGATGCGGGGCACGGTCTCGGGTGCCTTCACTCCGTCTGGGGCAACGACCTCGGGACTCGGGGCCAGCGGCGATGTCATCGGGATCGATGGATCGGACATTCGGCGAAGCCTATGGCCTCAGGGGGCCAAGGCGAATCAGCCACGGGCCACCAGGAGCGGCACAAGGACCTCGTCCGCAGTCATCGAACCGTGCCGGCCGATCAACTGGAACGGTCCCGTGTCCGCTGGATCCTCGAAGGCAACGGGCTCGCGTGCCACTACGGCCACGTCGCCCAGCCTCGCCAGGGCCTCTGGGACCACCTTCGGCCCGAACCACCCGTCACTCACGACCTGCTCGCGAGAGAGCACCCACGCCACGTCCCCGTGATGGCGGCCCGCTGTTTCAAGCAGCTCCGGCGCGGAACCGGGGTACGCGTGCAGCCAACGGAAGCGGCCTTCCCCCGACTGGAAGTCCACACAGCTCTGCACCTCGGGGTGAAGCCGAACCATGTTGTCACCCACCTCAACCTGTCCGTGATCGGCCGTCACCACCAGCGCGGCGTTCTTGGGCAGCGCCGCGATGAGCGCTGCGATCATCATGTCGATCGCCTGGAGCTCGGCTGCGTAGTGGTCCCCCAGCCCGTACTCGTGGGCAACCTTGTCTATCCCGTCGTAGTACGCGTAGATGAAGGGCTCGCCACTGCGAAGCAGCCGCACCACCTCGGCGTTGAGGGTGGAGGGCATCCGGTAGCCAACGTGTCGCGTGCCGCGCAGATGCGCCTCCGTGAAACCCGAGAACTCCACCTCCGCTCGGTTCACCACAGGCGGGCGCTGGGAACCGAACGGCTCCAGCAGGCCTATGGACCGCGGGTCGATGCTGTCGCGCGCGTCGCCACGAGAGGTGGTCCAGCGCAACACGTTGAGGATGTCCCGACCGATCGCGATGCGGTATCCCACCACCCCGTGCTCCCCCGGCGGCGCGCCGGTCGCCAGGGAGGTGAGCCCTGTGGCAGTGGTCGTCGGCGCCACGGTGGTGATGGCCACGCCCTGCATCGCCGCCATCGTCGTCGCGATCGAGAGCCTCTCCTGGAGCTGGTTCCAGCCCAGCCCGTCGACCACCAGCATCACGACCTGATCGGCGCCGACCGCAGCGGAGGGGAACCAAGATGGAAGGTGGTCCGGGTCGTCGAGCAGTGCCGTGGCAACGTTGCACACGCACGCATCCCCGTAGTCGGGGAGCACAAGCCTGGTATCAAGCGCCATGTGTCTCTTGCTCCAGTCCGCGGCAAACCGAGACGGACCACCCGCTCCAGTGATGAGTCCGGTGTTTCATCGTCGCATCCGTAGGACCAACGGTACTGCGCGGATCGTCCGGAGCCGCACCATACGATGTCCGCGGTGAAGGTCTCGACCCGTGGCGACTACGCGGCGAGGGCGTTGTTGTCGCTCGCCCTCCAGGTTTCGGGCGGTCCCACCTCGGTTCGTGACATCGCCGAACGCACAGGCCTTCCCCAGCCGTATCTCGAACAGATCCTCCTGGCGCTCAAGGGCGCCGGGCTCGTCCGATCCAAGCGCGGCGTGGGGGGCGGCTACGTCCTGGCAAGGGAACCCGCGGAGATCAACCTCGCGGATGTCGTTTCCGCAGTGGACGGGCCGATCCAAGCGGGCGACTTCGGCCGACCTCACACCGGCGGGGCCTGTGACCACGAGGGCCAGTGTGTCCTCCTGGCCATCTGGGGAGACGTCGGGGATCGGATGAGAGCGTTGCTGGAGGGCTACTCGCTCGCGGATCTGGTGGCCATCACCCGCGGAGACGCCCCCTGGCCCGACTGAGCCGAGCCCCCTCACACGAGGGTGTCGAGCACGGCGACCAGATCGGGGGGCAACACGCTGTGGAACTGCACCTGCCGCCCCGTACCCGGATGAACGAAGCCGAGTTGCGCCGCATGGAGAAAGGGGCGCTCCAGCCGTAGGGGGCCCCGCGCACCGCCGTAGAGGTCGTCGCCCACAACGGGGCGCCCAATTGATCGAAGGTGAACCCGGATCTGGTGGGTCCGACCGGTTTCGAGGCGGCATTCCAACAGCGTCAGCTCCGCCGGCTGCTCGAAGCACGACGTCACCTCGTAGTGGGTGCGGGCGTTGCGACCCGTCGCGCTGACCGTCATTCGCAAGGGATCACGCCGGGAACGACCCACCGGAGCGTCGATCGTGCCGCGGGTGGTCTCGAAGTGCCCATGGACCAACGCCCGGTAGTGGCGATCCACCTCGTGGGTGGCGAGCTGGTCCACCAACGACTCGAACGCATCTGCGTTCCGCGCGACCACGAGCAATCCCGAAGTGCCCTTGTCGAGCCGATGGACGATCCCCGGACGTAGCGGATCGCCACCCACCGTCGCGAGCTCAGGGAACCTGGACAACAAGCCGTGTACCAGCGTCGCCTCCGAGTGGGCCGCACCCGGGTGGACGACCAGTCCCGCCGGTTTGTCCACGACGATCACGTGGTCGTCCGCGTGAAGCACCGAGAAGGCCACGTCCGGATCGGCAGCGGGTGGCGAAACCACACGAATCGGATCACCCTCGACGCGTACGCGTTGACCCTCCAGCAGGCGGAGCGAAGCCTTGGTCACGGGCCGATCGTCCACGAACACGGTTCCCGCCGAGATCGCGTCGGCGGCCTCAGAGCGGGAGCACCCTGTGAGCATCGCCACGACCCGGTCGACTCGCTCGCCGTCGAGCGCCGCGGGGAGAACCTCGTCGTTCACCGCTCCAGCGTCGATGACTCGGGTTCGGCTTTGCCCTCGGGCTCCTGATCCTCCTGCACACTCAGGAGGATGGCCAGCAGGATCCCACCTACGACGATCGCGGCATCCGCGACGTTGAACGTCGGCCACCACCCGACGTAGACGAAATCGACAACCCGCCCGCCCAGGAATCCCTCGCCGGCACGGAACGCCCGATCGACCAGGTTTCCCGCGGCACCGCCGATCACCACGCCGACGAGAAGGAGATGCCACCGGCGGTGGATCGAACGCGAGAACCAGATGAGCACGCTGATGATGCCAACGGCCACGAGCGCGATGAACGGGCCACCCCCCTGCCACTGGCTGAAGGCCATGCCCTTGTTGAACGCCAGACGGAACGCCAATCCGCCCACAAGCTCGATCCCGGGCGATCCCTCCGGCGACAGGCGCTCCACCGCCCAGGACTTCGACACCTGATCCACGGCGAGCACCGCCAACGCCGCACCGGCGACCAGCGGAGCCCGACGAAGCCGTCGTTGCGGAAAAGAGGCCTCTTCAGAGCCTTCCAAACCCACCGACCTTGTACTCGACGCGCTCGGTCGCCCACGGGATGGCCTTCAGCCGCTCCTTGGGGATGGCGAGCCCCGATGCACGACAGATGCCATAGGTGCCGTCGTCGATCCGCTTCAGGGCGGCATCGATCTCATCGATGGCCACCCGCGCCTGGGCGGCAAGGGCAAGGTCACGCTCCCGCTCGACTGCCAGGGTGTCTCCCTCGCCCGACTCTTCGTCGAACTGGACATCGCCGGGCTCGCGGTTCTCAGTCAGCGACACTGCCTCGGCTGTGAGCGCCTCCGCCTGACGGTTGTAGTTCTCCCGTTCCGAGAGCAGAAGCGCTCGTTGCGCCGCCAGGAACTTGGCGTCGAACGGCGATTTCGTTGCGGTTGCCCGCTTCGCCGTCGTTGCGGACGCCTTCTTCGCCGGCTGCTTCTTGGCGGCGGGCGCCTTCTTCGCGGGCACCTTTGCCGCGGGCGCCTTTGCCGTCGTCGACTTGGCAGCCGAGTTCTTCGCCGTTGATTTCGCCGGTGCCTTCTTGGCGGGAGCTGCCTTCTTGGCCGGGGCAGCAGCCGTCTTCTTCGTCGCCATTGGTTCGGATCTCCCTCGGGGTTGCCCGGAAAGGTGGCGCCGAAGCCTAGTCACGCATCTCCGTCGACAGGGCAACCCAGCGGTACCGGGTGAAAACCGCTCCCGATCCGGTGGTGCTTTTCGCCCGGGTCGGAGCGGGGGCCGATGTGGGGGCCTCCACCCGGACTCCGACCGCTACACGGCTCAGCGGCGACGACCGAAGCGTCGCCCCCCTTCCTCGCCACCGTCGAAGAACGCACTCATGGCGTCGTCGTCGGCGGCCGTGTTCACAGCCTGGTCCAGATCGCGGAGGTAACGGTCGTCGATCGCGTCGTAAGCCTCGGTGGGCTGGTCCACCGGCTGCGTGACGATCCCCTCAGCGGCCACTTCGGCCGGCTCGAACACTTCTTCGAAGGATCGACCGGAGCGGCCGGACCCATCATCGACGAACAGCCTGCCGCTCGCTTCCCGCTCGTCCAACACGGCGGAGACCTCCGACCAGCTCCCCGGCGCCCACGGGTCTGCGGCACCGGGCAGCTCACCCTCAGCAGCGTCGCCGGGCTCCACATCGGCTTCCACCGAAGCGCCCGCCGGCGAGACCGCGTCGGGCACGACGAACTCGGGTGGGGGGATCTCCTCGATCGCCGCATCCGCCGCCGGCGACGACAGCGGCGACGTGGTGGCGGCGTTCACGACGGGGTTCGACCCCGTGTAGTAGAAGGCCGACCCAGGCGGCGAGGCATCCACCGCGAGAGGCCTCACCTTCAGCGCCTCGGGATCGTCCAGCACTGTGCGGATGGCCTCGGAGACACCCTCGAGGCGCCCCCGGTAGTGCTCGACATGGGCCTCGATCGCGGCCATGTCGGTGACGAGGTGGCCCTTGCGCGCTTCCAGTTCGGCGATCTCGCTCCTCAGCTGCTCGCGGATCACGACGGTCTCACGTTCAACCTCCTCACGGGCGGCGCCGAGCAACTCGTCACGTTGGGACTGCGCCTCCCTCACCAGGCGATCCGCTTCCACCGTGGCGTCGGTGGTTTCGGCCTCGGCGCGGGCACGCGCGTCGCCCAGCAATGCCGCCGCCTCCTGTCGCGCCTCGGCGATGGCCGCTTCGGCGGTGCGCTTCGCGAGAAGGAGAGTGCGGGAGGCCACCTCGATGTCCTCGTCGTCGCTGAGCCCGCTGAGCGACACGGGACGCTCGCGCAGCTCGACAACCTCGGACTCCGCGCGCTGGGCGCGCAACGAGAGCTCCTCGATCCGACCCTGGAGGACAACCAAAGTGGCGCCGACACGCTCCAGAAAGCGGTCGACCTGATCGGGGTCGTATCCACGGAACTTCTCGGAGAAGTCGATCTCCTCGATGAGCTCTGGTGTGACATCGGCGTCCATCGCGTTCATGGTAGCCACCGCCCCCTTGCCCGCCGCGGAGGGCCCGACCCCCGGGGCGGGCCCACGCCGACTACTCGGCCAAGACGCCGTCCTGGATGCGACGCCGGTCCTCCGCGGAGATCTCCACGTCGATCGGCGTGACGAGATAGACGTGCGAGGCGGCACGCTCGACGGTCCCGCCGAGCCCGTACGCGACACCGCTCGCGAAGTCCAGCAGCCGGCGCGCCAGGTCGCGGTCGAGCCCTTGGAGGTTCAACACCACGGGTTGGCGGCGCTTGAAGAGGTCGCCGACCTCTTGGGCGTCGTTGAACGAACGTGGCGACACCACCTGTGGGCGCGCCGCGGAGGCCGTCGGCAACGGTCGCACCACACCACGCGCCCGCGGCCCTTCGGACGGACTCGAGGTGGGTCCGTTCGAGGGAAGCACCCGGATTCCCCCGGGCTCGGCCTCGTCCCAATCCTCGGTGACGATCTGCGGCCTCGCCACAGGGCGGGGCGCGGGGCGAGATGCCGCGCCGGAGGGCGCCGGCGGCTCGGCGTCCTCGTAGTCGAACTGGTCGTCGATGAAGTCGTACTCCTCGTAGTCCTCATCGGGCCCCAACCCGAGCCACGACATCCCCTTTCGCAACATGCTGCTCATGGTTCTCCTCCGCCGCCGCTTGTTGCCATCAGCCCCAGTTTCGCACACCGGCCCCCAAGAGGTGGGCCATATTCCCTCGCTGCGCCCACCGAAGTTGCGTACGGATCCGCCCTCCGCCGACGGATTCCGGCGCCGGTTCGGCAGCTACGACCTATTCGGCCAGCCAGGTCACAGACGCCTGCCGTCCCACGTCGCTCCGGGCCCGCCACGAGAAGAAGCGCTCGTCCGACGCGGTGCAGGGCGGGGCGGCACCGACCAGCTCGACGCCGCAGGCGTGCAACGCCGAGCGGACCGCGGCGGGCAGGTCGAACGCCGGCCTGCCGTCGTCGGTCGCGGCTATGACCTCTGGCCCGAAGCGCATCGCCAAGGCGGTGAGGTCTGCGGCGCCGAACTCGTAGCGCGACGGCGAGATGCAGGGACCGAGCTCTGCGACCACCCCGGTTGCTCCCAGCTCGACCATCGCCTCGACCGTTGCCTCCAGGACTCCGTCGTAGAGGCCACGCCATCCCCCATGTGCCGCCCCGATCACCGAATCGTCAACCGAGCGCAACAGCACCGGCGCGCAATCGGCGCTCTGTATCGCCAGACACGCACCACCGACTGTCGTGACCGCTGCGTCCGCCTCGGCCCCCGCCCACTCCCCGGGCCGGTTCACCGTGACGACACGCGCCCCGTGGACCTGGCGGAGCCACGTCCACGGATAGGGACAGATCCGGCCCCGACGTTGGTCCAGCCCGGGCTGCGGCGCATCGATCGCCAGATCGCCGTCGGCCGCGGTACCGAACCGCGTGACGACCACGGGGCTACTTCAGGAACGAAGGGACGTCGAAGTCGTCGTCGTCGTCACCGTCGTCGGAGACCTCCGCGAACACGTCGGCGACATCGAGATCGTCGGCGACCACCTTCGAGGAGCGTTCCGGCTTCTTGCGGCCGTCGTCCCAGCGCTCGAAACCGGCTGCGATCACCGTGACCCGGACCTCGTCGCCCATCTCGTCGTCGATCACCGCCCCGAAGATGATGTTCGCCTCGGGGTGTGCAACCTCGTGGATGACCGTGGCGGCGTCGTTCACCTCGAAGAGGGTGAGGTCGGATCCGCCGCAGATGTTGAGGAGGATCCCGCGCGCCCCGTCGATGGCCGATTCCAACAGCGGCGAGCTGATGGCTTGGCGGGCGGCGTCAAGCGCCCGGCCGTCGCCCGAGCCGTAACCCACACCCATGAGCGCGGAGCCGGCGTCGTGCATGATCATCTTCACGTCTGCGAAGTCGGTGTTGATCAGCCCGGGGGTGGTGATCAGGTCGGTGATGCCCTGGACACCCTGCAACAGGATCTCGTCGGCCATCTTGAACGCCGAGAGCATCGAGGTCTTGTCGTTGGCGACCGACAACAGCCGATCGTTGGGAATGACGATCTGGGTGTCGACCTTCTCCTTCAACTTGCCGATGCCCTGCTCGGCCTGGACCGCTCGGCGACGTCCCTCGAAGGTGAACGGACGCGTGACGACACCGATGGTCAACGCACCCTGCTGCTTCGCGACCTCGGCTACGACCGGCGCTGCACCCGTCCCGGTGCCGCCACCTTCGCCGGCAGTGATGAAGACCATGTCGGCGCCACGCAAGACCTCCTCGATCTCCGCGCGATGGTCATCTGCGGCAGTCCGCCCCACCTCGGGGTCGGAGCCCGCGCCCAACCCTCGGGTGACCTCGCGGCCGATGTCGAGCTTCACATCGGCGTCGGACATGAGCAACGCCTGCGCGTCGGTGTTGATGGTGATGAACTCGACGCCCTTGAGCCCGGCGTCGATCATCCGGTTCACAGCGTTGCATCCACCACCACCGATGCCGACCACCTTGATGACGGCCAGGTAGTTCTGCGGGCTATGAGACATCAGCCTGAGACCCCTCTCTCTGAATTGCCGGAGCGGCTACCGAGGTGGACCTCGACCGAAAGGTCACTCTAAATGACAGGTTGAGCCGTGGTCGAACCTCTCTGCACCGAAGCCCCCACCGACTCAACATGTTCGGCTGATCACCGGCGCCGTCGCGATCCGCAGATCCATGCGGCCGAGACAGCCGAGCACCACCTTGCCACCGAGGAGCGACTCGACGGTGGAGAGCTTCCAGGACAGGTCCTCGGGTCGGCCGAACCACACCTCGCCGCTCGATGTGAGCTTGACGGTGAGCTCGCCCTCCGCCGAGATGGTCGCGTCCGCCATGGCGGCGGTCACCACCTGGGGAAGAGCGGAGACCACCTCCGCTGACCGCGCCTGGTCGGGATCGAGGCGGGCGCCCACCCGGGGTGAGAAGCCCTCGATGCCCACCAGAGCCAGGCCCGCCTCGAACCCCTTCGCAGGACCGACGACTACACCGCCTGTGGCAACCACCAGACGTTGTCCACCTTCGGTGGCAACCGCCACCAGCGGCTTCCGCTCGGATACACGGATCCGTACCCCGTCGGGCCAGCGGCGCTCGACCCGCACCCGTCGGATCCAGGGCAGGCGGGCGATGCGACGACGAGCGATGTCCAAGTCGAGGTCATAGAGCCGCTCTCCGATGCCGATGCCCGAAGCCGCCACCACCTGGGCTTCGCTCAGGTGATGCGCTCCGGCCACCTCGATGCGGTCCACGTCGAGCACCGGTGAATAGAGCAGCCCTGCGAGTGTTCCGACGAGGACCACCACGGTTCCGATCGTGATGAAGATCCGTCGGCGATGCCGTCGCGCCGTTCGCCTTGCCTCTATCCGGCGCGCCCGCAGGCGCGGTTCGATACGCAGGAGTGGCTCTGCCTCCGCATCGACGACGACGTGGGGCAGCAGGATCACCGGGGCGACCGTCTCTGCAACGACCCGCTGGTCCGGCTGGGCCGGATCGATTATCACCGGCGGGTCGGGGGCCTCGAGCTGGACCACCCCACCACCACGCGGCGCAGAGTCGTCGTCGTTCATCTTGCACTCCTTGCACCGACGAGTCGGGTCTCGACCGCCAACTCGACACCGCAGTGGTCCATCACCCGCCGCTGCACCTCGGCCATCAGCGCCAACACGTCATCTGCCGAGCCGCCCGGGTCGACCTGGATGAAGTTCGCGTGCTTCTCCGAAACCACCGCCGAGCCGATGCGGAGGCCCTTACATCCGGCGAGATCGATGAGCCGGCCCGCGGAGTCGCCCTCCGGATTGGTGAAGACCGAGCCGGCGTTGGCTCCGCCGGGCTGGTGTTCGCGACGCCAGCGAACGATCTGGGAGATCTTCGACTCCGAGGCCGCAACGTCTCCGTGTCGCAGGCCAAGGGTCGCTTCCACCACCACTTGGGAGGGGAGCACCGAGGAGTGCCGATAGGACAGATCGAGGGAATCGGCCGGCACATCACCAGCTTCGCCTGTCGCCAGGTCGAGGACGCGGACCGACCTCAACGAAGCGGCCATGTCGGAGCCGTGACCCCCGGCGTTCATCCGCACCGCTCCGCCGATGCTGCCCGGAACGCCCACCGCCCACTCGAATCCGCTCAGCCCTGCCGCGGCCGTCCGGCGGGCGACCATCGGCAGGCTCGCTGCCCCACCGGCTGTCACGACGGCCGCGTCCAGGTCCAACTCCACCCGGCCGAACCCCTCACCCAGTTGCACGGCCAGGCCGTCGAAGCCGCCCTGGCCGACAAGGAGGTTGGAACCCCTGCCGACGACGAGAACCTCCACATCGCTGCCCACCACCGCGGTGGCGACACGCTGGAGAGCGGACTCATCGACGACCTCCACGAACACGGCGGCGGAACCGCCCACCCGATAGGTCGAAAGGGGGCCGAGGGGATGGTCCCGCGTGGGCGACAGGCCGGCGTCGGAGAGGCGGGCCGCCAGCAGGCTGGTTGCATCGCTCATGTTCCGCCCCATCGCCCCACCAGCCGCGTCGGCATGGTGGTGAGGTCGCCGGCCCCCAGGGTCAGGCAGAGGTCGCCGGGTCGGAGGAGACCGTCGAGGAGTTCCTCCAGTTCGTCCAGGTTCGCGACGTGATGGGCTCTACGCCCGGGATGGGCGGACAGCACCGGATCCAGGACACTGTGTCCGCTGACGCCGGGCCGCGGTGGCTCGCCTGCCGAGTACACGTCGGTCACGACGAGGACGTCTGCGTCGTCGAAGCTGTCTGCGAACTCGGCGCCCAGGGCTTCGGTTCGGCTGTAGCGATGGGGCTGGAAGACCGCCACGACACGCTTCCAGCCGCCGCCCGCGGCCGCGGCCAGGGCTGCTGCCACCTCGGTCGGCAGGTGGGCGTAGTCGTCCACGAAGGTCACACCCCGCGCCCGACCACGGGGCTCGAAGCGCCGCGCCACTCCACGATGCGCGGAGACCGCCTCGATCGCAGCCACCGGATCCTCACCCATGGCAGCGGCCATCGCGATGGCGGCCGTGGCGTTCAGTGCGTTGTGCACCCCTGGTCTCGCCAGCCTCGCCCTGCCCAGGGCCTCGCCGTCGATGCGGACTTCCCACGAGATGCCGAGGGGCTCTGGTGCCACATCGGCCACGACCACCCGCGCGCGATCGGTGCTGCCGTAGGTCCAGCGATCCGGACGCGCCCAGCCCGCCAACAACGGGTCGTCCACGCACAACACCACCGGGCCCGGCGTCGAGTCGATGAAGTCGGCGAATGAACCGACGAGCGCGCGGAAGTCTCCGTGGTGCTCCAGGTGGTCCGGCTCGACGTTGGTCAGCACCGCCGCGTGTCGCGGTAGCTCGAAGGCCGATCCGTCCGACTCGTCGGCCTCGACCACGAATAGGGCATCGCTGCCCCACGCTGCGGCCCCCCCCAACGAGGCGATCTTCGCCCCCACGAGATAGCCCACGTCACGACCCAACCCTCGCAGCACCTCGGCCAGCAATGACGAGGTGGTCGTCTTGCCGTGGGTGCCGGACACGGCGATCGTCTCGCGCTCCGCGCAGATCGCGGCCAACAACTCGGCGCGGCGCAACACAGGAACCCCGCGTCGGCGCGCCTCGGCCACCTCGGGGTTGTCCGACGCGATCGCGGTGGAGACGGCCACGAAGTCGACGTCCTCCGCGAGGTTCGCCGGGTAGTGGCCGAGCGCCGCATCCACGCCGATCGCTCCGAGCCCATCGAGGGTCGACGATGCCACTGCATCGCTGCCCGAGACCCGATGCCCCATTTCCACCAGGACGGTGGCGATCGCACTCATCCCGGCTCCGCCCACTCCCACGATGTGGATTCGCCTGCTCGCTCCGAGATCGACCACAGGTCGCGCCGGGTTCATCGCGCCACCTCCTCGATGAGCCCCGCGACCTTCGCCGCCGCGTCGGGACGACCCAGGCCGCCGGCAGCGGCGCACATCTCCCTCGCCCGGTCGCCCTCGAGGACGCGCTCAAGCTCCAGCTCCAGCCGATCGCAGTCCAGAGCCGAATCGTCGATGACCACCGCAGCACCCGCCTCGACGAGCGCCACCGCGTTCGCCCGCTGGTGGTCCCGTGGCGCGATGGGCAGCGGCACGAGGATCGCGGCGACTCCCACGACGGCCAGCTCGGCGACAGTGGTGCCACCGGAGCGGCAAACCGCCACATCGGCCGCCGCCAACACGAGATCCATCCGCTCCTCGTAGGTGACGGTGTGGAGGTGGAGGCCCCCGGGTGGCAACGACGGGACACGCAGCGACTCGGCGTCACGGGAACCCACGATGTGGTGGATCCACACGTCGCCACGCCCGGCCCAGCGCTGTGCCAGATCGACGACGGCCTCGTTGATGCGCGTGGCACCCAGCGAGCCGGCGAAGGCGGCCACGACACGGCGGTCGGCCGGGATCCCCAACTCCTGGCGCGAGGCCTCACGGCGGGCCTCACGGACATCGGAGCCGTCGGCCTCGCGTGCCGAGACCGCCGCGATCATCGGTCGTACGGGATTGCCCGTGACCACGGCGCGGGGCAGATCGGTTCCGGCCACGGGCACCGCGCAACGACGGGCGAAGCGGCCGATGAGTCGGTTCGCGGCACCTGCGCGGGCGTTCTGTTCGGTGACGACGATCGGCACCCGCCACAGCACCGCCGCCAGCGAGGCAGCCACCGATGCATAACCTCCCAAGGTCAGAACCGCCGCAGGCCGCCGGCGCCGCACCCAACCGATCATCGAGACGAATGCCCGGACCAGGCCCCAGATCGCCGCGATGTTCTGTCTGCTGAGACGGCGTTGGATTCCCCGTCCCGGCAGGAGGACGACCTCGAAACCGGCCTCAGGGACGAGCTTCGCTTCGAGTCCACGCGCGGAGCCGACGAAGACGATGTCACCCGCGGGATGTCCGCGCTCGACCAGCGCCGTCGCCACCGCGATGCCAGGGAGTACGTGGCCCGCGGTCCCGCCGCCGGCGATGACGATCCGCCCGTGGTGGTCCGAGGACGGACTCATCGCCGACGGGCGAGCGCGGGCTCGACGGTGCCCGGCGCCTTGGCCACGTTCAACAGGATGCCGGTGGCAAACATGGTCATGATCAGCGAGGTTCCACCGTAGGAGACGAACGGGAGCGTGATGCCCTTGTTCGGTAGCGCTCCCACGGCGACTCCCATGTTCACGAGCGCCTGGATCCCGATCCAACTCGATATGCCCACGGCGAGCAGCATCCCCGAGAGATCCGCCGCACGGCGGCCGGCGTTCACCCCCGCGGAGATGAACACCAGGAACAGCCCCAGCACCACGACACACCCCACCAGTCCGGCTTCCTCACCGATGATGGCGAAGATGAAGTCGGTGTGGGCCTCCGGCAGGAACCCCCACTTGGCCTTGGAGTTGCCTATGCCGACGCCCACCAGGCCTCCCGAGGCGAGACCGACCTGGGACTGCAACGTCTGCCAGCCGGCGTTGTTGGCATGTGCCCACGGGTCGAGGAAGGCCAGGAGCCGGGCTCGGTGGTAGCCCCTCATGGAGAACGCCAGACCCAATGCTGCGGCGGGTGCAGCGAGTCCGGCCAACACGTCGAGGCGAGTGCCGGCGACCGCCAACATCACCACCGTGATGCAGCACACCAGCGTGGTCGTTCCCAAGTCGGGCTCGCCGACGATGAGCACGGCGACGACACCCAGCACGCACATGGCGGGAAGGATCGTCACGCGGTAGTCCCGCATGACGGCGCGGCGGCGTTCGAGAAGCCCCGCCAACCACAACACCAGCCCGAGCTTGGCGAGCTCCGATGGTTGGAACCGGATGGAGTCGGGCCCCAGCCAGCGACGGGCGCCGTTGATCTCGTGACGCAGGCTCGTGGGCACCAACACCAGCACCAAAGCGGCCACCGACGCGATCAGCACGAGTGGCCCCAGGCGGATCCAGCGGTGGTAGTCGACCCGCACTGCCACCCACATGGCTACGGCGCCGACGCCCAGGAAGAACGCCTGGCGAAGGAACCAGTACCAGGAGGTGGACTTGTTGTGGCCGGCGTCGACCATGGATGCGGAAAGGACGAACACGAGCCCGATCAGGCACAACAAGCCCACCGAGACCAGGATCGTCCAAAACAGCGTCGGAGACGGGTCTGCGACCACACGCAGTGGCGACGGCGGGCGGAGCCGGCTGAACCGCCCGATGTGCAACCTCCCGGGCTGGCCGTCAGGTGTCTCCGCGGCGTCGTCCACCTCGGAGCGGGCATCGGGCCTGGTCGGGAACCTCATCGTGTCAAGGTCCCGGTCGTCACGAGGAAGTCGTAGTAGTAGAGGCCGATGCCGGCCGCGGTGCATGCGGCGGAGATCATCCAGAAGCGGATGATGACGGTGGTCTCGGGCCATCCGCCGAGCTCGAAGTGGTGGTGGATCGGTGCCATGCGGAAGATGCGGCGGCCGAAGACCCGGAAGCTGATGACCTGGAGGATCACCGAGACGGTCTCGGCGACGAAGAGCGCCCCGATGACGGGCAGCAACAGGTTCGTGTTCAGGGTGAGAGCGAGACAGGCCAGGCCGGTGCCGATCGCCAGACTGCCCGTGTCGCCCATGAAGATCCGCGCCGGAGCGGCGTTCCACCACAGGAACCCGGCGCACGCTCCGACCATCGCCGCAGCGACCACGGCAAGGTCGAGGCCCTGGTTCAGGTCGTAGATGTCCGCCATCGCCCCGATCCCGTACGGCGTGTTGCGGAAGCCCCAGAACCCGATGACCATGAACGCTGAGAAGGCGAAAGCGGCCGAACCGGCGGCGAGGCCGTCGAGTCCGTCGGTCAGGTTGACCGAGTTCGAGGTGGACACGATCAACAACACCGCCCAGATCACCCATCCCACCTTGCCGAGCTGCCAGCCGATCGAATCCCAGCGAGTGAAGCTCAGCTCGGTGTGTTGTTGGGTCTGGGTGACCAACAGGACCGCGAAGGTCACCGCGACGGCCAGCAGGCCCAGCATCTTGGCCCTCTTGCCCAACCCGAGGTTCCGCTCGGCGCGGACTTTGATGAGATCGTCGAGGAAACCCACAGCGCCCGCTCCGACGATCGCCACGATCACGAGGATCCCCCGCACCGTGTAGATGCCACGGTAGGCGGCGGACACCACGTAGGAGATGGCGGCCGCCGCCACGATCGCGACACCGCCCATGGTGGGCGTGCCGGCCTTGGTGGTGTGTCCGGCCGGCACGTCCTCGTGGATGGGTTGGCCGATGTGGAGTCGGGTGAGCCAGTTGATCAGCAGCTTGGTCAGCACCACGGACACGACGAGCGCGACGCCGGCGGAGACGAAGATGCGGATCACGCCTGCACCTCGAAGCCTCGGGCCGCCAGCGCGTCCGCTGCCACGAGCCGATCGTCGAAGGGGACCACCGCGTCACCGATGCTCTGGGTGCTCTCGTGGCCTTTCCCGGCTATCAGCACCACGTCTCCGGGCCCCGCGTCGCCGATGGCTGCGGCGATCGCGGCGGTCCGGTCCACGATGAGATGCGGCTCCAGGCGATCCATCCCCCTTTCCACGGCGGCCATGATGGTCGACGGGTCTTCGGATCTGGGGTTATCCGACGTGAGGAACACCTTGTCGGCCAGCTCGTCGGCCACCGCACCCATCCTCGGGCGCTTCGTGGGGTCACGGTCACCGCCGCAGCCGAACACCACGATGACCGACCCGGATCCCAGCGCCCGCGCCGCCTCCAGCGCGGCCGCCAACGCGTCGGGCGTGTGGGCGAAGTCGATGACCACCCGGAAAGGGGCGCTGGTGGGAACCAGCTCGAACCGACCCGTAGGCACCGGCGCGGTGCCGAGCGCGGCGGCGACGATCTCCTCCTCGACGCCCACCGCCCGGCATGCCTCGGCGGCCAGGAGCGCGTTCGCGACGTTGTGTCGACCGATCAACGGGAGCCGCACCCGCAGGCCACGCCAGCTGAAGCGTGCCCCTTCGGCGTCGAGTTCCAGATCCTCCAGTTGTTCCACCGATGTGGCGACCACCGGTATCGGGGTCGTGTCCCGCAGAAGTCGACCGTGGGGAGAGTCGATGTCGATGACGGCGGTCGCCGCCCGCCCCGCCTCGAACAGCCGCGCCTTCGCCTCGAAGTAGCGCTCAGGGGTGCCGTGGAAGTCGAGGTGGTCGGTGCCCAGGTTCGTGAAGACCGCAACGGCAAACCGCAGTGCCTCCACCCGATGCAACGCGAGAGCGTGGGACGAGACCTCCATCGCCACGGTGTCGCATCCCGCGTCGGCGGCGGCGCGAAGTCGGGCATGGATCTCGGTCGCCTCCGGCGTCGTGCGCGCTCCCGTGAGCGTGCCGATCACCTCGGCTCGGCGGCCGGCCACATCGAGGACGTGGGCGATGAGCGACACGGTCGTCGTCTTGCCGTTGGTGCCCGTCACCCCCACCACGTTCAGTTCCCGATCGGGGTGGTGGTACACCTCGGCGGCGACCGGACCGAGGACCGACCGCACGTCGGGGACCACGAGTTGGGCCACGTCGAGGTCGACCACATGCTCCACCACCAGTGCCACGGCTCCCGCCGCGATGGCGTCGGCCGCGAACAGGTGGCCGTCAACCCGGTCGCCGGGAACGCAGCAGAACAACATCCCCGGACCGACCGCACGGGAGTCGTGGGTAACACCGGAGACCTCCACCCCGGGGTCGCCCCGGAGCTCCAGGCCGAGCCGACCAGCGAGATCACCAACGGCAACGCCCTCAACCACCCGAGGCCACCTCCGCATCCACGGGCGCAGTGGCCGGGGACAGTGGCGCCACCACGGTGGTCGTGGTGGTCGTGGTGGTGGTGGTTGCGGCCGGTTGCGCACGCAGGGGCTTGTCGCGCGAGACCACGGCGGTGTCGCCGACGATCCCGTAGCGACGCATTCCCTCCTTGGCGAGCCGATCGAAGACAGGTCCCGCAGCGTCGGCCCCGAAGTGCTTGCCGAACTCGGGGTCGTCGATCATCACGATGATCGAGAGCTGAGGGTTGCCGGCGGGGAAGAAGCCGGCGAAGGTGGCCGCGTAGTGGCGATTGCCCGGGGTGCCGTAGCCCCTCACTCCTCCGCCGACCGGTTCGTAGGCCGTGCCCGTCTTGGCGGCCACGTTGTAGCCGGGGATCGACCACTCCTTGCCGGTTCCGTCCTCCACGACCTTCTCCAGCGCCCGGGTCACGAGCCCCGCCGTCTGCTCCGACACGACACGTCGCGGAGGCTCGGTCTGCGGCTCGCGGACCTTTCCGTCGGGGTTGGTCCAGCGGGAGATCAGGCGGGGCTCCACGTACATCCCCCGGTTGGCGATGGTGTTGTAGGCGGTCCAGACCTGCAACGGGGTGGCGGTGATCGACTGGCCGATGGGGATCGACCCGATGTCGGAGCCGTACCACTTCCGACGGAACTGCCCGGCCTGTTCCCGGTGCAGACCGAGGCTGGTCATCTTGCCGAAGCCGAACCGGTCGAGGGTCTCGAGGATCTTCTCCCGACCCACGAGCTGTGCGATCTTGATGGTCCCGACGTTCGAGGACTCGGCGATGATCCGCTCGACTGTCATCGGTTCGGTCGGATGCTTGTGCGAGTCACGCACGACCTTGTCGGCGACCTGGATGAAGCCGGGCACGGTGATCACCTGATCGAGGGTCACGGAGTTCGTCTCGAAACCGGCGGCGGCAGTCACCACCTTCATCACCGACCCTGGCTCATAGGTGCGCACCGCCAGGTTCAGCTTGCCCGGACGGATCTCTCCGTTGGCGTTCACCACGTTCGCCATCGCGAGGATCTCGCCGGTCCCGGGCCGCCCGACGATCGCCGTGCCGCCCGCCGCAGCGGTCTTCGCCACCTGTTCCTCCAGAGCAACCTCCGCCCAGAACTGGAGCGAGCGGTCGATGGTGAGGGTCACGTCGGCGCCGGCGGCAGGCGCCTTGGTGACCTCTTCGCTCCCCACGATGGTCGCCCCGTCGGCTCCCCGCTCGAACCGCTTCTCCCCGTCGGTGCCACGCAGTCTCTCGTCGAGGGACCGCTCCAAGCCGAAGATCGGCGATTCCCCGAAACCGTCCATCCGTCCCACGATCGACATCGCGAGATCGTCCGCTGCGTTGACCCGACGTGACTCGTCGATGACATAGACACCGGCCAATCCCAGCTCGACGACGCGCTCGCCCACTTCGGCGTCGAGCTGGCGCGCGACGTAGGCGAAGCCCGTGTCGGGCCGTTCGAGCGCGGCGCGGACTCGTGCAGGCTCCATGCCCAAGACGGGCGCGAGCCTGTTCGCCTCGTCCTCGGCGTTCTCGACATGTCGGGGATCGGCCACCACGGCCACGGCGGGCAGCGACATGGCCAGGCTCTCGCCGTTGCGGTCGACTATCGATCCCCGCAGTCCCACCAGGGTCGTGCGCACCTGTCGCTGGCCGACCCCCTTGGCCACGTAGCGGTCGGGCTGGACCACCTGGAGCCGGACCAGCATCGCGATGAGGATCACGACGCTGAGGCAGCTTCCCGCCAGCAGCCACATGCTGCGACGCCGGGGGGAGGGGTTGTGGAGTTCAGCCTTCGAGCGAGCCCGAGGCATGGGGCGCTGCGGTAGGTCGCGTCGCACTCTCCGCTCGGGTCGCGCCTGGCGGTTGGGTCGAGGCGGAGAGCCGGACCGCTGTTGGCTGCGCCGACTCCGCGGCAAGGTCGCTCCCGGGTTCCGGGGCGGGCGTTGCATCGTCGGGGTCACGGCGCATCGTCGGGGGTCGTGGTCACCTGCGGCTCGGCGGTGCCCAGCACGCGCGGCGGCGCGGCAACCATGACCGGCGGCGCAGCATGCACCATGCCCAGGTCGTTGGCCGCGATCTGGCTGATCTGGGCCGGCGAGCGCAACATCGCTTCCTGCTGGCGGAGGTTGAACTGGCGAACCTGCGCGTCCTCGATCCGCTGCTCCAGGCGATCCAGATCGCCCTGTCCGCTGATGAGTCGAATCTGGAGTCCCGCTGCCGCGACGAGGAGCACGAACAGCGCGGCGACCATCCACATCGCGAACGACATACGCCTCATCCGCTGCTGCGGCACGACAGCGGGCCGACCCCCGCGGCCGCGCACACCGCGGGAGCGGCTCGGGGTCGCGGCCGACACGGATGGGGCCGGCATCAGCACGCCTCCGGCGGGAGCCCGTCGTGGGAGCCACGGCTATCGGCCTCACGCGGCGCGATGGCCTCGACGACGCGGAGCCGCACGCTCTCCGAGCGCGGGTTCGCCGCGACCTCCTCGGGTGTGGGGCGCAGCGCTTTGCGCCGCACGAAGGTGGCTCGCTTCACCGCCCCGCACTGGCAGGGAAGGCCCACCGGGCACTCACAACCACCGGTGACGGCCAGGCGGAAACGTTCCTTGACGATGCGATCCTCGCCCGAGTGGTAGGACATCGCCACGCACCGTCCGCCCGGCAACAGGAGGTCCACTGCCTGGTCGATGGAGCCTGCGAGGATCTCCAGCTCCTCGTTGACGGCTACACGCAGGGCCTGAAACGTCCTGCGGGCGGGGTGGCCCTGGCGCCGTGCCGGAGCGGGTACCGCGTCGGCCACCACCTTGGCCAGCTCGGCGGTGGAGCGCAGCGGACGTGCAGCGACGATCGCATGCGCGATGCGCGTGGCGTACCGCTCGTCGCCGTAGCGACGAATCGTCGCCGCCAACTCCGCCGCGGCGGCAGTGTTCACGATCTCGGCGGCACTTCGCCGTCGCGATCTATCCATTCGCATATCGATCGGACCGTCGTGGCGGTAGGAGAAGCCACGTTCCCCCTCGTCGAGCTGCGGAGAGCTGACACCAAGGTCGAATAGCACGCCGCTCACCCCCTTTCCCGTGTCGCCGACCACCTCAGAGAAGATCTCGCCGAGGCGATCGAACCGGCTGCGGACGACCACGGCGCGTCCCCCGAACCTGCCGAGGCGGCTTCGTGCAGCGGCGATCGCCCGATCGTCCTGATCGATGCCGACGAGCGTGCAGTCCGGTCGGGCGTCGAGGATCGCCGCGGCGTGGCCACCGCCCCCGAGCGTCGCGTCGAGGATCCATCCGGCCGGGACCCCCGAGAACAGCTCGACGACCCGATCCACCAGCACAGGCGTGTGCTGGAAGGACTCGGGACCAGGAGGGGTGGTCGAGTCCATCGCATCCTCAGATCCCCACCGAATCGACCCGGGCGAGGGCATCGCCGCGCACCTTCGGATCGACGTTGTCCAGGTAGTTGCGTGGGTAGATGCCGAGGTACTCCCGGTTTCCCCCCAGCATCACGTCCCGATCGAGTCCGACCTGTTCCCTCATCCAGGCGGGAATCAGGATTCGACCTGCCGAATCCGGCTTCAGGTCCGCTGCGTCCATGAGGATGAGGTTCAGCTCGGTTCGTGTCAGCCGGCTCTCGCCGCTCAACGCCTCGAGTCGCTCGATGAAGCCATCCCATTCGGACGGTTCGAACACCGCTATGTGCGATCCACGGGCCAGGAGCACCGCGCCGGCCTCGAAGCGCTCCCGGTGAATCGACGGCAGGACCATGCGGCCCTTGTCGTCGATCGTGTGATCGCTCCGGCCGATCATGCGACGCATCAGCGGAGCCCCGACCTTCCATCCGCCGTCGAGACGGAAGAGGATGTGCACATGGTGTGGCCATACACACACAGAACGCGGTTGTCGGCGACGTTGCGCGGCGGGACCACCACCCGGCGGGGTTCCCCCTGACGTCTCCCATATCGCGCCATTACGCGCCACACTAAGCTACTTCCTCCCACCTACTCCCCAAAATCAGCGAATTTCGCACATGAAATTCACCGATGGGCGCGTTCGACAAGCCCCGACGCAACAGGACAGACCACGGGATATCTCCCTCACGAACGGTCGTTCGAACCCACCGAAGCGCACTTCAACCCATCTCCCATCGAAGATGGGGACTCGGCGTTCAGCCCAACTGGAGCAACTCCGAGACGAACCC
The DNA here is from genome assembly GCA_020845705.1 of Microthrixaceae bacterium. GTDB lineage: Bacteria > Actinomycetota > Acidimicrobiia > Acidimicrobiales > Microtrichaceae > JADLFH01. The sequence continues at coordinate 107,172 of JADLFH010000030.1, read as the reverse complement.
GGCGACGACCAGATCAGCCGCGGCAGGATCAGCGTGTCCAAGATCGGCGAGCGACACCACGTCTCGGCGGACTCGTTGCTCCATGGACCGACGCAACGGGCCCTCGGCCGGGGCGGTCACCAAAGGCCACCACCGATCCGGCTGCCAACGCCGATGCAACAGACACTGGAAGCGCGCACCGACTCGGGTCCGGCGCTGGGACAGCCCGACGAGCTTCGCTCCATCCACGGTCAGCTCACCCCTCCCCACACCCGCGAAGCACACCACTCGCCCCTCCGCCGGGGCCTGGGTCGCCCCACGGTGGACAACAGCGGCGGTACCCATGGACGCCAGCGCCCTTCCCCAGGCGTCGCCGAGCCAGCCGAAGGCTTCGCCCACGTCTTCGGACCACAGCGGATCGCCCCGCGGAACGACCACGTCGACCCAGACCACCTCGGGGGGATCCAGCGCCACCAGCCCCCCTCCGCTGCGACGCCGCGCGATGTCCCAACCGGCCGCGGCTGCGGCGCCACGATCGACCAAGTGGTCGCCCTGGGCACTACCCAACACCAGGGTCGCCGTGGTTGGAGCCATCACCCACACCGAGCGCCGCTCCAGCGGCAGTTCCCGCCCATGCAACTCGGCCACGGTGCCACCCACGAGATGCCGATCCCACATCCGTCCCAGTCTGGCGCGCTCCCCGACCGTCGAGGCGCCCGCCGGTAGGGTCCGCAACGTGACGTTCGTCCTGCGACGCAAGGCTGCACGGGTGGCCTGCTTCGATCCCGGCGGCAGGATCCTGATGATCCGGGCGGTCGACCCCGCGGACGCGTCGAAGCCACCTTGGTGGGAGTTGCCCGGCGGGGGCATCGATCCGGGAGAGACGCCGGAGCAGACCTGCCTGCGAGAGCTGCGCGAGGAGGCCGGGATGGCCGAAGCCGCGATGGGCCCCTGCATCTGGACCCAGCGTGCGCAGTTCCGCTTCGGCGGCTGGGACTTCGACCAGACCGAACGGATCCACGTGGCCCACTCCGATGGATCGACCGAGCTCGACACGAAGCTGGAGGCGCTCGAGGCACTCGCGTTCAGGGGGATGCGTTGGTGGGAGGTGGAAGAGCTGTTGGCCAACGACGAGCCCACAGTTCCTCCCCGCCTCCGGGAGTTCCTGGCACCGATCGCCGCCGGCGACTACCCCGACCCTCCCATCGACATCTCACCACCCACACCGCATCTGTGATGCGAGGCATGACATTCCTGTCATGCCTCGCATCACAGAACGGGCAAGGGGGACGTGGCGATCGTGTAGCGGGCGAGTCGGTCCGGGTCGGGGACCACACCGATGCCGGGGCCCTCCGGCAACACGACGGAACCACCCTCCGAGACGAGGGGCGGGCAGAGGTCATCCGCCAGGTACCGACCTGTCGGCCCCAGATCCGCCGGGAAGGCGACCCCGTCGCGTGCTGCCAGCGCCAGCGCCGTCGCCCTGCCGATGCCCGACTCCCACATCCCCCCGACGAATACGCCCACCCCCAGCCGTCCCGCCTCGTCGAACATCGACGCAGCGACCTCGACTCCGCCGACCCGCGCCGGCTTGAGCGAGATCACCGACATCGCACCCAACGAAGCCAACCTGTACAGGGCCTCCATGCCGTCCACCGACTCGTCAAGTGCCACCGGTACGTCGAGCTGCGCCACAACGAGCGCCAAGTCGGCATCGCTGCCCGCGGCCAGGGGCTGTTCAACATAAGCCAATGGCAGACCACCGAAGGCTGCCACCACCTCGTGAACCTCGCTGAAAGAGCCGTTCGCATCGACGGCGCATCCCCTCTCGCCACGGGCCGACACGAATTCGCCCACCTGTCTCGCCGTCTCGGGGGTGACCTTCCACTTCACGAAACCACCATCAGGGATGTCGCCGCCCAAGTCGACCACCGTCGAGGTCGCCACAACCGACGACCCCGCCCCGAGGAACTCGGCCAGCGAACGCCGCTCGGCTCGCAGCCACGCGTCGAGCCGTGCGTCCGCGACGGCACCCGCGGCCATCGGACCCAGCGCAGCGCCGCCACACAACGCCGCCCACGCCCGCTCCGTAGTCTCCCGGGAGTACCCGGACACACCCAGGGTCGGACACTCCCCCCACCCCACCGTGTCGTCGTCGAGGCGCGCCGCCACCACGATCAACTCCCGGACGCGCTCGACGCCGTGGGCGGAGCACAGCGGTCGATGCAGTGGCAGCCGAAGCCGATACGCGGTGAGCTCCGCGTCGATCAGCCGACTACCCGTGGCCACGCCCGGCACCACTCCAGGTAGGTCACCACGTCGGCGGGCTCGGGCGCGCGAGCCGCGTCGCCGTATGCGGTCAGCAACCTGAACCGCAGGTAGGCCGCATCGGGAACAGGCAGGTAGGGACGGTGTCGCCACCAACCGGGTGGCGCCAGCCGGGCGACCTGCCGCAGAGCCGCCGGCCACAACAGCGGGCGCAGCATCACCGCGACGACCGCCGGCCACCAGGCGCGGAGGTCGGGTGAGCTCGGCTCGTTCAAGACGGTTCCTTCGGCAACCCGAGGATCCGCTCGCCGATGATCCCGCGCTGAACCTGCGAAGTCCCCGCGTAGATGGTGCCGCCGCGAGCGGCGTACATGGTGCCGACCCACGAGGCCGAGTCGTCGGGCGCACCCGGGTCGTCGGTCTGGATCGAGTTCGAGGGCCACCGGCCCTCGGGTGCGAGCGCCGCTGCCCCGAGGATGTCGACTGCGAGCTCGGTCAACACCTGGTGGTACTCCGACCAGTAGAGCTTCGTGATCGCCGCGTTGGGCCCGGGTTCCTTTCCACTCAGGTAGGAGGTGAGGGTTCGAAGCCCGAGGAACCGCATGATCTCGACCTGCGCGTAGCAGCGGGCGAGGCGGTCCGCGATGATCGGATCCTGGGCTGCGCCGTTGGCCTTCGCCAGTCGCATGAGGCGGTCGAGCTCCTCGCGGAAGCGGATCGGCACGACCGCGGCGGCCTCGCCGCGCTCGAAGCCGAGCAGCGTCATGGCGACCGCCCACCCGCCGTTGATCTCGCCCAGCACGTTGCCCTTCGGACACCGGGCGTCCGTGAAGAACACCTCGTTGAACTCGCTGTCGCCCGACATCATCCTGATGGGGCGAACCTCCACGCCGGGCTGATTCATCGGCACCAGAAGGAAGGTGATGCCCTTGTGGCGAGGGGCGGTGGGATCGGAGCGAACCAGCAGGAAGATGTGGTTGGCCAGATGCCCGTAGGTGGTCCAGATCTTCTGGCCATTGATGATCCACTCGTCGCCGTCGAGGATGCCCTTGCATGCAAGTCCCGCCAGATCCGACCCGGCGTTGGGCTCGGAGAAGCCCTGACACCAGACATGCTCGCCCGAAAGAAGCCGGGGGACGTAGTGCGCCTGCTGCTCGGGGGTTCCCCACGCCAGCAGCGTGTTGCCGATCATCCCGATGTTGAAGACATCGTTGCTCCCGCCGGTGGGGGCGCCCGCGCGGGCGAACTCCTCGGCCAGGATCACCGACTCGAGGTGCGACAGGCCGCCGCCGCCGAGTTCCTTCGGCCACGACGGGGCCAGGAGGCCGGCTTCGTAGAGGGTCTTGCGCCACTGGTCGACGAACGCCGCCACCTCCGCGGATGGCATGGCCCCCAAGCCCTTCCACCCCTCGGGAAGCTCGCGGGCCAGGAAGGCCCGAACGTCGGATCGGAACGCGTCGGTGGATGGCGGGAACTCAGGGGTCACGAAACCATGCTACGGCCTCGTTGTTACCCGTGGGTAACCACGAGGCCGTGGCCGCGGAACCCAACCGCCGCGGCACCTATGAGCGGGCCGTCACGCCCGCATCCCGCAGGGCGGATCCGCGCGCCGCGGCTGAACTCGAGGCACGCAGAGCGGTCCAGCTCGGCCTGGGCGGCGTCGATGAACACGTCACCGAAACCGAGAGCGACCGACCCCGCGACCACGGCGAGGCGCAGATCAAGCAGGTTCGCGACGGACGCGACCGCGCGACCGACCAGAGTCCCGGTGCGGACGCGCCGCTCCACCGGCGCCTCCCGTGCCGGCCGTCCGGTGATCTCCGCGATCGCGGTGCCCGACGCCTCGGCCTCCAGGCACCCCGCCGCCCCACAGCGACAGGGACGGCCGTCGGGTTCGACGATCACATGTCCGATGTGGCCGGCGTTGCCGGCAGCGCCGTCGACCAGCACGCCACCCAACACGATGCCGCCGCCCACTCCGGTGGACACGACCATGGCCAGGTAGTCCGCCACACCCCTGGCCGCTCCCCGCCATCCCTCCCCCAGCGCGAGCGCCTTGGCGTCGTTGTCGACGTAGGCGGCGATGCCCAGGTGATCCGAAAGCCGTTCCTTCAGGGGGAAGCCACGCCACGCGGGGATGTTCAACGGCGACAACAACTCCCCGCCGGCAGTCATCGGACCACCGGCGCCGACCCCGACGGCTACCACCGGGCCCGCGTCGGAGGCGACCTCGTCCACCAGTCGCGTCACCGTCTCCCACAGTTCGGCCGGCTCCGACGCGGGCGTCGATGCCACCACACGACGGAGGATCGCCCCGTCGTGGTCGACGAGACCCGCCTCGAGTTTCGTCCCACCCACGTCGAGCGCGATCACCCGGGGATCCATTCCCGCGCCGTGACGGTCGGCCATCGAGCCGACCGTAGCCCGCCCGGTCACCCTCCGTGCGAAGATGACCACCGTGTCTACCGCATCGGCCGAAGCGCCGCAGTCTTTCCCCGAGGTGTTCGAGCGGATCGTGGCCAACGTCGGCCATGTGCTGCGCGGCAAGGACCACCTGATCCGTCTCGCCACGCTCTGTCTGGTGGCGGAGGGCCACGTGCTGTTGGAGGACGTGCCGGGTGTCGGCAAGACCTCCCTGGCCAAGGCCCTGGCACGGTCGGTCGACGGAACCTTCGGGCGCATCCAGTTCACTCCCGACCTGCTCCCCAGCGACGTGTTGGGCACCGCGGTGTGGAACCAGCGGGAGGGCACCTTCGAGCTAAGGCGGGGCCCCATCTTCGCCAACATCCTGCTGGCGGACGAGATCAACCGAGCATCACCCAAGACCCAGTCCGCATTGCTGGAGTCGATGGCCGAAGAGCAGGTCACTCTCGACGGATCCACCCAGCAGCTCCAGCGGCCCTTCATGGTCATCGCCACTCAGAACCCGATCGAGCACCAAGGGACATACCCCCTTCCCGAGAGTCAGCTCGACCGCTTCCTCATGCGCCTCCAGGTCGGCTACCCGGCGCGCACCGACGAGTTGCAGGTGCTCGCCAACGACGGGGGCGACGGCGCGCTCGCGGCGCTGCGACCCGTCGTCAGCGACAGGCATGTGATCGCGCTCGCCGATTACGCGGCCAGGATCCACGTGGGACCAGCCCTTGCGGGGTACCTCCTCGACCTGGCCGAGGCCACCAGATCCCATCGCCACCTCGCCCTCGGCATGTCCCCCAGGGCGGTTCTGGGGCTCCAGCGGGCTGTACGCGTCCGGGCTGCCGCCGAGGGGCGGTCCTTCGCTTCACCCGATGACGTGAAGGCCCTCGCACAGGTGGTGTTGGCCCACCGCTTGATCGTCAGCCCGGAGGGACAGCTCCAGGGCATCTCCTCGACCGAAGTGATCGACGAGGTGCTCTCGGCCACGAGCGTGCCTCGCGAGGCGCACGCCTAGGAGGCCGTGTGCGTTTGACGAGCCGCGGTTGGCTCCCCCTCGTGGGTGGCGGCGTGACGATCATCGCCGGCCTGGTGGTGGGCATGCGCGAGCTGCTGGTGATCGGCGTGACAGCGATCTTCGTTGCCCTCGGCGCAGTACTGGCCGTCCGCACGGCCCGCGTCCGGCTCCAGGTGACACGGGAGGTCCGACCCGCGCGGGTGCCGGTGGACGGATCGTGTCGCATCGAGTTGACCATGCGAAACACCGCCGTGCGTCGCTCACCGGTTGTCGTGGTGAGCGATCCCGTAGGCGATGGACACCACGCCCGCCTGCGGTTGGCGCCCCTGGCGGTAGGCCAGAGGACGACACTCCAGTACCGCCTTCCCGTGACGCGTCGGGGGATCGTCACGGTCGGTCCGCTCCAGATCGAGATTGCCGACCCGTTCGGACTCGCGGAGAAGCGGATCGGTACCAGATCCGTCATAGACGTGATCGTGTTGCCCAGGATCCACGAGCTCGAACCGGTGCCCTCAGCGCCGGGGGACGAGCCCGAGAGCAGCCTCCAGCACCACCGGGCCCTCGCCGCCGCACATGAGGAGTTCTCGACGCTGCGTGAGTTCCAGCCGGGCGACGACGTTCGCAAGGTGCACTGGCCCTCAACGGCGCGCCTGGGTCGGCCGATCGTGCGCCGGTTCGACGAACCTTGGCAACGGCGCACCACGGTGGTGCTCGACGTGCGCGCATCCTGCCATGACCAGGAGTCCTTCGAGCGTGCGGTCTCGGCCGCGGCCTCTGTGATCGCTCTCTGTGCGGCCAGGAACGAGCCTGTCCGCCTCGTCACGACCGGCGGCCACGACTCGGGGTTCATCACCAACGGCCACGAGGTCGACGCCACGATGGACCTGCTGGCCGGAATCCAGTTGAGCGCGGCCGGCTCGCTCACCGGAACGCTCCGCACGCTGTTGATCCGGCGTGTGGGCGGGACGCTGGTCACCTGCACCGGGAGCCTCCCGGGGACAGATCGGTCGGTGCTCGAATCGGCCGTCACCCGCTTCGGTACCCATCTTGCGGTCTCGTGTGCCGACCACGGCATCCACCCGTCGCCGTCGCTGCCCGACAGCGCGGTCGTCCGCTTCGACGACGACCAAGCCCTCCGCGAGGCCTGGGCCCAGGCGACCAGACGCTTGGCGACCACACTCAGCCCGACGGTGGGCACCCCACCATGACCTCCACCGCCACGTCGCACCCACCCGTGCCCGACTCCGATCCGCTGGCCAAGCTCCTCGCCGAGGTCTCGCTGTGTGGCGTCACCCTCGCACTCACATGGGGCTTCGCACGGCTGTTCACCTCCGCTTCCTTCCTGCCACGGTTGTTTTCGGTGGCCGTCGTCGCACACGTCGCGGCCGCGCTCGCCCGACGCTGCCGGCTGAGCTTCTGGATCACCACGCCGCTGTTGGCGGTGGTGGGTGTCCTCGTCCTGTCCTGGATCCACCTACGCCACTCGCTCACCTGGGGACTGCCCGGGGCGACGACGCTGTCGGAGATCAGGCAGATGACCGCGGACGCCTTCTCCCCGTTCCGGCGCCTCGTGGCACCGGTGGAGGTGAACCGGGGCTTCGAGCTCACCATGGGCGTCGGCGTGTGGGTTCTGGCGGTCTTCGCCGACGGGGCCGCCTTCAGCGGCCAAGCCCCCACCCAGGCCATCGTGCCCCATCTGGCCGTATTCGTGGGATCCTCGGTGTTCGCCCGCCACCGCGGCGACGTGGCCGCTGCCACCGCTCTCAGTGGCACTGCAATGGTCTACTTCGCCGCCTATCGAGCCCTCGGGGCATCGGGTCGCCGGTGGGTCCAGTCCGAGCGGCGACGTGGAGCGTCGAGTCTCTTCAGGGTGGGAGCGCTCATCTCCGTGGGGGCGGTGGCCGCCGCGGCGCTGATGGCACCGAGGATCCCGGGCGCAACCTCCAAGGGGTGGGTTGACCTGCGCAGCCTCGGCCAGGGTCCCGGCCCGGTGGAAGTCGGCAATCCCTTGATCGGCGTGGGCAACCTGCTCGGTGCCCAATCCGACGAGTTGCTCTTCTCGGTGGACGCAGAGGCGCCGCACTACTGGCGGCTGACCTCGCTGGAGGAGTACGAGCCCGCCTCCCAGCAGTGGCGCACCCGGCGCAGCTACCACCAGGTGGAGTCCGACACGCGACTTCCGACCGAGGGCAGCCTTCCCGCTTCGCGAAGCGAACGGGCGGTCATCGAGTTGACCAAGCTCCAGGGCATCTGGCTCCCTGCCCCATTCCGCCCGACATCGGTGAAGACCGAGATCGAGCTGCGCTACGACCCCGGGACATCCTCGGTGATCGCCGGCGGGCGCGACACCCTTCCGGCAGCGACCTACGAGGTGACCGCAGAGATCCCCGAGACGACCGGTGAACACGCAACCGGCATCGGCGCGCGACGTGTCGAGAGCCGCTACATCGAGAACCCACAGGTCGCCGCGTCGGTCGACGAGCTCACACAGGCCATCACCGCCGGCAAGACGACGGAGTTCGACCAGATGCGAGCACTACAGGACTACTTCCGCAGCGAGTTCGTCTACGACGCGGGCGTGGACTACTCCCAGTCGGCCGACCCCACCGCCGCGTTCCTGGCGGCGAAGTCGGGGTTCTGCCAGCAGTTCGCCTCCACCTTCGCGGTGATGGCACGGCTCTTGGCCATCCCCAGCCGCGTCGCCGTGGGCTTCACCTACGGCGACGAGGTCGACCCGGTCCGGTCCGGCCTGCGACGCTTCGATGTACGCGGCCGCCAGGCTCACGCATGGCCGGAGGTCTACCTCCGTGGCGCCGGATGGGTGCCCTTCGAGCCGACACCGGGCCGCGGCAACCCCGACGCGGAGCAGCTCACCGGTGTGCAGCCTGCACAAGACGACGGCCCCGAGCAACCGGCGGAGCCCGCGGCGACCACCACTGCCGTTCCGGCTGTCCCCACCACCTCGTCGGCCACACCCCAGCCCCAGGAACCGGATCGGGCCACACCCCACTCGGCGAGCACCGACCAGGGCTCGGCGTCGAACTTCATCCGGGTCCTGGCGGGGATCCTCGGATCGGTCGTGGCCGCACTCGGCGGACGGATCCTCTGGGTGCGGTACCGGCGGCACCGGCGCCGCGGCGGAGGCGATCCGAGCGGACGGGTGCGTGGCGCATGGCTCGACGCCTGCGAGTGGCTGGAGCTGGCCCGCATCCGGAGGATGGCCCAGGAGACCCCCACCGAGTTCAGCGCCAGGGCGTCGCGCATCATCGGGTTGGACGAGCTGGCGGAACTCGCACGGTTGGAGACCATGCGCCTCTTCGGCGACGAACCCCTGGACGACATCGACGCGGAGGCCGCCGAGCGGGCGGCCACGAGCGTGGGAACGAAGTTGCTCACCCAGACCGACCGGCGAGCCCGGGTCTTTCACCTTCTCGGGTTCACCCGCCGGAACTGAACCTCGCCGAAAGAGGGGCTCGACCCGAGGGACCGGTCAGCTCACTCCTCGTCGTCGCGACCGCCACGGAGCATGTCCCGAGCGCGCTCTCCGGCGTTGTTCAGGTAGTCACGGAGACCGTTGACGTGAAGCGCGGAGCCCACCTGGTCGAGACCGGTACGGCCGAGCCTGCGAAGGCTTCGCTGGAGGTGCCACGCCGAGACCAGCATCAGCCCGAAGCCAACCACGAACGACGCCACGAAGTTGAGCTGCAACAACACGATCGCCAAGACGAGACCGCCCACCAGCCCGACGATGCCGAGGCGGACCCCACGCAGCGCGGCGGTGTAGACGGTGGTTGAGCCCACCTGCCGGGCGAGCCCGGGATCGGACGCGTAGAGGTGCTGCTCGATCTCGGTGAGGATTCGTTGTTCGTCCTCCGACAGCGGCACGCGGACCCCTTCTTCGATCTGGCGTCCGCCCATGATCGCACAGGGCCCGGCGATCGACAACGCGCACCCGCGAGGTCGGCCACTCACTCGGCGGTCGGGCCCCACTGTTGGCTCCCGGCCTCGAACGTTTCGAGGCCGTCGCCGCCCACGAGCGCGGCGGGACCGATTGCCGTGGGCCCGAAACGCGCCCGGATCGCGTCCACGGCCTCGTTCGCCGCATGCCGGCTCGCGGCCGCCGTAACGCTCGGCGTGGCACCGCTGAGATCCAGCTCCAGTTGCTCCGCCGCCCCCTCCCCCCAGTTGGCGACCCCCAGCCCCACCAGCCGAACGCCGGGACCGATGTCGACCTCGTCCAACAATGCCGCACCTATCCGCCAGATCGCGGTTGCGTCGTCGAGGAGGCCCGTCACGCTGTGGGACCGGGTGATCGTGCTGAAGTCGCCGAAGCGGACCTTCAACTGCACGGTTCGACCACCCATCCCCGCGGCTCTCAGCCGCGAGGCGACGGCGTCGGCCATGCGGACCAGCTCACGGCGGATGCCGTCGCGATCGGTGCGGTCCGCCGCGAAGGTCTCCTCGTGGCTCACGGACTTCGGCCGCTGGTCCACGACAACGGGCCGCTCGTCGATCCCGCGGGCGAGCTCGTGGAGGTGACGGCCCACCGAGTCGCCCACCGCAGCCGTGACCGCCTCGAGCGGGAGAGCCGCGAGATCCCCCACGGTGAAGACCCCCAGACGCGACAGCTTCGCGAACGTCTTCGGCCCGACTCCCCACAGCGCCGACACGGGAAGTGGATGAAGGAACGCGAGCTCGCCTCCTGCTTCGACCTCCACGACACCCGGGCCGGGTCGGGGCCCACGGTCGCCTACTACGGGTTTCGCCTGTTCGGAGGCCAACTTCGCCAGGAACTTCGACGACGCGACGCCCACCGAGCAGCTGAGCCCAACCTCGGCCGCCACGTCGGCCCGGATCCGCGCCGCAATCTCCTTCGCCGCACCCAGGGCACGGGTGGCGCCGGTCACGTCGAGGAAGGCCTCGTCCAAAGACAGTGGCTCCACCAGCGGCGTCACGCGCCCGAACAGCTCCATCACCTCGGCACTCACCTCTCGGTAGCGGCCGTGGCGGCCATCGAGGAACACGGCGTGAGGACACAACCGCCTCGCCGTCACCGAGGGCATCGCGGAGCGGACGCCGTAGCCGCGCGCCTCATAGGACGCCGCCGCCACAACTCCTCGGGGGCCGGTGCCACCCACCACCACGGGGCGGCCCCGAAGCTCGGGACGGTCCAACAACTCCACCGACGCGAAGAACGCATCCATGTCCACGTGCAGGATCCGGCGAGGAACGCTCGGTCCGTTCACGGTCGGGGCGTCATGCCAGTCGCTCGACCACCGCGTCGTGCATACCGCTTCCGTCGAGGCGGTAGCGGTAGGTGGACGCCTCGACGACATCGGGCCGCAGCCAGTCGACGAGGGGTTCCCGAACCCAGGGGTGGCCGCCTTCGAGACGGATCTCGCACGCATCGACATCGCCCCACGCAGCGCCGATGACGATTCCGTCGGGGTCTTCGCCGATCCGCAATGCGCCCTCGTAGCTGACCGCCCGGTGCACCTCGACCCTCATCAGCCAACCCATGGCCGGGGCCATCGTGGTCACCTCATAGAGCGGACCGTCCCACTCGGTCACACGCAGTCCGGTCTCCTCCTCCACCTCCCGTGTGAGACCGGCCAGGATCGATTCGCCCTCACGCAGCTCGATGACACCACCCGGCGGGGTCCAGTCGGTCAATCCGTTGTGACGCAGGTTCTCCACCAGCAGCAGACCCTCGGGGCCCTCGATCAGAGCACTGGCGACGGTCCACTCGTGCAGCTCCGGGGCCGCCTCACCGCCAGACACGTCGTTCCTCACCTTGTGGATCATCGACGACACGACAGGCGGTGTCGAGCAGCATCGTGGAACGCGACACGCGGTCGTAGCGGGGCCATTCACCCAGCGCAGGGGTCGACGGGTCGCCGGCCGTGGCGAAGGCGACCCATGCCCCGGCCATCGTGTCGGCCAGCCGCAGGCGTTCTTCTGTCACGTCGCCCACCAGGAACGAAGTTCCCCGCTGATGGAGGTTGTCGAACGCGAACGGGATCTCAACGGCGTGGGCCGAGCCCAACAACCCCTCGAAAGCGCTCGATGCGTGGGTGAAGAGGTACATCCACGTGTCGTCGCCGGGATGCGCCTCGGCCATCTCGATGGCCGGCATCCGGAAGGTGAGGTCGGATGAGACCGCGATGAAGAGGTCATCGGGTGTGGCGTCGGGGCCGAGCCGCTCCCGGTAGAGGGCGGCAACCTCCGCCGGTTCAGGGCTGTTGCGTCCGATCCCCGCCTGCATGCGGCCGATTCGCCTCAACAGGCGGTCTTCGTCGAGGGGCCGGCCGCCGCCCACCAAGCGCGCCATCGCAACGAACAGGCGCATCTCCTCGAGGGTCGTCCCGGTCATCAGCGGCACCGACCCGAGGTGATCGATCGGCGGATGGGGCAACGTCGTTCCGTCGATGGTCGGGCGGAACGGGAGCCCGAGGCCCCCTCCCTGGGGCTCGTTCACCGAAGCCGCCACGTCGATGAACGCCTCCGCGGGCAGGTCGCGGAGCTGCTCCAACGAACCTCCAGCCACCCCGAGTCCCTCCAACACCGCGGTGGCGACCTGCTCGGCGCCGTCGGGCCCATGCACATGGGTGGCTGCACCCGACTGAGCGATCGCCCTGTGGAACGTGCCCTCCGCGGACGGGAAGGCGAGCTGAACCGAGACGCTCATGGCCCCGGCGCTCTCGCCGAAGATGGTCACCCGCCGCGGATCCCCCCCGAAAGCTGCGATGTTGCGCTGCACCCAGTCGAGCGCCAGGGCCTGATCCAACAACCCCAGGTTCGCGGCGCCCGCCCAACCTTCCCCTCCGACGGCTTCGAGGTGGAGGAAGCCAAGCGGCCCCAGGCGGTAGTTGACCGTGACCACCACGACGCCACGGCGGGCCAGGCCGCCGCCGTGGTACCAGGGGATCGACGACGCACCTGTGGTGAAGCCTCCGCCGTGGAACCACACCATCACCGCGGCGGCGGACGCCTCGGGAGGGACCCAGACGTTCAACGTGAGGCAGTCCTCGGAGAACTCCAGGCCCCGATCCACCAGCGGCGAAGGCGGCTGCATCGCGGCCGGGCCGAACTCGAGGGCGTCACGCACACCTGTCCACGGCGCCTCGGGGCGAGGCGGTCGAAATCGCCCTGCGCCCACAGGTGGCGCCGCGTAGCGGACCCCTAGGAATGCGGCAACGCCGTCGTCGGAGACGAAGCCGCGCAGCACCCCGGCATCGGTTTCCGCCTGGCGATGCCCACCCATTTGTTCAGGCCGTCGGCGTGGTGATCGTCGAGGTGTCGATCGTGCCGGTGACGTCCTTCGCTCCCTTGGCGGGCGCCGTGGCGGCATCGGGCATCTGCGGTTGGTCGGGCGGAGCTGCGACCTTCTTCCAGTCGACATCCGGCGGCGGCTGGTTCAGCCTGGCCAGCACACCGGAGAGATCCCCGAGATCGGTGTCGAGGCCGGGGGTGCATGCCATCTTCGTCTCGAGGTCTTCGGGGAAGCTGGACGAAACATCGTTGTTCTCGAAGCAGTTCCCGAACGGCCGTGACGCGTAGTTGATCGTCAGGTACGCGAGATCGAAACCATTGTCGGCGAACACGTTGTCGCGCACCTGGTTGCCCTCCGGCTTGAAGGTCTCCTCCTTCTTCGTCTCGGGGTTGGTCGAAGGCGGGTAGTCGGTGATCACCAGGCCCGCGTTGATGTTGCCCCGCACCAGGTTTCGCTCGACGACGTTGTTGGAGACGCCACCCAACACGATGCCGTTGCCCCAGGCGATGGAGAAGGCCTTGTTGTCGGGAGCCAGAGGGTTGTTGTTGTCGAAGACCCGGTTGCCCACGACGACCGTTCCCGAGTTCGGCGCGAGCTTCTCGCCCCAACTCGAGTTGGGCACGATGCCGGCACGGTTCTTCTGGAACAGGCTGTTGACGATCGTGACCCCGGTGGAGTTGGTCCCCGAGTAGCCCAACATGTTGGTCTCCCCGACCAGATCGACCAGCAGCGCGTCGCAGTCCTGGCACTGACCAACGTAGAACGCCGAGTCGGGGTGACCCGAGCCGTAGGAGTGGTCGAACTGACCGCGGCGGGCGTTGAACGCGTAGGTCCCGTATGAGCCGTTGTTGTAGGCGGTGACGTAGCTGACGCGGTATCCCTCGAGGATGAAGCCCTTGCCGTAGTCACCGGTGAAGAAGACTCCGTTGCCGGTGTTGTTGCGAACCGTCAGGTTCTCGACCGCGACGTTGTTGGAGAAGACCTTGATGCCGTTCTCGTTGTTGAACTCGCCGTCGATGATGACCTTGTTGCGGTCGAGGCCACGGATGGTGAGGTCCTCGGTCTCAACGGTGACGCTCTCGTTGTAGACGCCGGCCGAGATCAGCACCAGATCGCCGGGCCTGGAGGCATCGACGGCCGCTTGGATCGTGGCATGGTCCTCCGGCACCCGGAGTGTGCGGGATGCGGAGGTGGTTGGGTCGTCGCCCTTGCCCGATGTGGTCTCGTCGTCGCCACATGCGACTGCGCCGACCGCCAACACGACGGCAAGCAGCACCGCGCCGATTCTCTGCATCATCTCTGCACCCCCTGGTTCAGGGGATCGACGTTACTTGCCCGAGGCTGCCGCCACTCGCACCACGCCCGCTTGGCCGTTCAACTTCGCGGTGCCGTGCACGGAGCAGTAGTAGGGGTAGTCGCCGGGCTTGTCGAACTCGTAGGTGTAGGTGTCGCCAACTCCGAAGTCATCGACATCCGCCCGGAAGGTGTTCTTGATCAACGACAGGATGTTGTGGGGATTGCGTCCCTCGTGGATCCAGGTGACCTTCGTGCCCGGCGACACCGTGATGTAGGGGTCGACGAACTCGTTGTCGACCACCGACACGTCCACCTCCGACTCGCCCGTCACGTCGGAGAACTCATCCGAGGCGATCGCAACACTCGTGGATGGGGAGTTACCGCCGCTCTCGTCTCCGCCACAGGCCGCGGCGCCCAGTGCGAACAGCGACAGGAGGATCGCCATGGTCCAGCGCAACATGTGCGGCACGCTACCGCCTGATCGGAGATCCGGGGTACTCAGCCTTCTCTCACCTGAACCGGACCCGGCGTGCCGTCCGCGTTGCGCTCCTGGATGACCGCTTGGCCGACGCTGACCAGCCCGCTGACCGGGGAGCTCAGCATGACGGCGCTCGGCACGGCGGTCGTCGCCGGCTGGGAGATGGGCGCCGCGGGTGGCCTCGCTGTGTTCGACGCGCCCCGGTCGACCAGCACCAGGGAGCCCGCGGCCACGAGGGCGACGAGGATCCCCGCCGCCGGCACCAGGACTTTGCGGGCGAGTTGCCCATGGCGGGTTGAGATCAGATCCTCGGGGTCGGCCATCAGTCGATGCAGGTGCGAGGCCACGTCACGCGGGTTGACGCTCAGCGCCTCACCCAAGACGTCGAGGTCGTCCACCCGCAGAGTGACGGGTGTGCCCGGCTCGACGTGGCGCATGGAGTACACCATCGCCAGGTAGCGCGCGAGTACCTCGGTCGACCCGTCCTGCTTGTGGATGCGGACCGATCGTCCGTCCTCGATGCCCAGGCGGCGGTCCTCCAGGTCGATCACCAGCTGCGAGCGCGACGGCACCAGGGACGTCGTCTCGATGTCGTAGAGGTCTGTGAGCCACTCGAGCTGTTCCTCGGTCACATACGTCGTGCCTCGCTCGACAGAGGCCAGCGTCATGATGCTCAACCGTCCATCCGAGCGTTCCACGATCTCCTCGAGGGTCAGCCCCTTGTCGGATCGCGCCTCGGTCAACAGGGCGCCCAGCCGGCGAGGGGGCACGACACCGGCGCCCTCCCAGTCATGCCGTTGGATGGCTGTGCTCGACATGAGTTCTCCCTCTCGAGGGTCCCGGTTCCGACCGATGGCCTGTTGTCGATCGAATGCGGATGCACCGATCCTCCAAGCGGTGTCGGCCGGCCGGGCCAGGTCCTTGAGAACTCTTCGCGCGACGACCTGGCTACCATCGCCGAAGTGAGCACCGACGGGTCTCCATCTCCGCCGGGACCCGATTCGGCACTGCCGTCGGTCGCGGTCCGGGTACTCGCGTTCGTCGCGGTGTTCATCGGCGGCGCCGCCGGAGCGACCATCGGTTATGCCTTCGCCACCATCCAATGCGGCACCGCAGGGGGATGCAGCACCAGCCGTGGGTTGTTCCTCTGGCTGGGATCCCTCGCCGGTGCCCTCGGCGTCGCTGTCGTGGCCACCTTGACGCTCCGAGCGTTCGGCGAGTGGCGGTCTGTTCGCAACGGACCAACTCCCTAGTCGCTTCGAGTCCCGACCATGAGCCCCACCATGAGGCAGCAGGTGAACGGGCCCCCACACCGAACTTGCGTACGGATCCGGCCGGTGAGGACGGAAACGTACGCAAGTTCATGGCGACGGCCGCGCCGTCGGCGATCGCCACCTCCTGACACCATCGGTGCGGCTCATGCCGACCCCAACTGTCCGGCTCACGCCGGCATCAGGCGCCGGTAGCTCTCCGCAAGGGCCATTCCGCCCGCCACCCCGTCGGCCGCCGCCCTCGATCGCACCACCTCGGCAACCAGCGAATCGGCGCCGCTCACCTCGCTGATCCCGTCGATCACGTCGATGAGTTGGCTGCCGTGGCACGCGAGGGCCGCCACCTTCACGTCGATTGTCGCCGCAATGTCGAACCAGTGGTTCGGTTCCAGCGTTCCCGACAGCCACAACTCCCCCACCCGATGCGGTGGGCCTGCCTCCGGAAAGTACGAGCTGCTCCCCGCTGCGGGGCTGACCGCGTCCAGAACCGCCCAGCCGATCTCGCGATGGTCACGGTGGTTGACATAGCTCGATCCGAAGAACACGGCGGTCGGGTCGGAGCTGACCACGACCTCGGGAGCAAACCGTCTGATCACCTCCACGAGCTGTGAGCGCAGCTCACGGGTGTTTTCGACCTCGCCGTCGTCCAGGCCCAGGCACTCCCACCTCGCCACACCAATGAGCTCCGCTGCGGCACGGGCCTCGCTCGCACGGCGCTTCGCCAGCATCCGCCCGGATCCACCGGCGCCCTTCTCCCCGCGAGCAGCCGAGATCACCGTCACCTCGCAACCGGCACGCGCCCAGGCGGCGAGGGTGCCCGCGCTGGCGACCTCGGAATCGTCGGGGTGCGCGTAGATCGCCAGTGCGCGCACGGGGACCGGCGCCGGCGGTGACGATGGGGGGGTTCGGGACGGGGGAGCCACTGCCGCGGAGGCTACCGATATCGTCCAGCCATGCCCGACCCCTCACCCCATGAATGCGCAGAGCTGGCAGAGCTCGCGCTGTCGGCGGCACGCCTCGGCGCGTCGCTCGCCGCAGAACTTCGCTCACGACCCCTGGAGGTCTCGACGAAGTCGACCGCAACCGATCTGGTGACCAACGCGGATCGCGCCGTCGAGGAAGTAGTGGTCGCCCACATCCTCGCTGCCCGCCCCAACGACGGCATCGTGGCAGAGGAGGGCTCCGGAAACGGGCTCGACGCGCCAGTGGTGTGGGTCATCGACCCCATCGACGGCACCACGAACTACGTGTACGACTTCCCGGGTTGGGCCACATCCGTGGGGGTCCGCACGATCGAAGGGACCCTCCTGGCCGGCGCCGTCGTCGATCCCCGCCACGGCGACGAGTTCGTCGCGGCGAGAGGCCGCGGAGCGAAGCGCAATGGAACGCCACTCGCTCTGGAGCCGCCTCCGCCGCTCCAAGAGGCTCTCGTGGCGACCGGCTTCGGCTACGACGCCGAGCGACGTGCCCACCAGGCCGGGGTGTTCAGACAGGTGCTCCCACAGATCCGCGACACGCGACGCATGGGCGCCGCATCGGTCGACCTGTGCTCGGTGGCCGTCGGTCGAGTGGACGCCTACTACGAGCTGGGACTCGCCGAGTGGGATCTGGCCGCGGGCACGCTGATCGCGCAGGAGTCCGGCGCCCGGGTGGAAGAGCTCGACGGGGGACCGCCCCGAGCGGGTGGACGGGTGGTCGCGGCGCATCCCGACCTGTGGCCGGCACTGGTCGATCTGCTGCGCCGCTGCGGACTCTGAGGGACCTGCCGGTGTGAAAGACTGCACATGTGGGCACGCGCATCCTCTCCGTCGAAGACGACGAACGCATCCGCACCGCGGTCAAGCTGGCCCTCGAGGATGAAGGCTGGACCGTCGAAGAGGCAACCGACGGCGAGTCCGCCATAGCCGCCTGGAGCCGCACACCCGCCGATGTCGTCCTGATAGACATCATGTTGCCCGGGATCGACGGCTTCGAGGTCTGCCGACAGATCCGCCGCCAGTCCGACGTGCCCATCATCATGGTCACGGCCCGCGCCGACACCCATGACGTGGTGGCGGGTCTCGAAGCGGGCGCGGACGACTACCTCACCAAGCCCTTCGCCCCCAAGGAGCTCTCCGCCCGGATCCGTGCGCTCCTCCGCCGAACCCGCTCCGTTGAGCCGGGCACCCCTCGGATGACCTTCGGCGACCTCGAGATCATCCCCCAGGAAGGGGTGGTCACGATGAGCGGCACCGACCTGCATCTCACCAAGACGGAGTTCCGGCTCCTCATCGAGCTCGCCTCCAGCCCGGGACGGGTGTTCTCGCGAGAGGCGCTCCTCGAACGGGTCTGGGGTCACGGCTACTTCGGCGACGGTCGGCTGGTCGACGTACACATACGCCGGCTCCGCACCAAGGTCGAACAGGATCCCGCGAACCCTCGCCACGTGGTCACCGTCCGAGGTCTCGGCTACAAGCTCCAGCAATAGCCCGTGGCCGGCCAATCCCGCTTCCGCCCCTTCGCCGGCGCCGGGCTCCGCGCACGGATCACGATGACCTTCGGAATGGGCGCGTTGTTGGTGTCGCTCCTGCTGGTCGGAACCACGGCGGTGCTGATCCGCCGCAACCTCCTCGACCAACGCGAGCAGGTGGTGGCCGAACGGGTATCGGTCAACGCCGGGCTGGTGGCCGACAAGATCGGTCGACCCGAAGTCGACGCGCAGACGCTGTTCGGTTCCCTCGCGACCGCGGGCAAGCCCTCGGTCCTGGTGTGGGACACCGACAGCGGCGAATACCTGCCCTTCAGCGTCGACACCCGCCTCGGCGCCACCTCACTGCCGAAGGCGTTGACCCGAAGGGTCCTTCGGGAGCGCCGCTCGTCGGTCATGCGCTACGAGCAAAGGGGCGAAGTCCTCCTGGCCGTCGGTGTGCCGATCAGCGGACAGGACGGCGGCTACTTCGAGGTGAACCAGCTCGCCGACATCGACCGCAGCCTCTCCAACCTCACGATCCCGCTCTTCGCCGCGGTGGCCATCACCACCGGCATCGGTGCGGCGCTCGGCTGGTATGCCTCCAAACGTGTCCTGCGTCCGCTGGCCGACATCAGCGAGGTCGCCACCGACATCGCCGAGGGACGCCTCGACGCCCGCCTCGCGTACTCGGAGTGGGCTGATGACCCCGACCTGGCCCCGATCGTCGCGTCGTTCAACGGAATGGTGTCGGAGATGCAGGCGCGCATCGACCGTGACGCCCGTTTCGCCTCCGATGTCAGCCACGAGCTGCGCTCACCGCTCACCACCTTCAACGCCTCGGTCGAGGTACTGCGCAACGCACGCGATGACCTGCCCGAGCGCGCACAGCTCGCCCTCGACCTGTTGGGATCGGATCTCGAGCGGTTCACACAGCTCGTCGAGGACCTGTTGGAGATCTCCCGCTTCGACGCAGGCGCGGTTCGACTCGAGATAGACGACGTGGCGATCGTCGAAACGGTCCGGATGGCGGTCCACACCCTGTCGCCCACGCCGATACCGGTCGAGGCCGACCCCGAGCTGGAGGGTCTCATCATCCTCTGTGACAAGCGCCGCCTGGTACGGGTGCTCGCGAACTTCCTGGACAACGCCGCCAAGTACGCCGATGGCGCCACCCGGGTGCTGGTCGAGCACGCGACCACGGCCCACGACGACGGCGACGAGCCCGGCGAGCGAACGGTGCGCATCATCGTGGAGGACGCGGGACCGGGAGTGGTCGAGGCGGAACGGGAGAAGATCTTCGACCGCTTCAACCGCGGCGGACAGGGCGGTAGCCGTGGCCGCGACCTGGGTGTCGGCCTGGGTCTGGCCCTGGCGGCCGAACACGCCAGGCTCCAGGGCGGCTCGGTGTGGGTCGAGGGCCGCTCCGACGGGGCGAGCGGATCGTGGTTCGTGCTGGAGCTGCCAGTGGTCGAAGCCTCAGAGCCCAGCGAGGGCGAAGTGTTCCTCGACGAGGTGACCGCCGAGCACATGGCGTTGCAGATCCCCGCCGAGGAGGGCACCGCATCGTGAGGGTCAACCATGTGGTCCCGCTCACGCGATCGCTCGTGGCGCTGGGCGCGCTCGTGGTGGTCGGAGCGTGCGGCATTCCCCTCGACAACGGTCCACGCCCCATCACGACAGGCGCCGACGCCGGGTCGACCGAGACCACCATCGCCTCCGGCGGAGACACCTCCACCTACGTGTACTTCCTCATGAACGATCGATTCGTCGATGTCACCCGTGACGTGAGCTCCAGACGCACCTCCACCGTGGTCGCCGCGTTGCTCAACGGTCCCACTGCGTCGGAGACCGCTGATGGGATCATCAGTCAGATCCCGGCCGCCACCACCGTGCAGAAGGTGACCGAGGCACAGGACACGATCCGCATCGAGACATCCGAAGAGTTGTTGGACGTGATCGGCACGGCCGCACTCCAGGCCGTCGGCCAGATCGTGCTGACCGTGACAGAGATCAAACCGTCCGCCACGGTGGAGTTCGTCGCCGGCGGACAACCGGTGAAGGTCAGCTCGCCGATCCGTGGCGATGTCTCGCAAGTGAGCGAGTGCGACTTCGTCGGACTCCTCCCCACCGACGACGAGCTGAACGCCGCCAACCTCAGCGAGGACTCCGTGCTCCACATCGCCCAGCGACGGCGCGCGCTCCAAGACCGTTGCCCCGACTCGACCGAAGAGCCCTCGTGAGCCGTTCGGATCCCGTCGTGATCGCTTTGGACGCCGGGACCACAGGTGTGCGATCTGTCGCCATCGATGAGCGGAGCCGCGTGGTGGACTCCGCCTATCGGGAGTTCCCCCAGCACTTCCCACGTCCCGGCTGGGTCGAACACGACGCCGAGGACATCTGGAACGCGGTCCAGGCCACGCTGGGTGAGCTGTGTGGACGACTAGACCAGCCCGTCGCCGCGATCGGCATCACCAACCAACGCGAGACGATCGTCGCCTGGAGCAGGTCCACGGGCGCACCACGGCACAGGGCGATCGTGTGGCAGGATCGCCGAACCGCCGAGCGCTGCGACGAGCTCACCGATCATCTCCCCTTGGTCAGGCAGCGAACGGGGCTCGTACTCGACCCGTACTTCAGCGGGTCGAAGATCGAATGGCTACTGCGCGACGGCGGCGTGGAGATCGACGCGGACCTTGCCCTGGGCACCATCGACTCCTGGCTCGTGTGGAAGCTCACCGGCGGAGCAGCCCACGTCACCGACTCGTCGAACGCCAGCCGCACGATGCTCTTCGACATCACCTCGGGTTGCTGGTCCGAGGAGCTGTGCTCGCTGTTCGGGGTGCCGATGGGGGCGCTGGCCGAACTCCGCCCCTCCTGCGGACGGGTTGGGCTGACCTCGGCCGACTGCGCGGCGGGCGCCGACATCGCAGTGTCGGGCATCGCGGGAGACCAACAGTCCGCCCTCTTCGGCCAGGCGTGTGTCCGGCCCGGCATGACCAAGAACACCTACGGAACGGGTTCGTTCGTCCTGATGAACGTGGGCGAGACCTGCCCGACGGCGACCGAAGGCCTGTTGACCACCGTCGCTTGGACCCTCCCGCGGTCGGTTATCGACGGTCCCGGAGCAGGCGGAACCCACACTGCCTACGCGCTCGAGGGTGCCATCTTCGTGACCGGCGCCGCGGTGCAGTGGCTGCGCGACGGTCTGGGCATCATCGACCATGCATCCGAGATGGGCCCACTCGCCGAATCGGTCCCCGATACCGGTGGAGTCGTGTTGGTGCCCGCGTTCGCGGGGCTCGGCTCACCGTGGTGGGACCCCTATGCGCGGGGCACCATCCTGGGGCTCACCCGCGGCACCAACAGAGCGCACATCGCACGCGCGGTGGTCGAGGCGATGGCCTTTCAGACACGCGATGTGATCGAGGCGATGGCCGGTGCCGCGCACCGCGAGGTGACAGAGCTGCGCGTCGATGGCGGAGCGTCGGTGATGGACCTGCTGTTGAGGTTGCAGGCCGACCAGCTCGGCGTCGCGGTCACCCGGCCGCTGGTCACAGAGACGACCGCGCTCGGCGCCGCGTACCTCGCAGGGCTGGCCGAGGGTGTCTGGTCCAGCGTCGCGGAGGTGGAGAGCGCCTGGGCGATCGACCGGCGAACCGAACCGGCCGAGGACCGCAGCCATGCGGATGAGGCATACGCGCAGTGGTTGCGAGCCGTCGAGCGATCGCGGGGCTGGGCGACGGACTGATCGGCGCGCCCGCCTTTGGGTGGCAACTTCTTGACCGGTTGGTCAAGAAGTCAGCTACGGTGAGAGCAATGTCGACGGGTCGGCGCTTGACACCGAGGGGGGAGGAACGGCGAGCGCAGCTGATCGCGCACGCCACGCGCTTGTTCGCCACCAAGGGCTACCACTCCTGCTCGGTGGCCGACATCGTCGAGGGCGTCGGTGTCGGCAAGGGAGTGTTCTACTGGTACTTCCCCTCGAAGGAGGAGCTGTTCGTCGAGATCCTCATGGCCGCCCAGACCGACATGAGGCGTCGCCAACAGCGCGAGATCGCGGATCTCGACGACCCGTTGGACCGCATCGCCGCGGGTGTTCGCGCCTCGGTCTACTGGTCGGCCGAGCACCGTGATCTGTTCCACCTCTTCGAGTTCGCGGCGACCGACGAGACATTCGCCGACGCGGTTCGCATCGGTCGCAACACCATCATCAGCGACGTGGTGCGTCATCTGAATGCCGCTATCGCCGGGGGCAGGATCCCAGACCGTGACCCCGAGAAGCTCGCTCACGCGATCCTCGGCGTGTCCACACTGGTGACGCTCGAGTACGTCCATCATCAAGGTGGCCCACCCGAGGACGTCGCGGACATGGTCGCCGACTTCTGCCTCGGCGGAATCGGCGTGTCGCAGCCCTCCTAGGGCTGCGATCGCCGCAATCCCCCACGGCGGGATGATTGGACCCCAAGGACCGGACCCCGCTGCCTCATGGCCGAGCTTGAGGCAGGGCGGACCGCTTTTCGGACCCCGCTGCCTCATGGCCGAGTTTGAGGCAGGGCGGACCGTGCGTCGGAGCTCTCCTCTATCCCAGCTTGGTGAGCGCCCTCTTCAGGTTGGCGACGGCCTGGCGGGTGCGCTGTTCGTTCTCGATCAGGGCGAAACGCACGTGTCCGTCGCCATCGGGGCCGAAGCCCACACCCGGCGACACCGCCACCGACGCGTCGGTGACCAACATCTTGGCGAACTCGATCGAACCCATCTCCCGATACGGCTCGGGGATCGGGGCCCACGCGAACATCGTGCCCTTCGGCGGCTCGATGTCCCAGCCGATGCGGTTCAACCCGTCACAGAGCACGTCTCGGCGCGCCTGGTAGATCGCGTTGACCTCCTCGGGAAACGAGGGAGCCTCGTTCAGCGTCACCGTTGCCGCTATCTGGATGGGCTGGAACGTCCCGTAGTCGAGGTAGCTCTTCAGCTTGGCGAGCGCGGCCACCACCTCGCGGTTGCCGAGCATGAACGCCACACGCCACCCCGCCATCGAGAAGCTCTTGGTCATGGAGTAGAGCTCGACCGCGCACTCCTTGGCGCCCTCCGCCTGGAGGATCGACGGTGGGCGGAATCCGTCGAAGCCCAGATCCGCATACGCGTTGTCGTGTACCACCACGACATCGTTCTCCCTGGCGAAGTCGATGACGCGCTGGAAGAAGTCCACGTCCACACACGCTGTGGTGGGGTTGTGGGGGAACGACAAGACGATGACCCGCGGCTTGGGCCAGGAGTACTGCCAACGGTCCACCATCGCCTCGAAAAACTGCTCGGCTCCGTGGATCATCGGCAGCTCACGCAGGTCGGCCCCGGCGAAGAGCGGTCCGTAGATGTGGATCGGATAGCTGGGAGACGGCACCAGCGCCGCGTCACCGGGCCCCAGCAGCGTCCACATCAGATGGCTGAAACCCTCCTTGGCGCCGATGGTGTTGATCACCTCGGTGTCGGGGTCCAACACGACTCCGAAGCGCCGCTCGTAGTAGCCGGCGATCGCCTCCCGCAGCTTGGGGATCCCCCTCGAGGCCGAATACCGGTGGTTGCGCGTGTTGTGGGCCGCCTCACACAGCTTGTCGACCGCGATGTCGGGCGAGGGCAGGTCGGGATTGCCGAAGCCGAGATCGATCACGTCGATGCCTGCCCGACGGGCCTCGATCTTCAGGGAGTCGATGATCGTGAAGACATACGGCGGCAGCGCGGTGATCCGGCGGAACTCCATGCCGGCAACCCTACCGGCGCTCCCACCCGCCCCCTGAGACGGATTTCCACGCGAGCTGCGCGGCCCCCAGCGCCCCGGCGGCCGGCCCGAGCGAGGAGAGCCGCACGACCACCTCCCGGCCGGTCGCGATGGTGGGGAAAGCCTCCAACGCAGCCTCTACCCGCGAGCGCAGCGGCTCCCCGATTCCGACGACACCGCCCCCCAGCACCACCACGGCCGGGTCCAGGAGGTTCACCAGGTTCGCCAACCCCACTGCAACCCATCCCGCGTATTCGTCGAGCACCGCGAGCGCCTCGGCCACACCCTCCGACGCGAGCCGCCCGACCAGCGCGCCGTCCACCGACCCCGAGCCCGCCGCTGCCGACAGGGATCCACCCCGCTGTTGGTCCACCGCCGCTTGGGCCAGGCGGCCCAACCCGTTGCCCGACGCGTACATCTCCCAGCACCCGTGTTGGCCACAGCGGCACTCCCAGCCGCCGACATCGACGATCATGTGCCCGGGCTCACCCGCGAACCCGTGTGCACCGTGGATCAACTCCCCCGCGATCACGAGACCCGCGCCGATACCCGTCCCCAGCGTGACCGCGACGAGCGACTCCACGTCCGGGGCGTCGACAAGCCGGGCTGCCCAAGCCGTGCAGTTCGCGTCGTTGTCGACCACCACCGGCACCCCGAACCGCTCCGCCAACATCACCCGAAGGTCTACGCCGACCGCCCCTGGGAGGTTCGGCGCCTGTCGGGCGATGCCGTCGAGCCCGAGGAACCCGGGCACGCCAACTCCGATCGCCACCGCCGACCCCTCGCCTTCGGTCTCACCCAGGGCTGCCTCCACGGCGTCGGCGAGTGCGCCACGCAGAGCGGATGGCTCCTGTGGCGTCGGGAACTGACGGGTTGCGACGCTTCGACCGGAGGACACGTCGAGCGCCAGTGCGAGGATCTTCGTCCCCCCGACATCGAGTCCGACCGCAACCTCCACGCGCCGCGATCCTACGGCGGGTTCAGGAGAGGGCTCGGAGGTCTACGACCGAGGCGACCTCGCGGCCCAGATCGCGCGCCCAGCCGACGAGCTGCGCGTCGTCGGTGAGGATTATCACCTGGATCACCTCGCTCATGCGGACCAGCCGCTCGAGGATCCCCGACAACTCCTCGATCGACCAATGGACGAAGGCGTCGTCTATGACGATCGGCACGGAACCGACGAAGGAGACCGACCGCTGCTGCGCGAACCGGGACAGCAGATACCACTCGACGCGATCCAGCACCGCCTGGCGCCGCGAACCCACCGATCCCCGGCGATCCGGAACACCTGAGGCCCCGTGGCCACGTTCGATCTCCGACGCCAGCCGACGGTAGGCCTCCGAAGCACTCGCCTCGAGCTGCTCGGCGTCGTTGACCTCGGCGTCGCACGCGTGCAGCTCCACTTCGAGCCGCTCTTCATCCACACGCAACACGGCGTCGAGGCCTCGCAACTCGTCGAGCAGCTTCTGGGACTGGCGGTGCCGCTCCACTCGTTGCTCCGCCTGGGCAAGCGCCGCTTCGGCTTCGGATAGCCGTGGGCTCGGCGGCGGCGTGGAGACCTCAACGGAGTCGGGGTCGGGCAGCTCCGACAGCTCCGCTGCGAGTCTCGTGATCTCGCCTTCGATGTGGAGCCTGCTCGCCTCGGCCGCCCGGATACGTGCAGCCGCCGCGAGATCCTCGTCCGCGAGCCATCGACGGGCGAACTCGAACAACAGGTCCGGATCCTCGGGTGGGCTGATCGCCCCGCGGGAGAGCAGTTCGTCTCGCAGCCTGTCGACCGCGGCCACTTGCCGATCTGCGTCCCCGCCATCCTCGGCACCAGGCGACCGCAACGCTTCGACGACCGCATCCTCGGAGACCCTCTTGCCCAACAACTCCTCTGCTCGACCAAGGAGCCGGCGCCGCTCATCCTGGCGGTCCGCGATCTCACCCACGACCTCCAGCGGTGCCACCGTTGCTCTCGCCAGCTCGTCCTCTGCAAGCTCATAGGTCGCCTTCGCCACTGCATAGCGCTGCCGGCGTTCGGCATCGGCGCCGGCAGTACTTACGCGCATGACGAACGCCGACCAGGTGTCGAAACCGAGGAGGTCGAGCAGTTCCCGCTCACGCTCGCGCAGCGCGTTCATCCTGCGGCGGAGCCGGCTGCTGCTCAGCCTCGCGCCACGGCCGTCGAGCTCGAAGATCTCGTCGTGCACCGACTCCAGCTCTTCGACGGCCGCTTCGTCGAGTTGGGGTGAGCGCAGCCCCGACTCGGCCCTGACGAGCTCGTCATAGGCGGCGTCGCGTCGGACGGTGAGGTCGTCGAGCTGCGAACGGCCACCGGCCCCGTCGGCCTCCAGGCGCAGGAGCGCAGCATCGAGGGATTCGAGCTCGTCCGCGATTGCGAGCGCCTCGGGTGAGGGCGACCGATCGAGTGCTGCCACGGCTGAATCGAGGGCATCTCGAACCATGGCGGTGCCCCGAGCCGAGAGCCTCTTGAGCTCCCTCCGCTGCTGATCCGCCTCGGTGATCAGCCCCTCGAGCTGTCCTTCCAGAGAGCCTCGCCGTTCCGCCAACTCCTCCAACAGAGCGGCTGCCGAGCGACGTCGCAACGACTCCAACGCCTCCCTCGCTCGCACCAGCTCCGCCAGGGCGGCGCTGTCGACCCCCCCACGGGCGACATCGATGTCGGCGGATATCTCCCGCCGCTGATCAGCCAGCGCCGACAGGCGCCCGAACAGCTCGATTCGAGACGCCTCGACCCGCTCCAAAGCCGCCATCGCGTCGCGCCTCGCGACCTCGGCCTCCCCGAGTCGCTCCCGGTCCGGAGCCGAAGCGCCGGATTCCTGCTCAACTAGGTCCTCCGCTCGCGGAAGGTCGTCTGCATCGACGACGACATCGAAGGGATCAGCCAGCTCCAACAGCTCCAGGGACTCCCGGTTGAGATCGAGGAACACTCCGTGAACCTCGATCGAACCGGTCGCACCCGGGTCGGTACCGGCCGGGATCGCCGCCATGGCCGCGAGGAAGCGCTCCCGCGCGTCGGCTGACAGCCCGCGCACAACCGTGAGCCGAGTCGACAGGTCGATGGCCGTTGCATCAAGCGCGTCCTGGTATCTGACGATCCGCATTCGGGCTACCTGTCGGCCCGGCGAGCTGACATGTGAGCGGCCGTCACTCGACGTTGATGTGGCGCACCCTTGTTTCGTTGTGGGTTGCAGCAGGGCGGCCTACATGGGAGACGGCGTCGGTGGCCTGTTTCAGCAGGTCGGTGACGTTGTCCACGACCCGACCCATCCTCTCGTCGTCGTTGACGACCTCCTCGATGGCGTCGAGGAAGGTCCGGGCCGCGGCGACCATCTCACGGGCGGCCCCTTGGAGATGGGCCATGCCGTCGGCGGCGGTCGAGTTGGCGTGGGGACGCATCGGCTCAATCATGCCCGAAGCGGACCCGCAGTGTTCCGTCGGCCAGGGCCGCTCCCCGGACCGAGCGACGCCGGAGGCTGTCCGGCAGCATCACGGCGCGACGATAGGGGCCCACGGTGATGAACAGCTCGCCCAGGGCCACGGACACCTCCAGTTCTTCCTTGCGGGCGAAGGGCAGGTCGATCGACACGACCACCTCGTCGTCGGCCTTGTCCATGCGGAAGGGATGGCCCTCGTGCAGCACCGACGCCGGATCGACTCCGTCGTAGAGACGCTCCCCGAACGCGGCCAGGCGATCGATCCCCACGATCTCCTCGCTCGCGAGTTCGCTGCGCAGGATCGGGAGTGGCGCGAACCCCTCCTCGATGGAGTCGAGGTGCAGAGCCTGGGCCTGCTTCCACGAGGAGAACCACGGATCCTCGATCTCATCGGGGAGGACCCTGTTCGCGATCACCGCATCGACGGGGTAGCCGAACAGGGAGAGGTAGGTGTAGGTCCGCCGCGCCTCCGCCACGACCATCTTCTCGGGGTTGACCACCAACCGCACCGACGATCGGGACGCGTCCGTCAGGAGGCCCTTGACACCCTCGAGGCGCTGATAGAAGCGCTCGGTTGCCCCGAAAACGGCGTCCCCGGCAACCGGAACCCCACCCGCGAGGCGTGACACCACCGGCCCGACCACCTTCGTCACCCTCCGCCCGAGGGGAAAGAGCCTCTCCATGTACCAGCCGAGGATGTCGGGCAGGGACAGGAACCGGATGGTCTCGGCGGTCGGCGCGCAGTCGACGACCAACAGGTCCCACTCGCCGGAGTTGTCGAACGTCTTGATGTCCGCCAGGGCGAACACCTCGTCGAGACCGGGGATGACCGACAGCTCCTCGGCCTCGATGTCGTCGAGGCCCGCCCAGTCGAACAGACCCCTCAGATAGTCCCGGATCTCCGACCACGACGACTCCATGCGGGCCTGCGCGTCGAGCTGTTGGGCGAAGCAGTTCGGTGCCACCTCCGACATCTCGTCTGCGAGTTCCACGCCGAAGCTGTCGGCCAACGAGTGGGCTGGATCGGTGGACATGACGGCCGTCCGCAGGCCCGCTGCCGCCGCCACCACCGCGGTGGCAGCGGCAGTGGTTGTCTTGCCGACGCCGCCCTTGCCCGTGAACAACACGATTCTCATCGGGATCCGGGCCCCCCTGCCGACACCCCGCTCGACCGGGGCGGGAACGCACCGTAGCGGGCACTCCACACCCCGTTTACGGCGAGCCCGAAGATCGGCACCAGCGTACCGAAGGCCATCTTCGTCGCTTGATCGCCTGCGGCGGTGGCCTCCGCCATCGTCATGAACGCCGCCCCCAACGACACGACGGTCTGGAGCGTCAGTGCCAGGAGCATCGGGCGACGGATTGCGTCGGGGGCCACTCGCGCGAGGAAGAACCAAGCGGCGACGTCCATCTCGGCCTCACGGCTTCGCTGGGCACCCAGCCACAGAGCCACGACGAACAGGGTGAGTCCGACCGCGAAGATCGCCAGATCCACCAACGCTGCGTGGAACGCGAAGCGGTCGTAGTCGAACACGCCGAGCGCCGAGGTGACGACCATCGCTGCGGTGAGCACGAGGTTGAGCGCCACCAGCGGTCGGCCCGGCACCTCGTGGCCGAACCGCTCGCGGATCAGAGCCTGTTGGATCTCCCGACGCCGACGCGCGGCCTCCTGATCCGCGGCGCGGGCCGCCGCGATGTCGCCAGGTCCCGACCTACCGCTCACCGCAGCGCCCCGGGCACCGATCCCGCGATCGCGTCGTGCAGCCGTGTGGCCAGCAGGTCGTAGTCGAACTCGGCGACGGCACGCTCGCGTGCAGCGAGACCGAACCGTGCCCGCAGCTCCGCGTCGTCCACCAACACCTCCAAAGCCGCCGCGACCTCATCGACGTCTGTGGGCCGATCCACCACGAGGCCGGTGGCACCGTCCACCACCGCCTCGTGCGAACCCCCCGATCGCCCGGCCAGCGACGCAACGGCCGTCGCCGCGGCCTCCAGGAAGACGATGCCGAATCCCTCCTGTTCGAGGCCGAGCCACCGGTCGCGACACAGCATCGAAAAGAGATCCGCGCATCCGTAGAGTGCCGGCAGGTCGTCGTCATCCACACGCCCGAGGAAGCGGACCCGCCGCCCTTCCGCCAGGCGCTCCAGACGCGCTTGGTCCCGACCAGCGCCGGCGATCACCAACTCCACGTCGTGGCGGCCCAGCCGTGCCGTGGCTTCGATGAGCGTGTCGAAACCCTTCCTGGGCACGAGGCGGCTCACGCCCAGGACGACTGTCGCTTCGGGCGCGATCCCGAACCGCGCACGCGCGGCCGACCGTGACGATGGGTCCAGCGGAACGAACCGCGCCGTGTCGACGCCGGGTGGAACGACCACCGATGGAAGGGTGCGCCGCGCCGCCCGCTGGGCCTCGGCCAGGGGGTAGCCGCCGGCGGCCACAACCAGATCAGCGCCACCGAGCACACGCCTCAGAACCGACCCACTCAACGGGAGCCGCCCCGGAACCGTCACCTCGGCACCGTGGAGGACGAGCCCATAGGGCCGCCCCAACGCGGGACCGAGGAGGCCCAGCGGCAAGGCCGGGTCCAACAGGATCAGTTCTGCCTCCACCTCGTCGGCCAACGTGAGGATGCGCCGGGCCAGCAGCGGATGGGGCAACAGCACCGGTTCACGGATGCGCTCGACGCGGAAGGGCTGCGCCGCGTCGAAGGCCCCGGACCGGTCGTGTGGTGAGGTGAGAACGGTCACGTCCTCGGCAGGCAGTCGACGCCACAGCTCCCAGAGATAGGACTGGATGCCACCGAGCTTGGGTGGGAAGTCGTTGGTGACGAGGAGGTGCCTCACGCAGCGCCATCTTCGCTGTTGCGTCGACGCTGCTCCAGTTGGCCGCGGGCCCAACGGGCGTGCTCCGCGAGCAACGGATCGTCATGGCTCGCGAACTCCTCGACGATCGCGAGCACCTCCGGATCGAGGGGATCGCCGGCGTTTCCGGTCACCAGGAGCAGGTTCCGTCGCACCACGTTCGGATCCCGGCCGGCGATGTACCAACGCTCACATCGCTCGAGGAGATCCGCGTCGTCGAGGCTCAGCAGCTCGATCGCGTCGAGCCAGTGGCCCGGCGGCCCCAGTTGGGATCGGGATTCCTCGCGGCGGGCCGCCGGACACACCTCCTGGCAGTCGTCACAGCCGTAGATCCGGTCCCCGAGGGCAGAGCGGAACTCCGGTGGGAACGTCCCGGGACGCTGCAACAGCCAAGCCAGGCACCGGCGCGCGTCGATGACTCCGGGTCCGACGATGGCGCCGGTGGGGCACCCGTCGATGCAACGCCGACACGAGCCGCATTGGTCGGCCACGGGCGGCTGGAACGGCGGAAGGACGGCGTCTGTGACAACCGACCCGAGGATGAACCAACTCCCGCGACCCGGCAGCAGGATGTTCGCGTTCTTGCCGCAGAAGCCCAGCCCGGCCCGCCAAGCCGCTTCCCGATCCACCACGCTGTTGTCATCGGCCATCACGACCCCACGGTGGCCTCTTTCGCGCAGCAGTGCCGCAACCTGATCGAGCGCCGCTCTCAAGTGCGCGTAGTGGTCTTCGGTTGCATAGCGGGCAACCCGCGCCGCGACGGCACCCGGGCCCGAAGGCGGATCGGGCGGGCGGGCGGCATATGGCCACGCACCCACGACGAGAGTGGCCGCGTTCGACAGGATGCGGTGCGGCTCGGTCGAGCGCGGCGGGTTCCGGTAGGTGAAGGCCATCCCGCCGTGACGACCGCCGTGACGGCCCTCGTCGAGCAGAGCGCGGGTTCGGGTCCAAGAAGCCGCACGACAGGTGCCCACCGCGGCGAGCCCGGCTGAGAGCGCGGCATCTCGCACCTCGGCGGCAAGCCCATCGACACCCACTCCGACATTCTCGCCGCGGCAAGTGCGGCCCACCCACTGCCCACCCACCGCCACCTCGCTCACACCACGCGGGAACGATGCCGACTCCGAGGCAACAGCCCCGCCGCTTGGAGGCGCCGAACGGCGCGGTGCTCGTCGAGATCGAGCACGACGGAGCGCGCATCGGAGCTCTGGTGCGCAACGTTGGAGCGGGGCGGCACCTCGGAGGGGCCACGCACCTCGGAGCAGAGGTAGGACACGAGGCAGTCGTCACACGCCGCGGTTGCGGCCATCACACAGTCGTCGCACGCGATCGACAGCACAGGATCGGGGGAAGCCATGCCCACATTCTCGTGACGGGGTGTGACAGCGAAGCGGCTCAGCGGAGAAGCAGCGGCTGGAGTTGGCGGGAGCCCACAACGTTGGCCCCCCGGCGCCGCGCTCCGGACTGCACCCGGCGATCGTCGGAGACCACGATCACCGGCCGCTCCAGGGTGACCGAGGCGATCAGATCGAGGATCTCGTCGTCGGCCTCGATGTCCACCGCCGTGAACCTGACGCGTACTCCGGAGTCGCTGGAGCGGGCGGGAGCGCCGACGGAGCCGTCACCGTCGTAGACCACGTGCATCTCGGCACCTGTCCTGGCGGCAAGCGACGCCACCGAGCGTTCCAGCGCCCGACGCTGGTCGGTGGCCGTCAGCGTGGGCCAAACGGTCATCGTCACGTTGTAGCCGTCGATGAACACGACCGCGCCCCCCAGAGCGAGGAGAGCCTCCGCAGCCTGAGTGGACTCCGCTGCGATACCCCGACCCAGCCGTGCCGCCCGACGGCGCTTCGGCGCAACAGCGGCCTCGTTGGTCTGAGCCGAGAGATCCAGCCCCACGAGATCGGCGAGGCGCTTGAGCGACCGCAGGAGGGGGTCGAGTTGCGAGGCGGCGTGACGGACGGCCTCGGCGAGCTCGTCTCGGTCGACCGCGACAGGTTCGGGCGTCTCTGCGCCGTCCTCCGCCAGCAGGTCCTCCACCTCGCGCAGCTCGGCTGTGCGAGTGGCGAGGAGATCCTCGGTGTGCTTCAGCTGACGCACCGCCTCGGCACGCTCGGTCACCCGCCTTTGCAGCTCCTCTGTCGCCGAGTCACGCTCCGCGGCCGAAGCGGCCGCCTCCGAGCGGGCGACGGCCGTCTCCGCCTCGGCGGCGCCCAACAGGGCTTCGAGCTGTTCAACCCGCCGTGCGAGCCGCTGGGCGGTCTCGGTTGCCCGTTCCAGGAGGCGGGTGGAGGAACGCTCCGCCTCGGCGTCCACGCGTTGTTGCTGCTGGTCGCGCCAGAGCTCCCACTCCCCCTCGAGCTCGCTTCGCCAGCCGTCGGGTCGACTGACCCACAGCCACGGCCCCCTCCCGACCTCCGACTCCTCGATCCGCTCCGCCACCGCGGCGCGCAGCTCCGAATCCTCCTCCAGGGCAAGCCGCGCGGCGGCCAAGCCTGCCTTGGGCAGCTTCGCCACACGCAGGAACGGCCGGAGTCGGGTCGGCACTGCGGAGACACCGTCGTCCGCCGAGCGTTCTCGTGCCACCAGGACTGCGGCGTCGAGTACGGGCTGGAAGAAGCGGTCGAGCTCCGCGGTGTCCCGGGTCTGGGGCGAGTTCGCGTTCACCCCGCCTGGTCCGCCTTCTCCTCAGCGGCCATCTCGACGACTGCCGAGCCGGTCCCACACCAACGGCAGCGGACCTCCTCGACCGTTTCGGAGAGCACTTCGACCTCCTCCACCTCCAGCTCGCCACCGACCGTGTAGTGGTGGAACGCCCGGGTGCGGCGTGAGGTGGTCACGTCGAAGCGGGTCAGGTTGCCACACGAGCTACATCGGTACCGGGTCGGCGAATCGGGCTGGGACATCGCCGCGACGCTACCAACCCGGGCGACACGAGTTGACGTGAGAACGTACGTTCGCTAGAACGTGCGTTCGTGGCCGCTACCTCGGCTCGGGTCCGTCAGGCGCAACGATCCTTCGACGACCTGGGGAAACCCCTACAGGACACCACGTTCTGCGTGATCGACCTGGAGACGACGGGGGGCTCGCCCGCCGAATGTGCGATCACCGAGATCGGCGCGGTGAAGGTGCAGGGCGGTGTCGCCGTCGGAACCTTCCAGACGCTGGTCAACCCCGGCAGGGCGATCCCTCCCACGATCACCGTGCTCACGGGCATCACCGACGTCATGGTGGTCAGGTCCCCACGAATCGAAGCGGTCCTGCCCACCCTCGTCGAGTTCATCGCCGATTCGGTGATCGTGGGCCACAACGTTCGCTTCGACATGTCCTTCCTCCAGGCCGCGCTGCGTCGCGACCAGCGCGAACCGCTCCCCAACCCGACCATCGACACCCTCGCGCTTGCCCGCCGCCTGGTTCGTGACGAGGTGCCCAACTGCAAGCTCGACACCCTTGCCACCCGATTCCGTCTCGACCACCGCCCCACGCACCGAGCGCTCGACGACGCGCTCACGACCGCCGATCTCCTTCACGTCCTGATAGAGCGCGCGGGAGGACTCGGCGTCAGCGGCCTCGACGACCTCCGAGAGCTGCCGACCCTCGCCGGCGGCGCGCACGTCGCCAAGCTCCGCCTCACCGATCGCCTGCCCAGGACACCGGGCGTCTACCTCTTCCGAGACCGGCGTGGGCAGGTGCTCTACGTGGGCAAGGCCACGAACCTCCGTGCCAGGGTGCGCCAGTACTTCTCCACCGATGACCGCCGGAAGATCGGCGGGCTGCTACGCGAGACCGAGCGCATCGACCACAAGACCTGCACCACCGAGCTCGAGGCCTCGGTGCTGGAGAGTCGCCTGATCCACCATCTCGAACCGCGCTTCAACCGCCACGGCACCCGCTCGGCAGCCGCGGTCTACATCAGGTTCGCCTTGAACCAACCCTTCCCACGCCTCACCGTCGTTCACCGCCGACACGACGACGGGTCCTTCGTCCTCGGTCCGATCTCCTCCGCACGGGTCGCGCGCAGTGTCATCGACGCGGTCCATTCCGTCGTGCCCCTGCGACGCTGCGGCGCATCGCCCAGCAGCCGACGAGGGCCGTGTCTGGGCGCGCAGCTCGGCGTCGCACTCTGTCCCTGCGCCGGGCCACCCGATCCCGCCGGCTATGCCGAGGCCGTGCGCGGCGCGATCGAGGGGCTCACCGCCAACCCATCGACCCTCGTCGAGCCCCTCTGGGCCCGGATGGAGCACCTTGCCGCAACGGACCGCTTCGAGGAGGCGGCTGTCACCCGCGACCGGCTCGCGGCACTGGTCGACACCCTGGCGCGGCAACGCCGCCTCGACGCACTGCGACGCGTGAGGCTGCTGGTCGTCGGCTGCGGGAACGGGACTGCGATGGAGTTCCGCCGAGGGCGGCTGACACGGGTGCGAGAGCCGACCCCCACCGGTGGCCTCCCCTTCGAGGACGGGTGGCGAGCAGTCGAGGCAACTCCGGCGGATCCAGGCCCCCCCGAGAACGGACCCCTGCCCCCAGCCCTCGCCGCCGAGTTGTTGGTGGTCAGCCGCTGGCTCGACCGACACGGACCCTCGCGTCGGATCGAGGTGGTCTCGGGCGAGTGGTCATCGCCACGAAGGTGGATCGCCGAGCAGGCTTCGATGTTGGCGGCAACACGCCGCTGAGCTCAGCCGGCTCGGTGTGAAGCGTCGATGAGCCGGGTGAGTGCGCCGGCCGCGGACCCGGAGTCGATCGACGTGTTCGCCAGCTCGATCGCCGCGGCAAAATCGTCGGCAGCGCCGGCCACGATCAGGCCCGCCGCAGCGTTGAGCACGACCACGTCGCGGCGGTGAGAGGGCGATCCACCCAGGACCTCCCCCACAGCCTCTGCGTTGGCCTCCGGAGCGCCAACTCCGATGTCCTCGGTGACGACGACTTCCATCCCGAGGTGGGCGGGATGGACCTCGTAGTGGCCCACGTCGCCCTCACGCAGCTCCCACACGTAGGAGGGGCCCGACAAGGTGAGCTCGTCGAGTCCGTCGGATCCGTGTACGACCATCGCCCGTGGCGAGCCACGACGCCGCAGCACGTCCACCACCATGGGTGCAAGGGCGGGGTCCGCCACGCCGATGACCTGTCGACGAACCCGACCCGGGTGCGACAGCGGCCCGAGGATGTTGAACACCGTGGGTATCCCCAGCTCGGAACGAACCTGCGCGGCGTGGCGCATGGCGGGATGGAACAACCGAGCGAACGCGAACCCGATCCCTGCTTCGGAAACGCAGCGGCGAACCGCCTCGCCGTCGAGCTCGACAACCACCCCGAGGGCCTCGAGCACGTCGGTTGAGCCCGAGGAGGACGACGCCCGCCGATTGCCGTGCTTGCACACGGGAACCCCGGCGCCCGCCACGACGAAGCACGCGGTGGTCGAGATGTTGAACGCACGATCCTGCCGAAGGCGCGATCCCCCGGTTCCCACGATGTCGATGGTGGCATCGGGGTCGGGAAGCTCGAGTGGTGCCGCGTGGCCCAGCATCGCGTCGACCATCGCCACCACCTCGGCTGAGGCCGCCCCCTTCGTTCTCAATGCCGCGAGGAACGCTGCCATCTGAGCGACCGTGGCCTCACCGTCGAGGATCTCGTCGATCGCAGCAGCCGCCTGCTCGGCCGAAACGTCAACGCCGTCCGTGAGCGTCAGAAGGGTGCCACGCCACCCTCCGTGTCCATCGAGGGCGCCCACCGTGTGGCTCAGCTCGCCCGAGCGGCGAGATCCTGCTGACGCAGGCGTCGACGCCGGCGGATGATCCTCAGGCGTTCGCGTTCGGTGGCGCCCCCCCACACTCCGTTCTTCTCACGAAGCTCGATCGCGTGTTCGAGGCAGGCGACCTGGACGGGGCAGGTCGCACAGATGGCCTTGGCCACGTCGGCTTCGTCGTCGGAGGGCGGGTAGAAGATGGCAGGATCGAGGCCCTTGCATGCGGCCTTGGCCGACCAGTCGTCGATTGTCTCGTTCAGGCTCGTCACGCTCGTCCTCGCCGGAGTGCGATCAATATTCACGGATCCTCGCGAGACCGACCGCCGACTGTCCAATCAGTTCCCGGGAACGGTCTCACCTTCCGGCGGCGGACCAAGAGCGGCTTCGATCCGGGCGCAGATGCCGTTGCGTACCGGCAAGTCCAGAATACGGGCACCCACCCAACACAGCGTGAACACGATGCGTTCACGCGGGAAGCTGCGAATGCTGAAACGCCGTGTCGGGTCGCCATCGTCGGGATTCCGCGAGACGTGGCGGAGGAGACGAGGTGCCAGCGCCGCGAGGTCGGGGCTGGCTGTTCGTTCAGTCGCGAGCTCGACGGCTCGCACGCTTGCATCGCGCAGCCACTCGGCCTCTGCCCGGTACTCGTAGGGTCGCCTGTACCAGTACAGCGATTCGGCGACACGGACGGGCCGGCGAGTGGACCCGCTGTAGATCAGCTCCAGCGTGAAGCACCAGTCTTCGGCCTGGGACAGGTCGAGGGGGAACCGTAGGTGGTGGGCATCGATCAGGCGGCGACGCACGAACGGCTTCGACGCGCCCGACCAGCGGATGTAGCCCTCGTTCCACACCCGATGGGGTCGGCGCGGGCGCCACACACCCGAGGGGTACACGGTGCGGTTCCGCAGGACCCACCGACGGTCCCGATGAGCGAACTGCATCACATCATCGACGAAGAAGTCGTCGTCGGGACGCGATCTGGCTGCCGCGACCATCTTCTCGATCCGGCTCGGCGCATAGAGGTCGTCGGAGTCGATGAAGGTCACGAACTCGCCGCGGGCCTCGTCCATCCCGCGGTTCCGAGCGGCTGATCGACCCTCGTTGTGTGGCAGACGGATGAGGCGGAACCGGTCGTCACCTGCGGCAACCCCCTCGGCCACCGCGGCCGTCTCGTCGGGGGATCCGTCATCGACGACCAGCACCTCGATCTGCGCGTAGGTCTGGGTCAGGACCGAGCGCAAGGCCGGCCCCACCGTGGCCGCGCGCCTGTACACGGGCATGATCACGGTGACCAGCCCCTCGATCACTTCGTCGGTCACGACCGGCACGGTACCGGCTCCCCGGGGAACCACGACAAGCGCCTCATACACTGAGGTGGTGAACGCTGCTCCATTCCAACGAGGTGACGCCCTCGCCGCGCTCCGTTCCGACACCTTCGACGTGGTGGTAATCGGTGGAGGGATAACCGGCGCAGGTGTCGTGCTCGACGCAGCCTCGCGGGGGCTTCGCGCCGCCTTGATCGAACGGGACGACTTCGCGTCCGGCACATCGTCGAAGTCATCCAAGTTGGTCCACGGCGGGATCCGCTACCTCCAACAGGGCGAGATCGGGCTGGTCTACGAAGCCCTGGCCGAGCGCCAACGGCTCCTGAAGAACGCTCCGCACATCGTCAAACCCCTCCCCTTCCTGATCCCCATGTTCGGCACCGACGGCGTCATCCCAGCGAAGATCTCACGACTCCTCGGACTCGCCATGTGGGGTTATGACCTCACCGGCGGCTACCGGATCGGCAAGCTCCACCAGCGTGTCACCAAGCAGGAGGCACTGGAGTACTTCCCCACCCTCCGCCCCGACAACCTCGTCAGCGGCTATCTCTACTACGACGCGGCCGCCGACGACGCCCGTCTCGTGACCGCGGTTCTACGCACCGCGGCCTACGACTACGGCGCCGTCGTGGCGAACCGGGTGGCCGCAGTGGGTGTCGGCCACGACCCCCACGGCAAGGTCGACTCGATCCGGGTCGAGGCACAACTGCCGGACGGCACGACCGATCGGTTCGACATACGTGCCCACGCCGTGGTCAACGCCGGGGGCGTGTGGTCCGACCGCGTCCGGAGCTTCGACGAGGGCACCGATCCCGACTCCATCCGGCCCGCCAAGGGCATCCACATCACCGTCCCGCATCGTCTGATCGGCAACACAATCGCGGCGGTCATCCCGGTGCCCAAGGACCGCCGGTCGGTCTTCGTCGTCCCAGCCGGCGACCTGACCTTCATCGGAACCACCGACACCGACTACCAGGGTCCCGTCGACGACCCTCAATGCAGCCCCGAGGACGTCGAGTACCTGTTGAGCGCCGTGAACCACGCCAACGTGAACACGCTGAGCACCGCCGACGTGGTGGGTAGCTGGGCGGGGCTCCGCCCACTCGTGAAGTCCGCCTCGTCGGGGCGGACCGCGGATCTGTCGCGGCGTCACAAGGTGCGACGCTCCGATTCGGGAATGGTGACCATCACCGGCGGAAAGCTCACCACCTACCGGCACATGGCCGCAGACACCGTCGACGAGTTGGTCCGCCACGTGCTGGTCGACCCGCCGCCCTCGGCGAAGCGGAGTCGAACAAAGAAGCTCCGCCTGCGCGGTGCCGACGGCTACGGGTCCGCGGCACAGGCGGCTCGGGGCTACCCGGCGGTTCCGACCGACAGCGTCGAGCACCTCGCCAACCGCTACGGCGGAGAGGCCCGGGTGCTGTTCGGGCTGATCCAGTCCGACCCGAGCCTCGGCCGTCCCCTCGTGGAAGGACTCCCCTACCTGCGGGCCGAGGCGGTGTTCGCCGTTCGCCACGAAATGGCCACCTCGGTCGACGACGTGCTCTCCCGACGCACCCGTGCCCGCCTCTACGGGCGCGACAACGCAGCCGCGGCTGCCGAACAAGTGGCCGAGCTCATCGCCACCGACCTGGGCTGGACACCGTCGGAGGCAAGCGCCTCGGCCGCCGAGTTCCGCGACCTCTGCGAGGCCGAGCGCTCCGCTGCCCACCTGCCACCCGTCGACCTTGTCGCCGCGCTGAGCGGCTGACCACGCCCGTCCAACCTGATTCGGAGCACCAATGGAACTCGGTCCCGCGGCCCCCGTACCGCCGATTCCCTACCCCGACCCCGGCACCGCCACCGCCCGCCTTGAAGTCACCCCTGTTGCCGTGCCCGACGAGGTGCTCCAGCAGCTCCGAAGCTCCTGCGCGGAAGTTGTCACCGAGGCCGCCGAGCGCGCCGAGGCCGGCCGCGACTGGTGGCCCATCGCCATGACCTGGGCGCTGGAAGGCCAGGCCCCGGCGTTGGCATCGGCGGTTTGCCGGCCGAGCACGGCCGGCGAGGTCGCCGCGGTTGTGGCCATCTGCAACCAGGCCCGCATCCCCGTGACCGCTGCCGGAGGGCGCTCCGGCGTGCTGGGCGGCTCCGTCCCGCTTCACGGCGGCGTGGTGATGGATCTCTGCGGGCTGAGCGGAATCCGCGAGGTGGACACGACATCGATGGTTCTCGATGTCGCCGCGGGCACCTTCGGCGACCATCTAGAGGCCGAACTGCGACGCGACCACCATGTCACCGTGGGTCACTGGCCCCAGTCGATGAGCCTCGCCACCGTCGGGGGCTGGCTCGCATGCCGCGGGGCGGGCCAGCTCTCCACCCGCTACGGCAAGATCGAGGACATCGTCGTCGGGATGGACATCGTGCTGGCGGACGGCCGCCAGATCCGCACCGGCGGTGTGCCCCGCCAGGCCGTCGGGCCCGACTTGAACCAGCTCTTCGTAGGCTCCGAGGGAACGCTGGGCATCATCACCTCCGCACGGCTTCGCCTGCACCCAACGCCTGTCGCCGACCGACGCAGCGCCTGGGGCTTCCCCTCCTTCGAGGCGGGCTTGGACGCGATGCGCCACACACTCCAGCGCGGCGCGACCCCAGCGGTGCTGCGCCTCTACGACGCCGTCGAATCCGAACGGAACTACGGGACCGACGGAACCCGATGCGTGCTGCTCAGCCTCGACGAGGGCGAACCGAGCCTCGTCGCGACGACCATCGGCATCCTCGATGACGAAGCCGGCCGCGCCGGGGCGGAGCGGCTCGACAACGAGTTGGTCGGGCGATGGCTCGAACACCGAAACGACGTGAGCGCGCTCCAGGAGCTGATCTCGGGTGGCCTCGTGGTCGACACCATGGAGATCTCCGCGCCGTGGACTTCCCTGCCTGGGATCCATGCGGCGACGATCGAGGCCATCGGAGCGGTCGAGGGCACCCTCGCTGTCTCCGCCCATCACTCGCACTCCTACATCGATGGCGGCTGCCTCTACTTCACCTTCGCCGGCAAGGTCGCAGCGGAGGCCCGCGACCACTACCACAGCTCGGTCTGGGACGCGGGAGTGGCAGCGGTGTTGGCACGAGGTGGATCCCTGAGCCACCACCACGGCGTGGGGCTGCATCGCAGCAAGTACATGGCCGACGCCCTGGGCAACGCCTTCGACGTGCTCGTGGCGCTCAAGGCGGCGCTCGATCCCAACGGGATTCTCAATCCGGGCAAGCTCGGCCTGCCCACACCTTTCGCTCCGTGAGGAAACCCCGGTGAGGAACATCGAATGGAGCGCCGTGTGGCGCCCAGCCGTCTCCGTCGGCGTCTTCCTGCTCCCCTTGGCGCTGCTTCAGCAGTGGCTGATCGACGAGAACAGGATCGAGCGCGGCGGATCGGAGTCGCTGCTGTTCGTGGGTGTCTTCCTGTTCCTCGCCGCGGCCTGCGGCTTCGCCTCGGCCCGACTCGCCTCCCACGACCTGCCGGCCCACGGAGCCGCATCGGCAGCACTCGCCTACGGCATCGTCCAAGGCATCGGCGTGACACGACACCTCGTCATGGGCGAGGCCGTGGGATCGTTCATCGCGTTCGCG
Organism: Microthrixaceae bacterium; assembly: GCA_020845705.1. Classification (GTDB taxonomy): domain Bacteria; phylum Actinomycetota; class Acidimicrobiia; order Acidimicrobiales; family Microtrichaceae; genus JADLFH01. The sequence continues at coordinate 65,973 of JADLFH010000030.1, read as the reverse complement.
TATCTCGCCCTCCTCATGTCCACGTGTGGCATGTTGGGCGCCATGCTCGAGCGCCGCATGCGGCGCCTCGAGGCGATCAGAGACTGAACTCGACAACACGGGCGGAGGGGAGCCGATGTCCATCCTGGTGATCGATGCAGGCACGAGCGGCATCCGTGCCGCGATCGTCCAACCCGATGGGACCCTCACCGCCGACTACCACGCCGAGGCGCTGCCCCTCTCCCCCGCCCCCGGCCTCGTCGAGTTCGACGCGGCCGTCTATGCCGACACCGCGATCGAGCTCGCGACCACTGCCCTGGTCCATCACGGCACCGTCGAGGGAGTCGGCATCTCGAACCAACGCGCATCCACCGTTGTGTGGGACCGCAACACGGGCGAACCCGTCGCTGCCGCGCAGGGGTGGCAGGACCTGCGTACCGTGGGCGACTGCCTCGTTCTGGCCGCAGAGGGTTTCCGCTTCGCCCCGAACCAGTCCGCCACCAAGCTCGCCAACATCCTCGACATCGTCGACCCCGACCGCGACCGCGACCTCTGCTTCGGCACGCCCGACAGTTGGCTCATCTGGCGTCTCACGGCTGGGGCGGTGCATGTGACCGATGCGTCCAACGCGTGGGTGACGGGGCTCATGGACCCTTCCACGGGAACCTGGAGCGAGCCGATCCTGGCGCGACTGCGCATCGATGCGGCCACGATGCCGGTGGTCGTCGATTCGATCGGAGCCATCGGGGTGGCATCCGCTCTGCCAGGGGACCCACCCATCTGCGGCGTCGCGGGCGACCAGCAGGCGTCGCTTGTGGGCCAGGGCTGTGTCCGGCCGGGCATGACCAAGATCACCTTCGGTACCGGCGGCATGCTCGACACGTTCCTGGGCGCCGACCCACCCACCGGCGACCACCGCTACGACGGCGGCACGTTCCCGCTGGTCTGCTGGCAGAGGGACGGGGAGCGAACCTTCGGACTGGAGGCGATCATGTTGTCCGCCGGCACCAACGTGCAGTGGCTCCGCGACGACCTCGGGCTGATCGACAGCGCGGAGGCCTCAGCGGAGGTCGCCGCCGGCTGCGAGAGCTCCGAAGGGGTCACCTACGTCCCCGCGCAGCTCGGGCTTGGCACCCCACGGTGGGACTACGGCGCCCGCGGCGCACTGTTGGGCCTGACACGCGGCTCCAACCGAGCCCATGTGGTGCGCGCAGTGCTCGAAGGCGTCGCCCAACGTGGCGCCGACCTCGTCGAGGCGGCGGAGACCGACGCCGGGATCACCATCGAGACACTCCGCATCGACGGCGGAATGAGCGCCAACCCGGTGTTCCGACAGGCGTTGGCCGACGCTACCGGCAGGCCCGTGGAGGTCGCACCCGTGAGAGAGGCCACGTCGCTCGGCGCGGCATATCTCGCCGGCATCGAGCTCGGGACCTGGTCCGGCTGGGACGACGTGGCCGCGCTGTGGCGGCCCGCGGCTCGGATCGAGCCCAAGGCCGGCTTCGATCGCGAGCGGTGGCGTCAGGCACTCGATCGCGCGGCGGGTTGGTACGGCGACCTGTCCGCGCTCGACTTCTGAACGAAGCTCAGCCGTGGCGCCGGAAGATCCGACGGAGGGTCGCCACAGCGGAGGTGTCGGGAGGTCGCTCTTCGAACGACAGCGCCTCGCGCATCACCGCGCCGCGCACCACTCGACCATGTCCGGGCAGGAGATGTTCGACGTCGAGGCGACGCAGTAGCCGCTCGGTCTGCTCCGAGCGGTCGCGGTCGACCATCTCGGGGTTGAACCAGGCGCGGCCGCCGACGGAGAGGACAGCGTCGCCCGAGATCAGCGTGCGCGTCGAGGCGCGGTAGAGGGAGATGGAGTCGTCGGTGTGGCCAGGCGTGTGGATGACCTTCCAGTCGGGCGCCCGGTGCAGCGGGTCTCCGTCGGCGAGCCAACCAGTGGGCAGGTCGGGTAGACGGAGTCCTCTGGAGTCGAAGCCGATCCGCCTCGCGGCTCCCACGAGCTCACCCAGGGCGCCGAGATCACGTGGCTGGTCTCCCAACACCGGAGCGATCCGTACCACATCCCGAGGGCCGGGCGAGCGGAGGGGCAGCGATCCCTCGGCCATCGCGGACAGGGTTGCCGGCAGCGAAAGCGTGGGCTCTGCTCGACGGCCCAGCTCCGGGACTCCGCCCAGGTGATCCGCGTGTCCATGCGTCGCGACGACGTGGAGCCCCTCCAGGCCGACACCCAGCCGCGCGAGTTCGGCCGCCACGACATCCACATGCGAAGCCAGCCCAAGGTCGACCACCACGGGTACGCCGGCGCCACCGTCGTGGATCACGTAGCAGTTGAAGATCCAGCGGGAGACGACCGTGATGCCGATCTCCGCAAGCTCCTCGATCACGGACCGAGTCTGCCAGTGTCCACTTGACGTGACCCATCGAACCACGCCGCGATGGGCTTTCGCGAGCGCCATGGGCCAGCATGTGGGCCATGACCCAGGCCGATTACGCCGCGCCCGCTCTCGTCGGGGACACCGCAGCGAACACAGCCATCGACGATGCGGCAGCCACCCGGATCTTCAGCCGGTCGGTGCTGATCTCAGCTATCCGCTGCACGCTCACCTACGTGGTGTTCCCTTGGATCCTCCCGGTCGTCGGCGTCACCGCGTCGGTCGGTCCTTGGGTGGGAATCGTGATCGGCGTGGTCGCGATCGTGTCGAACATCGCGAGCATCCGACGCTTCTGGATCTCCGATCACCGCTGGAAGTGGCCCATCAGCACCCTCAATCTGGCGGTGATTGGCCTCCTCACGGTCCTGATGGTTCAGGACCTGGCTGAGATCGTCTGACCAGGAGCGTTCGATGGAGCCCCACCTCCACCGACGAAGCCGCACCTTGCGCCTCGTCTGGATGGCCGTGGGCTTGGCCTGCGTCGCTCTTGGAGCGATCGGCGTTGTGGTTCCAGGTATACCGACAACGGGATTCATGGTGGCGGCCGCTTGGTGCTTCAGCCGATCCAGCACCCGCCTCGAAACCTGGCTCTTGGGCCTGCCTGGCGTGGGCCGCATGGTCGGCGACTACCGCGCCGGGCTCGGAATGCCGCGACGCGCCAAGGCGATGGCATGTCCGATGATCGTGGGGATGTGCGCGTTCAGCGGCTGGCGCATCGACCGGCTGTGGGTCGTCGCCGGCGTCGCGATCGCCGGAGTCGTCGGCGTCGGCTGGATCCTGTGGCGGGTTCCGACCCGCGAGGTGGTCCTGGCGCAGCGCTGCCCGCCGCCCACGGCCTACGCTGGGACCGCTGGTGAGTCGGTCGGGTGACCGCGGTCGGCGTCGATCCGTCGGCGGCCGGTCGAGGAAAGTCGGGACTCCACAGGGCAGAGTGCTGGCGTGAGCCAGGCGGGGGCGACCTCGCGGATCGGGCAACAGAAAACAGACCGCCGATGGCCCGGCTTGCGGGCACAGGTAAGGGTGAAACGGTGCGGTAAGAGCGCACCAGCGGCCTGGGCGACCAGGTCGGCTTTGCAACCCCCATTCGGAGCAAGGCCAAGTCGTGGGATGGGCGGCCCGTCCGTCACCTTCGTGGTGGCACCCACAGGTAGGCCGCATAGATGGATGGTCACCGAACGGGCACCCCGCAAGGGACCCGGGAACAGGATCCCGCTTACAGGCCGACTCACCAGCACCACGGCCTGACACCCACCGGGCGGGCAGGCAGGCACGCGGGCGGGCAAACGGCAGCGCCCGCTCACACTGTGAAGGAGCGGCAGGAGATCACGCCGCTGAGGTTGCCCGAGGTCTGGCTCTTGAGCCCGAGACACAGCCGATGGCTTCCCGCGGCCAAGGAGTCGATGACCAGGGTGAAGCCTTCGGCTCTCGGTCCGTGGACAAGCGCTACATCAGGACGTTGCGTGCGCCCTTCGGTGAAGCTCAGGGCCCGGATGTCGCCGATCCACAACCCGTCGAGGGACCACGACGGCACGAAGCCTCCCGGTTGCGGATCGGTCGTCACCTGGCTGTACCAACCCGCCGCCTCCACCCTCGTGCCTCCGACCACCACCATGTCGAGCGCCGAGCGGTCATGCTGGTCGAAGGGGACCACGACATCGGTGCAGGTGGCCGGTTCGAACGCCGCAGCGGCTACGGAGGAACCAGCCACCACGTCGACACACAGCCGATGAGCCCCTCTGCCCAGACCGCTGATCGGCATCTCCGGCAACGCGGCGTTGCGCCCTCCCATGACGGCATCGACATCGGGCCGCGACCCGAACACCGGACAGGGAGCGGAACTGGACTGCCGCACGCCATCGACGCTCACTCGCATGGCGGGACAGCCATGTTCACGTTGGGCGAAGGCGTCGTGTACCCACCCTCGCGCGACGATCGACCCCGGACGCACCTCAACCGTGTCGACGTGGACGTCGTAGCCGAATGGTCCGCATCCGGCACCGAACACCGCCATCGACACAAGCAGTGTCAACCCAACCAGCCGCCGCCATGGATTCCCCATCGTCGCCAGGGTACGAACATCCTCTGGTGACCGCCCACACCGAAGGGTCCTGGCGGGCCTGCCAGAATGCGGCTCCACCGATTCTGGGGATGGCCTCACGAACGGAGGACCATGTGCTTCTGAAGCTTCTACGCACCCATCTCCCCACCTACCGGCGAGAGCTCGTCGCGGTGATGCTGCTACAGGTGCTCCAGACCGTCGCCAACCTGGCGCTGCCGAGCGTGAACGCCGACATCATCGACAAGGGCGTGGTTTCCGGCGACAGCGGCTACATCTGGAGCCGGGGAGGGCTCCTCTTGGGGCTCACACTCCTCCAGGTGCTGTTCGCGATCGTCGCGGTCTACTTCGGCTCGCGGGCCGCGATGGGCTTTGGTCGGGATGTCCGCAACGCCCTGTTCGTAAGAGTGAACGACTTCTCGGCTCGTGAGGTCGCGGCCTTCGGTGCCCCCTCGCTGATCACACGGATCACCAACGATGTGCAGCAGGTCCAGATGCTCGTGCAGATGATCTGCGCGTTGTTCATCGCCGCACCGATCATGACGGTGGGCGGCACCCTCATGGCGTTGCGGGAGGACGTGGGCATGTCGGTCCTGCTGGTGTTCAGCGTGCCGATCCTCGGGGTCGCCATCGCGTTGATCGTCAGCCGTCTCGTGCCGGCGTTCCGTCTGATGCAGGAACAGATCGACTCGGTCAACCGCATTCTGCGCGAACAGCTCAACGGCCTTCGTGTCGTGAGGGCGTTCGTGCGCGAGGAACACGAGGTGGCTCGTTTCGGCGGCAGCAACGACGAACTGACCGCCACATCGCTTCGAGCAGGGCGGCTGATGGCGCGGATGTTTCCCACCGTGCTGTTCGTGCTGAACGCTTCCACGGTCGCCGCGATCTGGCTCGGCGCCATCCGCATCGGCGACGGCGCGATGGGGATCGGCGCGCTGATCGCATTTCTCACCTACCTGGCACAGATCCTCATGTCGGTGATGATGGCCACCTTCATGGCGGTGCTGATCCCCCGGGCGGGCGTCTGCGCGGAAAGGATCCAGGAGGTACTCGACACCGAGTCGTCGGTGAAGGCGCCCGCTGCCCCCATCGCCCCGTCCGACCCCACCGCTGCGCCCCTGGAGCTACGTGGCGCCACCTTCCGCTACCCCGGCGCCGAGGCGCCGGTGGTGGCCGACATCTCTTTCACGGCCCGGCAGGGCACCACAACCGCCATCATTGGCAGTACTGGCGCAGGCAAGACGACGCTGTTGAACCTCATCCCCAGGCTCATGGACGTCACCGGAGGTTCGGTCCTGGTCCGTGGCGTCGACGTGGGACAACTGGACCCCGAGGAGCTGTGGCGGCAGATCGGGCTGGTGCCCCAGAGGCCGTATCTGTTCTCCGGCACAGTCGCCACCAACCTCCGCCACGGCGACCCCGGCGCAACCGACGACGAACTGTGGGCGGCTCTCGGAGTCGCGCAGGCGGCCGAGTTCGTGTCGGAGATGCCCGAGGGTCTCGACGCGCCGATCACCCAGGGCGGCACGAACGTCTCCGGAGGACAACGGCAACGTCTCGCGATTGCGCGGGCGCTGCTGCGCCGGCCCCTGATCTACCTCTTCGACGACTCGTTCTCCGCACTCGACCTTGCAACCGACGCCCGTCTGCGCGCCGCCCTGGTGCCCTGGACCCGCGACGCAGCGGTGTTGATCGTCGCGCAACGCGTGTCGACGATCGTCGATGCCCACCAGATCGTGGTGATGGAGGACGGTGCGGCGGTCGGAATCGGCACCCACCACGAACTGCTCGCCACATGCCCCACGTACGCGGAGATCGTCGAGTCCCAGCTCCGCACCGCGGACGCGGCGTGAAGGCCTCGAAGCCGTCGGGCCCGGCTACCACGCCCGACGACGAGGCCACCCGGACCGCCGCGCGCGAAGCCCGGGGTGGAATCAGCGGCCGCTTCACAGGTGCCGGCGTACCAGGTGAGAGCTCCCGCGACTTCTCGAGTGCGAGCCGCAGGTTGATGACCGAGCTCGCTCCCGAGCGGGTTGGCGGTATCACGATCCTGGTGCTTGCCGTCCTGAGCGTGACGCTGACGGTGATCGGACCGAAGGTGTTGGGCCACGCCACCGACATCGTGTTCCGTGGCATGTTCAGCCCCGGGGGCATCGACAAGGCCGACCTTCATCGGGTTCTCGCCACGGTCCTTGCTCTCTACGTGGTGGCAGCGCTGCTCTCCTGGATCCAGGGCAGGCTGCTCGCCGGTGTCGTGCAGCGCAGCATGTATCGCCTCCGATCCCAGGTGGAGGACAAGATCCACCGGCTGCCGTTGAGCTACGCCGACAACCAGCCCAGGGGAGACCTGCTCAGCCGGGCCACCAACGACATCGACAACGTCGCGCAGAGCCTCCAACAGACTGTGAGCCAGCTTCTCACCTCTGCGCTCACACTCATCGGCATCCTCGTGATGATGATGGTCATCTCGCCGCTGCTCGCACTCGTCGCGGTCGTCACGATCCCCGCGTGCCTGCTCCTGATGAAGCTCATCACCTCCCGCTCCAAGCCACGGTTCGTGTCCCAGTGGTCACACACCGGAACGCTCAACTCGCAGGTCGAGGAGGCCTTCACCGGCCACACCCTCGTCAAGGTCTTCGGCCGGCGAGAGGAGGTCGAGTCGCGCTTCGCCGAGGAGAACGAGAAGCTCTACTCGTCCAGCTTTGGCGCCCAAGTCATCTCCGGAGTCATCCAGCCGGCCATGATGTTCCTCGGCAACCTCGACTTCGTTGCGATCGCCGTGATCGGCGGACTGCGAGTCGCCGGTGGGGCGATGACCCTGGGCGACCTCCAGGCATTCATCCAGTACTCACGCCAGTTCACCCAACCCCTCACGCAGGTCGCGTCGATGATCAACGTGTTGCAGTCGGGCATCGCATCCGCCGAACGGGTATTCGATCTGCTCGACGCACCCGAGCAGACGCCGGATCGCAGCACCCACCTGCTGGGCGCGACGGTCCACGGCCGGGTCTCGTTCGAGGACGTGTCGTTCTCGTACCTGCCGGAACGACCTCTCATCGAGGACTTGACCCTGGTGGTCGAACCAGGGCGCACCGTCGCCATCGTGGGGCCCACGGGGGCGGGCAAGACCACGTTGGTCAACCTCATCATGCGCTTCTACGAGCTCGACTCGGGACGCATCACCCTCGACGGCCACGACATCGCCGAGATGCCCCGCCGCGACCTCCGCTCTCAGATCGGCATGGTGTTGCAGGACACCTGGCTGTTCGAGGGGACCATCCGGCAGAACATCGCCTACGGCAACTTGGACGCGTCCGAGGAACGGATTCGTGCGGCTGCGCGTGCGACCTATGTGGACCGCTTCGTCCACTCCCTGCCCGACGGCTACGACACTGTCATCGACGACGAGGGCTCAACGATCAGCGCCGGCGAGAAGCAGCTCCTGACAATCGCCCGCGCTTTCCTCGCGGACCCCGCCATCCTCATCCTCGACGAGGCGACCAGCTCGGTCGACACCCGCACCGAGGTGCTCATACAACACGCCATGGCAGCCTTGCGCTCTCAGCGGACCAGCTTCGTGATCGCGCACCGCCTCTCCACGATCCGAGACGCCGACACGATCCTGGTGATGGATCACGGCCGAATCGTTGAACAGGGAGACCACGACGAGCTGTTGGAGCGGGGTGGGGCATACGCGACGCTCTACCAGTCGCAGTTCAGCGCTGCGGCCACCGAGGTGAGCTGACCCGGCGCCCCTCCCCGTCCCGAACCTGCGTACCGATCCGACCGCCACCGACGAATCCGTACGCAAGTTCAGGGGGGTGGGCCAACTTGCGTACCGATCCGACCGCCACCGACGAATCCGTACGCAAGTTCAGGGGGGGGTGGGGCTGGGCTCTAGGCGAGGTGTTGTGTGTCGTTGAAGCTGACCAAAGTGGGCCGCGAACGGCTCACATCGATGCAGGTCACCGAGGCAGGCGCTACGTACATCCTCCAGGCGATCTCATCACCCACGCCCAGCGCCCACGCGGCCGCGGCCTTGAGCGGCGACACATGGGTGACCACCACGACCTTCGAGGCTCGCCCCTCCTCGACGAGTTCGTCAAGACCATCCCGGACTCGTGCTCCGAGAGATGCCAGCGACTCACCTCCCGGCGGAGCGAAATCCAGATCCGCCTGCCAACGCTCCCACGACCCGCTCGGCAGCGTCCCAATGGGGAGCTGATCCCACTCGCCGTAGTCGAGCTCGATGAACCGCTCGTCCACTTGTATGGGGCCGTCGATCGTGGCCGCGGTCTGGCGGGCACGAGCAAGGGGGCTGCTGACAACAAGATCCACCTTTCCGAGGGCGTGACCCAAGGCGTCAGCCTGACGAGAACCTTCCTCGTCGAGGGGCGGATCAGCCCGACCCAACAGCAGCCCCGCCGCGTTCGACGCGGTGCGGCCATGACGGACCACGAAGATCATCGACGCCCCTTTGCTTCAGCACCGCCACGGACGAAGGCCCGATCGAGCCGGCCGGATCGGACGAACAACGCCCGTCGCGACCCGTCCGCCAGGCCGAACTGCCGCCAGCACCACACGGCGAGGGCCACACCAAGACCTTCCAGCGCGACCGACCACAGCCCGCGGGTGACGATCATCGATCGCCCCTCATAGAGCGATCCTCCACCAAGAGGCCACCAGAAGAGCTCCGTATCGGTCCACGCACCATTGAGGACCTGGTGGAGGAACATGCCGATCGGGACTCCAAGAAGTCGACGACGCAGCAGTCGACGACCCACCGTCGCACCCATGACGAGAGCCAGTGCTGCACACGGCACGACTAGCGCCTCGAGCACGCCGGCGCCGAAGGGAACCTCCGCAACTCCCAGCACGGAGCCGACCATCACCATCCGGTAGTCGATGGCCGGGCTCTGGAAGACGGCCCACACGATTGCCACCGAACCGGCCGCGAACCACACGAGCATCAGCGCACCAGGATTCTGGTGCACTCGGGGCAGTACACAGTCGAGGTGGCGGGCGCCTTCTTGATCGCCTCGAGCTCGGCAGAGGGAATGGTCAGGTGGCACCCGTCGCAGCGGCTGCCCACAAGCCGCGCCACCGCGATCCCGCCCAGGCGTGACCGCATGACGGCGTAGTTCTTCATGACATCGGTGGGCACCGCGTCGGCGATCGCGGGGCGGCGGCCCTCCGCAGCCTCCAATTCGTCACCAACCGCTCCCGCCGCAGCTCTGAGTGCCGCCGTCGCGTCCGCGAGGGCGGCATCGATGCCCGCCCGCTGCACGGCCAAGGCACCCAGTTCCTCGTCGATGGGCTCGGCCAGCTCCATCTGCTCGATAACGAGGTCCTCGAGGTCCCGTTGCCGCCGCACGAGCGAGTCCAAGTCGGCCTGGAGATCGGCCGCTTCCTTGGCCGAGGTGATCCCGCTGTCGTAGAGCTGGTGTCGGACGTGGTCGACCTTCGCTTCGATCGTCGCCACCTCGTCCTCGTGGCGCTTCTGTTCACGTCGCACGACTTCCCGACGCTCCTCGACAGCGGCCGTGGTCACGGCCAGCACTTCCAGCTCACGTTCGATCCGGGCCTGCTCGCCACGTTCAGGCAGCGATTCGAGCCGGTGCCGAAGCTGATCGATGGTCGTGTCGAGCTCTTGGAGTGCCAGGAGATCCTCGAAGTCGCTCATCTCAGTTGCCTCCAGGCGCGGGCGCAGGTGGCGCGGGCGGCGCCCCTGCAACGGTGGTCGTTGTCGGACGCCGGCGGACGGCGCGGTCGTACTTGTTCGTGTACTTCAGCGACTTGCCACGACGGGTCGACTCGGGCTCGGCGAACTCAACCGCGGGGAGACGCTCGTGGTACGGCGCCATGAAGCTCTTCCAGATCTGCGCCGGGTACTTCGCCCCGAACTGGGTCACACCCTTGAGGACGACTCTCGCCCGACCCTCCGGTGCACCGATCCAGACCGCGGTGGACAATCGGGGCGTGTAGCCGACGAACCACACATCCGCATTGTCCTGGGTGGTCCCCGTCTTGCCGGCGGCCGGCTGGTCCTCCAGACGCGCGGCCTTACCGGTGCCGGAACGAACGTTGTGAGCGAGCACCTCGGTGACGAGGCGAGCCGTCTGCACCGACACCACCCGTGTACCTGCGGGATCGTGCTGATAGAGCACCTTGCCCTTCGAGTCGGTGACCTTCTCGATGTAGTAGGCGGGGTGGAAGACCCCGTCGTTGGCGGCGGCGGCATACGCGGCAGCCATCGATACGGGGTGCACCTCCTTCGAGCCGATCGGCATCGACAAGATGTCCGACGGCACCGGGCCCTCTACCAGCTCGTTCGTGCCGTCGGCACCGATGAGCAGCTCGCCTCCCTCGTCCTTCGCGAAGTTCAGAGTGGTGATGCCCATCGCGGTGGCGAGCGCGGCGACCTTGTCGAGCCCCGCTACCTGGGCGAGGCGGAGGAAGGCGCAGTTCGACGACGACAGCGTCTGGCGGTCGATCGAGGCGGACTTCCCTCCGCCCCCGGAGTTCTTCGCCTCGTAGTAGCCCTTGGGTGCTCCCGGATCCGGAAAGCGGCACGGGCTCGCGCCCGAGATGACGTCCTTGGGGACGGCCCCTGCGTACTCGAATGCCGCCATGAGTGTGAAGAACTTGAAGGCAGAGCCGGGTTGGCGCCAGCCCTGCGTGGCGTAGTTGAACTTCTGGGTGGCGAAGTCGGTGCCACCCACAACCGCTCGGACAGCACCTGTGGCCGAGTCGACCGTTGCGAGTGCGGCCGCGAACTTGCCCTTCGTGTCGGGCAACTTCGCGACGGCCGCCTCGGCGAGTTGTTGGGCGGCGGGGTCATATGTGGTGGTGACACGAAGGCCACCCTTGAACACGGAGTCGTATCGGGCCTGAGCTGTCGCGCCAAGGACGGGGAGATCGAGTAGCTGCTGTTTGACCGTCTCGGAGAAATAGTTGGCACCCACCAACTGATCGGAGGGGCCGGTCTTCGCGGTGGCGTGCAGTTCGGTTGGCAACGGCGCTGCGTTGATCCATTTCTGTTCCGACTCGGTGATCACCCCCTGGTCTCGCAGCGTGCGGGCCACCAGCGCCCGACGCTCGCGCGCCAGGTCGGGGTATTCGATGGGGTCGTATGGGACCGGGTTGCGGATCAACGCAGTCAACAGCGCCGCCTCGGGCCAGCCGATCTCCTCGACCGGTCTGCCGAAGTAGGTCTCCGATCCAGCCTGCACCCCGTATGCGCCGTGACCCAGGTACACGGTGTTGAGGTAGCGCTCGAGGATCTTCTTCTTCGGCATCTGGTCTTCGAGGCGCACCGCCAAGACCGCCTCCTTGACCTTGCGGTCCAAGGTCTGCTCGGTGCCGAGCAAGGCGTTCTTGATGAGCTGCTGGGTGATGGTCGATCCGCCCTGCTCGATGTCGCCCGCCTCGAAGTTGGAGAACAACGCCCGGAAGGCCGAGCGAATGTTGACCCCCTCGTGTACGTAGAAGTTGCGGTCCTCGATCCCCAACACGGCGTCCTGAAGGAGTTGCGGGACTTTCTTGAGGGGCACCTCCTCACGGTCCTCGTCGGCGTAGAGAACCGCCATCTGCCCGCCTTGGGCGTCGTAGATGTAGGAGCGCGTGGCGAGGGGCGAGAGCACGATGGGCCCCTGATCGTCTGACGACACTGCGCCACCGAGCCCGCTCACCGACGCGATCACCCCGCCGAACGCCGCGGCGGTGACGACCGAACCCACCAGCGTCACCGCCACGAACCGCACGGCGATCGAGAGCGCTCGTTCCTGCCCGGATCTGCCCGTCACAACGGCGACAGGCTACCCGTCCCCCGACCGGTTCCCGCCGCAACGCAGGGTCGTCGCCGCCGGGCGCGTATCGTGCCGGCAATGTCCCGATGCCCCTCGACCGATTCGTTCCCCTCGTGACGCGCGTGGCCATCGCGGGTGCGGGATGGGCCGGTGAGCTGCACGCCGCGGCGACCGAACGCGTCCCCGGGGCACGCCTGGTCCAGATCCTGTCGCGAACCACCGAGAGCGCCGAGCGCACGGCCGCAACCGTGGGAGTCCCCGGAGTCACCTACGCCGAGCTGTCGTCCAAGGCGGAGCTTGTGGTGGTCGCCACTCCCCCGGCCCACCATTGGGAGATGGCCACGACGGCGCTGGGGCGACCCATGGCGGTGCTCGTCGAAAAACCACTGTGCTCCACCCTTGCCGAGGCGGATGCCCTAATCGATGCCGCCGAGGCCGCCGGCGTCGCAGCCGGCTACGCCGAGAACCTGCTGTTCGCCCCGGCGATCGATGTCGCTTTGGCCCACAGGGCCGACGGACCGCTGACGCACCTGTCGTCCCGGGCCGCTCAGCCCACCCCCGCATGGGGCCACTTCGTCGAGCCCCTGACCGTTGGTGGGGCCCTGTTCGACCTGGGCGCTCACCCCGTGGCGCTGGCCCTCGCGTTCGCGAAGAGCGAACCGGTCGGCGTCCGCGCACGCATCGATTCCAACCGTGACGACGGCGCCGACGACGACGCCAGCGTTCGGCTCCGCTTCGCCGATGGCCTGATGGCGGAGATCGAGGTGAGCTGGCGGGCGTCGAAGCCGGTTTGGGACCTCCAGGCGTCGACCCCCGACCGGGTGTCGCGCGTCGAGCTGTTGCCCAACATCGCTGTTGAGCTGGACGGCGCGGATGCAACCCCCGAACCCACCGATCCACTCACCGACTTCGGATACGTGGGCCAGCTACGCGGAATCGTCGATGTTGTGAGTGGCCTCGGCGGGCGTGTGTGCCCACTCGGCTTCGGCCGACTCGTGTTGGATGTGATCTGCGGCGCGTACCAGTCAGCAGGCCAGGGCGGGCTCGACGGAGCTGAGGTACCGCTGCCCTTCGGCGGGCCCCGCGACCTCAACCCGATGCAGCTCTGGCAGCTCTGAAACCGCGGCGGTCAACCGCGGCGATCGGGGGTCGTGTTCAGAAGTCCTCGTCGATGGAGAACTCGCCCGACACAGCCACCTGATACGCGGACGGCTTGCGTTCGAAGAAGTTCGTGAGCTCCTGCACGTCTTGGAGCTCCATGAACCCGAAGGGGTTCCTCGACCCGTAGATGCGGGGCATGCCGAGGGTGGCGAGACGGGCGTCGGCCACGAACTGGAGGTACTCACGCGTGTCGGCCAGGGACATGCCCGGTACACCCTCGGACAACACATCCTCCGCGAAGCGGTACTCCACCTCGACCGCCTCGCGGATCATGGCGGTGACCCGCGCGGTGAGGTCGTCGTCGAAAAGCTCCGGTTCCTCATTTCGGACGGTGTCGATCACCTCGAACGCGAAGTTCATGTGGCACGACTCGTCACGGAACACCCAGTTGGTGCCCGACGCCAAGCCGTTGAGCAATCCCTTGGAGCGTAGGAAGTACACGTAGGCGAACGCTGCGAAGAAGAACAGCCCCTCGATGCACGCGGCGAAGCAGATGAGGTTGAGGAGGAACTGCTTGCGGTCCTCCGCGTCGCGCAGCTCGCCGAGCGAGTGGATCGAGTTGATCCACCGGAAGCAGAAGTCGGCCTTCGCGGCGATGGACGGGATGTTGTCGATTGCGGCGAACGCCTCGGCGCGCTCGTCGACGTCGGGGATGTAGCTGTCGAGCAGGGTCAGGTAGAACTGGACGTGCAACGCCTCCTCGTAGAGCTGGCGCGACAGGTACATCCGCGCTTCGGGCGAGTTGACGTGCTGGTAGAGGTTCAGCACCAGGTTGTTCGACACGATCGAATCACCGGTGGCGAAGAATGCAACCAGCCGGTTGATCAGGTGCTTCTCCGCCGGGAGGAGTTTGCGGTGCAGGTCGACGATGTCGTCGGAGAAGTCGATCTCCTCCACAGTCCAGGTGTTGCGGATCGCGGCGCGGTACATCTCGTAGAACTGCGGGTATCGCATAGGTCGAAGCGTGAGGTCGAAACCCGGATCGAGAAGCGACGCGGCCCCCGAAGCCGCCGGCGCAGCGGGGTTTGCCGACGCCGCGGGTGTCGAACGCTTGAAGTCGGGCTCGAAAGCCGGGGCCGTTGCGGAGCTCATTGGCATGCCTCACATGAGTCGGGGTTCTCGAGGGAACAGGCGACCGCGTCTGCATCGGCGCCCGGACCGGGAACGTCGGTGAAGGGGCCGGTGGTCGTCTTGTTGATCCGCGTGGCCGGCCGCGAGCGCAGGTAGTAGGTGGTCTTGATGCCTTGCTTCCATGCGTGCATGTACATGGAGGACAGCTTCCCGATGGTGGGCGACTCCATGAACAGGTTCAGCGACTGGCCCTGGTCGATGTACGCGCCCCGCTCGGCGGCCATGTCGATGAGCGAACGCATGGGCAACTCCCACGCCGTGCGGTACCGCGCCTTGAGGTCGTCGGGGATCCCCTCCACGTCCTGAACCGATCCCTCGTTGCGCTTGATCGCCGCGATCACGGGTTCGGTCCACAGGCTCCGCGCCTGGAGGTCACGCACGAGATAGGTGTTGATCTGGAGGAACTCGCCCGACAGCGTCTCTCGCTTGAAGAGGTTGGAGACCTGCGGCTCGATGCACTCGTAGCACCCGGCGATCGATGCAATGGTGGCGGTGGGGGCAATGGCGACCAACAGCGAGTTGCGCAGACCGTGAGTTGCAATTCGATCGCGCAGCATCTGCCATGCAGCCGTGTCGGTCGGGGTGACGCCCCACAGGTCGAACTGGAGGTGACCGGCCGCCGCCCTGGTCTCGGAGAAGCCGTGATGCGGACCGTTCTCCTGGGCCAGTTCGGTGGAAGCCCACAGGGCGTGGAAGTAGATGGCTTCGGAGATCCGGGCCGACAGACTCCGGGCTTCGGGTGCGTCGAAGGGCAGACCGAGCTTGAAGAACACGTCCTGAAGCCCCATCAGCCCCAAGCCGACCGGCCTCCACTTGGCGTTGGAGTTGGCGGCCTCGTCGGTCGGGTAGAAGTTGATGTCGATCACACGGTCGAGGAACGGAACCGCGATCCGTACGATCTGGCCCAGTCTCTCGAAGTCGAAGCCGACGACTCCATCCGCTCCGGGCCTGACCAACAACCCCAGGTTGATCGAGCCCAGGTTGCACACCGCCGTCTCGGCTTGGCTGGTCACCTCGAGGATCTCGGTGCAGAGGTTCGACAGGTGCACCACGTTGTCGGGACGACCCGTCTGGTTCGCCTTCAGGTTGCAGGCGTCCTTGAAGGTCATCCAGCCGTTGCCGGTCTCTGCGAGGGTGCGCATCATCCGGCTGTAGAGGACCCGAGCCGAGACCTGACGCTCGTAGAGGCCCTTGGATTCGGCCTCCAGGTACGCCCGTCGGAACTCGTCCCCGTAGAGGTCGACCAGGTGGGGGACCTTCCTCGGGTCGAAGAGCGACCACTGCCAGTCCTGCTCAACCCGCTCCATGAACAAGTCGGGCCCCCAGTTGGCCAGGTTCAGGTTGTGGGTTCGGCGGGCGGTGTCGCCGGTGTTGTCGCGCAGCTCGAGGAACTCCTCGACATCGGCGTGCCACGTCTCCAGATAGACGCTGGCGGCGCCCTTGCGGCGACCTCCCTGGTTGACCGCGGCGACCGACGAGTCGAGCGTCTTGAGCCACGGCACGATGCCGTTGGACAGGCCGTTGGTGCCACGGATGAGCGAACCACGGCTGCGGATACGGCTGTAGCTGAGGCCGATGCCACCCGCGTGCTTGGAGAGGCGGGCCACATCGCGATAGCGGTCGTAGATCGCGTCGAGGTTGTCCTCGGGCGAGTCGAGCAGGTAGCAGCTCGACATCTGGGGGTGTGTGGTGCCGGAGTTGAACAACGTGGGCGATGACGGCAGGTACTCCAGGCCGCTGATCAGGTCGTAGAACTCGATCGCCTCTTCGGGGTTGCGGGAGAGTCCGCAGGCGACCCGCATGAGGAAGTACTGGGGGGTTTCGATGACCTTGCGCGTCTGGGGGTGTCGCAGCAGGTAGCGGTCATAGACGGTGCGCAGACCGAAGAACTCATAGAGCCAGTTGCGCTCGGGACAGATGGCGGCGTTGAGCTTGCGGGCATGCGCGGCGACCATCGCAGCGGCGGTGTCACCGATGATCCCCTGGTCGTGGCCGAGCGCGACGGACTGGCTGAAGGAGTAGACGTCCTGGTGCTGCACCTCCTTGTCGATGACCGTGTCGAGCAGGCGCGCCGCGAGGCGTGAGTAGTTCGGCTCCTCGGAGATGAGCGCCGCCGAGGTCCGTATCGACAGCTCGTCGAGCGCCGTCGTGGTGGCCTCGTCGACCAGACCGGAGATGGTGCGGGTCGCGACGCGCATGATGTCGACGCCGTCGAGGCCCACCGCACATCGAGAGATGGCCTTGACGATCTTGTCGAGGTTGACCGGCTCGAGGGATCCGTCGCGCTTGCGCACCTGCATCTGGGTGCCGGGCGTGGCGATCACCTCCGGGGGGCGGTCGAGCACAGTCGGACGGCGGTCGAGCGGATCGTGGGTGTGCGACTCGAACTCCGTGTGCAGTGCCATCGCGGCCTCCCCTCGGCCCCGCAACCGGACATTACGGGCTTGTAATTACACGCGTGAAACGACGGCTCTGTCAACGCCCTGCCTGAACGCGCACCTCGCTTCTGGCAGGCTCGTGGGCGATGTCGAGCGAACTGATCCCTGCCGCCACGGTCATCCTCGTGCGCGCCCGCGCCGCCATCTCGGAGATCCTGATGGTGCGCCGCGACTCACGCCTGGCGTTCGCCGGAGGGGCGTGGGTGTTTCCCGGCGGGCGGATCGACCCGGAGGACTACGCCGGGCAACCCGGCGATCTCGCCGGTGCGGAGCGCCGTGCCGCAGCGCGGGAGGCAAGCGAGGAGGTGGGACTTGCGGTCGACGTTGGGTCCTTGGTGCGGTGGTCGCACTGGACTCCTCCCGATCACGGCCAGTCGCACCGCTTCTCCACGGCGTTCTTCATCGCCCCGGCACCCTCCGGCGAGGTGGTCGTCGACGATGGGGAGATCCGTGAGCACCGGTGGGTGACGCCGAGCACGGCGCTCGAGCTTCGTTCCGCGGGCGAGATCGAGCTCACCCCGCCGACGTTCATCACCTTGTTCCAGTTGGCACAAGACCCCTCACTCCACACGTGGTTGGGTCGTGGCGAGTCCGAAGTCGAGCGCTTCAACACGGTCATCGCCGCCGACGGCGATTCGATGGTTGCGCTCTACCACGGCGATGCCGGCTACGAGACTGCCGACCCGGCAGCCGAAGGAGCCAGACACCGCTTGGTGATGGGCCCAACCGACTGGCGCTACGTCCGCGACTGAACCCCCCACCTCCCACCCCGCGTGCGCGGTTCGGCAGTTTCGTGTAGTTTCACTGCACTTCCTCCTCTCGGGCATCACGAGCCCCCTGGTCTGCCGGCGGCAACGGAGGAGCGGACAGTGGCGAATGCAACAGCGCGGCGGGGGTGCCGCGGGGCTACCACGGCGGAGTACTCGATGGTGTTGGCGGCTCTCGCTGCCGTCGTTGCGCTCAGTTGGGCGGGTGGAAGGACCCACCTGGCCGATGCCATCTCACGACTGTGGTGTCGCCTCGGCGACTGCGCCGCCGCCGCGGCGGCGCCGAGCGTCGACCCGTGGGACTCGCCGGATCCCATTCGGCGGGCAACCTGGGGGTCGATGGTGATCATCGGCGACTCGTTCGCCTCCGGCGAGGGCAACGAGGACTACGGCGCCCTCGAATCCGACCAGCGCTGCCACGGCAGCGACAACTCCTACGGCCGCGGAGTTGCGGCCACCCTCGACATGGACGACCGGGTGTCCTTCGTCGCCTGCACCGGCGCGGTGGTGCGCGACCTCTCCCGCAGGCGAAAGGGCCAGGCCCCCCAGCTCGACGCGCTCGACGCCGACACGTCGCTGGTCACCGTCACCATCGGCGGCAACGACCTGGGATGGGTCAAGGAGCTGAAGGCCTGCGTTGCAGTGCTGGTCGGTGACTGCGAGCCGGGCACCGACCGCGACAAGTTCCTGAGCCATCGGATCGAGGCGATGGGACCGGTGCTCGAGAAGACCTACAACGAAATCCAGGCCCGGGCGCCCCACGCCCGCATCGTCGTCGCCGGCTACCCGCGGTTCTTCCCCGAGGAGCCCGACTCCACCTACACACAGGGCCCCCTGGGCACCATCGACGTGTTCTCGACCAAGACCCAGGAGTGGGCCAATCTCCGCTTGACCCAGTTCAACAAGGTTATCCGCCAGGCGACAGAGGCAGCAGGGGTCGAGTACGTGGACATGACCGACGCCTTCGAGGGTCACGAGATCACCACCGGCCAACCCTGGTACCACGGCATCGAGTACCGCGCCGACCTGGAGATGGTCGAAGCGGGTTCGTTCCACCCCAACACCGCGGGCCAGGCTCGAATGGCCGAGTTGGTGCAGAAGCAGATCCGCCGACCGGTACGGTGACGCACCGTGGCACCCAGGGAGATGACCGAAGCCGAAGCGGCAGCGCTGGTTCGACCCGACGACAGCGTCGGAGTGCCCTTGGGCCCCGGCCAGCCCGTCACCCTGCTGCACGCGCTCGGCGAGCGAACCGACTGGCAACACCTCGAGCTGTTGTGCTCGATGCTGGTGGACTTCTACGAGCTCCCGGCACGTGCAGGCGTGCGCACTCTGTCCACCTTCTTCGGCCCCGCGGAGCGCATCTACCGCGACGCCGGCGCCGACATCCACTACATACCGGCCGACTTCCGTCGATGGGCGCCGATCTTCGAGGCCCGAGCGCCGAGGGTCATGACCACGATGGCGACCGCGCCCGACGAACACGGTTGGCTCAGCCTTTCGGTCCACGCGGGCGCCACGGTCGACGAGTTGCACCGGGCAGGGGCCGACCCTCAACGACTCCTGATCGTCGAGGCGTCGAGCGCGTTCCCCCGGACCCGGGGCCTCGGCGACATCCATCCACATCGCCTGCATCTCGACGAGATCGACGTTCTCATTCGCACGGATCGTGCTCCGGTGGTGTTGGCCGATGCCGAGGTGGGCCCGGCCGAGGTCGCCATCGCGCAGCTGGCGCGTCGCTACATCCGTGACGGGGCCACGCTCCAGACCGGGTTCGGTTCCATCCCCTCCGCCATCGCCTCCGCTCTGGCCGAGAGCGACGGCGGCGACTACGGCGTCCACTCCGAGATGTTCACCAACGGCCTCATGCGGCTCTGCGCGGCGGGCAAGGTGACCAACCGCCACAAGGGCGCATTCGAGGGCAAGTCGATCACCACCTTCGCGGCGGGCACCGAGGAGCTGTACCAGTGGCTCGACGGTCGCGACGACGTGGCCTTCGTGCCGGTCGGGTTGGTCAACGACACCGCCACCATCGCCGCCAACCGCAACATGGTCACCATCAACGGCGCAGTCGCCATCGACCTGTTCGGCCAGATCGCCGCCGACACGGTCGGGCCCATGCAGTACTCCGGGGTCGGTGGCCACGAGGACTTCGTCTCCGGAGCGGGACTGCAACTCGACGACAGGTCACTCGTCTGCATGCCCTCCACTGCCTCGCTGGCCGACGGAACCCTCGTGTCGCGCATCACAACCCACCTGCCGGGCGGCTCGTTGGTGAGCACCCCGCGCCACCTGACCGATGTGGTGGTCACCGAACACGGGGTTGCCGAGCTTCGTGGCCGTACCGTCCGCCAGCGAGCCGTGGCCCTGGCGTCGGTCGCTCACCCGCAGTTCCGCGATCAGCTTCTCGATAGCATCGGGACACACGGACCCTCATAACGCACCCCGTGTCGGTCGAAGGCCGCTCGCAGAGCCGCGAACGCGTCGATGCCCACCCGCCAGCGCACCAGCCACAGCTCCGCCGCAGCGAACGCTGCGCCGTGCGGCTCCGGCGTTACGGCAACCAGGTGAGCCGGCTCGTGCGGAACCGTGGGAGCGTTCCAGCGGACGTCGGGAATCCAAATGGTGCCGCTGGGCCGGTCCGCGGCGGCGAAGCGGGCACTGCGGCTACGTCGCTCCACGATGACATCGGTGGGCGGCTCGGTTGGCGCATCGATCCACTCTGGTCGCAATACCACCGACTCGACGCAGGCCACGACATCTCGCCATCGCCGGAGTTCGGGGCCGAGACCTGCAAGTGACTCGTCCTCCGCCGCGTAGAGCGCGTCGCGTTGAGGATCGGCTCGGATCACGCCGACAGAGCGCGCTGAGATCCCACTCGCCTGCCGCCCAGATCTGCCCGACCGTTCTGTGATGCGAGACACGACGCAGGCGTCGTGTCTCGCATCACAGAAGGGGTCCTGGGACCGGAGTTCTACGGAGTGCAGACTCCGGCGTCGTAGACGGTGCAGGACTGGCCGGCGTCGCCGGCCACACCGGCATTGCCGGCAACGCTGCTGCCACCTGCCGTGCCATTCGTGCCGTGTTGGCCGTCGTTTGCGTCGCCTCGGGTCCCGCCGCTACCGCCGGTGCTCGCCGCGGCAGCCGCTGCCGAGCCTCCGGCCCCGGCAGCTCCCCCGGATCCGGCCGTCGATGTGGTGGATGTGACAGTGAGGGTTCCGGTCCCGGCGTGGAACGCAGCGACCGACGGGCCACCCGCACCGCCGCCGCCGGAACCGGCCTGGAGACTCTCCGGACGAGATCATGTCGCTCCGAGACGGATCAAGGCAAGCGGTTGCCGCGAGCGAGCCGCGTGGGGTCGAGCGCGATGTCGAGCAGCGCAGGTCCGAGACCACGGTCCTCGAGCACCTCCCGCAGGCTCCGTCCGTCTCCGACGGCCTCCTGCACTGCCTCCGCGGCCGCCTCGTAGCCGATGCTCAGAGCGAGGCCCGTGACCAGCGCGGGCGATGCCTCGGCGAACCGACGACAGCGTTGCTCATCCACCTCGATGCCACGGACACAACGCTGCGCCAATGCACGCGCGGAGTTCGCGACCAGCCGCGCCGACTCGTCGAGGGTCGACGCGATCAGCGGCAGGAAGGTGTTGAGCTGGAGGTTGCCACCTGCCGCTGCGATGCCCACGACCACGTCGTTGCCCTGGACACGAGCCGCGGCCTGCACGACGGCTTCGGGGATCACCGGGTTCACCTTGCCGGGCATGATCGAGCTGCCCGGTTGGAGCTCCGGCAAGCGCAGTTCCGCGAGACCGCAGAACGGACCCGACGACAACCAGCGGAGATCGTTCGCCACCTTCGTCAGCGCCACCGCCACCCCGCGAAGGGCACTTGAGGCCTCCGCGTAGCCTTCGCCACCGGCCATCATCGCGAAGCGATTGGTGGCACAGCTCAAGTCGAGCCCGACATCGGCGCCCACGATCGCCAGCACCTCGTCGGCCCAGCCGTCGGGCACGTTCAGGCCCGTCCCCACCGCCGAGCCCCCCAAGGGCACGACCGAGAGCGAACCGACCGCGCCTCGCACCAACTCCCCCGCCGAGCGCAACTGCGCGGCCCAGGCGGACATCTCGTCGCCCACGAACACGGGGGCTGCGTCCATCAGGTGTGTCCGGCCTGCCTTGACGACCTCGGCGAAGGCACCTGCCAGTTCGTCGATCGCCGCGCACAGCTCATCGGTTGCCGGAAGCACGTCGTCACGGAACTGAAGCGCCGTGGCAACCCGGATCGAGGTGGGTATCACGTCGTTGGAGGACTGAGAGGCGTTCACGTGGTCGTTGGGATGCACCGCCCGTCCGCACAACTCGGCTGCCCGACGCGCGATCACCTCGTTCGCGTTCATGTTCGTAGACGTGCCCGAGCCCGTTTGGTACACGTCCACGGGGAACTGGTCGTCCCAGCGCCCCTCGGCCACTTCGAGCGCTGCCGTCACGATCGCGTCGGCCAGCTCTCCGTCGAAACCGGCGAGGTCGGTTCGGTCCCTGTTCACACGGGCCGCGGCGGCCTTGATCCGACCCAGCACGTGGATGAGCCCACTCGGCATCCTCTGGCCGGAGATGGGGAAGTTCTCGACGGCCCGTTGGGTCTGCGCTCCCCACATCGCAGCGGCCGGAACCTCCGTCCGCCCCAAGGAGTCGTGTTCGGTCCGGGTCGTCGATGCAGTTGGCCTGTCCACCCGTCGAGCCTGCCACTCCCGAGCCCGATCGGCCCATCACCGAGGGCGGCACCGCACTCGGGTAGATTTGCCCATTCACGGAGCTTTCACGTGTGGTGCGCGGGACCTACCCTCGGCCGTCGGGAAGCACGAGCGGGACCCCAAAGCGGGTTGCACGAGCAGGACGGGTGACATGAGGAAGAGACTCAAGGCGCGCGCGTGGCCGGCCACGCTTGCGGTGGTGATGGCGATCGTTCCAGTGGTGATCGGTTCAGCCGATGCGGTGCAACCGATCCGCTACGAGAACACCCCGGTGGCGGTCTGGCGGGCAGACGGTGTCGGCTATGCGAGCCTCGTGGTGGGCAACGTGGCGTACATCGGTGGCACCTTCTCCACGGTGCGCGGCCCCAACGGTGGAACCGTCGTGTCGCGTTCGAACCTGGCCGCGTTCAACGTGACCACCGGCGCGTTGATCCCAGGGTTCGTCGCCGACACCAACGGCTCGGTCCGCGCCCTGGCCACCGACGGCACCCGGCTGTTCGTCGGAGGGGAGTTCACCGCCGTCAACGGTGTCGCGCGAGGCCGACTGGCGGCGGTGAACCTGACGACCGGGGCGGTCGACTCGGCCTGGAGCGCGAACGCCTCGTCGAACGTGTACTCGCTGGCGGTCGGCGGCGGGCGGCTGTATGTGGGCGGGTCGTTCTCGCTTCTGAAGAACACGGCTCGCACCCGAGTCGGCGCCGTCGATGTCGCCACGGCCGCGCTCAGCTCCTACGCACCCGTGCTGGATGCCACCGTCAACGCCGTCGAGGTCAACACCAGCGGCAGCAGGGTGTACCTCGGTGGGGATTTCACCACGGTCAACGCAGTTGCCCAGCCGTACTTCGCGAACACCGACTCGAGCGGCGTCCTGCGCTCCACCGTCTGGACATCGGTGGGGGCACCGGTCTTCGACCTGGCGCTCAACAAGGACGGGTCGCGCCTGGCGGTGGCCGCAGGCGGCGGACGCAACCGCGGGATGCTCTACGACACAAGCAGGGGACGGCGCCTGTGGGACCAGGAATGCGGCGGCGACGCACAGGCCGTCAAGATCATCGACGACACGATGTTCACGGGCTTCCACGAGGAGTGTGACGGCAACCTCGATCTCCGCCTCACGTCCAACAACCTCGGCAGCGGCACCCGCGACACCAACTTCGTACCGACGTTCAACAAGTACTGGGGTGTGCGCTCCATCGACGGCAACGAGAACGGCCTCGTGATCGCCGGTGACTTCACGAACATCTCCGGGGTTCAGGCCCAGGGCTTCGCGATCTTCCCCCACGTCTATGTCCCACCTCCCCCATTTGAGCTGCCCGCCACGGCCTCGTGGCGCTATCTCGTGAGCGAAACAACTCCGGCGACCGACTGGGCCCAGCCTGGCTTCGACGACAGCGCCTGGCCGACGGGTGGGGCGCAACTCGGCTACGGCGACGGAGACGAGACCACCGTCGTGGGATTCGGGCCGAGCTCGAGCTCCCGCTACATCACGACATGGTTCCGAACCAGCTTCACGGCACCGTCGATACCGTTGACGATGTCGCTCGATCTGGTGGCGGACGACGGTGCAGTGGTGTACGTGAACGGTGTCGAGGTAGCCCGCGACAACATGCCCAGCGGCGCGATCGGGGCCACGACCCGCGCCAAGAGCAGCCGCGGCGGTTCCTCGGAGAACACGGCGCGCACCTTCAACCTGCCGCCGTCATCGGTGGTGGTCGGCACGAACACGATTGCAGTCGAAGTCCACCAGAGCTCTCCGTCGAGCAACGACATGAGCTTCTCCGCCGCGCTCACCTCTACCGGTGACCCCAATGCGCCGACTACCACGACCAGCACCACGACAACGACGACCACGACCACTCCGACGACCACGACCACTACGACAACCACCACTACGACAACCACCACTACGACAACCACCACCACGTTGCCACCGGGGCCCGACGTCACCCCACCCACCACTGAGATCACCTCACCCGCCGACGGCGCCATCGTCTCGGGATCGGTCGTGGTGACAGCGACAGCGAGCGACGACGTGTCGGTGGCCGCGGTGAGCCTGGCAGTGGACGGCGCCGACATCGCGGTCGATACGACGGCGCCCTATGGGTTCGACTGGGCGGCCACGCCAGGTGTCCATTCGCTTCAGACCACCGCCACCGACACCTCGGGCAACACTGCGGTTTCAACGCCTGTCACGGTGACGGTGCCCAACGCTCCGCCGTCGTTGTTCACCACGTCCTTCGACACCCCCGACGGCTCACCATGGGGCGCAACCTGGACGACCAGCACAACCGACGGAACCGTTGCGGTTCAGGGTGACGCTGGACGCCTCGGCTTCGATGACGTGTCGAGTGCGAACGCCCGGGCGTCGCTGAGCGGCATCACGCCAGTAGCCGACAGCTCGGTTCTGATGTCGTATCAGTTCGGTTCCACCGGCTCGATCGGCTACTTCAACGTGTATCTCCGCGGGAGCGGGGGTTGGGCGAACTCCTATCGGCCACGCAACGGCTACGGCTTGGAGTTCCGGTCCAACTCATCCTCGGTAACGGTGCGCAGCGTCCTCAACGGCACCTCCGCCACGATCCGATCGGCCTCGGCAGCGTCGTCGGTGTCCACGTCGAAGCAGTGGCTGCGGCTACGAGTGGTCGGCTCGACCATTCAGTTCCGGACCTGGCTCGACGGCCTGGCCGAGCCGTCGGATTGGACCTCGACCGACACCGACTCGTCGCTCAGCACCCCCGGCACGCTCTACGTCTCCTATGTCCGAGGCGGCTCGAACACCGGTGCCCGCAACGTGTCGATCGACGACCTCGTCTTGGACGACGGCGCCTGAGCTCAGGCGCGGGCCGTGACGATGTGAGCGGCCGCCGACAGCCGCAGGACCCGGGCGGGGGGCCCTGGCTCCTCGCCTTCGGCCGCAGGTTCCGGTTCGATCTCCACGACGCAATCCTCGATGGCCTCGCGAATGGCACCGACGGCACGCTCGACCACATCGGGCGAGGCGTCACGCAGCGCATCTCGGACCAACCCTGAGCCACAACCGAACTCGACCACCGCATCGACCAGCTCCACGGGAAGCTCCACCGAATGCTCGATCGGCTCCACCCTGACGAGCGAATAGCCCGCGCCTTGGAGCATCTCGTAGATCCCCTCCGCGTCGGCCATCGAGAACGGACCGGGTTCACCGGCCACCGGGGCCGGCGCTGTTCCCTCGGGGAGGAGTCCGTACACGGCTGTCGCCGGGAGACCGATCCAGTCGTTGAGCGAGAGGTCCTGCCAGCAGGCGAAACCCAGGCGCCCTCCTGGAAGCAACGACCTGCGGATGTTCGCGAACGCAGCCTCCGGATCCGAGAAGAACATCACCCCGAAGCGCGAGAAGGCGGCGTCGAATGGGGCACCCTCGACCGCCGCGACCTGGGCGTCGGCCACCTCGAAGGACGCACCACCGTGGAACACCCGCTCCCGCGCGATGTCGATCATCGCCGAGGAGATGTCGACGCCGTGGGCATGGCCGCTGGGGTGCAGGGCATCGGCCAGCATGCGAGTGGTCACACCCGTTCCACATCCGATGTCGAGCACTCGCTCCCCCACGCGCAGACGCAATGCCTCCATCGCCATCTGACCGAACGGGCCGATGACCGGCTCGGCCTTGGTCGCCTCTTCGTCCCAGGAGATCGACCGTCGGTTCCAGTAGTCGGCCTGGTCCTGGTTTGCCATGTCCGCTCCACTCATGTGTTGAGCACCTTGCCTTCGAAGCACATCGCCCCGTCATCGACGGGGTCCTTCAGCAACATATGTCGGTCGGCTCGGAGTCGCTGCGGGTTGAGCCACGGAGCGCGGTCGCCCTGCTTGGGGAACCGGCGCATCTCACGCTGGATGTACCCGGGGCTGAACCCGTCGATCCAGGGGCGGGGAGCCATCGAGCGGTCCGAAGGCCGCAGCCGGGGCGTGGCAGTGGTCGCTCCGATCGACTCCATGTGGTTGAGCAGCCGGCACACGTAGCTGCAGATGAGATCGGCTCGCAGCGTCCACGACGCGTTGACGTATCCGAAGACCGATGCCAGGTTCGGCACGTCGGAGTACGCGTAGCCCTTGTAGGTCCAGGTGTCGGCAAAGTCGACCGGGGCGCCATCGACGGTGAAGTCCATCTCCCCGAGCGTCACGAGCTGAAGGCCCGTTGCGGTCACGATGACGTCCGCGGGCAGTTCTCCACCCGACGCGAGGGAGATCCCCTCGGCGCTGAACGCCTCGATCCGGTCGGTCACCACCGACGCCTTGCCGCTGCGGATCGCCTTGAAGAGGTCGCCGTTGGGAACCAGACAGAGCCGCTCGTCCCAGGGGTCGTAGCGGGGCGTGAAGTGGGCATCGACGTCGAAGTCGGCCCCCAACTCCCGGCGGACCGCCCCGACCAACAGCGACCGCAGCTGGTCGGGACGGCGCCGCGACCAGCTATACACGAACTGCTGGAGTGCGACGTTCTTGGCTCTGGTGATCGCGTACGCAATCCGCTCGGGCAACATCTTGCGCAGCGTGTTCGCCACCCGATCGACATCGGGCCGGGAGATCACGTAGGTGGGTGAACGCTGGAGCATCGTGACATGGGCGGCAGTGGGTGCCATCGACGGCACGAGAGTCATTGCCGTGGCACCCGAGCCGATCACCACGACCCGTTTCCCGCTGTAGTCGAGGTCGGCGGGCCACTGCTGGGGGTGCACGATCGTCCCCTCGAAGCGGTCCCGACCCACGAACTCCGGGCTGTGGCCCCCGCGGTAGCTGTAGTAGCCCGAGCACATGAACAGGTAGTTGCATCTGAACCGGGCCTCGGTTCCGTCGGCCTGCCGTGTGGCGGTGAGCGTCCAGCGGGCCTCGTCGCTCGACCAGTCAGCGCGCGAGACGTGGTGACCGAAGCGGATCTTGTGGCCGAGGTGGTTCTCCTCGACGGTCTCTTGCAGGTAGGCGAGGATCGATGGCCCATCCGCGATCGCCTTTTCGGCCCTCCACGGCTTGAACCCGAACCCGAGGGTGTGCATGTCGCTGTCGGAGCGGATTCCCGGGTAGCGGAACAGGTCCCAAGTGCCACCCAGACCGTCACGACCTTCGAGGATCACGAAGGACTTTCGGGGGCAGTGTCGCTGAAGGTGGTAGGCGGCATCGATACCCGAGATCCCCGCCCCGACGATCGCCACGTCGAAGTGCTCGATCGCCTCGTCGCCGTCCTCGTCGCCCACGAGGCTCAGCCTTCCACGCGGAGCGACCCCACGCGCCCGGTTTGGGGACGAAGTGCGGCTACATGACCTTGCGCGAGATCCAGCGTTGCCCCGACCCCGGCATGTAGGCCGCCGGCGTCCTCTTGTCGATCATCTCGATCCACGACGGGTTCGCGGCCAGAGCCTCCCCGCCGGCCTGCATCTGCTCGAGCGACTCGTGCAACGAGATCCACACGAGCCGGCCGAAGACGCCGGTGACCGCCGTGCCGAACAGCGTCTCGGCGCCAGTCACCTCCTTCCCCAGTTCGCAGAGCTCGAGGCCCAGGGCGATACCCTCCGCGGCCTTGCCCGGCGCCAGGACAGCGGCGGTGACCATCGCGAACTTGGCGTCGGTGGTGACGGTGGCGGCGTTCATCAACTGGATCAGGCCGTCGTCGAGCCCGGTGCCTGCGCTGTACTGCGCGCCTTGGGAGACGAGCTCCACGAAGCCGCTGTCGGCGTCGAGCTTCTCGTCACCGGTGACGATCTCCGCCATGTCATCGACAACGGTGCTCCACGTGATCGAGCCGAGCTCGGCGCTGAACATCCGGGCCCAAAGGGAGACCTTGAGCTCGCCGATCATGTTGACCTTCTCGGTGACCTTCAACGCCCAGTCGAGCGAAGCGGGACCACCCGACGCGAGCCGCGTGGTCCGAGTGAACAGGTAGGGCATGGGACTTCCCCTCTCTTCGGGTGTCCGGGCAGATCCGGCCACATCGGGAGCGTGCAACAGAAGCTGTTACAGCTGCGCGTCACCAGGAATCGACAGGTTCCGCTCCGTCATCAGCGCCTCGCTCACACGGAGCCCCGCCGTGAGCCGAGGCGCTTCCTCCATGGCCGAGACGAGTTGGGCTGCCTCCTTCACCACCTCGGCGGCCTGGGACAGCCGGCCCGCGTCGAGCAGAGCGCTGGTGATGGTGGGCAGCGGCCCGACCCGCGACACGGGTACCGGCGCGGCCTGGCTCCAGTAGCGCTCGGCCGCGGCGGCCGCAGCTTCGATCCTCCCGTCGAGACGCATCGCCACCAGATCGATGAAGGTCGGAAGGAACCTCCAGAGCGGCAGCGTGGGTCGCCGCGACCAACGCCGGGCGCAGGCGAGCACCTCGTGGTCACCCGTGGAAAGAGCCAGCTCGGCGATGGCGGCAGCGGCGGTCATGGAGAAGGTGGGATCGTCGGGAACCCGAGCCGAGGCCCGCGCTCTCGCCGCCGGAAGGTCTCCACATGCAATGTCGCAGATGACGGCCGCCGCAAACCCGTCGCCCACCGACTCGACACCGAAGTCCGACCCGCTCCGGCGCGCCAGACGCGAGAGCCTCTCGACAAGGGCCGCCGACTCCTCGGTGCGACCCATCAGGGCAAGCACGTACGCTGCTACGCCACCGTGGACGGCGAACTCGACATCGTCTCTCCTCTCCTCCACATCGAGCAGGTAGGCGACGATCCCGCTCGGCCGGCCCTGGTACGCCGGGCCGAGCGCCGCTTCACGGGTCAGCCATCCGCGGGCTCGGTTGGCATCGGGAGCGAGGCCGCAGCGGAGCTCCGCGACCGCTCGGCTGACATCGATCGACTGCATCGTCGCTGCCCCTATGGTGGCAGCGACCGCGACCGCCCACAGTGGAGAGCACCGCTCGTCCCCGCCCGGTCCGGTTCGGTCCTGCGACATGAGCCATGCCCAGGTGTCGGCCACGTCGCCGTGGTGGCCCAACGCGCTTCGCACCGAGCCGAGACCGGCGCACATGTCGAGCGCGAGTGCGGGTGCATGCCTGGAGGCCCAGCGCTTGGCGGCAACGATGTCGGGCATCTCGAGCGACAGGGGTGTGCGTCCGATCCCGTGGCGCCCCTCGCCTACCTCGGTGCAGTACGCCGCGAAGTGCTCGGCGTGGCGGAGTCGGGCCAGATGGAGCTCACTTCGGGCATCGGGGCGCA
Organism: Microthrixaceae bacterium; assembly: GCA_020845705.1. GTDB lineage: Bacteria > Actinomycetota > Acidimicrobiia > Acidimicrobiales > Microtrichaceae > JADLFH01. The sequence continues at coordinate 36,277 of JADLFH010000030.1, read as the reverse complement.
GCGTGTGGAACTGCCGGACGGCTTGCAGCATCCGGTACCGGCCCCTCCCAGCGTCGAACTCGACAAGGCTCGCGTCGACGAGCGCCTGTAGCGCGGCGGCCGCGTCCTCAGCGGGCTGATCGGCGCCGCCCACCGCCACTGCCGCGTCGAACCCGAACCACGACTGGAACACAGCGAGGCGCGTCAGCATCGATCTCGCGTCGGGCGCGACCAGCTCCACGCTCCAAGCGATGCACGCTCGGAGGGTGGCGTGTCTCCCAAGCGGTGACGCCTTGTTAGAGCTTCGCCAACCGAGCGCGTTGCCGATGCCGCGGGCCACGACGTCGAGCGGCAACGCTCGGGCGCGCGCCGCCGCCAGTTCGATCCCCAGTGGGAGGCCGTCGAGCCCGATGCAGATCGATGCCACATGCCGCGCCGCATCACGATCCGCCGACCAGTCGAGGTCGGGCCGCACGGATTTCGCCCGCTCCAGGAAGAGCCGCACCGAGTCGTAGGTGAGGATCTCGTCGATGCTCGCGGCTCGGGCGTCTGGTGGGATCGACAACGAGGGGACGCGCCACACCGTTTCGCCGGTGATCCCAAGGGGCTCACGACTCGTCACCAGGACATGAAGTTGCGGACACCGCGCCAAGAGCTCCGAGACGAGCCCGACCACTGCTTCGAGGAGGTGTTCGGCGTTGTCGAGGACCAACAGGTTGGGTGTGGCTCCGCCGAGGTGTTCGGCGAGGATCGCGTGGGGGTCGAGGCCGGGGTGGGACGCGAAGCCGACCGCCGCAGCGACGGCCTCGACAACGTCACCGGGATTCGTGATCGCCTCGAGTCCGCTCCAATGCGTGTGAGTCCATCCCTCGACGGCACGGTTCGCCACCGCCATCGCCAACGACAGCGCCAGGCGGGTCTTTCCGCATCCGCCGACTCCCGTCAACACCACCAGGCGATTCCCCTCGACAAGGGTCACAAGGGCGGCCAGGTCTTCTTGGCGCCCGACGAAGGAGCTGAGGGGAAGCGGCAGACGATGTGTTGGACCCGGCAGACCGAGCGGCATCCGGCTGTGTGTGCGGGTCCAAGCGGTGTGGTCGGACCGAGGCGGCGGCAAGGGGCCCGGAGTCCCGACCCGCGACGCGATGAGGCGGTCCAGTTCGACCAGAGCGTCGATCGGCTCGGTGCCCACCTCGTCGTGCAGGCGCTGTCGGTAGTCGTGGAAGACGCGGAGCGCGTCGGTGCAGCGCCCGTCCTCTGCGAGCGCCCGCATGAGCAGCGCCCGCATGCGGTCGCGATAGGGGTGGAGTTCGAGCATGTGGCGGAGGCTGAGCTGGGCGGCCGAGGCCTCGCCACCCTGCAACAGGAGCACTGCAAGGTCCTCGACGGCGACCGCGTGTTGTTCGTGCAGTTTGGCCACGTCGGCTTCGGCCCAGGATTCGTGCGCGAATTCAGCGAGCGGTTCGCCATGCCACCGCTGGATCGCGTCGTCGAGCAGATCCCGCGCCGTGGAGTCGTCGACCTTCCCGGCGCGGGCGATGAGCTCCTCGAACTCCGCCACGTCGACCACCGCGTGCAACGTGTATCCGGGCGGTGTCGTCTCCAGAACCTCGGGGTCGAGCACACGACGCAGGCGGCTGATCGAGGTTCGGAGTGCACCGGGGGACAGCTCCAACCACGACTCGAGGGTCGAGGAGCGCACGACGGACCCCGGATGCAGCGCGAGCACGCTGAGGAGGCGGCGTTGGGGCGCACTGGCGACGGCGATCTCGGCGCCGTTGCATCCATGCACCCGGAGTGGCCCGAGCAGCTCGACTTTCACCACGGAAGTCCCCCTGCCGCCGGAGTGATGCTACCCACGGAGCCGTATCGGCGGGGCTCCCTCTCGTCCTGGTGCCGTGAGCGGTATGGTCTCGACGGATGAACGCTGGAAGGGCAGTTCCATGAGCACGGTCGACGACGGCGAAGGCGACGAGCCCACGGAGGCTGCGCTGCCACAGCTCCCAGAGGACCCCGAGATTCCGCTGGAAGACGCCATCGAGCAGTCGGCAGAGGTGCCCGATGTCTTCGGGGAGGACGAACACCCCCGCTGAGTCGCCGTCGGGTCCTCTTCCAGTGCATCACCAATTCGTCGTCCACGCCGCCCGGGCATCAGCCGCGGAATCCCTCGCCAACCCACCCCGGACTCAGCCCGGTGTACCCCGCGGCCGCGGCCAACCAATCCGTTGCAATCCACGACGAGTGGGCGCAGAGGGACTCGAACCCCCGACTTCTTCCTTGTAAGGGAAGCGCTCTAGCCAACTGAGCTATGCGCCCGGAAGGGGCAGAGCGTAGGACATCCGGAATGCCGCCGTTTCGCCGGGGCGGCGATCGGGCCGATACCGTTTCGCCACGGTCCTGCGGGTTGGCTCCGATGCTGCCAGTCGCTCGACGCAGCGTCGCCGCCCGCGGACCAACCCGCCCCCCACCACCTGGAGCAACCCCGTTGCCGCCCCATGACAGCCCCGCCGCGGACGCTGCCGAGCCAGCGCACCCCTTCGAAGCGCTCGGTGTCCCCTCGTCGATCGCAGCCGAACTTCGCCGCAGCGGCATAACCCAGCCGTTCCCCATCCAAGCGCAGACACTTCCCGACTCGATCGCCGGACGTGACCTGCTCGGCCGCGGACGCACCGGTTCCGGTAAGACGCTCGCCTTCGCCCTCCCCACGGTGATCCGCCTTTCGGCAGGAACCGCCGTCACCACCCGAGGTCGGCCGCGGGCATTGATCCTCGCACCGACCCGCGAACTCGTCCGCCAGATCAACGACACCATTCGACCTCTCGCAGCCGCCACAGGACTCCGATCCACGACGGTGTTCGGCGGCGTCTCCCCGCGGCCCCAGATCGAGGCGTTGCGCCGTGGAGTCGACATAGCCGTCGCCTGCCCGGGCCGCCTCGAGGATCTCGTGGCATCCGGCCACGCGAGCCTCGAAGCGGTCGAGACAACGGTCCTCGACGAGGCGGACCACATGGCGGACCTCGGCTTCCTGCCAGGCGTGAATCGCCTCCTGGCAATGACCCCGCCCGACACCCAACGACTGTTGTTCTCCGCGACGCTCGACGACGCGGTAGACGGTCTCGTCCGTCGCTTCATGCGCGACCCGGTCACACACAGCATCGACGAAGCGGTCGCGTCGGTCGACGAGATGGACCACCACGTCCTTCACGTGAGCGTCGAGCAGCGCCTCCCGGTTCTGGCACGGCTCACGGGCACCGAGACCAGGGCCGTCGTGTTCGCCCGGACCAAACACCGCGCCCGCCGCCTGACCCGCCAACTCGTGGGAGCGGGTGTGCCCGCAGTCGAGATGCACGGCGACCTCAACCAGGCGGCACGCACCCGCAACCTCGCCGCGTTCGCAGCAGGTTCCGCCACAACCCTCGTAGCAACCGACATCGCTGCTCGCGGCATCCACATCGACGATGTTCGCCTCGTCATCCACGCGGACCCGCCGGTGGAGCACAAGGCGTACCTTCACCGCTCCGGCCGGACCGCCCGCGCCGGGGCGAGCGGAACCGTGATCACCATCGCGACCGAAGACCAACGCGACGCGGTACGAACCCTGAGTCGCAAGGCCGGCGTTTCGCCCGTCGTCACCGCCGTCAGCGCGGATCACGCCCTACTCGCGCAACTCGCCGGACCGCGGGTGAAGGTGCGTCCAGGACCGGCCACCGAACGACAGCGCGCCAACACCGGGACTGGACCGCGTTCGCGTGCCGCGAACCCGCCGCGACCTCGGTCCTCGCGCTCGCGGCGTCGCCCCTCGCGTTAGAGCTCAGCGATTCCTCAGCGGGTCGCTACGGGCTTCACTCGCCGAGCCGGCTCGACTCCTCGCTCCGCGATCCTTGCCGCCTCTGCCTCGGCCAACGCGTCGATCGCGATTCGGGTGATCGGCGTGAGATCCGTCGGCAGCTCGTCCTGAGAGAACCAGGCCAGCTCCACAATCTCCACCGAGACCGGCCTTGCCGATCGTGCCGTCGACTCGTCGGCGGGACGAACCCGGTAGACGAGTTCAACGATTCGCTCATCGATGCGGACCAAGGTCACCGGCTCGCCCTCCACCTCCACCCGAAGCCCGCATTCCTCCCACACCTCACGCGCCACCGCGTCCCCGGCGCCCTCACGGCGATTGAGGAAGCCGCCCGGCGCAGCCCAACCCCGCTTGTAGCTGTGTCGAGCCAGCAGGATGTCGCCGTTGGAGGCGACGACGATCGCGGACGCCCCGACGAGGTAGCTGGGCTGAACGGCAACCAGCACGAGCCGCTGCACGAACCACGGCATCCACCCGAAGATCCGGTACACAACGCGACGGACCTGGCGCATCACCGTTCGATTCCCTCCCACGCTCGGAGGATCTCATCCAACAGCTCGCCGGTCGCCGCCGCGACCGGACAGCGGCGCGCCCCATGGTCCAACACCACCAGGCCCTCCCCTTCCGCGTCGACCATCACCCCGCCCGACTCCGTGACGATCAGTAGCGCCGCGAGGTAATCCCAGACGCCGAGGTTCACACCCGCGAAATCGATGTATGCCTCTGCTGCACCTTCGGCCACCAGGCACAGGTCGAGCGCCGCCGCACCGAAGGCCCGGTACTGACGCCAGCGGAGTGGCGCCGGCGGGGACCCGTTCAACAACACCAGAGACGACGAGAGCGCCGTCACATCGGCGGCACGGATCGCTACACCGTCGCGGGTGGCGCCGCCGCCCCGCACGGCTTCGTAGCGGACACCGCTGGCCTGGTTCACCACGAGCGCTGCCCGTACTCCGTCCGCATCCACCGCAGCGAGACTCGTCGCGTACCACGGGATGCCCCGGCTGGCGTTGGTCGACCCGTCGATCGGGTCCACCACCACGCACAGGTCTCGTTCCGGATGGTGGCGACCGCTCTCCTCCGACAACACGCCGAGGCGCGCACCGTCGAGAACCTCGATTGCCGCGGCGTCGGCCACCAGGTCAAGGGCGTACTGACCGGGTCGGTCCCCTCGCCGCCGATAGTCCCCAACTCCATGACGGAACGCGTCGCCGATGGCGTCGGCGGTCGAGTGCAGCACCGCCATCAGCTCGTCGTCGCGCATCCACGGGAGGCTACCGGCGCGTGTGTCGCAAACCGCTCCAGAGGTGGCAGGCTTGTCGCCTTGGCTGTCATCGATGTCCCCGGATTCGTCGCAGACCTCAAGGATCACGCGACCCGTCACGGCTTCCACGTGCATGACGAACGGCATTTCGTGGAGAGCTACTCCATGCGACAGGCGTGGGAGGTGGACCTTCACCCCGAGGAGGCATGCGGTGGACCGCTCGACCTGCACCTTGCGCTGGAGATCGACCCGAGAACGATCCTCGCCTTCGAGGATCTCGTCATAGACCTGCCCGACGACGAGGAACCGCCTGACACCCATTCGCTGCCGCTCATCTTCACCTGGTCGCTGCCGCCCCTGCCGCACTGTCCCGATCTCCTGGTCTTGGCGACCGAACTCGCCGGCATCGGTGGTCCGAGCCTTCCGATAGAGGTGACGGCCATCGACTCGTTCGCCTCGGTCACCGATCCCGCGGAACGGTCCCTGACGATCATCGCCCGCCTCGACGTCTCGGTCGCACAGATCTTCATGGGCACCGAAGACCTCTGCGATCCGCTCGAACAGTGCCTCGAAGTCAGCCGGTTCCTGTTGGACCGCGCCCCGATCTGGCTGGACGACCTCTAGCCCGACACGCACTCGTCGAGCAGCGCCACGATCGCACGCCGCAACTCAGGGAACTGCCAGGTCGTCGCCTCTGCCGGCAACCATCCCTCCTGCTCCCCTCGCTGGCGCCACGACTCGACGAGTGGATCCCGCGACTCCTTCGGCAGCGAGTCGAGCATCTCCAACACCTTTGTGCGGTCGGTGCCAAACAGCGCCACCTGCCCGCATGCCTGTTCACTGGCCGCGGGGTTGTCCTCGACCGCGTCGCGGACGACTTCCTCCACCGTGCGACGGGCCCCGTCCGCGCCCTCGTCGTCGCGGGAACGCAACACAACCAACACCACCAGCGCAACGGCCGCGGCCAGCGCCGCCATGGCGACGATCACGAGCAGCGGGCGGACACCGGAGCGCCTTGCCGGAACCTGATAGGCGATGTCCAACGGCGGTGAGACCAACGGCGGTGAGACCAACGGCGGTGAGACCAACTGCGGTGAGACCAACTGCGGCGCGGCCGACGGAGCCTGGGCAGTCAGGTTCGGACACAGGAAACCCTCGCCCTCGACTACGAGATGGCGCTGTCCACAGTCGCCACATTGCCGCCACACGCTCGTCGTCGCGCACACCGGACACAACAGGCGTTCGAGCTCCGGTGGCGCCTGCCCATCGGTGAGACACCGTGGGCACCGGATGCGGATGAATTCGGTCATCGAAGTAGGCCCGGCTGGGATCGAACCAGCGACCGAGGGATTATGAGTCCCCTGCTCTGACCACTGAGCTACGGGCCCGTCGTGCCAACCAGTGTGGCAGAGGCGGCAGGGTCTTCACTCCTCCCCGATCAGCGCACCGAGGTGTTGGACGGTGTCGATGAACTCATCGACCATCTCCAGGACCACACGACGAGTGGGACGCACCGTGTTCATCGACCCGACGACCTGCCCCACGAAGTAGGTCACGAGATCGTTCGCGCCCGATTCCTCCTTCGCGCTCACCCGATGGATGCGTCCCATCGCCTCGCCGATGAGCAAGGGCTGAAGCGGCATGGGCAACGGCCCGGGGCCGTCGGGACGTTCCCACTCGTCGGTCCAGGGCGTGCGGAGCATCCGCGCGGGTTTCCCCGTCAACGAACGAGAGCGGACGGTGTCACCCAGGCCCGCCGCCAGGAACTTGTCCTTGATGACCGGGGGCGTCTCCGCCTCCTCGGTAGTCAACCAGACCGAGCCACACCACACTCCTGCCGCCCCCAACGCCATGCCCGCCGCGAGTTGTCGTCCACGTGCGATGCCACCGGCTGCGAGTACAGGAACCGGTGCCACAGCGTCGACCACCTCGGGCACCAGCACCATGGTGGCGATCAGGCCGGTGTGGCCTCCCGCTTCGGTCCCCTGCGCCACTATCAGGTCCGCGCCGGCAGCGGCGTGACGCTCGGCATGATGCAGGTTCCCCGCCAACGCCGCGACGGGGATCCCGGCTGCGTGGGAACGCTCGATGAAGTGCGCCGGTGGCGGACCCAGCGCCGAGGCGACCAGGCGCGTCTCGTGCGCGAACAACACGTCGAGCAGCGGAGCCATGCTCTTGGGGTCCACGCGCATCCCACCTATCCCGCGGAAGGACCGGTCGTCCTCGGGCAGCGGTGGAATGCCATAGCGCTCCAGAAGCTCGTCCACCCACGCCCGGTGCTCCTCGGGGAGCAGGCTGCGCAGTGCGGATGGATCCAGGCCCCCCTCTTCGGCCCCGGCAAACTTCTCGGGCACCAGTAGGTCGACCCCGTAAGGCTTGCCCTTCACCTCGTTCTCGATCCAGGTGAGGTCGATGTCGAGCTGCTCGGGGCTGTGGGCCACCGCACCCAGCACACCGCAGCCCCCGGCGTTGGTTACCGCAGCCACCACATCACGGCAGTGACTGAAGCCGAAGATGGGCACATCGATGCCAACGAGTTCCGAAGCAGCGGTTCGCATGCCGCAAACGTAACGGAGCTCCGGGGGTGGGGCTCGAACCCACGACACGCGGATTAACAGTCCGCTGCTCTGCCAGCTGAGCTACCCCGGAAGGGGAGCGCTCACGATAGCAGCGCCCGAACCAAACCCGTTCTGCCCCACCCGTTCTGTGATGCGAGACACGACAGAACTGTCGTGTCTCGCATCACAGAACGGGTCAGGGGTGGGGTGGGGTGGGGTGGGGTGGGGTCAGGAGTTGTCGAGGTAGTCACGCAGCTTCTGGGAACGGTGCGGATGGCGCAGCTTGGCCAGTGTCTTGGACTCGATCTGGCGAATCCGCTCACGTGTGACCCCGAAGGTCTTGCCGACCTCCTCGAGAGTGTGGGTCTGGCCGTCCTCGAGGCCGAAGCGCAGCCGCACCACCGCACGCTCGCGATCGTTGAGCTCGTCGAGCGCCTCCAGCAGCGCCTGGCCCAGCATCCGTTGCGCCGCGGCGTCGGCAGGTGCAACCGCCTGCGCATCCTCGATGAAATCCGCGAGGAACGAATCGTCCTCCTCCCCCACCGGCGAATCCAGAGACAGCGGATCCTGGCTGATCCGCAAGATCTCCCGAACTCGCGCCGGGGTCATCGACACCTTCTCGGCCAGCTCCTCGATCGTGGGCTCACGTTCCAACTCCTGGATGAGCTGTCGCTGCTGGCGGTGCACCTTGTGCATCGACTCGACCATGTGCACCGGGATCCTGATCGTCCGGGCCTGATCGGCGATGGCGCGTGTGATGGCCTGGCGGATCCACCATGTGGCGTAGGTGGAGAACTTGAAGCCCTTCGTGTAGTCGAACTTGTCGACCGCCCGCATGAGCCCGAGGTTGCCCTCCTGCACGAGATCCAGGATGTGCATGCCACGACCCATGTAGCGCTTGGCGATCGACACGACCAGCCGCAGGTTCGCCTGAGTCAGGTCTTCCTTGGCACGTTCTCCGTCACGGCGGATCTTCTCGAGCTGGCGTCGCTCACGGACCTCGAGAACCTCACCCGATGCGGCCAGGTCTGCCAGTACTCCCTCGGCTTTGGCTCCGGCTTCGATCCGCTTCGCGAGCGATACCTCCTCGGCGGCGTCCAGAAGCGGAACCTGGCCGATCTCGCGGAGATACATCCGCATCGGATCCGACGAGCCGCCGCTTGCCATGCCGGCAATCGTGATGGGCCGCCCTGCTCGTCGCCGACCGCGTTGGATCGGCGTCACATCGGCCGTCTCCAGCGCCGCGAGCAGCTCGTCCTTGGAGATCGACGCCCGCCGAGCGCGTTCCGCGGGGTCCTCGTCCACTTCGGAGTCCTCATCGGCGCCGTCGGCGAGATCGTCACCGAGGGCCTCATCGGGATCGACGACCTCGTCGATGGTGATGCCGCGTTCCGCGAAGTAGACCTTTATCTCATCAACGATGTCTGCGGTCATCTCCACGCCGAGCACCGACAGCGGCGCATCGACGGGCAGCACTCCGCCCTGCGAGCGGCCGCGCTCGACCAACTCGTCGATCAACGACTCCGGCACACCATCGAACAGCTGCAACCCTGCGCTCCTCACCCCGGTGGCATGGATCAACATCCAAGGTCCACGGCGTGTTCGGCCAGCCAGGCTAGCAATCGGTCGAGCGATTCCATCGATGGTTCATCGCCAAGTAGGTCATCCGACATGAGTTTCAGTCCCTGAATCGTCGGCGCGTAGTCCAGAGGATCGGCTGCGCCTCTCGCTTCGCCCTGCAAAGCAACCATCGCGCGCTTCGATGCCTCGAGTGCGAGACCGACCAGCACGTCATCGACCCGCCCTGTGGCCTCGGAGACAGCGAGTCGGGTGAGGAGGTCCGAGACAGCGGGTTCGGCTTCCTCAACGGCATCGTGGATCGGCGCGGTCGAAGCGGCCAGGTATGCCCGGCGCGTAAGGCCCTCACGAAACAACGTCGGATGCAGCCGATCGGCGATGTCGGCTGGCCGGTCGATGAGGATTCGCAACGCCTCCAACTCGACCGACTCCCGCGGTACCGATGCCGCGGTGGGTCGCTCCGCCAACAGGACCCGACCGTCGTCGTCAGCGCGGGCACTTCGTGTTGGCCGCTCGGCCCGAACCCGAGCAGGCCTGGCCAACTGTGCCCGGAGCTGATCTATGTCGCTACGCGACCAGCCGGCCACCTCCATCAGGTACTGATCGCGCACCAGAGGGTCGGGATGCTCCCGGATGGCGTCGATTGCGGCCTCCGCCGCCCGGGAGCGACCCTCGGGTGTGGCGAGATTGGCACCGTGCATGACCCGTCCGACGCGGAATCCGAGGAAGGGGATTGCTTCCCCAACCGCTTTGCGCAGCGCGTCGGGATCGGAACGCGCCAGCTCGTCGGGATCGGTCCCCGCGGGCAGACCCAGAACCGACACCTCGATCTCGTGGCGCCGTTCCCATTCATAGACCCGTTCGGCTGCGGCCTGGCCGGCTTCATCCGCGTCGTAGGCCAACACGATTCGATTCGTGAAGCGCTTCAGATGCCGGACGTGGTCCTCGGTGAGCGCGGTGCCGCAGGTGGCGACAGCGCGGGGCAGCCCCGCACGGAAGAACCCGATCACGTCGGTGTAGCCCTCGCACACGATCGCCTCCGCCGAGTTCACCACGTCGGCCTTGGCCCAGTTCAGGGCGTAGAGGGTCCGACTCTTGTTGTAGAGGGGGCCCTCGCGCGAGTTCTGGTACTTGGGACCGTCCGCGTCGGGGAGCTTGCGGCCGCCGAAGGCCACAGGGTTGCCCTGGTCGTCGTAGATGGGGAACAGCACCCGGGCACGGAAGAAGTCCTGGAGCCGCCCCCGCCGGTTGACCAGGCCCAATCCACTGTCGACCAGCAGGTCTCGGGGCGCGCCGAGCGCCCGGTTGAGCTCGTCCCACGCGTCTGGAGCCCAGCCCAACCGGAACTGCTCGACGGTCTCACGGTCAAAGCCCCGCGAGCGCAGATAGCCGCGCGCCGGGCCGGCATCGGTGCCGTTGAGCAGGCGTCGGTGGTACCAGTCGACGGCCTGTTCCATCAGCTCGGTGAGACGGCGCTGCCGCTTGCGGCTCTCCCCTTCGTCGCGTTCGGTGTAGCGCAAGGTGATGCCGGCCTTGGCGGCGAGCCACTCGACTGCCCCGGCGAAGTCGAGGTGTTCCATCTCGCGCACGAAGGTGATCACATCGCCGGAGGCGCGACAGCCGAAGCAGTAGTAGAAGCCCTTGGTCTGGCTGACGCTGAGGGATCCCGACTTCTCGTTGTGGAAGGGACACAGCCCCACCCAGTTGGTGCCCACCTTGCGGAGCTGGGTGTGCTGGGAGACGACCGCGACGATGTCGGCCGACTCCCGAACCCGAACCACGTCCTCGTCGAGGATCCCCATGGGCGCAGCCTATGAGCACCCCCACCCCACCCCTGCCCCCACCTGTTCTGTGATGCGGGACACGACAGATCTGGCGTGTCCCGCATCACAGAAGGGGCTGGGTCGGCAGTCAGAGAAGGGGCTGGGTCGGCAGTCAGAGAAGGCGTTCGTTCAAGTAGGCCACCACGCCCTCGATCGGCACCCGGTCCTGAGCCATCGTGTCTCGATCACGCACCGTCACCGCGCGGTCTTCCAACGAGTCGAAGTCGATCGTGACGCAATACGGGGTGCCGATCTCGTCCTGGCGCCGGTAACGACGACCGATCGACTGGGTCTCGTCGTAATCGCACATCCACCGGTCGGCGACCAGCGCGAACACCTCGCGTGCAGGTCCCTGCAACTCGACCTTCTTCGACAGCGGCAGGACCGCCACCTGATACGGCGCCAGGCGATGATGGAGCCGCAACACGGTGCGGGCCTCACCACCTACTTCGTCCTCGTGGAACGCGGCCAGCAGGAATGCGAAGGCGGTGCGGGTCGCCCCGGCCGCCGGCTCGATCACATGGGGGGTGTAGCGCTCGTTGGTCTCGGGATCGAGGAAGTCCAACTTGTCGCCCGAGTGGTTCGAATGCTGGGTCAGGTCGTAGGAGCCCCGGTTGGCAATGCCCTCGAGCTCGTCCCAGCCCCACGGGAACAGGAACTCCACATCCGACGTGCCCGACGAGTAGTGGGACAGCTCGTCTGGGTCATGGGGCCGCAGCCGGAGCTGGTCGGCCGGCATGCCCAAGTCGAGGTACCACTGGTAGCGCTCCTTGCACCAGTAGTCGTACCAAGTCGCCGCGTCCGCCGGCGGGACGAAGAACTCCATCTCCATCTGCTCGAACTCGCGGGTGCGGAACACGAAGTTGCCGGGAGTGATCTCGTTGCGGAACGACTTGCCTATCTGTGCGATGCCGAACGGCGGGCGTTTACGCGACGTGTTCAACACGTTCGCGAAGTTCACGAACATGCCCTGCGCGGTCTCGGGCCGCAGGTATGCCACCGCGCCGGAGTCCTCCACCGGCCCGGCATGCGTCTTGAACATCAGGTTGAAGGCCCGGGGCTCGGTGAAAGCACCACGTTGGCCGCAGTTCGGGCACAGATCCGGGTCGTCCAGCTTGTCGAGCCGCCAGCGCATCTTGCAGTTGGTGCAGTCGACGAGCGGATCGGTGAAGTTGGCCAGGTGCCCCGACGCCTCCCACACCTGGGGTGGCCCGAGGATCGACGCGTCGAGGCCGACCACGTCGTGGCGCAACTGCACCATCGAACGCCACCAGGCGTTCTTCACGTTGCGCAACAGAAGCACGCCCAGGGGTCCGTAGTCGTAAGTGGAGCGGAACCCGCCGTAGATCTCGGCGGATGGGAACACGAAGCCGCGGCGTTTCGAGAGGTTGACGATCTTGTCGAACAACTCAGGGGTCGGGGAGTCGGACATAGGCGACCCACGCTACAGAGCAGCCATCCATGTCCATGACGGAGAACCGCCGATTCCGCGAAACCCACCGCTAGCGTGGCCCCGTCCTATCTCCCCTACCGAGGACGAGAAGTCGATGAGCGATCCCAACTATCCACCACCCCCTCCCGGCGGAACCCCACCGCCACCACCTCCGCCACCGCCTCCACCACCCCCCCCGGGTCAGCCACCCGGATACCCACCTCAACAACCCGGATTCCCGCCACAACCCGCCACCGGCGGCTACGGAGCTGCGCCACCTCCGCCCCCGCCGGGCGCTCCCGGCGGATATTCGGCCTATCAGCCCGGGATGAACCAGCCGGGTGTGGCCGACATCGGCGCGGCATTCAACTGGACCTTCAAGAAGCTGGGCCAGCACCCACAGATCTTCCTTCTGGCGCTGCCTGTCGTGCTGTTGTCACTCGTCCAGTTCTTCGTGAATCGGGCGATCATCGATTCGGTTGATGACTGCAACATCAGCGACGACTTCAGCTCGATCGACTGCGGAGCCGGCTTCTTCACCACGATCCTCATAGCGATAGGAGTCGGGATCGTCTTCGGGATCCTGATCTACATCGTGCAGATCGGCATCTACCGCGCCGCTCTCAAGATGACCCGTGGTGAGGCACCGGATCTGGCGCATCTGACGAGCACCGAGAACGTCGGGCCTTACATCCTCACCTCCATCGTGACGGGCATCTGCATCATCGCCGGCACCCTGGCGTGCGTGATCCCTGGCATCATCGCGGCCTTCTTCCTGGCCTTTGCCCCGATGGTGTCACTCGACACCGGAGCGAGCATCGGTGACGCGTTCCGCACGAGCATGGACATCGCGAAGCGGAATCTGGTGCCGATGATCGTGCTGGTCATCGTCATCGTCGCTGCAAGCTGGCTCGGGTCGCTGCTGTTCGGGATCCTCTGGCTCATCACACTGCCGATCCAGTCACTACTGGTGGCGAACGTCTACCGGCAGGGCAACGGCGAAGCGGTGGCGCCCTGAACGGCTGAGCGCAACCTCCTGAACCGAATCCAACGGCCCGGGTCCCGACGGATCCGGGCCGTTGCGCGTGGCGCCGAATCAGGCGCGTTCGATGAGGCGAAGGGCTCGTAGGCGGCGATCGACGTGGCGTTCCATTGCCACGTGCGCCAGATGATCGACCTCCCACACCTCCGCGGTGACGGGCTGATCCAGCGCCCACGCGAGGTGCCCGCCCAGCACCTGCTGCAACAACACCACGGCGTTCGCCGACATCGCGGTAGGCCCAGGGTGCTCGACGCAACGCAGGCCGCCGTCGTCGAGGTCGATCGATCCCAGCGAGTCCTCTCTACCGCACTGGATGCAGCCGTCGACGAACAGCCCCACGCCTTCGGCGCCGAGCAGCTTGAGGAAGAACGCCGGCACCACCAGCGGCGAATCACGGTGCTCAACGGTGCGGAGCCCGCCGACCAACATGTCGTAGAGCCCAGGGTTCTCCTCACCTTCCTGGGCAACCTGGTCGACCACCTCCAACATCGCCACTGCCCGCTCCATCTTCGCGAGCGAGCCGCGAACTGCTCGGAACGGTTCGACGGTCTCCGCCTGGGTGACGATGTCGAGCTCGCCGCGGCCCTCGTAGAACTGGAGGTTCACGTGGCTGGTCGGCTCCAGGCGCCCGCCGAAACGCGACTTCGTCTTGCGAACCCCCTTCGCGACAGCACGCACCTTTCCCCGACCCCGAGTGAGGAACACCACGATGCGGTCGGCTTCGCCCAGCTTGTAGGTGCGCAGCACCACTCCGCTGTCGCGATACAGCGCCATCAGCCCGAGGCGCTCGACGACGGCGGGCCGTCGAGGCCGCCGAAGCGGCGCTTGCGCTGTTGGAACTCGGCGATGCCGGCGAAGAGGTCACCACGGCGGAAGTCGGGCCACAACACGTCGGTGAACACGAGCTCGCTGTAGGCCGCCTCCCACATGAGGAAGTTGGAGGTGCGCAACTCACCGGAGGTGCGAATGACCAGCTCCGGGTCAGGCATCGACGGGTCATAGAGATGCGCACGGATGGTCTTCTCGTTGATCTTGGATGCCGGAACCCTGGCTTCGACGATCGACTTGACCGCGTCGACCAGCTCGGCGCGCCCGCCGTAGTTGAACGCCATCGACAACACCATGCCGGTGTTGTTCCGGGTCAGCTCGAGGGTTTCGTCGATGCGGCGCAGGATGCGCCGGGGCACCCGCCAGTCGCGCCGACCGAGGAACTGCATGCGGATGTTTCGAGCATGGATCTCGTCACGACGGGTCAACAGCAGCCGCTCGTTGAACCCCATGAGGTAGCGGACCTCGTCGACGGGGCGCTTCCAGTTCTCGGTGGAGAACGCGTACACGGTGAGCCAGCCGAGCCCAGCGTCGCTGGCGCCCCAGATCACGTCCATCAGCGCTTCCTCGCCGGCGGCATGGCCCTCGGTTCGGGGCAGGCCCCGTCGTTGGGCCCAACGGCCGTTGCCGTCCATGACCACCGCGACGTGACGCGGCATGCGGGTGCGGTCGAGGGCGGAAAGCTCCACCCGGGCAACGTAGCGGTTGGCCTCCGCCCAGTGGTCCATCATGGGCAGGGCATGGCCGAGCACCCAGAGGACGCAACCGACCCCGTCGATGCCACGCTCGGCGCCCTCGCCGAGGCCATGGGCGACAGCGGGGAGCACCGCCCCGGCCAGCACGAGATGGCCAAGGCCGTGGACCGTGCTCTGCGCCGCCGTCGCCACCTTGTGGTCCAGGCCGGCACCGGCACCGGCAAGTCGCTCGCCTACCTGGTCCCCCCGTTGCTGCTGGGGCGCCGTGTCGTGGTGGCCACCGCCACCAAAGCGCTCCAGGACCAGCTCGCCGGCAAGGAGCTGCCGTTCCTCACCCGCCACCTGCGTCGAGATCTCATCTGGACGGTGTTGAAAGGCCGCTCGAACTACCTGTGCCTGCAACGCCTCGACGAGGTGGCGCCGCAGCACCAGGGCACCCTCGACGGCGTCGGGCCTGCGCCCGTCAGCGAGGCCCAGATCGCAATGCTGCGCAGCTTCGCCGACACCACCGCCACCGGCGACCGCGCCGAGTTGCCCACCGAGCCATCCGACTACCTGTGGGCCCAGGTCAGCGTGGGCCCGCGCGAATGCCCCGGCGCCCGGAACTGCCCCCAAGGGGAGAACTGCTTCGCGGAGTCCGCGAGGCGTCGCGCCGCGACAGCCGATGTCGTCGTGGTCAACACGCATCTCTACGGGCTGCACCTGGCGTCGCTGGTGGGCCTCCTTCCCCACCACGACGCTGTGATCTTCGACGAAGCCCACGAGCTGGCCGACATCATCTCCGCAACCACAGGCGTCGAGCTCGGTGGGGGATCCTTCGCCGCCGTCGGGCGCGTGGCAGCAGGCATCATCGCGGACGACGCTTCGATCGACGGCCTGGACGCCGCCGCGAAGAACCTCACCGCCGCGCTCGGTCCCCTGGCTGGGTCGCGGCTGCGACGCGGCGTCCCCGATGAGGTCGCGGCGGTGCTGCACAAAGGACGCGACGCACTGATGCGCCTCGGCGAGGCCGCACGCAGCATCGAGACGAACCGGTCACAGGAGCTGGCCACAAGGGTGCTGCGCGTACAGACCTCTCTCGGCGCGTTGGTCCTCGACATCGACCGCGTGCAGGAGCCGGGCGACGACGAGGTGATGTGGGTGCAGGGCGACGAGGACCACCCGCGCCTGGCGTTGGCTCCCCTCGATGTCGGCCGCACGCTCGACGCGTTGCTGTGGAACCCCGAATCCAGTGGACTCGAGATCCTCACGCCTCGCGACCAGCCCGACGAGTCGGGTCCGCAGCGACCCGCCACCGTGATCCTCACCTCGGCGACAGTGCCACCGAGCCTGGCCGCGGATCTCCAGGTGCCGAGCGAGTTGGTCGACGAGATCGACGTCGGCACACCGTTCGACTTCGAGCACCAGGGTCTCCTCTACTGCCCCACCACGCTGCCCGATCCGCGCCGACCCACCTACCGCGACGCGATGCTCGACGAGTTGGCCCGACTCATCGAGGCCGCCGGCGGACGCACCCTCGCGCTGTTCACCAGCCACCGGATGATGAACGACGCCGCCGACGAGCTGGGCGCCCGGCTCGACCACGCCGTCCTCCGACAAGGCGAGCTGCCCAAGCCAAGGCTCGTCGAACGCTTCGCCGAGGAGCCCGCCACCTGCCTGTTCGCCACCATGGGGTTCTGGCAGGGCATCGACGTTCCGGGACCTTCGTTGTCGCTCGTGGCGATCGACAAGATCCCCTTCCCGCGCCCTGACGAGCCCCTGCTTCAAGCACGACGCGAGGCCGTGGGCGCCGACGCGTTCCGAACGATCGACCTGCCCCGCGCCGCCACGCTGCTGGCACAAGGGGCGGGCCGGCTCATCCGCCACCGCGACGATCGGGGTGTGGTCGCCGTCTTGGACCCTCGCCTGGCCACCGCCACGAGCTACCGGTGGGACCTGATCGCGGCGTTGCCGCCGATGCGTCGGACAAAGGACTTCGACGAGGTCGCGGCCTTCCTCGCAGCGTTGCAGACTCCTCAGTAGCCGAGGCGGTCCAACGCCCGGGGGCGGCGCTGCCAGTCCTTGTCCACCTTCACGTACAGCTCCACGAAGGCGCCCTCGGGGAGCTGTCGGCGGACTTCGATGCCGACCTGCTTGAGGACCGATCCGCCCTTGCCGATCACGATCGGCTTCTGCGACTCCCGCTCCACGAGGATCTCGACGCGAATCCGCGGCCACTCCCATTCGGTGGTGCGACACGCGATGGAGTGCGGCAGCTCTCGTCGGGTGAGGGCCAACAGTTTCTCCCGGACCAACTCCGCCACCCAGAAGGCCTCCTCCACGTCTGAGACCATGTCGTCGGGATACCACTTTGGCCCCGGCGGCAGTCGCGAGACGAGGTGATCGACCAACGCAACGACGCCTTCGCCGCTCTTGGCCGAAACCGGGAAGTACTCGGATCGGTCCAACTCGGCCGCCCTAGCCAGCTGGCGGAGGATCTGGTTGTCGTCGGCCAGGTCGACCTTGTTGAGGACGACCACGGCGTCGTGGGGTACACGATCCGCCACCCACTGGTCACCACCGCCTATGGCCGCTGTGGCGTCGACCACGAGGCACACCACGTCCACGTCGATGACCGCATCGAGTGCCGTGTCGTTGAGCCTTGAGCCCATCAGAGTCCGTGGCTTGTGGATGCCGGGCGTGTCGACGAACACAACCTGCGCCCCGGGCATGTTGAGTACGCCACGAATCTGGTTGCGGGTGGTCTGTGGCTTGTCCGACACGATCGAGACCTTGCGCTCGAGGATGCGGTTCAGCAGCGTCGACTTACCCACGTTGGGGCGACCCACGAACGACACGAACCCGGAGCGGAAGCCCTCGGACAGATCGTCGGCCCAACCGGGTTCCTCACTCATCGGCCTGTGAAGCCCGCTTGTCGTCGATCCGGCTGATCTTGAGGGCCCCCACGCGTCGGCCGTCCATCTTCATGACCACCAACTCGGCGTCACCGGCACAGACCCTGTCGCCAACCTCGGGAACCCGGCCCAGCTCGGAGAACACGAGTCCCCCGACCGAGTCCCAGTCGCCTTCAGGAAGGGCCAGCCCGGCGGCTTCGTTGAGGTCGTCCACGTTCATCGCCGGGTCGTTCAACAGGATGTCGCCGGAGGACAGGATCTCGAACTCGGGGGCCTCGGTGTCGAACTCGTCGGTTATCTCGCCGACGAGTTCCTCGAGGAGATCTTCGAGGGTCACCAGCCCGGCGATGCCTCCGTACTCATCGACGATGATCGCCATGTGCGTGTGGTTCTGCTGCATCTCCGCCAACAGCTCCGCGACCCGCTTCGTCTCGGGAACGAAGAAGGCCGGGCGCATCAGGTCCCTCACCGGCCTGTCAGCCCCGCCGTCGCGCTCGGCCCGCACCAGATCCTTCGCGAACACCACGCCGACGACATCATCGACGCCCTCGCCGTAAACCGGGAACCTGGACAGCCCGTTCATGATCGCGACCTCGACCATGTCGGTGACCCGGTGCTCGGCCTGCATGGCAACCATGTCGGTGCGCGGCACCATGATCTCGCGGGCAACGGTGTCACCGAAGCGGATGATCTGTTGGATCAGCACCCGCTCGGACTCCTCGATCCCCCCTGCTTCAGCCGCTTCCTCGGCGAGGGCGATGATCTCCTCCTCGGTTACGAAGGGCCCCGCGCTGAGCCCCTTGCCCGGAAGGATCACGTTCGCAACACCGATCAGGCCCTTGGCGATCAGGCGCAGGCCACGCCCGCAGAACTGCACCAACGGTGCGGTGAGCAGCGCGGCCCGTTCGGTGTGTTGGAGCGCCCATGTCTTGGGGGCGGCCTCTGCCACCACGAACAACACCACGACGTTGAGGGCGATGCCGATGACCACGCCGAGCGAACCGAACAGGTTGGCGCAGAGCACACCAACGAGCGCCGCCTGAACCGTCTGGACGATGTTGACCGACAGGTACACGGCGTTGAGGTCGCGTTCGAGGTTCTCGACGATCGACAGCACCCGCTCACCGCCTTTTACGCCTTGGTCGACCAATGCCGCTGCCCGGGCGCGGGTCATCCGGGTGATGGCGGTCTCGGCCAGGGCGAGCACCGCGGCAAAGCCGACGAGCAGTACCACCACGACCAGAAGCCAGATGTCCACGCTCGAGATCGCAACCAGCGCCATCAACACACGCTCCATGGATCGGCACCGAGGGACCCATGGTGGGTTGCGATCAGCTCACGTTCACGGGCCCACATCCGGGCTCGCTCCCCTTCCTCGGCGTGGTCGTAGCCCACCAGGTGCAGGCAGCCGTGAACCAACAGAACTGCCAGCTCGTCCTCGAAGCTGCCGGCGTGGTCGGGTGCGTTGAGCCATGCAACCGCGGGGCAGACCACGACATCGCCGACGAGTCGCTCGTCGCCGGCGCCCAGCTCGTCGCCCGCGTCCAAGGGGAACGACAACACGTCGGTGGGTCCATCCGCGCCCATGTGCAGGACGTTCAGCTCAGCCATGGCGTCGCGCCCGACGAACATCACCGACACCTCACCGGGTCCCTCCACACCTTCCGCCCCGAGCACCGCGGCTACGAGCTTCCCCCATCGGTCGACCTCGATCCGATGATCGCCTTGTTCGTCGGACATGCACACGGTGATCGGCTCGGGATCGAACAAGTCTCAGCCCTCGGTCGAAGAGCGTTCGTACGCATCGACGATGTCTTGGACTATGCGGTGCCTCACCACATCACGACTGGTGAGGTGGACGAACTGGAGGCCCTCGATCTCCCCGAGGATCCGTTCCAGCCCGATGATCCCCGAGCGGCCACCTTGGATGTCCACCTGGGTTATGTCGCCGGTTATGACCGCTTTGGACCCGAACCCGATCCTGGTGAGGAACATCTTCATCTGCTCGGGGCTCGTGTTCTGCGCTTCGTCGAGGATGATGAAGCTGCGGTTCAGGGTGCGCCCCCTCATGAACGCGAGCGGCGCCACCTCGACCGCACCCCGCTCCAACAGGCGTTGGGCCCCATCGGGCTCCACCATGTCGTAGAGCGCGTCGTAGAGGGGGCGGAGGTACGGGTCGACCTTCGCCATGAGATCGCCCGGCAGGAAGCCCAGCCGTTCGCCCGCCTCGACCGCAGGTCGGGTCAACACGATGCGGTCGACCTCCTTGCGCTGGAGGGCCTGAACGGCCATCGCGACGGCAAGCCAGCTCTTTCCCGTACCGGCGGGGCCGATCCCGAAGGTCACGATGTTCGCGGCGATCGCATCGACGTAACGCTTCTGGCCGGCGGTCTTCGGCTTGACCACACCGCCTCGCGCCCGTCTCGCCACCTCCGAGGTCAACACCTCGGAGGGACGCTCGTCGGCCCGCACCATGTCGATCGCGCGGTGGACCGCCGCAGCATCGAGGTGGTGGCCCAACTCCGCCAACACGACCATCTCCTCGAATACTCGGCAGAGGATCTCGGCGTCGGTGCCCTCTGCGGAGATCTCCGTGCCTCGGACATGTATCCGCGCTCCGGGGAACGCGTCCTCGATCAGGTCCAACAACTCGTCGCGGGGCCCAAGGAGCTGGGTCATCAGGTGGTTCGCGGGTACATGCACCTTCGATACCGGCAGGTGCGCGATCACCCCCGCTGCATCGGAGACAGACGCGGCAGAAGGCGGTACTCCGGTGGGCGGTTGCTCAGGTTCTGCCATGTCGCTCCGACAAAGGTTACCGATGGACGCCATCAGCCCGGATCCAGACCGTGAGATCGGCGACGCTCGGGTGGTCGAAGCCGCAGATCGGCGTCGCCGCAAACGCCGCGAGGCGGACATCGAGGCAGCCGAATCGACTTTCGAGGGCCTGCTCGACGCTCTGGCCCAGGCCTCCGCGACCGCGACGATCCAAGTGAGCGGGCGGCGGGAACGCGTCGTCGTCGAGACCACTGCCGCTGGTTGGATACGTGTCCGGGGCGATCAAGGACTTGGAACTTTAAGGACGCGTGCGATCACCTGCGTCGAAGCCGACGGTCTCACCGCTGCACCCATAAGCACGCCGAAGCCGTCGCCCGCCGGCTCGATCGAGATCGCAGACGAACTCGCCGGGTTCGTCGGGACAGAGGTCCCGGTGCTGCTCGTCCTCGCCGACGGTTCGCGGATCGCCGGCGAAGTCACCGCGGGAGGCATCGACGTTGTTCACCTCCGGCGGAACGGGTCCGTCTCGCGGAGAACCTACGTGGCGCTCGACTCGGTGAACGAGCTCTGGTCCTCCTCGAGGCCGTAGCGGCTGTCGAGGGTGCCGGGGGTGATCCGGCAATGATCGATGAACTCCTCCACCTCCGACTCCTTGAGCCGGATGACCCGCCCGAAGCGGTACGCGGGAAGCTGCCCCTCGTCGATGAACCGGTACAGCGTTCGGGGCGTGACTCCGAGCCGGCGAGCTGTTTCCGCCGTGTTGAGCCAGGTGATGTCAGACGAAGAACTCATGACATTCGCAACCTTACCCCGGGGTTGGCTCGAGAACGCGGTTCCCGATCGAGACCCGGAAGTCCGTGAAAGATACTGACAGAAGAGGGCTTTCGTGCAGATTCCACGATACACCACAACATACCGTGTGCTGAAGCTCGGCTTCCACCGAGTGATCCATGACCGCGGAGCGTAGTTGCGCGCAAGCGGGCCGAGGGGGATACCCGAACAAGCAACCTTGCTCCGAGGTTGACGGGTCGAATGACAGTTCACGAAAAGCTTGCAAACTCTACGTCAGATGGCGTACCACTCTCCGGGTCCGGTTCGGACTTCGCCATCAGTGGGAGGGCGGCATGGCCACAGGAGAACAAGCGGCGGGGGTGTTGGGGGTGCGATCCGCCCTTCCAAGGGGCCGGGCGGTGCTCGGCGGACTCCTCGTCGCACTGTCAGCGGTCGGGCTGATGATGGCCCACGGTGCGGCAACCCGCACCGACCGGCGGACCTGGCTGGTCGCCACCGCAGACATCGCCCAGGGTGAGGAGATCGAAGCTGCCGCCCTGGGTCTCGCCCCGATGGAGTTGGCAGACGCCACCGCCCGACGCGCATACGGAAACGGTGACGACGTGGTCGGGCGCGTCGCGACCTCGGCCATCCACGCCGGGGACCTCATCCAACGAGGCCACGTATCCCGTGACGAACCAGACAGCGGCCCGCGGCGCCGTCTCACCGTCGCCATGTCGGGGGCACGGGCCCTCGGCGGCGACCTCCGGCCGGGTGACCGCGTCGATGTGGTGGCAGCGAACGCCGAGGGTTCCTCGGTCATCGCCAGAGCGATGGTCAGTGCCGTGACGGCTCCCCGAAGCGGCCTTGGTGCCGGCGACGAGCTGTCGGTGACCCTCGTCGTTGACGACGAGGCCACCGCAGGCACCGTTCTGGCGGCCAGCGCCCGGGATGAAGTCGCCCTCATCGGCACCGTGGGGTCCTCGTCATGACCGAGCGCTATTGCGTGATGGGCTTCGCACGGCCCCGAAGCCGTTGGTTCGCGGAGGTCGGCCAGTGGTCGATGTCGGGCGCGATCCCCGTCGAGTTCATCAAGTGCGTGAGCACCGCCGAGATGGCCGCTCGCATCGAGGCCGCCGCTGGGATCTCGGCGGTGTTGGTCGACGGCCTGGGCCACGGGGTCGATCGTGACCTGTTGGCGATGAGCCGCGACCACTCCGTCGCCGCCATCGTCGTGGACGACACATCCTCCCGGGACTGGCGCCAACTCGGTGCCGCGGCGGTCCTGGGAAGCGGTTTCGGCCCCGAGGAGTTGGTGACGGCTCTCCGCGACACCGCCACCCCGCTGCGCTCGCTCGGCGAGGTGCGCCGGCTCCGCCCCGACGTTGCCGCCGCCGAGTTCGCTGCTCCGTTGGTGACGGTTGTGGGCGTCCGAGGAGCAGGCACATCGACGATCGCCGCGGCAACAGCGCAGGGCCTGGCGCGACGAGCCGACGGCCGCGGTTCGGTCCTTCTCGCCGACTTCGCCCTCGATGCCATGCAGTCCACTTACCACGACGCACACGACGTGGTCCCTGCGGTACAGGAGCTGGTCGAGGCCCACCGTGGCGGCGATGTCGACCGCGCCGGACTACGTCGCTGCACCTTCGAGGTCGAGCGACGGGGCTACTCGCTGCTCATCGGCCTGAGGCGCCCCCGGGACTGGACGGCGCTGCCCACACGATCGGTGGACGCGGTGCTCGCGTCGCTGCGCGGAGCCTTCCGCTGGGTGGTCGCCGACTGCACTCCCGAGTTCGACGGTGACAGCGAAACCGGCAGCGTCGACCTTGAGGAGCGCAACCACCTGGCGCGTCGCTGCGCCCGGAGCGCGTCGGCGGTGCTGGCGGTCGGTGCGCCAGGTGTGCGGGGAGTGCGCCAGTTGGTGCGCCTGCTCGACGACCTGGGCGATCTGGGCGTGGCGCCCGAACGGGTCGTTCCCGTGATCAACTTCGCGCCCCGCTCACCACGGGCGCGTGCGGAGATCACCCAGGCGATCGCCCAGCTCGCCTCGGTCGCGCCGCCGACCGCTGCACTGCACGTGCCGCTCCGCCGATCGGTCGAGTTGATCCACCGTGGAGTACACCCCTTTCCGGCCGGGCTCACCTCGGCGGTGGTCGCATCGGTACTCCACGTGGTGCAAACCAACAACGCCCGAACCGAGATGGACGAGCCAAGCGCGGTACCCCACATGGTGGCGGTGGCGAGATGACCGCACAGGTCTCACCCCTCGCAACGATCGAGGCGGCCGTTCACGAACGAGCCCGGACACAGCTCGAACGTGTCGATGGCGACGAGGGCGACAAGCTGCTGCGTCGCCTGATCTCCGACGAGATCGCCACCTGGCAGGACCTTCATCGCCGCGGCTTGCGACCACACGCGCTGGCGGACCCCGAACTCGTCGCAGAGAGGGCATTCCGCAACGTCGCCCGTTATGGGCCGCTCACCACGTTGTTGGAGGACGACGACGTGTGGGAGGTGATGGTCAACGCCCCCGACTCGATCTTCGTGCGACGCCACCAGGGCCAGAGCGGTTACCACGACGAGGTCTTCCTCGACGACGACCACGTCGTCCGCACCCTCACACGCCTTTTGGAACGCGCGTCGTCCTCCCACCGCAAGCTCGACCCCGCCGAAGGCCTCCAAGACGCACAACTCGACGACGGAGCACGCCTCCACATCGTCCACGGCGACCTTGCCCGCGGCGGCCACGTCATGGTGAACATCCGCAAGTTCACCGGCGTCACACTCACCACGCTCGACCAACTCGTCGAGCGCGACATGCTCCCACCCGCCGCAGCGCGCTTCCTCGCCGCATGCGTCGCCGCACGTCGAACGATCGTCTTCGCGGGTGCCCCCGGCTCGGGCAAGACCACGCTGTTGAGCTGCTGCGCTGCCGAGTTGGACCCGTCGCTGCGGGTAGTGATCGCCGAAGAGGTATTCGAGGCCGACGTACCCCTCGCCAACGTCGCATCGATGCAGACCCGCGCCGCCAGAGCCGACCGCCCAGCCGTAGACCTACGCCGGCTCGTCGCCGGCTTCCTCCGCATGGCTCCCGACATCGCGATCGTCGGCGAGGTCAGAGACCGAGAAGCGCTTCCACTTCTCCTCACCCTGTCCTCAGGAGTGAAGGGCTTCACCACCATCCACGCCGGGTCCGCCCGCCAGGCGCTCTCACGCCTGAGGTTCGTGGCGCAGCTCTCGGACTCGGGCGCCGACCTCACGGTCTCGGCCCTCAACACCCTCGTGAGCGAGGCCATCGACGTGGTGGTCTTCGCAGAGCGAACCGCATCGGGACCTCGGGTCAGCGAGATCATCGCCGTCGAAGACCTCGCCGGCGGCATCGACGCTGCACAGTTCACCGCCACCGACCTGTTCCGCCGGGACCACGACGGTGTCCTCCGCTGGAGCGGACAGATCCCCACTCGGCTGCGTGATCCGCTCAGCGCCGCGGGCCACGATCTTCGACAACTCCTCGACGGGCCCCATCAGTGAACGCAACCCTGATCGCCCTGGTCGGCGCCTCCGGCGTGTACCTGCTCGTGAGCGCCTTCGACCGAAAACGTCGGCCGCCGGCGAACCCCGAACAAAGCGAACGCGAACCGTGGCCTACACGCGTCCGGCGCTGGCTCGACCAGGCCGGCCTCGACGGGGTGTCGATGGGGGAGCTCGTCGCCGCTACCGCGCTCGTGTCAGGGATCGGAGCAGTCTTCGGCGCGCTGTGCTTCGGGGGCATCGTGCCCGCACTCGGCGCAGCGACGCTGGCCGGCGCCACCCCGCTGGCCACCTACCGCCAACGACGACAGCGACGGCGCGCGGCGGCCGAGGACGCGTGGCCGGCCCTGGTCGAGGAGATCCGGGTGCAGTGCGGGTCGGCGGGCCGTTCCATTCCACAGGCGCTGCTCGACGTGGGGTTGAGGGGCCCCGCGGAGCTTCGTTCGGGATTCGAGGCCGCCAGACGAACCTGGGTTCTGACCACCGACTTCACCCGCGCGGTCGGCACGCTCAAGGACCAGCTCACCAGCCCGACGGCCGACGCCGTCTGCGAGACGCTTCTCGTGGCCCACGAGCTGGGCGGCAGCGATCTCGACCGGCGCCTTGCCGAACTGGCGGCCGATCGCCGCGAGGACATGCTGACCCGCAAGGATGCCCGCTCAAAGCAGGCGGGGGTTCGCTTCGCTCGCAGATTCGTCATCATCGTCCCGATCGGGATGGCCTTCGCCGGCATGTCCATGGGAAACGGCCGGGCCGGCTACCAGTCCCCTGTCGGCCAGACACTCGTGGCGCTCGGCATCGCACTGGTGGCGGCCTGTTGGATCTGGTCCGGACGGATCCTGCGGCTGCCCGACGAGAAACGGGTCTTCGCGTGAACGGCCTCGTCGTCTTCATCGCGTTCGTGACGGCATGGGTCGGTTCGGTGCTGGTACTCGGCGAGCTCCCATGGTTCCGCGATGTCAGCTTGGCCCAGCGCCTCCGCGGCCACGTCCGCAGTGGTGCCACGGCACCACGGCGTTCGGGCGTGCTGTCGGTGGAGTCACTCCGCGACCTGGCAGCACCGCTAGCCACATCGGTCGGAGCGCGACTCGCGCGCACGCTCGGGCTCAACGACGACATCGAGACGACGCTTCGCAGGATCGGCTCCCAAGATGACGCCGCGTCGTTCCGCCTGCGGCAGTTCGCGTTCGCCGGCGCGGCGTTCGGCGCAACAGCGACGCTCACCACACTGTTGGGGCCGCCCGTGGCGATCATGGTCTCCGCCCCGTTGGCCGCAGCGGCTCTCGCCTACCTCGTCACCGAGCAACGCCTCGCCCACAGGAGCGCGGAGATCCAGCGGCGCATCCGCCTGGAGCTGCCGATCGTGATCGAACAGCTCGGCATGCTGCTGGGCGCCGGCCACTCCCTCGCGGGCGCGGTGGCCCGTGTGGGTGAACGAGGACAGGGCGTGACCTCCAGAGGGTTCCGTTCCGCCGCGCGGCGGATGCGACACGGCGTCGATGAGCTGGCCGCGCTTCAGGAGTTCGCCGCACAGGCGGAGGTGGCCGCCCTCGATCGCCTCGTCGGAGTGCTGGCCATGAACCGCGAGGCCACGGACCTCGGCGCTCTCATCTCCAACGAGGCCCGCCTTGTCCGACGAGAGGTTCACCGTGACCTCATCGAGACGCTCGATCGGCGGGGACAGACCGTCTGGATCCCCGTCACCGTGGCGACCCTCCTGCCCGGGGTCGTCTTCATGGCCGTTCCCTTCGTCGATGCGATGAAGCAGTTGACAGGGACGTGAACTTCCCCTTCCAACGACCGCAGCGCGGTCCTCACGAAAGGCATCCAGCAATGCGCAGAACCCGCAACGAACGAGGCGAAGGCGTGATCTCCACTGCGATCGCCGTGTTGATCATCGCGTTCCTCGGCGTCGCCATGTGGGTCGGCTTCAAGACGATCTTCGATGACGCCGCCAGCACGACACGAACCCAGATCCAGCAGGTCGGACGCTGAGGTGCCCGCGGGCCGCAAGGAGACGGGCAGCGGGGTCCTCAGCACATCCTTCGGCGTCGGGGTGTTCCTGACCCTGTTGTTCCTCGCAGCGCACGTGCTGCTCAACCTCTGGGCCATCTCGACGGTCGACGCCGTGGCACACGACGCCGCTCTCGAGGTGGCCCTCGCCCCCGCCTCGGCCGAACGCGCCGCAGTGGAAGCGCAGGCGCTGTCCCGCGCAAGGGCGAGCCTGGGCCGCTACGGGGAGCAGGTGTCGCTCAGCTTCGTACCCGCCGACGACGGAGCTGTGGCGCTGCGCGTGCAGGCACCGGGGCTGCGCCTGCTGCCGTCGCTGCTGGCCGAGGGAATGGGTGTGGAGGGCGTCGATCGCACGGTTGTCGTCCAGTCCGAGAGCCGGCGATGAAGCGTTTCCACCTCGACGAACGCGGCCAGATGGCCGGCATCGAGACCATCCCCTTCGGGATCCTGGTGTTCGTCGCCGGCACCTTGCTCGTGACGAACGCGTGGGCGGGGGTCACGAACCGCACGACCGCGGATTCCATCGCACGCGAGTACCTCCGCGCCTACACAAGGGCGGAGACCCGTCCGGAGGGCCTCGCCGACGGTGCCCGTGCGGCCCAGTTGGTGGCCGCTTCCCATCAGCTCGGAGCAGATCGAGTGCAGGTCGTCGAGCCGACCGCCTGGGCAGCGTGTGCGCTCGCCACGGTCCAGGTGACGATCACGGTCCCTGAGATCCGGGCGCCGTTCCTGGGTGGATTCGGCACACAGGAGGTTCGGGTAACCCACCGCGACCGCATCGATTCCTTCCGGGCCGCCATCCCCACCTCCGGAGAACCCGATGCGTGCCTCTGAGCGAGCCGGCACGCTGTTGTTGTTCCCTGCCGCCGTGCTGGTGCTGATGGTGCTCGGAGCGATCGCCGTCGATCTGGGGATGCTCAGCGGTGCGCGTCGAGACCTGATCCGCAGCGTCGGTGCCGCAGCCGATGACGCCGCGGCACGTCTCAGCATCGACCGCCTTCGCGCAGGCGAGCTCGGCGCCATCGACCTGCAAGAGGCGCATCATCAGGTACTCGCCGACCTCGCACTCGACGGCCTCCCCGGCGCCGCCGTCGGTGCACCCCGCGTGGCGCTAGGCCCCGACGCCGACACGATCGAGGTGGAGGTCACCCGACGGATCCCACACGTCTTCGGTCGAGCCGTCCCGGGGCTCCCCGAAGACGAGCTGGTCACGGTGCGTCTCACGGGCCGCCTCGCCGACCCACCACCGGCCCCCTGAACCCCGGACATGACATGCGGAACAGAGGGGACCGGTCACCACCGTTGGTCGACCGGATCGGCCCCTCAGGTCGTTAGGTTGCGCCGATGCTGACGCTTCCCCACCGGGCGTGTGATCGTTCCGAGGAGGGCATCGCGTTGATGGCTCTGGCGATGATCATCATGATCATCGGCGGCATCAGCCTCGCCGCTCTCACTCTGTTGGGATAGATCTACCCTTTCACTACTTTTCATGCATTATGATGGTGTTCCATGCGAGCACCCTCTGGAGACTGCCTCAGTTTCAACGTCCGGCGCACCGATGGCGCTCACGGTGGGCATCGCATCGTCGGGAAGACCGCAGCTGACGACCGAGCCCAGGCTCAGCTCGACCGTGAACGCGATGTCCTCCGGCACCTGCGTCATCCCAACGTCATCGAGCTGGTCGACGGCGAAGTCGGAACCTCGCTGCTGAGCATCGATGCGGGTGAGTCCAACCTGGCCACTCGCCCTCCGTCCGGCATCGTCGAGGTGACGAGCACGCTCGCCCTCCTGAGCCGCGTTGTCGCCGAGATCCACGCGGCGGGATGGGCACACCGGAACCTCACCGCCGAACACGTCATCCGTGGCGACCGCGACACCCTCGCCCTCTGTTCGTTCCGGCGGGCCACCGAAATCGACCGGGTGGATGCCCCGGCCGCAGCGGAGGATCTCGATGCGATCGTGAAACTCGCCAGGGCATGGCGAGACGTGCCCGTTGCCACAGCGCACGAGCGCGGCCTCGCCCGACGCCTCACTCGCATCCTCGACCAGGCGGAGGAGCCGGCGACGGTCGCGGAACTTGCAGACCACCTCGATCGCCTCTGCGCTGGTTCACCAAGGCGCCCTGCAACTGTCGCCCCACGGCGCGCCAAGCGCCCCAGGCGTCGCCGTGTACCGGCGGCGGGTCGTCGAGGCCGCCATGCACGACCACGCTCACCGGTTCCCGGTCTCGTGTTCCGTTCGCTTCTCTGCGCCGCCATCGCCACCTGGCTCCTGCGGTCGGCCCTGGCAGCAGCGGACGCTCCGATCAACTCCTCGAACCCGACCGAGACGGCGCGCAACCTGCTGGTGTCGGCGACCTTCCTGCTGGCCGGGTACGCGACGCTGCTCAACACGGTGGCACTGGTGGGCCGGGTGAGCCGATCGAATCGGCTCACCCGGATCGTCGAAAAGGCGGCTCCGTCCTGGTTGCGGCGCTGGATCACGGGTCTCGCCGTGGTGGGCGCGACCGTCACCACCGTGGCCTCCCCCTCCCCGTCGAGCGAACCGGTGTCGATCACAGCCTTCGCCACCCCGACTACAGGTCCCACATCCACGACAACCACAACAACCGCAACAACCACAACCCCAACCACGACGCTCCCATCGCCACCCGCCTCGGAGCCGAGTGCACCACAGCCTCCTGCCGTCGTCCCGGTCGCACCGACCCAGTCCACGCTCACCTATACGTTGCGCCCGGGCGACCATCTTTGGTCAGTGGCCGAGCGTGCCCTCGAGATGGGGCTGGGCCGGGCACCGGCGAATCGCGAGGTCAACAGGTACTGGCGCCATCTGGTCGAGGTCAACCGCGGGTCGCTCGTTGACCCGAATGTCCCCGATCTCGTCTTCGCCGGCCAGGTCATCACCCTCCCACCGGTTCAGTGAAGGCGTGGCGGGCGTTGTCGTTCCGAGTGCGACCGTCGATCAGGCCAGCTTGAGACCCAGATCGTCGAGCCGCGCTGCCGCCGACTCCTCGGTCACACCGAGGATGGCCGCGATGGCGCGCATGTCGTCACGGCGGATGGTCAGCACCCGCCCGTTGAAGTCCTGACGCTGCACCTGGATCATCTTCAGGTAGCGGGTGAGTGTCTCAGCCTCGGGACCGCCCAGCTTCTCCAGGCGGGTCAGGTCGAGCTTCGCCCCGATGTCGGGGTCGCCGCGGCGGCCCTCCTCGTCCAGCGGCGGGCCGTCCTCGTCGTAGGGAAGGAGCTGGTCGACCGGCACGCGGTAGAACTGCGCCAAGCGTTGAAGCCGTGGCACCGAGATGGCCCTCTCACCCCGCTCGTAGGCCCCCAGAACCGAGGCCTTGAACTCCTGTTCGGACTGCGACTCGACCTCTTGGAGGGAGAGCCGCTTCTGCCGCCGGATCAAACGGAGCCGTTCCCCCACCTGGCGCCCATAGCCAGGGTTCACGCCCTCGTCGTCCATCACTGCCATCTGGGTACACCTCCTCGGGGAAGCTTCGCGCTCTCCCCGGCCCGGAAGGCGGTGGCACTCTAGGTCACCGTCTCAGCTTCGCTCAACACTGTGAGTGACCACTCGACCGTCATCAACGTGTAATTTCACCCTCCGCGGTTTCGGGAGGCACACGGCCTCACGCCCATCAGAACGCCGGCGGCAATGGCGGCGGTCTCGGCACGCAGCACGCCCTCGGCCAGCGACACCCGATCGGTGACCCTCGCCCTCTCCTCGTCGCTCCAGCCGCCCTCGGGTCCGATGGCGATGCATCGGTCCGACCAGCTCAATGCACGGCCGCCACGATCGGCCAACACCACAGCTGGCATCGCGGCCACGAACTCGGAGAACTCCACACCCACCTCGATCGACGGTAGGAACGCCCGGCGGCTCTGCATGCCTGCCTCCCGCGCGACAGCCACGAGCCTCTCGGCGAGCCGAGCCGAACGGGTGGCATCGTGGCGTACCACCGATCGGTCGGTCGACAGGACCACGATCCGCTCGACACCCAGCTCAGTGAGCTTCTGAACCACGAACTCGGGCTTTGCGCCCTTCACGGGCGAGAACGCCACACACCGCAGCTCAGGCGGCGCGGTCTCAGAGACCGCTTCGCCAACAACAACGAGCCCACCGTCGTCCCATCGACAGCGGCGCCACCTCCCTGCACCGTCACAGACGGTCACCTCCTCCCCGACCCGACAGCGCAGCACCCGCGCCGCGTGGTGATGGTCGGTGTCGCTCAGCACGGGACGACTGACATCCGCCACGTAGAACAGATGGCCGGCAGAGGGAATCACGCGTCAGCGGAACGCCGAGCGGATCTTGGAGATCAGGCCGGTGTCGGGCCGGGAGATGGTCTCGCCGCGCAGCTCGGCCAGCTTCTCCAAGAGGTCCTCTTCCTCGCGGCTTAGGTTCTGGGGGGTCATCACGACGGCGCGCACCAACAGGTCGCCGCGGCCTCGCCCCTCCACGTGGGGAACTCCCCTGTGGCGCAAGCGGAATACCCTCCCCGACTGGGTGCCGCGGGGGATGACCAGGTCTTCGGCGCCGTCGAGGGTCTCGTACTGCATGTGATGGCCGATGGCCGCCTGCATCATCGAGATGGGCAGTTCTTCGACGAGGTCGTAGCCGTGCCGTTGGAACCGCTCGTGGGGAAGGACCTTGATCTTCACGAAAAGGTCGCCCGAACGGCCGCCGCGTGGGCCCACCGCGCCGCGGCCGGTGAGCCGGAGCGTGGAACCCGTGTCCACACCGGCGGGCACATCGACGGTGTAGCTCTTGTCGATGACCTTCCGGCCCTCTCCACGGCACTCGTTGCAGGGGTCCGCGACGATCTGGCCCTGGCCCTGGCAGCGCCGACAGACCGACGCGGACACAACCTGGCCCAGCATCGTCTGACGGACATGGCGCTGCTCGCCGGAACCGCCGCAGTCGGGACAGGTCTCCGGCGCTGTTCCCGGTGCCGCCCCGATGCCATCGCAGACATCGCAGGACACGGCTGTTCGGACCTTCACGTCGTGTTGGGTTCCGAAGACGGCCTCGGTGAACTCGAGGGTCGCCACCACTTCCAGGTCGGGTCCCCGAGGCGGGCCGCTGGGGCCGCGGCTGCGTCCGGATCCGAAAGGCCCGGCACCACCGAAGAAGGCGTCGAATAGATCGCCCAGGCCCCCGGCTCCTCCGCCGAAGGGATCCCCGAAGTTGAAACCGTCCGCCGAGCCGAACCTGTCGTAGCGCTCTCGGGCGGCTGGGTCCGACAGCACCTCGTAGGCCTGCGCCACCTCTTTGAAGCGTGCCTCGGCCTCGGGGTCATCGGGGCTGGTGTCGGGATGGAGCCGGCGAGCGAGCGTGCGGTAGGCCTTCTTGATCTCCTCGGGCGTCGCGTCGCGCGCGACTCCCAACACCTCGTAGAGATCGTTGCTCATGCGCCCGACTCACCCTCGGTGAGCACGTGGGACAGGCGCCGACTCACCATCGCCACAGCGGCGAGGGTCGCTGCGTAGTTCATCCGCGTCGGTCCCAGCACCCCGATGGTCCCCGCATGCTCGCCACCGACCATGAACGGCGCCACCACCACCGAGCACTCCGCGAGCGGGGCGACGCCCGTCTCCGAACCTATTGCGACGCTGAGGCCCCGGTGCAAGACATCCTCCAGAAGTGACACCACCGTGATCTGCTGTTCGAGGACGTGGAGCACTTCCTGCAAGGTGCTGACCGTCTCGAACGCACCGGCCATGTTCGCCGATCCCTCGACGAAGACGTGACGCCGCTCCTCCTCAGCGGTCACCCGGATGCCCGCGAGCGCACGTTCGACGAGATCGTCGACCGCCACGTCGCCCGAAGGCGCCGCGGCGACACGCTCGTGGATCTGTTGGCCGCCAAGGGTCTCGGCGACAATCCCGGTGGCAGTGGCGGCCTGGTCGTCGGTGAGGACCTGCGCTGATTCGATCGACCGTTTCAGCACGGTTCCGTTCGACAACACCACGACCGCGAGCATCGAACGACCCGACAGCGGCACCAACTGCACGGAGCGCACAGTCGCGGTCTCAGCAGCGTCGCCCACCACCAGCGCCGTGGTGGCGGTCAGCCTCGCGAGCAGCCGGCTGGTGGACTTGAGCATCTGTTCGAGCTCGCCGTGTGCGTGGGAGAAGAACGCCCGCACCTCCCGAGCCTGGACCGGACCAAGGTCGCCGTGTCCCGGCAGGTGATCGACGAAGTAGCGGTACCCCTTCTCGGTGGGGATCCGTCCCGCGCTCGTGTGCGGCTGCGCCAGATATCCCTCGCGTTCGAGGAGCGTCATCTCGTTGCGGACCGTGGCCGACGACACCCCGACGGCTGCGGAGTCCACCACTTGGGAGGATCCCACAGGCTGCGCCGTCTCGATGTAACGGGTCACTACGGCACGCAGGATGGAGGCCTTGCGTTCGTCGAGCATTTGGCACTCAGTCTAGGCGAGTGCCAATCCGATGCCGTCAGTCGTCGAGCCGCAGCGCCGAGATGAACGCGTCGGATGGCACCTCGACCCGGCCCAGGCTCTTCATCCGCCGCTTGCCCTCCTTCTGCTTCTCCAACAGCTTCCGCTTCCGTGTGATGTCACCGCCGTAGAGCTTCGCAGTCACGTCCTTGCGGTACGCCTTGACGGTCTGGCGGCTGAGGATCTTGGAGCCGATGGCGGCTTGGATGGGCACGTCGAACTGCTGGCGGGGGATCAGCTCGCGCAGCTTGTCGACCATCTTCTTGCCGTAGTCGTAGGACTTGTCCTTGTGCACGATCGCCGAGAAGGCATCGACGGGGTCGCCCGCGATGAGGATGTCGACCTTCACGAGCTTCGACTCGGCATAGCCGACCGGTTCGTAGTCGAGGCTCGCATAGCCCTGTGTGCGCGACTTGAGTTGGTCGAAGAAGTCGATCACCACTTCACCCAAGGGGATCCGGTACTGGAGATCGAGACGCTCGGGAGAGAGGTACTCCATCTTCGTCAGTTCGCCGCGGCGACTCTGACACAGGTCCATGAGCGTGCCGGTGTAGGTCGACGGCGTGATGATCGACACCTGGAGGTACGGCTCGAGGATCCGGTCGATCTTGGCGGGATCGGGCAGCTCGGCAGGGTTGTCGATCTGAAGTTCCTCCCCGTCGGTGCGGATGACCCGGTACTTCACCGACGGTGCCGTGGCGATCAGGTTGAGGTTGTACTCGCGCTCCAGCCGTTCACGGACGATCTCCATGTGCAGCAGGCCGAGGAACCCGCAACGGAACCCGAATCCCAAAGCGCCCGAGGTCTCTGGTTCGTAGGTGAAGGAACTGTCGTTGAGCCGCAGCTTCTCCAGCGACTCGCGGAGGTTCTCGAACTCGTCGCCGTCCACCGGGTAGAGACCGCAGAACACCATGGGCTTGGGTTCGCGGTAGCCCTCGAGAGCCACTTCCGCCGGGCGGGCCGCCTCGGTGACGGTCTCACCCGAGCGCGCCTCGCCCACGTCCTTGATGCCCGCGATCAGGTAGCCCACCTCGCCGGGACCCAGCGCCGCCATGGGAGTGGGCACCGGGCGGCGGGCACCGACCTCGTCCGCGTCGTGGATGGCCGCGGCGTGCATGAAGCGCAGCCTGCTGCCGGTCTTGAGGGTGCCGTTGACGACCCGGATCGAGCTGATCACGCCGCGGTACTGGTCGAAGTGGGAGTCGAAGATGAGCCCCTGGAGCGGCGCGGTCGGATCACCCTGGGGCGCGGGGATGTGTTCGACGACCGCGTCGAGCAGGTCTGCGACGCCCTCGCCGGTCTTGGCGGAGATCCGCAACACGTCGGTTGCAGGGATGCCCAGCACGGTCTCGATCTCCATGGCGTAGCGGTCGGGATCCGCCGCGGGAAGGTCGATCTTGTTCAGGCACGCCACGATCTCCAAGTCGTGCTCCAATGCCAGGTAGCAGTTGGCCAGCGTTTGCGCCTCGATACCCTGGGATGCGTCGACCACCAGCACCACCCCTTCGCAAGCGGCGAGGGACCGGGACACCTCGTAGCCGAAGTCGACGTGGCCGGGGGTGTCGATGAGGTTGATGACGTGGTCGCGGTAGTCGAGGCGCACCGACTGCAACTTGATGGTGATGCCCCGCTCCCGTTCGAGGTCCATCGAATCCAGGTACTGATCGCGCATGACCCGCTTGTCGACCGCCCCGCAGATCTCCAGGATGCGGTCCGCGAGGGTGGACTTGCCGTGGTCGATATGGGCGATGATCGACAGGTTGCGGATGCGGGAGAGCTCGGTCATGGGGCCCGCCAAGCGTACGGTGCTCACCGGCCGAACCCGGAACCCGCCTTTCTCCAGGGGCGCGGTCACTCCCCGCTCGACCGGAGTTCTCGACGGTGTTGACGCGGGCGAGGATGTGTTGGCGGTAGGGGTTGTGGCGTCGTTGTCGTCGGGTTTGTTGGGTCGGAGGGTTCTTTCGCGTTCAGGACGACGCAAGACCGAAGAACCGTCACCACCACGGACAACACGACGGTGCGTAGACGCCCGGCAGCAGCAACCGGTCGGCGCCGGCTTCGCGCTGCAACGTCACCCACTCGGGCGGAGTCGGGGAACCTCCGCCGGACCCTTGCGGCCGGCCACCGTGAGAGCGTCGACCAACTCGACGGATCGCTTCAGCAGCGGATGCGACGGGCGGAGGTACCTCGACATCGAGGCACGGGAGGTCACAGTGGGACGGGCCGAGGAGGGAATGAGCGTCACGACATCAACCCCGCCGCGATCAGCTCACCTCGAACCTTGGGGATCTTGGCCCGCTGCCAACTCCAGTTGCCCGTGTGACGGTGAATCCGGCCGACGATGACGCTCGGGTGAACGCCGTACCGCTCGACGCCTCGGGCAACGGCAGGGATCGACGGTGCTTCGAACTTGAAGCCCTGAGGGAACAGCCACGCGGTTGCTTGGCCGTTGGCCGCCTGCTCAATCGGTTCGGTCTGCTCTCCCGCGACGTCGATGTCGATGATCGACTGCGCATCAGGTCCGATGTGTCGCAGGGTCAAGTGAGCAGCCTCGTGCAGCAGTGTGAAGAGCACGCTGTCGAAACGGTCGCCACGCGTGGTGATACCAATGACGGGTCGACCGTCCGCGAGGAAGGTGACCGCACCGTCGAGCCTTCCGCCGGGCAGCCCCTCGGAGAAGACCACGATGACGCCGCACTCCGCGAACCACTTCGGAATGTTGCGGAGTGCCGATGCGTCGCGAGAGGTGCGCTTCGGCAGGTCGGCTGCGAGATGGCCAAG
>JADLFH010000029.1 GCA_020845705.1 Microthrixaceae bacterium | reverse complement strand
GCCTCGTACTTCGACACCTCTGCTCCGCGCTCGTCCAACACCGCCGACATCACATGCGGCGCCATGATCGCACCACGGTTCGCGATCGCCGCTGCAACCAGGGCCATCTGGAGTGGGGTCGCGGCGACGCTGTTTTGGCCTATCGACGACTGCGCCAACGCTGCGCTGTTCTCATAGACATCGGCCGAAGACGGGGTGGGCCCGGCGCTCACCCGTGTTCCGTAGTCGGTCGGGAACACGGAGGAGACGGGGCGTGTGAGGTCGATCGGTGGGGTGGCGTTGAACCCGAACTGCTCGGCCTCACGGACCATGACCTCGGGACCCAGCGTCTCGGCGCCCATCTGGGCAAAGGCCGAGTTGCACGAGACCCGGAGGATCTCCACGAGGGTCCCACCGCAGGTTGCGCCGTCGAAGTTGTGGATGGGACGTGAGGTGAGCGGCGGGGTGTAGGACGACGCCCGCGGGTAGGAGGGTTCGGTCGCGGTGACCTTGGACGCCTCGACCCCTGCACTCGCGGTGACCACCTTGAAGGTCGACCCCGGAGCAAACCGCTCGCGATAGGTCCGGGCGAGACGGGGCTTTTCCGGATTGCGATCCAACTCCTCGCGGAATGCCCGAGCCACCTCGGCGTCGTTGGACGACGTCAGGTTCGGGTCGTAGGAGGGGAACGACCACAGAGCGAGGATGCCGCCGGTCCGAGGGTCCAACGCGACCACCGAGCCCTCCCTGTTGCCCAGCTCGCGACGCGCCACCCGTTGGAGGTCGGCCCTCAGCGTCAGGACCACGTCCCCAACGGCCGTGTAGGTCTCGAAGAGGTTCGTGAAGCTCCGCAACTTGAGGGCCGGGATCTCACCGGCCAGCTCGTCGTTGTAGGTGCGCTCCACACCGTCGGCGCCGAAGAGATACGAGTAGGAGCCCACGACGTGCGCGAACAGATCACCCTCGGGGTACGCGCGCTGGTAGGCGAATCGTCCGGCGCGCTCGTCCGAACGCGCGACCACGACACCGTCGATCGTGCGGATCTGGCCGCGTGGCTGGTTGAAGTCGCGCTCGATCTGTCGGGTGTTGTCGGGACGGGAGTTGAGGCTCGGCGAATCGATGAGCTGGATCTGGTTGAGCTTCACGAACAGCGCCGCGTACAGCAGCACGATCACCGCCATCAGCGCCCTGATCTGGCGGTTCATCGGACCGCCAACACCGTGGTCGGTTCATCTCCCGAGCCGGCGCCGGCACCTTCGGCGTCGTCGCTGACCCTCACCAACAGCGCCACCAGAACCCAGTTCGCTATGAGCGACGAGCCTCCATAGCTCACGAAGGGCAGCGTCACGCCGGTGAGCGGCAACAGGCGGGTGACGCCTCCCATGATGATGAAGGACTGCACCGCCAGAAGCGTGGTGAGCCCCACCGCCAACAGCTTCGCGAACGGGTCACGAGCACGCGTGGCGACCCGGAACCCCGAACCCGCCATCAGCACATAGGCCATGAGCACCGCCGCAGCGCCGAACAGGCCGAGCTCCTCGGCGATGACCGCGAAGATGAAGTCGGTCTCCTGGAACGGGATCCGCCCCGGGATGCCGAGACCGAGCCCGGTGCCGCCGGCTCCGCCCCAGGCGATCGCGTACTGCGCCTGGATGATCTGGTAGCCCCGGTCGAGCGGATCGATCCAGGGGTTCAGCCACATGGAGACACGGAGCTGCACATGGTCGAACATCGACCATGTGCCCACCGCGCCCGCCCCGAAGAGCGATCCGCCGACCACCAGGTACGACACACGTTGGGTTCCGATCCACAGGACCACCAGGAACAGCACGAAGAACAGCAGTGCGGAGCCCAGGTCGCGCTCGAAGATCATCACGATCAGCGACACCCCCCACGCCGCGAGCAAAGGGGCCAGGTGACGGGGTTCGGGCATCGCGATCGGTCCCAGCCGGAACGTGGCCATCGACAGGACCTCCCGGTTACCCACCACGTAGCCCGCGATGAACACCGCCAACGCGAGCTTCGCGAACTCCCCCGGCTGAAAGCTGACCGGGCCGATTCGGGTCCAGATCCGCGCGCCGTGGATCGACACACCTATTCCGGGCACCAGCGGCAGCATCAACAGCGCGAGCCCGGCGACGCCGAAGGTGTAGCGAACCCTTTCGAGGGAACGCACGCGGCGGAAGTAGCCGAGGGTCAGCAGGTAGCCCGCGATACCCACCGCAGTCCACGCGGCCTGCTGGGCCGCCAACTCCTGGTTCAGGCGGGCGATCTCCACGTAGCCGATGCCGTTGAGAAGGGCGGCGAGGGGCACCAGCAGCGGGTCGGCATGAGGGGCGAGGCGCCGGTTGGCCAGGTGCGCCGCCACGAACAGGCCCAACACGATGAGCAGGAACGGCACGATGTCGGCGGGGATCGATGCCGAGCGGCCGAGGCTCGCCAGCGTGTAGGCGCTGCCGATGATCACCAGTGCCATCACGATGAGGCCCAACTCGGTGCGGCGGCGGCGCAACGCCAACGGCGAGCGGGCTGACGCGGGGATTGTCACCGGGTGGGTTGAGCGGGCGCGGCAGGCGCCGGCGCCTGGGTCGGGGTTGGTGCGCTGGTCGAGGGTTCGCCCGCGGCGGCGGTCGTGGTCGACGACGACGTAGACGACGAACTGGAGCTCGACGACGAGGTCG
This sequence comes from Microthrixaceae bacterium, assembly GCA_020845705.1. Classification (GTDB taxonomy): domain Bacteria; phylum Actinomycetota; class Acidimicrobiia; order Acidimicrobiales; family Microtrichaceae; genus JADLFH01. The sequence continues at coordinate 4,325 of JADLFH010000029.1, read as the reverse complement.
AGGTGGTGGTGCGCCGTGGCTCGTCGCCGCCACGGGAAGCGAGCACCGCTCCTATGGCGACGCCGAACACGACGATGACCGCGGCGACGAACGCCCAGACCCGCCAGGTGATCCGCGGCCGAGAGGTCGCTGCTGTCGCGGTCGGCTCGGTAGCGGTCGGCTCCACCACGTTCGAGTCTGGGGTCTTGACCACGGGGAGCTGCTCGGTCCGGGGCGCCGAGAGGCCGAGCGGGTCCTCCTCGGGAGGCGTCGGCGAAGCGACGGTGGTGCCGATGAGACCATCGACGGGGCCGTCACCTTCGTCGGCCAGAACGTCCGCTATCACCACCGTGACGTTGTCGCGGCCCCCGGCCTCGGTCGCCAAGCGCACCAGCTCCGACGCCGCCTCCCACGGTGCGGCCAGGCGGCGCAGCACCGCGGAGACCTGATCGTCGTGCAACTCGTTGTAGAGACCGTCACTGCACAGCAGGTAGCGGTCCCCTTCCAGCACCGGCTCGGAGAACAGGTCGACCTCGATGTCGGGCTCGATGCCCAACGCCCGGGTCAAGACGTTGCGACCCGGGTGTGTTGCAGCCTCATCCGCGCTGATCTGGCCACCACGAACCATGGTCTCCACCAGGGAATGATCGAGCGTGAGTTGACGGAACTGCCCTCCTCGAAGCAGGTAGACCCGGGAATCGCCCACGTTGACGATGCCGATCGAGGGGCGGCCTTCGTGGTCTCGCACCAGGGCGATTCCGCAGAGGGTCGTGCCCATTCCCGCGAGCTCGGGGTCTGTGAGGGACTGATCGAACACCGCCCGGTTGGCGGCCTCGGCGGCGGCGCGCAACGCCTCGGCGTTCGGCTCGAGAATCGAGATGCGAAGGGTCTCCAAAGCGGTGGCCGAGGCAACTTCGCCGCCCCGATGTCCGCCCATGCCGTCCGCGACGGCGAAGAGGGCCTCTGCCACGAGGAAGCTGTCCTCGTTACCCGAACGCACCCGACCCACGTCGGTCGCGGCGCCGTGCGCGAAGCGGATCACCGGACCTCCATCACCACGTTGCCCACTTGGACGCGGTCGCCCTTGTGGATCACGGTGGGGCCGGTGACCTTGCGACGGTTGAGGTAGGTGCCGTTGGTGGAGCCGAGGTCCTCGACCATCCAGGTGTCCTCGCGTTGGAACACCCGGGTGTGGACCGAAGAGATGAACTGATCCTCGACGACGACCGTGCATCCCGGTGCTCTGCCGATGGTCATCTCGGACGCGAGGAGATGGGCTGTGCCGGCGGCAGCCGCCGGTTCAACCACCACGAGCCGGCGAATCGCCCCACGCTTGTGACGCTTTCGCGGGGACTGTGGCGCCGTTGGCCCCGCCGGGGTTCTGGCCCTGAGCGAGCCTCCCGAGTCGGCCGCCACCGGCTCCTGCACCTCGGCCCACACCGCACGTAACACCCGGAGGAAGAACAGGTACAAGAGGATCAGCAGGCAGATCTTCAGCACTGTGAGCAGTTGCTCGGGCACGGCCGTCAACTCGCCTCGAAGTGCACGACGGTGTTGCCGAAGACGACCTCGTCGCGGTCGCGCAGCGGGTGCTCGGAGATGCGCGCTCCGTTTACCCGGGTGCCGTTGGTCGAGGCCAGATCGACCACCACGAACCCGTCGCCCTGCGGACGGATCTCGGCGTGGCGGCGCGACACGTTGGGGTCGCCCAACATGATCGTGGCGTCGGGTGCGCGACCGACGGTGACGACGTACTCGCCCAAGGGGACTCGATCCCCGGTGGGCAGCAGGAGCGACCCCGCCGGCGCGCCCCCTTCGGCTTCGCGGTAGCGGCTCTGCACGCGGAACAACCCCGGCCGCACACGATCGGACACGACGATCTCGACCTCAACGGGCCCGGCGAACGCGGCCTGTTCGTCACGGGCGTGCTCCCGAGCGGCATCCGCCAAGTCACGTCGCAGCTGGTTGACCATGTCGGCGAGTTGGTCGTGATCTGCCTGGGAAAGCGTGAAGCGGAAGCTGTTGGGCACCATCGCGCGACCGTTCACACCCACGGTGCGTTTGTCATCCATCTCGCGCACCAGCTTGCGGCCGAGCTCGACGGGGCGCAGGCCGGAGCGGAACACGCGCCCGAAGAATCCTTCGATCCCACGCTCGAGTCGCTGCTCGAAGCCGCTGATACCCATTCGGTTCACCCTACCGGGCGAGGTGGATCTGCTTGGGGTAGCCACCGTCGGGTCGGCTATCCTGCGCCCGCTCACTCACTGCGGGAGTGGCGGAATTGGCAGACGCGCAGGATTCAGGTTCCTGTGTCCGAAAGGACGTGGGGGTTCAAGTCCCCCCTCCCGCACCAGGAGTTCGTATTGTGAACCATACGCACAAGACGCCGTACCCAGAGTCCTGGGTCGGCGTCTTCTTCGTTCTGGACCACTGACAGAGTCGTTCGCCGGTACCCCCAGCAACTCCCATGCAGCGGGGTCGAACAGCGTCGCGAACGGTTCCGCGGTCTCCTCATCGTTCACCGTCGCGTCGTCCGAGATGTACACCTTCACGAAGAACGCTTGGTTCATCGCCCGTCTCAGTTTCGGCTGCGCTGCCAGGTACGCCCGGTGGCAGTCGGTCGCCAGTGCCAACGCCGAATCGAGGGCTTGCTCAACGTCGACGAAATGAAGGTCGGCAGCCTTCAGTCGGGACTCGGCCTCAGACCGGTCCTTCTCGATCCGGCCCATCTCGACCCGCATCAAATCCAATGGGATTGCTTCGGCATAGTGCGCTTGCAGTAACTTCTGCCTCTGGTCGTTGAGCTGCTGGATACGTCGTTGTTGCCGTTCGGCGTCCTTGGCGGCTACCGCCTTCTGCTCCTCGATGAGCGCCATGACTCGTGTCCGCAGCTCGGCGGCGTCCTCTTCGGGAAGCTGGATCGTCCGGTAGTGATCGGCCACAGTCTCGACGACAGCCTCGATCCGCACGGCTCGTTGCTTGCACGACGACCGGTTGCGTTGTCGCCCGAGACAGATGAAGTACGGGTACGTCCCACCGTTGCCTGTGTTGTTGGCCACACAGAGCCTGGCTCCGCACTGACCGCACCACACCGTGCCCTTGAGATAGTGCTGGTGCTTTCGAGCCTTCTCGCCCGAGACGTCGTGCGAGTCGAGCACCAACTGGACCTGATCGAACAGTTCTCGGGAGATGAGCGGCTCATGGGCACCCGGGTACCAGACGTCTTGGTACCGCACTTCGCCGATGTAGTACCGATTCCGCATCATCCGGTTCAGGTGAGCCAGGGAGATCGGCTTGGATGGCATCTTGGCCGTTTCGGGCCGAACGAACCCACGGGCCGTCAGCTCATCCAGTAGTCGACGTAACGTCCAGTCGCCCGTGGAGTAGGCCTCGAACGCCCAACGCAACAATGGTGCTCGTTCCGGATCAAGGTCGACCGTGCGGACTTCGCGCCCGCCAGCGATGGCTCGAACGTTGCGATAGCCGAGTGGTGCCTTACCGGGCGTGCCACCGGCCCGCGCCTTCTGGAGGAGTCCCTTCTGGACTTCGGTGGCCAGGTTCCGGGAGTAGAACTCGGCGATGGTGCTCATGATCCCGTGAAGCAACTTGCCGCTCGGAGTTTCGTCGATGCTCTCGGTGCACGACACCAATTGCACGCCGTTGCGCCGAAGCTCCACGTTGATGAGCACGTCATCCTCGCGGGACCGAGCTAGTCGATCGACCTTGTGGACGATGACGTAGTCGGGTCGCGCATCCGCGATCGCGCTGAGCAGTCGCTGGAGTTCTGGACGGGCAGCGGTGCGGGCTGACTCACCCCGGTCCACGAACTCGTCGATGACAGCAGCACCCAGGTCTTCGGCCTTGCGGAGGCATGCCTCGCGCTGAGCCGGGATGGAGTAGCCCTCGCTCGTGCCTCCTTTCTCTGCCTGCTCCTTTGTACTTACCCGCAGATAGACGAAGGCCCGCGCGCTGCGGGCCTTCGGGTCTTGATCGGTGTCGTGGGAAGTGCTCATCCCGCCACCTCCAGCGCTGCCGTTGGCCACCCCGTCCGGAAGTACCGGCGAGGCCGACGGCTGTTCTTCCAGTCGAAGGGATGGGGAGCGGACCGTCTGCACGAGTGTTCACTTCCGTCGATGAGTCCGAGCTTGACCAGGCGGACTCGCATGGCTTGGGTCGAGACCTCGAACTGCACGGCCAACTCGTCGACATTCTGCTGTCCAGCCCCTGTGTGTCAGGGTCCAGTGAGACCAGTGATGGTGTTATCCGTTCACGGGGCGAGATTGGATTCTGAGTTCGATGACGATGCCTTCGATGGTGGAGGACGAGACCGTACCGGTGAGTCGCCG
>JADLFH010000028.1 GCA_020845705.1 Microthrixaceae bacterium | reverse complement strand
TGATCGTCGACAGCCTCGGGATACCGTTGGATCTCGGACGTGAGGTCCGTCTCGCCACCACCCCGCAGCGCAGGGCTCTCGCGGTGCGTGACGGCGGCTGCTACTTCCCGGGATGTGACGCCCAACCCGACGCCTGCCACGCCCACCACATCGACGAATGGCTCGCCGACCTGGGTTGCACCGACGTCGCCCACATGGTGTTGGCCTGCCCCCACCACCACGGCCTCGCCCACCGGACCGGCTGGCACATCACCCTCCACCCAGACGGCTGGACCGTCATCGAAACCCCCCACGGCAACCGCATCTGGGGCCAACGCCACGGCCGGCAACGAACCGGACACCCACCACCACCGAAGAGGCGGCCGCAGGGTTCAACTCGGTTGAGCGGCGGCTAGATCAGCTCACCGAAACGCTGGAGGGGAGCGACCGTGGTACCCATCGCTGCAATGAGAGCACCGATGCGTGGGAGATCCCGCGGGTCCATTGAACTGAGGGTGCGATCGGCCGCGTCGCAGGCGAGGGCGATGGCGTGTGCCTCGGCCTCCCAGCCCCAGATGTGGTCGGGAGCGGCAGTTCGCAGGTCGAGATCGATTGACATCGCGCCTCCACCCTGTTTGGTGGCGGTCCGATGCGGTGATCCGTCCTGGCCGATGCTCCAGCAGATCCGACCGCCACGGGACTCCACCGGATGTGGATCGACACGGGGGGAGGGGCTGTGGTCCACGATCCAACGCCCTGCCAGATCGACGGCGTCGAGGTCCGAGTCCAACAGGGTGGTAGTCGTCGACACCGTGACAGCACACCGCGAGAGCACCTCTGTGACAGATCCGGCCAGCCGGACGCGGGGAAAGCCCGAGTACTGCGAAGCCACCTCCACACGGCGTCGTCGATCGTTGTCGAAAACATGGACGGTGCCCACCCCTTCGCAAGCGAGGAGGCCCCGCAGCACTATGGCGCCGCCTGGACCCATGCCCAGGGTTCCGACATCGCCAAGATCCACGCCGAGCCCCGAGACGACCCTGCTCAGCAGCCACGAGGAACCCGCCAGGCCCGCGGTCAACGCCACGCCCTGTTGAGCGATGAACTCGTGGGGCGGGGGGAGAGCGGCCAGGGTGGAAAGGTCGGATCCGAGTCCGATGACCCTGGCTCCGAAGCGTCTAGCCGCGAAGTCGATCGCGTCTGTCAGCATCCGTGACGTTCGCGCCGTCGCTTCGCTGCTGTGAGCCTCGGCATCGGGGATCGGCCAGAGAGGACAACCGATCACCACTCCTGCCTCGCCCTCAGCGGTGGAGTAGCGGTCGACTACGAACGGACACATCTGCTCCCACAACGATCGAGCAGTCTCTGCATCGATGAAGGGGGACGGAGCGCTGCGAAGGAAGTTCGGGGTTGCCCGGCTTGGCACCACAACGGCGAACGACCCCGGCAGTGGATCACACCGTGGCGACTCGAAGGCGTCATAGGCACGCGCCAACTCAGCCATGCCGAGGCCCTCGGCGACGAGGTCTTCGGAAACCCCCAATCCGCGGATCGTCCCAGCGATGTCGGCGAGTCGTGCTTCGAGCAGTGACCGTGACCGTTCATCGCTGGGAGACCAGAGACTGGGTGACCGTTGACGCATGGCGGCCAACGCCGCGGTGGGAGCGGGTGTCGGGTTGTTCGTCACCTCCCCATCCGGCATCAACTCAACGCTCCTCCGGCCGTCGTCAACCTGAGCGTGGTGAATGACGTGGGAACGAACTGTGGCCCCGATCACAGTTCAGAGGTGACCCCTGACACATCCGCCCTACACGGGAACTGCGACCGGAACCGACGAGTTGTTCCGGGTGCCGGTGCCCAGCTGCCCGCTGGAGTTGGCTCCCCAGCACCGCACCACCGTGGTGGTGAGGGCGCAGTTGTGGTTTGCTGCCGATGCAATCATCGATACGGCGGAGAGACTTGCCACCACGACGGGCCGGCGACTGTTGACGGTGGTGCCGTTGCCGAGTTGCCCGTAGGTGTTGGTCCCCCAGCAGGCCGCGCCGCCTGTGACAGTGACTGCACAGGAGTGCGCTCCGCCCGCTGCGGGGTCACTGGGTCGGTCGAGATAGTCGACCCGGACCGGCGTCAACGAACGGTTCGCGCTGAGTTGGGCGTCGCCGAGCATCCCGTTCACATTGGAACCCCAGCACAGCATCGCCATGTTGTCCCAGGTGTTGGGCACCACGGTTGTCGTTGGCCCCGGGAGCGTTGTCGTCGTCGTGGAAGTGGTCGTGGGCACCACGGTTGTCGTTGGCCCCGGGAGCGTTGTCGTCGTCGTGGAAGTGGTCGTGGGCAGCGTGGTCGGAGGGGGATACCAGTAGGGGGCTTCGGTCACACACGAGTGGTTGGTTCCTGCGCTGAGCTGCACCTTCGCCCTGTAGGTGAACGTGATGCCCTTCACCACTGTCGGTGTGACTCGTGGGGTTACCGTGCCGTCACCGAGTTGGCCGTTGATGTTGTGCCCCCAGCACCGCACCCGTCCGTCGAAGGTCGCGGCGCATGAGTGACGCTCGCCGAGAGCGATGTCGATGACCCTGCCGCTCGGGGTGGTGCCGTCCATTCCGCTCACCTGAACTGGTCGTGTCCGGTTGGTCCTGGTGCCGTCACCGAGTTGACCGTCTGTGTTCCTGCCCCAGCACCAGGTACTCCGGTCGTAGCGGTCAACGCAGACGTGTCCCGACCCGGCCGAAATCTGAAGCACGTTGTCGATTCCAGGTACTGGTGCGGCTACGGCATTCGGCGAGGTGGTCCCGTTGCCGAGCTGTCCGTATGTGTTGGCCCCCCAGCACTTGACCGTGGAGTCGGTGAGTTGCGCGCAGCTGAATCCGGTGCCGACAGCCACATCGGTCGCGTTGTTGATGTTTCCGACCAGCACGGGGCTGGTGCGGTACGGCTCGTGGACACCGTTGCCGAGCTGGCCCTGGTTGTTCGCGCCCCAACACTTCACCGTGCGGTCGGCGGCTACGGCGCAGCTGTGGGTGGCGCTCACCGCGATCGCCCGCGGCCCCGATTCCGCCGACGCGTCGAGCGTCGACAGGAGGGACGCGGCGATGACTCCAGCGAGCAGTGCCGCTGTGAGTCGCCTTCTGGAGATCTGATATCGCATGTGACTCTCGCCTTCTCGTCGGGGTTGAGTGGATCTGTTCGGACGGTACGAACTGCTCGGGCCGGCCACTGTGGACTGATCCACATGCCCGCTGTGACACGCGCTACAACGACGGTCCGAACCGGTCCCGATGTCCGACAAGACTGTCCCGATGCAGACCGACAACTTCATCGACGGACGATTCCGCCAAGCTCGCTCGGGGCTGGCGGACGAGGTGGTCAACCCGGCCACCGGGGAGACGATCGCGTCGGTGGCGAGCGCGGACGCCGTCGACGTCGACGACGCCGTCACCGCGGCGGCCCGGGCCTTCGAGGGCTGGTCGCGCACGACTCCCCGGGAGCGGTGCGAACGCATCAGCGCGCTGGCCGATGTGGTCGAAGCGAACCTCGACGAGCTCAAGGAGATCGAGTGTCGCAATGTCGGCAAGCCGACCTCGATCGTCGACTTCGAGTTCGACCTCACAGTCGACAACCTGCGCTTCTTTGCCGCCGCTGCCCGATTCCTCGAAGGCCGCGCAGCGGGGGAGTACCTGGTGGATCACACCTCGTTCACGCGGCGTGATCCGATCGGGGTGATCGGGTCGATCGCGCCGTGGAACTACCCGCTCAACATGGCCACGTGGAAGATCGGTCCTGCGCTGGCGGCGGGCAACACCGTGGTGCTCAAGCCGTCGGAGCTCACCCCGCTCAGTGCGCTTCGGGTTGCCGAGCTGTCGGCGGAGATCTTCCCCCCAGGTGTTCTCAACGTGGTGAGCGGACGGGGCTCCACCGCCGGCGAGGCGTTGGTCACCCATCCGCTGGTCGACATGGTGTCGCTCACCGGATCGGTTGCAACGGGTCGCCACATCGCAGAGGTCGCCGCCGCCTCGCTCAAGCGGGTGCACCTCGAGCTCGGCGGCAAGGCGCCCGTGGTGGTCTTCGACGACGCGGACATCGAGCTGTTGGTGGGAACGCTCGCGGAGATGAGCTACTACAACTCGGGTCAGGACTGCACGGCTCCCTGCCGGGTGATCGCTGGGCCGCGCTGCTACGACGAGGTGGTGGCCGGGCTCACCGACGCGGTGGCCGCGTTGAAGGTGGGCGATCCGTTCGACCCCGACACCGCAGTGGGCCCACTGGTCTCGGCCGCCCAGCGCGGCAGGGTCGCGTCGATGGTCGAGCGTGCGGTGGATGGCGGAGCCGAGGTTCTCGTGGGCGGCGCGGCACCTGAGGGGGCCGGGTTCTTCTACGCTCCGTCAGTCGTGGCGGGCCCTGCCCAGGACTCTGAGATCGTCCAGCGGGAGGTGTTCGGCCCCGTTGTCACCGTGCAGCGCGCCGGTGACGAGGACCAGCTCCTGGAGTGGGCGAACGGGGTGGACTACGGACTCGCGGCGTCGGTGTGGACCCGTGATGTGGGACGGGCAATGCGGATGGCCGCACTCCTGCGTTTCGGGACCGTTTGGATCAACGACCACATCCCCATCGTCTCGGAGATGCCCCACGGCGGCTTCAAGCAGTCCGGTTACGGCAAGGACATGTCGATCTACGCGCTCGACCACTACACCGAGGTCAAGCACGTGATGGTGCGTTGGTGAGCCTCAGCCGCCGAAGCGGCGGGTCAACCACCCGATGAGCAGCTCGTTGACCTCGACGGGTGCCTCCTGCTGCACCCAGTGGCCCGCGCGGGGGATCACATGGCGTTCGAGATCGGCGATCACATCGCCCATTCGCTCGCTGAGCGCGGGCGGAAGGGCCGGGTCCCACTCGGCGGCCAGCATCAGAGCGGGCACCCCGGGGTCGGATCGGGCGACGCTGGGATACAGCGCCACGTTGCGATCCATGTTGCGGTACCAGTTCACCCCGCCACGTAGCCCGGTTCGTCGAAAGGTCTCGATGTAGCGGTCGATCTCGGCGTCCGAGACGATCGGCTCGCCCACCGATTCCAACGCGGCGAGGTCGCGGAAGGGGTTCATGTCGACCTTGCCGGTTGACTCCAGGCGTTCGAGGACTTCCTCGGGTGGGATGCCGCCGACCATCAGCTTGTGGAACAGGTCCCCGATGTGGGGTTCCATCGCCGCCTCGGCGACACCGGGCTCCTGGAACCACAGCATGTACTGGCGTTGGATGTCTCCATCCACGAGCGACTCGAGGAGATCGGTGGTCGGCAGAGCCATCATCGGGGTGCAGACGCCGACTATCCCCGCCACGCGTTGCGGTCGCAGCGCAGGCATCGCCCAGGCCACGGCACCGCCCCAGTCGTGTCCCACGAACACCGCCCGCTCGATGCCGAGCTGCTCGCATAACAGGTCGAGATCGCCGCACAGCGAGCCGAGGTCGTAAGCCTCGATCGCCTCCGGCGCGTCGGTGCCGCCGTAGCCCCGTTGGTCGGGGGCGATCGCCCGGAATCCGGCAGCAGCAACCGCCGGGAGCTGGTAGCGCCACGAGTAGCCCAACTCGGGGAACCCGTGGCTGAAGACCACGACGGGCAGAGTCGGATCTGCGTCGGAGCCAACCTCGTGAACCGACATCGTCAGGGCGCCACGGCCGGGGCGGCTGGGGAGGGTGACGAGGCGGGCCTCGGCGATGTCGAGAACAGGATCGTGTGGCGCGGGCATGGAGCGAGGCTAGGTGGTGGCTTCAATGGGCGGCAGTCGTCGCCGACCCGGCGGATTCCCGTGAACTTGCGTACCTTTCCGACGCTGGAGGCGGGATCCATACGCAGGTTCGGGGACGGGAACCGGTCTCACGTGCCTCAATTCGATGGACGTGTCGGGATTCACTGCCACGGCGGGCATGATCGGCCGGTGGTCGGTGTTGTGAGGTACGTGCCGCTGTGCCGTTCGTCCGGACGGCGCCTCCGGCGAGGTGTGCCATGCGAACCGCTACAGCCCAAGAACTCGATTTCAACGAGGTGGTCGTTTCCCCGCCCCCGAGACCTCCTCGTGGCCGTGGGGCACGCGGGTCCGACGACCCAGTCGGCATGTATCTCGACGAGATCGGCCGTCACGCGCTGCTCACCCCGCAAGAGGAGAAGGAGTTGGCGGCCACGATCGCCGCGGGCCGTGCCGCTACGGAGGAGCTCGAATCCTCCGATGCGATGAGTGCCGCCCAGCGCCGCAAGCTCCGCGGCATGGTCCGTGCAGGTCAGGCCGCTCACGACCGGTTCGTGAACGCGAACCTCCGTCTGGTGGTGTCGGTGGCCAAGAAGTACCAGGCCTCCGGTGTGCCGCTGCTGGATCTGATCCAGGAGGGCAACCTCGGGCTGATTCGGGCCGTCGACAAGTTCGACCACGAGAAGGGCTTCCGCTTCTCCACCTACGCGGTCTGGTGGATCCGTCAGTTCATCACCCGTGGAATCGCCGGTAGCCGCTCGGTGGTGAAGCTGCCGTCCAGGGCGAACGACGACCTGCTGCGGATCAGGGAGCTCTCCTCCCAGATGGAGCAGGCCCTCGGCCGGGGGCCGAGCGCCGCCGAGCTAGCCGAGGCGGCCGACATGAGCGCCACCCGGGTTCTCGAGCTCCTCGCCAGCTCCGAGCCGGTGTCGTTGTCGGGTGCGGTGGGCGATGGTGGAGCCGAGTTGGGCGACTTCGTGGAGGACCCGAGGGCCCATGGCGAGGTCGAGGAGATCGCCACACACCTGTCCGAACGTGAGCTTGCGAACTTGATGTCGGTTCTGGACGAACGCGAGCGCCGCATCCTGTTGTTGCGCCACGGGTTCGGCGACGCTGAGCCCATGTCGGTGGCTCAGGTGGCGACGCAGATGCACCTGTCGCGGGAGCGGGTGCGGCAGTTGGAGCACCGAGCACTGTCGAAGCTCACACACCCGTCCTGGCGGATTCACGTGGAGTCGCTCATGTCCTGAGCTTCGGCCTCTCCGGGGGAGTCGGCCCCGTCGCCTCGCGTTGAGTGGGATATGAGTGGGCGACGCGTGAAAGAGTGTGGCCATGGCTGCACGCACACGTCGCTGGGCTGTCGCCCTCGTCATCCCTGCCGACTTCCTGAACACGCTCGCGGAGCACGGCATAGGCGACGGTGTCGAGGCGCCGGAGCTGCGCGACACCTTCCAGCTCCCGATGATGGGTCCCATGGAGGTCAGCGTCATGATGACCATCACCGGGGTCTCATATGAGATGCGCGCGAACGACGGTGGTCGGCTGAGGGCCACGGTTCGCTCCACCGGAGCGTTGCGCTTCCACGGTGATGTGCCCATGGAGATCCCCGGTCTGGTGCGGGTCAGCGGCGAGGTTCTGGTGGAGCCGATCATCGAGCTTCGTGACGACAACAGCTTCGCCGCCTACCTGGATCTGGCCAACAGCGAGCTCGTGGCAACCCACTTCGAGGGGATCGACGGCGTCGATCACGACGCCGAGTCGGCAGCCCAGATGAGTGAGATGCTCTTCGCCTCGGTGGGCGGAGATCTGTTCAGTGCGATGGCGGAGAACCTCGGCACGCTGGGAATGGAGCTGGCTCCCGAACAGGGTGAAGTGGTCGCCGAGCTGGGCGTGGCCCCTGGTCGAGCAAGGATCCGGGTTCGTCCAGGGCGGATGGAGGTGATGATGGCGGCGGTCGATGGCCTTGACGGCTCAGCCGTGGCAGTCGACGTGCAGGGTCCATGTATCGGGGTGGGCGTGGCTTCGGGGTCGGTCGCCGCGCTGGCATCGGCGTTGGCGCAGCAGCGAATCGGCGTAGCCCACCTACCCTTCGAGTTCGACGTCCACACCGCCGAAGGCGAGGTGGGCGGACGGCTCCGAAGTACCCGCCTGGTGGAATCACCGCTGGTGCCCGATCTCCGTCCCGGCGTCAGCTGCGCCGTCGAACCTCGCCTCGTGGACGACCATGTGGAGCTGACGTTGCGATCGGCCTGGCTCGACCTGCCGTTGGTGCCGGCCGCGGTCAACCGCTTCAACCGCTGGGTCGGCGGCATGGCCACCCGCGCTGTTCGGCCCCTCGTCGGTCTCGCCACCGTACGGATTCCCGCACACCTGGAGGTGCCGGCGCGACCCGACAGCGACGTGATGATGGGGATCGTGGTGCGGTCGCTTCAGGTCGACGGCGACGGGGTCGAAGCCGTCATCGCGGCCGACATCGGCTGATGAAGGGCGCGGCGGCGCGGATGGGCTGGTTCGATGGGCCGACGCCGGCGTGGGCGATGCCGGAGGTCGGCGGCGTCGGTCGGTTGCCGATGCGCGACGACTCGATGCCGTTCCCCGACATCGATGCCGCCATTGCCGGCTTGGGCGGTGATCCATCCACATGGGTCCAGCCGCTCGACGGGCGGTGGCGGTTCAAGCTCGTCGATCGACCTGCCGACGTTCCAGACGACTTCGCCGCTGCCGACTTCGACGACTCGGGATGGGGCTGGATCGGGGTGCCGGGCGACTGGTTCTTCGAGGGCCACGGCGACATCGCCTACACGAACGTCGTCATGCCGTTCTCCCAGGACCCGCCCGATGTCCCCGACGACAACCCGACGGGCCTGTACCGGCGGACCTTCGGACTGCCCGCGTCATGGCGGGGATCCCGGGTCGAGCTGCGGATCGGCTCGGCGGAGAGCGTCGTGCACGTGTGGGTCAACGGCGTCGAGGTCGGCTTCGGCAAGGACTCACGCCTGCCGTCGAGCTTCGACATCACACCGTGGCTCCAGCGGGGCGTCAACACCGTCGCGATGGCGGTCCTCCAGTGGAGCGACGCCACCTGGCTGGAGGACCAGGACCAGTGGTGGATGCCCGGCATCCACCGCGGGGTGTCGCTCGTCCGCACCGGCACCGGCTTCCTGGCGGACCTCTCGCTCATCCCCGGGTTGGCAGCCGATGGCACCGGCACACTCGATGTCGCGGTCACCTCGGGTGGTCGGGCCGCCGTCGAGGTGGGCTGGTCGATCGCGGTGGAGGTTCGTGACGACCGCGGTCGTGCGGTCGGGTCCCTCGGTCCGCTGCCTGTGCCCACATTCCAGCACGGCGAGCCCTTCGCCGAGCTGATCTCGGGCATGTTCTTCGAAAGGGCGGTGGTCTGCGGCCGGATCGAGGTGGCGAACTGTCGCCCGTGGTCGCATGAGACACCCACCCGCTACCAGGTGGTTGTGTCGCTGCGCGATCCCGCCGGCGAGGTCGTCGAAGCACGGGCACGCCACAGCGGGTTTCGTTCGGTCGAAGTCCGTGATCGGCAACTGCTCATCAACGGTTGCCCCGTAACCGTCTGGGGCGTCAACTACCACGAGCACGACCCCGACAGCGGCAGGGTGCTGTCCGAACAACGCCTTCGTCAGGACCTCGAGATGATGAAGGCGCATCACCTCAACGCGCTGCGCTGCGCCCACTATCCCCACGACGAACGGCTCCTCGAGCTGTGCGACGAGCTGGGTATCTACGTCATCGACGAGGCGAACGTCGAGGCACACGCTCGCCAGGCGAGCCTGTGCCATGACCCCCGATACTTCGGCGCCATCGTCGAACGCGGGGTGCGCATGGTGCTGCGGGACCGCAACCACCCCAGTGTCATCGCCTGGTCGCTGGGCAACGAATCCGGCTACGGCGCCGCGCACGACGCGATGGCCGCCGCGATGCGCCGCATCGATCCGTCGAGGCCCATCCAGTACGAGGGCCCCTTCATGCACGACCTGGGTGCCGAGGCGCCGGTCAGCGACGTCGTCTGTCCGATGTACAGCTCGATCGACGACATCGTCGCGTGGTCCCGTAGCGGCACGGACCGGCGCCGGCCGTTGATCCTCTGTGAGTTCTCCCACGCGATGGGCAACTCCAACGGTTCCCTCGCCGACTATGCCGCCGCCTTCGAATCCGAGGAAGGCCTCCAGGGCGGGTTCGTCTGGGAGTGGCTGGAGCACGGCGTGCGACGACCCGACGGCTCGATCGGCTACGGCGGAGACTTCGGTGAGGACGCGCGGATCGGTCGACACGACGGCAACTTCTGCCTCGACGGTCTCGTCAGCGCGGACCGGGTTCCGCACCCGGCAATGGCCGAGCTGGCCGCGCTCGCACAGCCGGTCGCGGCGAGCCTCGACCCGCGGGGCAGGCTCGTGATCCACAACCGCCACTGGTTCCGCAGCCTCGCTGGGGTTCGTTGCCGTTGGGAGCTGCTGACACACGGCAGTGTCGTGGCCCGGGGAACGTTGGTGCCGGGTGCTGTCGAGCCCCGTTCAACCGGGACGATGCCGAGGCCGCGCCACCGTGGCGCCACTCACCTCAGCATGCGATTCAGCGAGCGGGGCCGCGACCTCGGGTGGTGTCAGATCGAGCTCTCCCACGCCGAGGCGAGCCCTCCGGCGCCGAAGCGTCCGGTCTCCGTCGAGGTCGATGACACCCATCTGCGAGCCGGTTCCGTGAGCATCGAACTGCCCCGACTGTGTGTGTGGCGAGCACCCACCGACAACGACGGCATCCAGGTGGGGTGGATGACCGGCGTGGGTGCCAGGGGTCGCTGGGTTGGTGCCGGGCTGGACCGCGACGACCCGGCCGCCGTGGGCATCTCCCATGACCGGCGGATCGAGCTGCTCGATGGCGGTGTGGTGCGCTTCTCGGAGGACGTAACGGTTCCGGGGCTGCTCGCGGATCTTCCGCGGGTCGGCATGACGTTCGTTCTGCCCGCCGGGTTCGAGGCGCTTGAGTGGTACGGGCCCGGACCGCACGAGACCTACCCCGACCGTTGCCTCGCCGAGCTGCGCCGCTGGAAGTCCACGGTGACCGAGCAGTACGTCGACTACGCCTTCCCCCAACATCACGGGTTCCACCACGACACCCGTTGGTTCCGCATCGACAACGGTCGGACGCGCCTGACAGTGAGCGCAGACAGGCACTTCGGCTTCAGCGCTCTGAACCACTGCGCCGCAGCTCTCACCGAAGCCCGCCACGCGTCCGAGCTCGTGGCATCGGAGGAGACCTTCGTCCATGTCGACATCGCGCATCGGGGTCTGGGAACCGCCTCATGTGGGCCCGATGTACTGCCGCGCTACCAGGTGGCGGCCGGGCGGTTCCGTTGGAGCTGGACCATCACGGTGGATCGGCGTTGATGCACGGCGCGCTGCGAATCGAATCCGACTACCTGGTCGCGGAGGTGATCCCCTTCGGCGCCAGCCTCGTGACACTCGAAGCGCCCGACTCGGACGGCGGTTTCGCCAACGTCGTGGTCTCCCTCGAATCGCCGGAGGCCTACCGCGACCGGAGCCGCAACTCATATCTGGGGGCGATGGTCGGCCGCTACGCGAACCGTATCGCCGGTGCCCGCTTCGAGCTCGACGGCGTGGAGCACCGACTCGACGCCAACGACGGACCCAACACACTCCACGGCGGATCGCAGAGCTGGGGTCGTCGCGACTGGGTGGTTCAGGAGCAACTTCGGGACTCGGTGACCCTGCGGATGGACAGCGACTCCGGCGACGGCGGCTTCCCGGGTGAGATGATCGCCATGGTGGAATACCGCCTCAGCGGTCCGACACTCGCTGTGGTGGCAACCACGCTGGTGAGTGCGCCGAGCGTGCTCTCGTTGACCAACCACACCTATTGGAACCTCGGGGGCGACCATCCCGGCGCGACGATCGATCACCACCACCTGGAGGTGACCGCCGTGGACTACCTCGATGTGGACTCGGATCTGATCCCCACCGGGCGGCGTCTGCCGGTTGCCGAGCTGCTGGGCGATGGCAACCTCGGGGGTCGCTCCCTCGACCATTGCCTCCTCCAGGATTGGGACCCATGGGACGGCGGGTGGGAGCCGACCCTTGCCACCCACGTCGCCACCTTGAGCGATCCCCGCAGCGGTAGGCGGATGTGGATGCGTTCGAACCAGCCCGGCCTTCAGCTCTACACGGCCGACAAGTTGGGCATCGGCGCCAGACGTGGAGTGGCACTGGAAGCCCAGCAGCTACCCGACGCGCCGAACCGCTCCGAGTTCCCCAGCCCGGTGGTGCGTCCGGGCGACGGGCTGATGGGCACGGTGCGCTGGAGCGTCGCCTACGTGTTCGACACACTCTGAGGCCGGGATGGCAGCATGGCGGCGGTGACCCAGCACGGAGACCGATGGAACCTGGCCACGGTGTGGGAGGCGGTGGCCGACTCCGTCGGTGACGCCCCGGCCCAGTTCCACGGTGGAGAGATGCGGAGCTGGAGCGAGCTCGAAGCCGGGGCGGCGCGATTCGCGGGGATCCTTGCCGACCGTGGGATAGGCCACGACGCCAAGGTCGCGCTCGCTCTCTACAACGGCATCGAGTACGTCGAGGCCAGCTTCGGCTGCTTCAAGGCCCGCGCGGTGCCGGTGAACGTGAACTACCGCTACACGGCGGCCGAGCTCGCATACCTGCTCGACAACTCGGACGCCGAGGCGATCGTCTTGGACAGCGCCATCGCTCCTGCCGTCGGCGAAGTACTCGCGCAGCTCCCCAAGATCCGCCTGGTACTCCAGGTGGGCGACGGCGAGCTGATCGGCGGCGGCCTCCGCTACTCCGAGGCGAACGCCACAGCCGATCCGGCGGCTCGCATCGACCGCAGCGTGGACGATCTATGGTTCCTCTACACCGGCGGCACCACCGGCATGCCCAAGGGGGTGATGTGGCCCCAGGGGAACCTGTTCGAGACGTCTGCCCCCACATTCAAGGCGGCAGGAGAGCACTTGCCCGCCGATCCGGCCGCGGTGGGGGCTGCCGCTCGGCGGATCCACGAGCGTGGCCGAGCGCCGCGGCTGTTGCCTGCGGCACCGCTCATGCACGGCACCTCCGCGATCTCGTCGTGGGGTGCTTTGAGCGCGGCCGGCTCGATCGTGACGCTGTGCGGCCGGAGCCTCGACGCGGTGGAACTTCTCGATGCCGCCGAGGCCCATCGGGTCACCAACCTCACGATCGTCGGCGACGCGTTCGCCAAGCCCATCGTCGCCGCACTCGAAGCCGACGAGGAAGCGGGACGCCGGCGTGATCTCTCGTCGTTGGGCATGATCGTCTCGTCGGGGGTGATGTGGTCCCAGCCGGTCAAGGACGCGCTGTTGGAGCGGCTGGATGTGGCGCTCGCTGATCTCGTGGGATCCTCGGAGGGAGTCGGTGGCGCGAACTCGGTCTCCAAGAGGGGGCGTTCGGTGGGGACCGCGAAGTTCCGCCTCGGTGAGAACTCGAGCGTCTTCACAGAGGACGGCCGCGAGGTGGAACCAGGCTCGGAGGAGAGCGGGCTGATCGCAATCGGTGGGCCGATCCCCATCGGTTACTACAAGGATCCCGACAAGACCGCCGCCACCTTCCGCACCTTCGCAGGTCGCCGCTGGTCGGTGCCGGGTGACTGGGCGCGGGTGGAAGCCGACGGCACCATCCGTCTGCTGGGCCGCGGCAGCGTGTGCATCAACACCGCGGGTGAGAAGGTGTATCCCGAGGAGGTCGAGGAGACCCTCAAACTCCACCCTCAGGTGATCGATGCGAACGTGGTGGGCGTGGACGACGAGAAGTGGGGACAGGCGGTGACCGCGGTGGTGTCGCTCAGCGGAGAGGTGGAGGCAGCCGAGTTGGTCGCCCACTGCCGACGGACCCTGGCGGGCTACAAGTGCCCCAAGCACGTCGTCGCCGTCGAGCGGGTTCCACGAGGCCCCAACGGCAAGGCCGACTACCGCTGGGCAGCTCAGGTCGCGGCAGAAGCGGTGTCGTTCACGTGAGGCGGTTCCTGGCAGCGTTCCTTGCCGCGGCACTGGGTGTGGCCGGCTGCGGTTCTGCCGAGGATCGTGTCGAGGCGCCGGGGTTCCTCACCGACCGCAACGGCGGTCCGACCACCGCCCGGGCTCTGCGGGGGCGCCCGTACAACCAATCCGCGCGCAACCTCGACAACCGTGGCCTGGCACGCTTCGCCGCTGGTGCCGAGCCCTTCGACCGGTTCTTCCTCGAAGCAGAGGGCGTCGGCCCCGACCACGACGGCACGGGGTGTCTGTCGTGCCATCTCGACGGCACCGAGGTGAGCACTTCTGCTGATCGTGACCGGCCGCCGGGGCTCATCGTTCGCATCTCACTGCCGGGCACCGACACCGACGGGCGATCGCAGCGGCCCGTACCCGTCTACGGTCTTCAGCTCACCCCCGAGTCGACCCACGGTGACCCCGAAGCCTCCATCGACCTGCGGTGGTCGGCCGTCGGCCACCGGCGGGCGGATGGGTCGGTCGTGGAACTTCGCCGCCCGAACCTGGAGATGGAACCGCGTCGTGGCGAGCTGCCGGACGAGATGCTCGTCTCGCCACGGGTGACGCCACCGATGATCGGGCTGGGACTGCTGGAGGCGATCCCCGAGGGCTCTTTGCGGGCAGCCGTCGCCGCCCAGTCGAACGCTGGCGAGGTGTCGGGCCGACTCAACGAGGTGGTCGATGGGGACACGGGTGAGACCGTGGCGGGCCGGTTCGGGTGGAAGGCAGGTCAGTACAGCGTGGAGAGCCAGACCCTCGCCGCCCTCCACGGCGACCTCGGCCTGAGCGGCCCCGACGACGTGGCACCGGGTGAGAGGTCGGATCTGACGCGTGAGGAACTCGATGAGCTCGTCTTCTACAACAGGACCATCGCCGTGCCCATCAGCCGTGGCACCGAACGGCCCATGGTGCGACGCGGGGCGAGCCTGTTCGAGTCGACCGGCTGCTCTGCGTGTCACAGCCCTACCCAGAAGAGCGGCCCCGACGAGATCGGGGCGCTCTCGAACGTGACGTTCCACCCTTACACCGACCTGCTCCTCCACGACATGGGTGAACGCCTTGCTGACGGCCGCCCGGAGTTCTCGGCGTCAGGCAACGAGTGGCGCACCCCGCCGCTGTGGGGGTTGGGTCGTCGGGTGGAGGTCACCGGAGCCGAGGCGTTCCTCCACGACGGCCGTGCCCGGACCCCGGAGGAAGCGATCTACTGGCACGACGGCGAAGCTCGTGCTGCACGACACAGGTTCGAACTGCTGGGCGACGCCGACGCGCAGGCCCTGCTCGCCTTCCTCGACTCGCTCTGACCCACGCCCCGTACCGTGGCACCACATAACCGGGTGGTGTGGGTGGCCGTAGGGTGTCGGCCCATGATTGCCTTCGAACTCACCGACCGCTGGCGGGACGTGCTGGCATCGGTGGGTCGGATCGCCCTCGTCGCGTTGATCGCGATCGTGCTGAACGCGATCGCTCGCCGTGTGGTGGGTCGCATCGTGGCCACCGTGCGCAGCGCCGCCAAGGAGCTCGACCGCGTGCCCGGCACCCTCATACGAGCCGAGCAGGCTCAGCGAGCCGAGGCCCGCGCCCGCACCCTCAGCTCGGTGTTGCGCAGTCTCGCATCCGTCACCATCTTCCTGATCGCCCTACTCGTTGTGTTGGGAGAGCTCGACATCAACCTCGCACCGCTCATCGCGGGTGCCGGGGTCGCCTCGATCGCCGTCGGCTTCGGTGCCCAATCGTTGGTTCGTGACGTGGTGGCCGGCATCTTCGTGTTGCTCGAGGACCAGTACGGCGTCGGTGACACGATCGACGCCGGCGTGGCGAACGGCCAGGTGGAGCACTTCACGTTGCGGGCAACGCGGTTGCGCGACGCGGCGGGAACCGTCTGGCACGTTCCGAACGGCATCATCGAGCGCGTGGGGAACAAGAGCCAGAACTGGGCGCGTGCGGTGGTGGATGTCGTGGTGCCCATGGATGCCGACGTGCGGGCGGCCCGGAGCGTGTTCGTGGCCGTTGCCGAAGCGCTCGCGGCGGAGGATGGCTGGGCGGGGGAGCGGATCTCCGGTGTTCCCGACGACCAGGGTGTGCAGGCGTTCGGTGCCTCGGGTGTGACCTTGCGTGTGGTGTTGGAGACAGAGCCCGCTGCGCAATGGGTAGTGGAGCGGGAGCTGCGCCTTCGCGTCAAGGAGGCCTTCGACGAGGCGGGCATCGTGATGGCGACTCAGCCGCCTCCGGCTCAGATCCCGCCACCACCTGCACGCTGACAGTGTGGGATCCACCACTGAACGGGGCCATCTTCGTACTGTGGTTCCGTGGCCAAGCGAGTGAGCATGATCGGGCTCGTGTGCATCGCGGTGATGATCTTCTTCATCTGGAGGAACCCGTCGGGCACAGCGGACACCGTGTCGGACTTCCTGGGGTCGGTCGGCCACGTAGTAAGCGAGGCGTGGGACCGCCTCGGTGAGTTCGTCCGGGGGCTCGCCGACTGATGTTGTTGCTCTCCGGTCCCGACAGCCGGGTCGAGAGGGCCCTGGGTGACGGTGAGACCCTCTACGTGAACATCCCGCCCGACATGCGCGGCTGGCTGATCGACCAGTGGCTGCACATCGTGGCGATCGCAGCGTGTGTCGGGGTCGTGGCTGCGGCCGACTCGGGTGCGGTGCGCTTGTTGGGTCTGGTGGCGGTGGCCGGCTTGACTCTGACGCTGGTGGTGGAGGCGACAAAGGTGTCATGCACCCGCTACGTGATCACCTCGCACCGGGCAATGAGGTTCTCGGGTGTACTCCGAACCGATCAGGAGTACCTCACGTGGAGCAAGGTCACCGATGTCTCGGTGGAGAGGTCCTTGGCGGACCGTCTCACCGGAACCGCCACGATCCGGATCCACACGGCAAGTGAGAAGTCCAGCTTCAAGGCGATGCGCGACGTGGGCGACCCGCTGGCTTTCGCCCAATGGATCACCCGGATGGTGACTTCGCGGCAGAGACGCTCGGGCTGAGGGGCCCGGCCCGTTCAGCCCTCGGCCAGGGCGACGACGACATCCCAGTCGCCTTCGGCGAAGGCCAGCTCCGATATGGAGCCCGCGTCGCGGAGGTCGGCCTCGGCGGCCCGCGCGGCGTCGAGTCGATCGACCGGCGCCGTCACCTTCACCGACGCCACCTCGGCGCGCATCGAGACCTTCGCCTCGCTCTTGGCCCGGCGAACTTCACGCAGCACGTCGGAGGCCACTGTCAACACGTCACGGTCTCCTCCGGCGGCATGGCGACGCAGCCCCTCCGCATCGGGCCATTCGCTGAGGTGGATGGAGCCCTCCATCCACCACGACCAGACCTCCTCCGCCACGAACGGGAGGATCGGCGCGAAGAGACGCTGGAGCACCGAGAGGGCGATCGACAGGGTTGCCTTCGCGGACTCGGCACCGGCGTCGTCGCCCGAGCCGTAGGCGCGCTGTTTCACCAACTCGAGGTAGTCGTCGCAGAAGGACCAGAAGAACGCCTCGCTCCGCTCGAGGGACCGGGCGTAGTCGAAGTCGTCGAATGCGCTGGTGCACTCGGCGACCAGCTCGGCCAGCGCGGCGAGCAGGGCCCGGTCGAGCGGTTCGCTGATGGCGGAGGTGGCTGCTTCGCCGAAGCTCAGCGCGAACTTCGAGGCGTTGAGAAGCTTGATCGACAACCGTCGGCCTACCTTCATCTCCTTCTCGTCGAACGCGGTGTCGGTGCCGGGACGGCCCGATGCCGCCCAGTAGCGCACACCGTCGGAGCCGTATTGCTCCAACAGGCCCATCGGGGTGACCACGTTGCCCTTGGACTTGGACATCTTCTTGCGGTCGGGGTCCAGGATCCACCCCGACAACGCGGCGTTCCGCCACGGCGCAACACCGTGCTCGAAGTTGCTGCGGACCATCGTCGAGAACAGCCAGGTGCGGATGATGTCGTGTCCCTGCGGTCGCATGTCCATCGGGAACACCCGCTCGAACAGGTCGGTGTCGTCGATCCACCCTCCGGCGATCTGCGGTGTCAGCGATGACGTGGCCCACGTGTCGAAGATGTCGGGGTCGCCCACGAACCCACCGGGTAGGCCGCGCTGGGACTCGTCGTAGCCGGAGGGCGGCTCCGACTGCGGGTCGACTGGGAGGTCGGCCTCGTCGGGGAGGATCGGCCGGTCGTAGTCGATCGCACCGCCGCTGTCGAGTGGGTACCACACCGGGATCGGTACTCCGAAGTACCGCTGGCGACTCACCAGCCAGTCACCCGCGAGGCCCTCGATCCAGTTGTCGTAGCGGTGCCTCATGTAGGCCGGGTGCCACGCCAGCTCGGTGCCGCGGGTGACGAGTGACTCTGCCAACGCGTCGTCGCGGCCGCCGTTGCGGATGTACCACTGCCGTGACTGGACGATCTCGAGCGGCTGGTCTCCCTTCTCGTAGAACTTCACGGCGTGCGTGATGGGCTCGGGTTCGCCCAACAGCTCTCCGCTCTCGCGCAGCATCTCCACACAAGCCCGCTGCGCCTGCTTCACGTAGAGACCACCGAGCCGGCTGTAGCGGTCCTGCGCCAAATCGGTTCCCAGCCATGACGGCACCTCCTGTTGGAACCGTCCGTCCCGGCCGATCACCGCGCGGGCCGGAAGATCCAGCTCACGCCACCACGTCACGTCTGTGGTGTCGCCGAAGGTGCAGATCATCGCGATGCCCGAGCCCTTGTCTGGATCGGCGAGACGGTGCGCGTGCACCGGTACCTCCACACCGAACAGCGGGGTGGTCACCGTGGTGCCGAATAGCGGCTGGTAGCGGGCATCGTCGGGGTGTGCGACCACAGCGACGCAGCTCACCAGCAGTTCCGGTCGGGTGGTCGAGATCCGCAGGTCGGATCCGTCGGGGCGACGGAACGCCAGGTCGTGATAGGCGCCGGGACGTTCCTTGTCCTCCAGCTCCGCCTGGCTGACCGCCATCTGGAAGGTGGTGTCCCACAGGCAGGGGGCGTCCGCGCTGTAGGCCTCACCCCGCGCCAGGTTGCGCAGGAACGCAGCCTGGCTGGTTCGCTGCGAGGAGCGACTGATCGTTGTGTACTCCTGGCGCCAGTCCACCGACAGGCCCAGGTGGCGAAAGAGGTCCTTGAACGCTTCCTCGTCGATCGCGGTTAGTCGCGCGCACATCTCGATGAAGTTGCGCCGGCTGATCCGCTGGTACTCGCGGCGCTCCTTGGCCGGCGATTCGGGAGCCTCGTATCCCTCGACGTAGGGCAAGGAGGGGTCACAGAGGATGCCGAAGTGGTTCTCGACCCGCCGCTCGGTGGGCACCCCGTTGTCGTCCCAGCCCATCGGGTAGAACACGGCACGCCCGCGCATCCGCTGGTAGCGGGCGATCGTGTCGGTGTGGCTGTAGCTGAAGACGTGTCCGACGTGCAGCGACCCCGAGACCGTCGGTGGGGGGGTGTCGATGGAGAAGACCCCCTCGCGGACGGCGCTGCGGTCGAAGTGATAGGTGCCTTCTCTGTCCCAGGCCGCCGCCCACTTGTCCTCCAGGCCGTCGGGTGACGGCTTGTCGGGAACGCTGCGGAGGGCCTTGGGGGTCGGTTCGGTGTTGCTCGCCATGTCGCCGCCCGAGGGTAGTGGTGCCGCGCCGGTGGTCCCGACGTGGGTTCTCCAACGTGCTCGACGAGGATCGTTGACACCGGGGGTGAAGTCCGAGCAGGCTCTATGGACCACAAGGGTTCTATCGGAGGGGGTTACCTCATGTCTCGTACGCGAAAGGCCGTTCTGACGGCCATGATGTTGGTGCTACCGGTCACCGCGGCCAGCTGCAAGATCCCGCTGGGCGTTGGTGGGTGCAACCTGCTGGTCCTCGAGCCGGGGACCCAGTTCGGGGTGTCCTGCAACCCGTTCTGATCTCGGCGGATCGCAAGCATTTCAATCGATGGAGGCCGGCCCCCTGTGGCCGGCCTCCATCGCGTCGTCCACCCAGGCGGCACGGACCCGGTTGCCGCCGTCGTATTTCGCCATCGACATGGCGAGATCCGCGGCATCGAGGATCTCGTCGATCGACTCGCCGTGGCTGGAGTCGGCCAACCCGACGGAACACGTGAAGCGGGGACTGCCGTGCTCGGCGAGTCGAAGCACCAGCGCCTCACGCACCCGCTCCATCGCCGCCGCGGCGTTGGTGGCGGTGCAATCGGGGAACGCGATGAGGAATGTGTCGCCATCCATCCGACACACGACATCGTCAGGTCGTAGGGCTTCGCGCAGCACACGCCCCACCGACTGGATCGCAACATCGCCCAGCTCCCTGCCGTGCTCGTCGTTGTAGGCGGCGAGCCGGTCGAGGTTGCACAGCGCGACCGAGAACGGCGCGGTCTGTGCGAGCAGGTCGTTGAGGGCCAGTGCGCCGAGATGCGCGCTCGGCAGACCGGTGAGCGAGTCCGTCTCCACAGCCCCGGAGCCACCCGCAGGCGACACCCCCAGTCGCCTGCTGATCTCCAGCCGGGCCAAGTTCAACTCCACGAGCGTCACGAGGTGTTCCAAGGTGGACAGAACGGCCTTGGAGGGGATGTCACCCTCGGCGCCCACCGAGGAGATCACCCCGATCGGAGCGTGAGGTCCCTCGATCACGAGACACATCGCCGACACCTCTAGACCGCTCAGCTCACTGTGGTCGCACGCGTCGAGAGCGGTTGTGCTGGAGACCGTCTTCAGCCCGCGCCCCGACAGCGCCAGGCACCTGCTCCGTGCCGGCATCTGAGACGGCGCCGCGAGGCCGTCTGGTCGGATCTCGCAGCGGAACGCGAGGTGCAGCTCGCGGCTCGCGTTGCACAACAGCAGCGAGCTTTCCCGTTCGGGGAGGATGCGGCTGACCCCGCGGGCGCAGATGTCGAGCACGTCGGCGTCGTCGCTCGCGGCTTCCAGCAGCGCGGCCACCTGATGGAGCAGCAGGTCGAGGCCGTCGCGCTCCTCGAGTTCCGCGGCGGCAGCGGCTCCAGCCCGTCGCTGCGCGACCACCGCATCGGAGAGCGGCTGGACGAGCCCGGCTCGGATCATCGCGGCGATGCCGACGCCCAGAAGAACTGCCAGCGCGAAGCGCAACGGCCAACCCATCCCATCGACGGAGGCCTCGGTTATGGACGCGGCGGCCATGGAAGTGACGACGGCGACGGCCGCCGTTGCCGTGGAGTGCTTCACGAAGGGAGGGATCGGCGCGCCCCGACGCCTACCTGAAGGTTTCGGGGCCCGTTATCGTGCAAGCGATGATCGAGCCGGGCGATCTCGATGTGGGCAGGGCGTGGGCGACCGCGTCATTGCGGATCGCGTCCGACCAGCTCTCCACCGAGGCGATCAGCGAACGGCTCGGCCTTCGTCCGACCTCCACCCGCTCCGCAGAGGGAGAACCGGCCTTCTCGGTGTGGGTGAGGGCCTCGGGGCTCGAGCCCTCGGCGTCGATCGAGGATCACCTCTACATCCTCATCGAGGAACTTCGCGACCACAGCCGCGCGCTCGTAGAGCTGTGCGAGTGCTCCACGGTGGAGGTGTGGTTGAGCTTCTCCGCCGCCGCCGGCTCACGTCGCCCCAGCGTGGTCGACCATGGGGCGTTGGCCGAGCTCGGCCAGATGGGCATCGATCTGGTGTTGGACCCCTACCCGGCGGAGGGCCGACCGCTACGGGCGGGCTGAGGCCGCCGTGGGCGGGCCGCCCGCACCGGTGGCCACTGCTCGCGGATGATGTCGACGACCTGGTCCACCTCGGTGTAGCCGGCGAAGTGGCCGGTTCCCGGCACGGTACGCAGACGTGCACCGGCGACCCGCTTGGCCTGCCGCTCCGCGTGCATATAGGGAACGATCACGTCGCTGGTTCCACCGAAGAACGTGATGGGGACCTTGACCTCGCTCAGCTCGAAGCCCCAGTGGCGCCCGAAGAGCGTGAGGTCGTCCAGCGGTGCGCGTAGCCCGCCGCGGCGTGCCGCGTCGACGAGATCCGCGATGAGCTGGCCCTTCATGTCGGGCTTCTCGGTCATCAACTTGCGGTCGCCCCACTCGAGGAGGAAGAACGCGTCGATCAGCTGACGCCCGATCGGGCTCGTGGCCTTCACCATGGCCCCGAAGGCCGCGCCTATCGGTCGCCGGATCGCGGCGAGAACGTCGGAGGCGAGCGTGAGCGCCAGCATGTGGCTGAACACCGAGTCGGCTCCGCGGGTTGGTGCCACGCCGCCCAGTACAACGCCGGTGGTCATCCGCTCCTTGAGCTTGGCGGCACACGCCAGCACGAAGGGCCCTCCACCGGAGAGGCCCACCGCCGCGAAACGGTCGATGCCGAGCTCGTCCAACACGACCATCACGTCATCGACGAAGTCCACCACCTGTTCGTAGAGGTGTTCGGTGGAGCTGCCGGTTCCGGGGCGTTCGATGCCGATCACCCGTAGACGCCGGGCCTTCGCCTCCGCGTCGAGATCGGATGGGACCTGGCAGCGCGCACCCGGTGTGCCGTGAAACCAGAGGACGGGGTCCCCGGAGGGGTCACCGAACGCGGCCCAACCCATCTGGCGCCCGTCGGGCAGCAGCGTTTCGCCGACCGCATGAGGCGGCGTGGGCATGACCGGGTCGTGTGTGTGTGCCATCGAACGTTCCCTCCGTGCCGCCGGTCGGAGCGGCGAGGCGTCAATTCTGCCGGTGAGGCGAGTGCGGAGGCGACTTCGCATGACCGCCGACTACACATGACCGCGTAGCGTGTGTGGCGTGCTGCACCTCCACGACACCGCCACCGGATCGTCGCGCCCGCTTCAGCCGCGTGAGCCGAACAAGGTGTCGATGTACGTGTGCGGCCCAACCGTCTACGGCCCACCGCACCTCGGACACGGACGTTTCAGCCTGGTGTTCGACGTGCTGCGCCGCTATCTCCGCTGGAGCGGCTTCGAGGTCGACTACGTCTCCAATATCACCGACATCGACGACAAGATCATCCAACGGGCGGCGGAGGAAGGTCGCTCGTGGGAGGAGATCGCCCAGCGTTGTGAGCGCGTGTGGTACCGGGCCATGGACGCGATCGGCGTCGAGCGTCCCACCCGTGATCCACATGCGACCGACTACGTGGAGCAGATGGTCGAGTTCATCGAACGACTCGTGGAACGCGGCGCCGCGTACGTCGCGCCCGACGGGGTCTACTTCCGGCCCTCGGTCGTTGCCGACTACGGCCTGTTGGCCCGACAGTCGATCGACTCGTTGCGCGCGGGGGCGCGGGTCGGCGTGGACGAGGCGAAGGAGTCGCCGATCGACTTCGCGCTCTGGAAGCTCGCCAAGCCGGGTGAGCCGTCGTGGCCTTCGCCTTGGGGGGCGGGTCGGCCGGGGTGGCACACCGAGTGCGTCGTGAGGTCGCGGGACCTGCTCGGGGATTGCTTCGACCTTCACGCCGGTGGCCAGGACCTGGCGTTTCCGCATCACGAGAACGAACGAGCCCAGGCTGTCGCCGACGGTGCCGACTTCGCCGAGCTGTGGGTTCACAACGGCTTCGTGGAGGTGGGGGGCGAGAAGATGTCGAAGTCGCTCGGCAACTTCACGAACCTGTTGGACCTCCTCGACGCGCACGACCCGCGCGCGTATCGAATGCTCTGCCTCCAGTCCCACTACCGCTCACCGATCGACGTGGATTCCACCTCTATCGGCAACGCCGAGGCGGCGCTGGCACGACTGGATGCGGTTGCGCGGAGAGTTCGCGACCACGTTGCAGATCTCCCCGACCCGGATCCCGAGACGATCGCGTCTTTCGCCGAGCGCATGGACGACGATTTGGACACACCGGGCGCGATGGCGATCGTGTTCAAATCGGTGACGCGGATCAACTCGTTGCTCGACGCCGGCAGCGATCTGGTGGCGCTGCCGCTCATCTCGGCGTTGTTGTCGATGATGCGCGCGGTGGGACTCGTGCTCGACGTGGACGGCTCGGAGTTGCCCGATGAGGTGGTCGCCCTCGCGCGCGAGCGCGACGAGGCCCGCGCCGCGAAGGACTGGACCAGAGCGGATGCGCTCCGTGACGAGCTCGTCGCCGCCGGCTGGGTGGTCGAGGACAGCGCCGACGGCACCCGGGTCCGGCCGGGCTGAGTGGTGCCCCGCGCCACGTCGCACCGAGTAGTCGCAGTCGGCGCCGCGTTGGTGCTGGTGGCAGCGTGCGGTGGTGGCGGGGACGGTGATCGGCCGGGCGGCCGCCGTCCGACCACCCGCCATGTACCGCGCGACTACCCGACCATCCAGGCAGCAGTCGACGATGCCCAGCCCGGTGATTCGGTCGAGATCGCCCCGGGGACCTACCACGAAGCCGTGTTGGTGGAGACCGACGGAATCGAGCTACGCGGAACCGAACGCGAGTCGGTGGTTCTCGATGGCAAGGGCAACCTCCAGAACGGGATCGCCGTGTACACCGATGGCGTGAGCGTGGAGAACCTGACGGTACGCAACTACCTCGTGAACGGTGTGCTGGTTGCCGGCGACTACGGCGGCGGCAAATCAGGCCCGCGTGACTACAGGGTCACGGAGGTCAGCGCGCTCGACAACGGGCTGTACGGCATCTACGCGTTCGGCGCCCGCGACGGTGTCGTCGAGAGGTCCTATGCCGGCGGATCACCCGACTCGGGGTTCTACATAGGGCAGTGCAACCCCTGCGACGCGGTGTTCCGGAACAACGTGGCCGAGGGGAACCGTGTGGGCTACGAGGCCACCAACGCCACAGGAGTGCGAGTCGAGCGCAACCGCTGGGAGCGAAACCGCATCGGGATGACCACCAGCTCAGGCGACCAGGAGCGCCTGGCTCCCCAAGGCGGGTCGGAGATCCTCGACAACGTGGTGGCTGACAACGAGTCGGTGGGGATCGTGATCGGCGGTGGACGCGACAACCTGGTCGAAGGCAACGAGGTGCGCGGCCACCCCGACGGTGGGATCGTCGTAACCGATCAGGACGGATATCCGCCCGAGTCGAACCGTGTTGTCGGCAACGTCGTCGCAAACCGAGGCCCGGATCTGGTGTTTGCTGCGATCGGATCGCCGTTTCCGCCGGCAGGCAACTGCTTCTCTCAGAACGAGGGCGTGACGACCTCGTTGCCCGAAGGGCTCGAGGAGCTTGTCCCGTGTGAAGGGCAGGTGGCGTTGGAACGTGTGCCGATGTGGTCGCCGCCGCCGCTGATGGGGCCGTAGGACTTCATCGCCAGGGCGATCGCGGTTCCGATCCCGAGACCCGCGATCACGTCGAGGGGGTAGTGGACCCGCGTTCGCACCCGGGAGTAGGCGACGGCGGCCGCGAGCCCGAGCAGAGGCGTGGCCCACGGGGTCTCGGCGGTCGCTCCGACGGCGAAGGCTGCCGCGCAGGCCGAGTGCCCGGAGGGAAACGAGGTGGTGCGCGGGCGCTTGAAGGGGCGGAGCTGCCAGGCCTGGCGGACGGGGCTCGGGCGGGGCCGCCTGAAGAGGGGCTTCACCACGAGGTTGGCACCTATGGAGGTAACAGTGAGCGAGGCCGTTGCGCGGACCGCAGCCCTGCGGGCGGTGGGATTGCCGGTCGCGGCGAGCATCGCGGCGACCGCGAGCCACAGCACCCCACCGTCGGCCGAACGGGTGAGGGGGTACACCAGGTGGTCCACCAACGGTGCCGGCCGAGCGGTTGCCGCCCGGTACAAGCGTTCGTCGAGCTGGATCAGACGTGTGAGAGGTCCGTTGCGCACTGCTGAAGTGTGCCGCTTTCCACACTGTCGATGGGTTTGTTCGCTCGGTTACCAACCGGTAACTTCTGGAAAACGACGAACCTCGATGTGGAGGTGTTCCATGGCCGAATTCTCGATGTCGCTGAACGAGGACCAGATCCAGCTTCAGGACTGGGTCCACGGCTTCGCACAGGACGTGCTGCGTCCCAATGCGGAGGAGTGGGACGAACGGGAGGAGTTCCCCTGGCCCATCGTGCAGGAAGCCGCCAAGGTCGGCCTCTACGGCTTCGAGTTCATGGCCAACGGCATCGCAGACCTCACCGGCCTGACACTTCCGGTGGCCATCGAGGAGTTGTTCTGGGGCGACCCGGGGCTCGCGCTGTCGATCTTCGGTTCCGGTCTGGCCGCCGCGGCGATCGCGGGCAACGGCACACCCGAGCAGCTCTTCGAGTGGGTGCCGCAGTGCTACGGCGACGCCGACAACGTGAAGTTGGGAGCGCTGTGCGCATCGGAGCCCGATGCCGGCTCCGACGTGGGCGGTTACCGCACCCGCGCCGTCTACGACGAGGCAAACGACGAGTGGGTCCTCAACGGGACCAAGGCGTGGATCACCAACGGCGGCATTGCCGACATCCACGTCGTCGTCGCGGTGGTCGACTCAGAGCTCGGGTCCCGTGGCCACGCGAGCTTCATCGTGCCGCCGGGCACCAAGGGTCTGTCCCAGGGTCAGAAGTACAAGAAGCACGGCATCCGCGCGTCGCACACCGCCGAGGTGGTACTCGACGACGTGCGTGTGCCGGGCCGTTGCCTGTTGGGCGGCAAGGAGCGTCTCGACCACAAGCTCGCCAAGGCCCGGGCCAAGGAGGCCAGCGGCGAGAAGCAACCGGCGATGGCCACATTCGAGACCACCCGCCCCACTGTGGGGGCAATGGCCGTGGGCATCGCCCGTGCCGCCTACGAGTACTCGTTGCAGTACGCGAAGGACCGTGTCGCGTTCGGTGAACCGATCATCATGAAGCAGGGCATCGCCTTCAAGCTCGCCGACATGGCAACCGAGATCGACGCGTCCCGACTGCTGGTGTGGCGTGCCGCGTGGATGGGCCGCAACGGCGTGGAGTTCAAGCAGGGCGAAGGCTCCATGTCGAAGCTGAAGGCGTCTGAGGTTGCGGTGCGGGTCACCGAGGAGGCCATCCAGATCCTCGGCGGCTACGGCTACACGCGGGAATACCCCGTGGAGCGTTGGCACCGCGACTCGAAGATCATGACGATCTTCGAGGGCACCTCCGAGATCCAGCGCCTCGTCATCGCCCGTGCCGCCTCCGGCGTGCGCGTGCCCTGATCTCGCAACCTCCTGTGGGCGACCCCGACGCGCCGACGATCGAGTTCGACTGTCCGCGTTGCGGGGTCGCGGCCGTCGAGGCGTACTACGGGCCTTGTGGAGCGTGCCGCGACGAGTTGCGCGCCGCGTTGGGCGGCGGACACCGGGAGGTCGAGGCCGAGGCATACGAGCCGAAGATGAACGTGACACCCAACGCGGTAGCCCTCAAGGATTGACCATCGGTTGGGCCGGCTCCCCGGAGCCGGCTCAACGAATGCCGCGGAGCCCAGCCCAGGCGAGCCGGCTGACCTCTTGCGCGAGCGTCTCCGCGTCGACATCGACGTCGTTGTCCAACCAATAGCGGCTCGCGCCCTCGGCCAGACCCACGATCCCGTTGGCGAGGAGGAGTCGCCGCTCGCCGTCGAGTCCATCCACCTCGATCAACTCTCCGACGACCTCGGCGATGGAAGCCTCAACCCTGCGGGCCTCCTCGGCGAACTCCTCGTCGCGCTGGGTGCCGGACCCGAAGAGCACCCGGTAGCGGTCGCGGTGCTCCGCAACGAACCGGAAGTAGGCTCTGAAGCCACCCTCGATCTGCTGGTGAGGTCCGGGGGCGTCGATGGTCGCCTTCGCGATCGTCTCACGGAGCTGTGCGCCGATCTCGCCCAGCATCTCGCGGTAGAGACCGCGCTTGGAGTCGAAGTGCTGGTAGAGGACCGGCTTGGTCACGCCCGCGGCCTCGGCCACCTCGTTCATCGATGTCTCGTGGAACCCGTTGCGCGCGAAGACCTCGATTGCCGTGTCGAGGAGTTGCTGACGACGTTCAGGCCCTGGGAGTCGCACCGACAACAATGTTACCCGTCGGTAACTCGGGATCCCGACTCCGGGGCGCTCTCTCCGCCGGCGGCGCGTTCGCGGTCTTCGCGATCGGCCGCCTTCACGCCGTAGCCGAAGAGGATCGCGGGGATGAGCGCGATTGCGCCTATCAGCATGCAAGCCGTGATCGTCGCGGCGATCCACCCGTGGAAGTCCGAGGACAACCCGGCGAAGAACAACACCAGCGCCGCGCCGTAGAGCAGGTAACCCACCCGCTTGCCGATCCTGCACCAGCGGGCGATGACAGCGCGTCGGTCCAGCACCGGGTCCGTGTCCACGGATGGGTTGTCCTTCGGGGGAATCACGGGAGCCATCCTGCACGATCCAACAGCTCGGCGATGTCCGCAGCCACCCTGGCGACGGAGAAATGCTCCGACACGAGCCGCTCGTTGAGCTCCAGCGTGTCGTGGTCGGGCCCCTCGAGGCAGGCGTGCAAGGTTGCGGTGTCGCTCGGATCTATGAACCGGAAGCCCAGGCCTCGGAGCTCGGTGGCGAAGGGGTAGTGGCCCACCACACAATGGCGGCGGTACAACGCCGCTTCCAGAGGCGGGTTGCCGAAGCCCTCCCACACCGATGGGTACACGACCGCGTCCGCGGCAGCGTAGATGTCCGCCTCGCCGCTCCAGGCGTGACGGATCACGCGGCACTGCGCCGCACGCAACAGCCGTGCCAACTCGTGGCCGTAGCCCTCTTCCGCGGGGCCCAGCAACCAGTAGGTGGCGCCGGTCGCCTCGGCCAGCGCGATCGCCCCGGGCACGTTCTTCCGCTCGATGGCGCGCACGGGATGGGCCAGCAGCCGTTCGCCTTCGTCGACTCCCAGCATCTCCCTGGTGGAGTCGCGATTGCCGCGACCGCTGTGCTCGAAGCCGTTGTAGATCACGGTGGAATGGACGCCGCGGGCGGCCATCTCCGACGCGGCGGTGTGGTTGATGCTCACGTGCCGCCACGCCGGGTCGCGCAGCGGAAGCTCGGTGACGTGTTGGAATCTGGCCCGGTGCCAAGGGGGGTCGTGATGGTGGAGGATTGCCGGTCGACCTGCGAGGACCCGGCCGACCG
Organism: Microthrixaceae bacterium; assembly: GCA_020845705.1. Taxonomy (GTDB): domain Bacteria; phylum Actinomycetota; class Acidimicrobiia; order Acidimicrobiales; family Microtrichaceae; genus JADLFH01. The sequence goes on along the minus strand of JADLFH010000028.1, from coordinate 62,458 downwards.
CAAGCGAGGCCGGGAGGTTCAGCGGGATCGTGGCGAGGTTCTCCACCACCACCAGCTCGACATCGGACAGGGCGTCGCTGAGTGCCCGCTCCAGGGCCGGCGGATCCTCCACGGCGTGGTCGATGCCCAGGCCGGCCACGAGCCGGTCGGCGTCACCTTCGCCCGCAACCGCCAACACGTCGAAGCCGAGGTTGGCGAAGATCGTCATCCAGCGCCGCGACACCACCGAAACCCCGTCTGTGGGGCCGAATCGGAAGGAGAGGAACGCGACGGTAGGTATGGTCGTGAGCTTGGCGGCCAGCGACGACCCGACACAACCGGAGCCGACACTGGGGGAGATGGCCCTTTCTGTGATGGAGCGGAACTGGCGGGCCGAGGGCTACACCTGCCCGAATCGGGACCACTACCCGTGGCAGTGGCTGTGGGACTCCTGCTTCCACGCGATCGTCTGGGCCGAGGTGGGAGACGACCGGGCGATCGAGGAGTTGGGAACCTGCTTCGCCGGCCAGCTCGACGGCGGGTTCGTCCCCCATATGGGCTATCCCGGCGATCCGTCCTGTCACGAGTCGTTCTGGGGTCGCCGCGGCTGGTCGAGCATCACTCAGCCGCCCATGTACGGGCACGCGATGGCGGAGCTGGCCGCACGGGGGATGGACCTTCCCTCCCAACTGGTGGAGCGGGCGGTCTCGGGGCTGATGTTCCTCGTGGAGCACCGGCGTAGAAGCGCAGCGGGACTCGTCGAGTTGGTCCATCCTTGGGAATCGGGCGCCGACGACTCGTTGCGTTGGGACGATCTGATGGGTGGCCCGCCGGCCGACATCGAGCGCCGACGTGCCCGCAAGGGGATGCTGGTCGCTGCGGTACAGCGCGATGCCCACGGCGCCGCGGTCGCCAACGACGAGTTCCCCGTGGGTGCCGTGTCGTTCACGGCGTTGGTGGCGTTCAACTGTGCGGAGCTCGGCGCGCTCATCGGAGACGCGCTACTGCTCGGCGCGGCAGCCGAGTTGTCCGAGGCGATATCGGCCCGGTGGGATGAGGGCATTGTCACGTGGGTGGACGACGGGCCGACCGCGGCAGGTTCGGGCCGAGCCCGATCGGTCGAGGCGCTCCTCGCTGCGCTGGTCGACCCCGATCCCGCCCACGTTCGTGCAGCGCTGGACTCCCTCGTCGACCACAGCGCCCACGGCGCCCGTTTCGGGCCAACCGGTGTCCACCGTGCCGAGGCGCAATACCGTCCCGACACCTACTGGCGTGGACCGGCATGGCCACAACTCGGCTATCTGTTGTGGATCGCCGCCACGCGCCACGGGACGACGGCCGTGGCGGCGTCGATAGCGGAGTCGTTGATCGGCGGGGCGCGCCGATCCGGATTCGCGGAGTACTGGCACCCCGACACCGGGGCGGCGGGTGGTGCCGCGCCCCAGTCGTGGACGACGTTGGCGTGGGTAGTTGCCCAGGCCTGATCTATCGTCCGCGGGATGACCGAGGAAGAACTTCTGTACGAGGTCGCCGACGGCGTCGCCACCCTCACCATCAACCGACCCGAACGACACAACGCGCTGAGCTGGGGGGTGATTGCGGGGCTACGGGCCAGGGTCGCCGAGGTCCACGACGATCCGGATGTCCGCTGCCTCGTGCTCACCGGCGCCGGCGAGCGAGCCTTCTGCGCGGGTGCCGATCTGGGGGGAATGGCCGCGGACGCCGGCTACGCGGCGGTCCATCAGGGCCGCGGGGAGCTGGCGCGGTTGTTCCAGGACCTCGACGGGCTCGGCAAGCCGACGATCGCGCGTGTCCGGGGCTACTGCCTGGCGGGAGGGTTCGGCCTTGCGCTGGCGTGTGATCTGGTGGTCGCGGCGGAGGACGCCACCTTCGGCACACCGGAGATCGACAGAGGATTGTGGCCGTTCATGATCACGGTGCCACTCTGCCGATCGCTGCCTCCGAAGAAGGCGCTCGAGTTGATGATGACCGGACGCCGAATCGACGCCGTGGAGGCCGATGCATTGGGCCTGCTCAGCAGGCTCGTGGCGGTGGGGGAACTGGATTCAACGGTGGGGGAGCTGGCGGCAACCCTCGCGTCGAAGTCGCCGTCGGTGATGCGGCTGGGGCGTGATTCGTTCTATGCCACCCTCGGCCTCCAGGCCGCGGAGGCACTGCGGATGTTGCACCCGTTGCTCACCGTCAACACGGGATTCGAGGACGCAGCGGAGGGAATCGGAGCGTTTCTCGAAAAGCGTCCACCGGTCTGGACCGGCCGCTAGAGCAGCTCACCCGAAAACGACATCTGCGCCGCCACCTTGGGGGAGGTGAGCGGCGCCGTCGCCGACAGGCCCTGGAGGTGCGACCCCCAGCGGACTCCGGATCCTGTCCGGAACACCGACGGGCTCGGCGGGTCTCCCTCCCTCCGAGCCCTGCACCATGGGCGGGCGCAATGTTCCAGGGCAGAATTTCAAGGCACCATACCGATCTTCGATAACGCGACGCTTACGGGTGGCGTGCTGCCCAGGGGGTGCGGCGAAAACCGGTGTGTGGCTCGGCAGACCCCACGAACTTGCGTACGTTTCCGTCGTCGGAGGCAGGATCCGTACGCAAGTTCGCGAAGGGCCCACTCCTTGTCGAGGGGGAGGCCTCCCGGCTACCTGTCCAACGCAAACTGGGTACCCACGCGGTGTGCCCGATCCTGGGCTTCCTGAGCGGTCATGCGACCGCGCTCCACCAGCAAGCGGACCACGTCGACCCAACGGTTCCGCAGCACCTCTCGCTGCTCCTCGAGCAGGTCGTCGTATGCGAGCTGTCGGCCGGCCAGGTCGGCTTGGTAGAGATCGAGCGCACGTTCCTGGTCTTCGGGGGTTCCCAAGGAGAGGTCCCAGAAGTTCCACACGTCGATCGACCAGCCGTGGCCGTCGAGCTCCAGACCGTGTCGTGTACGGCGAAGGAGCTCGTCGGGGAGCAACTCCAGGCGCTGGCGAATGCGGTGGATCAGCGCCGCGAGCCGGTTTCTGCCCGCGTCGAGGTCGGCCTCGGGCCACAAGGCTGTGACGATCCAGTCCGTCGTCACGGGGCGTCGTGCGGCGGCGAGTACCGCCATCAGGCGTGCCTGCATGTCGCCCAGGAGTATCTCGCGCTCGCCTCGACCGACGACGACATCGGGTACCAGGACGCGCAGGCTGCCGCGCCGAGTGGTGGTCGGCGAAACCGGCCCAGCGACATATCGCCACTCCCAGACCGTGCGTTCCGCAGGGTCTGGTAGTCGCTCGAGTCCCCACGCCATGAGACGGTCGGCGTGACCCTCCATGCCCGAGAGTCGGCACGACCACGAGCACCGGACCGCCGAGGCCGCAGCTCGGCGAAGTCGACCACTGGATTCCCAGTCCCCGTACAGGCCCCAGAGGTCGTCGACCGCGGTGGGATCACGATCTCGGAGGATGCGAATGCGGGCGTTCACCTCGCGGATGCTCTGGTGCGCGGCCCGCACGACGTTGGGCACCGAGGCGGCCGCGTCGTGGAGCTGGGAGGCCAACTCCACCTGACCGTGGTCGATCAGATCGCTCGCCACCGGGCCCACGAACCAGGTGGGAACCGTCGAGTGCCGCAGTAGGTCCAGGTGCCAGCGGAGCAGATCGAGCACCTGATCGGTCACGCCGTCGAGGATCAGGCGCGAGAGCGCGTGGAGTATCGCTACCCCCTCCGCCACCACCGGCGGCATCACGGCGCCGTCGGCTGTCACCTCCTCGAATTGGTCGAGTGCATCGGCGCACTCGACGAATTCGCCCCGCATGTAGGTGGACCACGAGAGGAACGCAAGGCCGATCGGAAGTCGGTCGGCACCGAGCTCCTCCAGGCGCGCCGTGCCGCGGCGGATCTCCTCCAGCGGCTCAGGTGTGAGGTCGTCGGAGATCGACAGCCGTGCGTATCCGAGCACGCAGTCGGTGATGGCCAACTCCTCCGCTACGCCGGTGATCTCGAAACGTGTCCGCACGTCGGCTGCCGCTGCGATGGTTGCGGGTGCTGTGGGGTCGGTCACCATGGCCACAAGGGTGGCGATCCGTCGCCGTCGCCCTTCGGCGAGTGCTCCCAGAGGGTCGTTGGCGGGAACGTCGGGTGTCGCGCCGAAGACCGATGCGAACGTGGCGAAATCACCGCGCCACAGGCCCCATTCGGCCATGACCGCCGTTCCCCACAGCGACATCACCGGGTCGTTGGCTGAGCGTGCCTCGTTCTCGAGGGCGATCAGCTCGTGCAGCTCGATCGACTGATCGCGGGTGGCGAGGTCCGCCCGCAGCATTCGCATGGCCAGCGGAGCGGGTGACGAGGTCGGCAGGGCGTCGATGGCTTCGGCCAAGCCGGCCATGCGACCCGCTCCGACCAGCTCACAGACCCGGCGCCCGAACTCGGTCAGATCACCGTCGCGCGCGAGTTCGTCGAGCTCCGCCGCCACCATCGACCAGTTGTCGTCGGTCCTCAGCGTTCCCCCTTTCGAATCGCCCCGTACGGACGTTTCCATTTTAGGCCCGGACCCAGGGCCGGGGTAGGCGACTCGACTCGGCCAAGATGTTGAGATGAACGAGACATCCCGTCGTGACCTGCTGAAGGCGGCCGGATCAGCCCTGGTGCTGGGGGCCTGCTCGGAGGGGGGTGAGGGTGCGGGGGGTGATGGCGCGGCGGCCGTGGCATCGAGCACGGTGCCGGCCGAGCCTGGATCCATCCACGATGTCGAACACGTCGTGATCCTCATGCAGGAGAACCGGTCCTTCGACCACTACTTCGGCGCTCGTCCGGGCGTGAGGGGCTTCGCGGACCCGAGCGTCGAGACGGCGGCGGATGGCCGTCCGCTGTGGTACCAGCCCACAACTCGCCACCCCGACGGGTTCCTCCTGCCGTTCCCCATCCGTCCCCGGGAGACGAGGGGCGCATGCATGGGAGACCCGCTACATGGCTGGATCCCCCAGCACACCTACTGGGCGGGCGGGGACCAGACCGGCTTCGCGACCTTCGCGAACGTGAACATGACGTACTTCGACCATGGCGACCTGCCGTACTACGACGCGCTGGCCTCGGCCTTCACGCTGTGTGACAACTCGTTCTGCTCGGTCATTGGGCCGACCACGCCCAACCGGCTCTACGCCTTCACCGGGGGCATCGACGCCCAGGGCGCAGCGGGGGGTCCCGTGATCGAGAACCTGGAGGGGCCCTTTCACTGGGAGACCTATCCCGAGAGGCTGGAGGCGGCGGGCATCTCTTGGCGGGTGTACCACGAGGAAGACGACTTCGACGACAATCCTCTGAAGTGGTTCGCCCAGTACCAGGGCTTGTCGGAGAGCCATCCACTCCACGAGGGAGCTATCCGCAACCGTGCTTCCGACGCCTTCGAACAGGACGTGGCCGGCGGCGACCTGCCGCAGGTGAGCTGGATCGTGGCGCCCGCGGCGCTGTGTGAGCACCCGGCCCTCGGTGCCCCGTACCCGGGCATCGACTACGCGGCACGCAAGCTCGGCGCGCTGCTAGCCAAGCCAGAGGTGTGGGCGAAGACGGTGTTCCTCCTCACCTATGACGAGAACGGCGGGTTCTTCGACCACGTCCGTCCACCGGTGGCTCCCAAGGGGACTCCGGGGGAGTGGGCCGGCGACTCGCCCATAGGGCTGGGCTTTCGGGTGCCGACCATCGTCGCTTCGCCGTGGAGCCGGGGTGGCAAGGTGAGCTCGACGGTGTTCGACCACACGTCGATACTCCGGCTGCTCGAGACCCGTTTCGGCGTCGAGGCGCCCAACGTTTCAGCGTGGCGCCGCGAGACCTGCGGGGATCTGGCCGAGGTGCTCGACTTCACCACCGCCGACGTGTCGGTGCCCGAGTTGCCCGACACGTCGGCGGGAGCGGCGGACGCCCTGGAGTGTGGGACACTGCCGCCCCTGACCGTCCCCCACCCCCAGGTGCCACCGGGCACCCACTGAGCGGAGACTGAGACATTGAGCGAACCGATACACCTCGATCATGAGGGGCTCGTCGCTACGATCCGCATCGACCGGCCGGATCGGCGCAACGCGCTGAACCTCACGGCGGTCGAGGCGCTCGACGCGGCGGTCGGAGCGATTGCGGAGAGCCCGACGCGTGCCGTGATCCTCACCGGCACCGAGGGCCACTTCTGCGCCGGAGCGGATCTGAAAGAGCTGGAGGACCTCTCCTTCGCACTGCGACTCCGGGCCATGCTCGATCGCCTGGCGGCACTGCCCGTGCCTGTGATCGCGGCGATCTCGGGAAGCTGCATGGGTTTGGGGATGCAGCTCGTGCTGGCGTGTGACCTGCGGGTCGCCACGCCCGATGCACGCTTCGCCGTGCCTGTGGCCAAGCTCGGCCTGATGGTCGACCACTGGACCCTGGAACGACTCGCCGCCACCTTCGGCCCGGGTGCCGCTCGTCACCTGGTGCTGTCCGCGCAGGTCCTCGACGCCGATGACGCCTACCGGCTCGGATTCGTCCAAGAGCTCGGAGACCTCGACGCGGCCCGTGCCCTTGCGGAGCGGATCACCCACCTCGCCCCCCTGTCGATCGCCGGCTCCAAGTTGGGCCTCAACCTCCTGGAGCATCGGCCCGAGACCGCCGCCTACGAGGAAGTCTTCCACCGCGCGTGGGCCAGCGACGACCTCGCTGAGGGTCGGGCGGCGTTCGCGGAGCGTCGAGCACCGAGGTTCGGGGGCAGCTAGAGGGTCCTCGTTGCCGACAGCGGGTCCGACAGCGTCAACGCCCGGTGCCCCGCACGGACCCTTCGGTGGGCCGGCCGCGGAACTCCATCGCCGTGCATGTGATCGTTCGGTCGCCACCCGCCCAAGAGGCGGCGGAGGGGAACCAGGTCTCGATGTCGAAGTCCGACTCGGTCCAAGCAATGCCCATCCACGTCTGAAACCGCGAGTAGCAGGCCTGTTCCGCCATGGTGCGCACGACAGCCTCGCCTGGGAACAAGGCTCCGCGGGGGGCGGGCTTGCCGTCCTCGGCGCGGTATGAGATCCGGTCGAAGATCTCGTTGCGGTGCGGTTCTTCACACGGGATGGCCAACACGGCGAATGGCCGCTGATCGCTGCTGGGTAGAGGGTCGAAGCACTGGCCCGGAAGGATCTGGTCGATGCGGCTCAGCAGGCCGCGCGGCACCAACGTGGTGGTGGTGGGCTTCGCCGTTGTGGTGGTCGGGTCCGTCTCGAAGGATGTGGCGAAGCAGCCGGAGATGCCGACGGCGGTCGCTGTCAACAGCAGCGTTGCCGGGGCGAGTCTCGCTCGACGGGGCTTGAACATCGCTCCGATGCTAGGAAATCGGCCGGACCGAGCCGTATCCGAGCTGTTCAGATGCTGGGAAGCCAACGGTCGGTGAACACGAAGCAGAACCACAACAACACGGCGTATCCGGGTAGGGCGACCAAGTTGATCCATCGACGCTTCCAGCGAGATGCGGCAAACCAGACCAACCCGTAGACCACAACGAAGGTGCCTCCCAGCAACAGCGCCGGCCACTTGGCCTCAGCGTCGCCTCCCAAGGAGGCCTGTGCCTCTCGCAGCGCCTCTGCGCGTGTTGAATCGGGGCCGGGCCTGGGTGTCTCGGGTGGCAAATCGGGTGGGACCGTGGTGGTGGGCGCCGCCGCCGGCTCGGCCACCAGCTTCGCCTGAACGATGATTCGCTGTCTGGCACTCCGCTTGGGATGACACGCCGTGAGAGTGATCCGGTTGTCGGGGGTCGGGGCTATCACGTAGGTCTCGGTCGGCTTCACCGAGAACCAACCCGGTCCGTTCTGGATCCCGACGTTGGGCCGCGGAGCAATCACCTCGTATCGGAACCTGCCCTGCATGGTGTACGCGAGGATCGGGTCGCCCGGGAGCAGTTCGTCGATCCGGTTGAACGGGGCGCCGTAGGTGGTGCGGTGCCCCGCTATGGCCGCGTTGCCGGCCTGTCCCGGCAGTGGTGTGCCCGGGTAGTGGCCCGGCCCCTTCTTCAACTCGGATTTCGAGACGCCCTCCACCATGAACTGGCGCAGCCCGATCTTGGGGATCTCGATGATTCCGATCGAGGTGCCTTTCGGCGCCGGGGCCAGGGGCGGGGCGGTCGCGGGGTCGATCTTGGTGAGGTCCTCGATCACCGCGTCCTCGGCATGGTCGGCGTCTCGGACCTCCCTCGTCGGGACCCTGGGCCCCAGGACTTCCTTGCCGAAGGATCGGGCGAGCTCGTCTTGGTGCCCGGCCTGTTCGAGGCTGGTGCCCCAGAGTTGGAACGCCACGAACAACAGGATCACCACCCCGGCGGTGATGAGTACGCGACCTACTGCACCAAGCACACGGTGGAACATCGCAGGCCACGGTACCGGCGTGTGCCGCTTGGCCGTCGCGCGAGGCCGGTGGGTAGCCTTGGGAAGCCCCATGGAGCCTGTCGTCCACTTTCGCTCCGCGGTCGCGCTGCTCGGTCGATTCCCTGCGCTGACAGGTGTGAATCTCGACGTGGGAGCCGGCGAGATCGTGTTGGTGACCGGGCCCAACGGGGCCGGTAAGACCACGCTGTTGCGCTGTTGCGCGGGTCTGTTGCGCGTCACCGCCGGCACGGCGCGGGTCCTGGGTGTGGATCTGGTTGCTGATCGTGTGGCGGTTCGGCCCATGGTGGGTCTGTTGGGACACGACAGCGGCCTCTACGACGAGCTGTCGGTCATCGACAACCTTCGCTTCTGGGCGCGTGCTGTGGGCGCACCCACCGACGACATCGACGCGGTGATGGACCGCGTCGGCGTCGCGTCGCGCCTGGCAGACGTCGCCGTCTCGCGGTTGTCCACGGGCCAACGCCGCCGCGCGGGGCTTGCCGCACTGGTGATCCGGCGTCCGTCGCTTTGGCTGTTGGACGAACCCCACGCAGGCCTCGACCAGCGGGCCCGCGACGAGCTCGACGCGCTCGCCCGCTCGGCAGCCCGACAGGGCGCCACCGTGTTGTTCTCCTCACACGAGCTCGATCGCGCCGAGGCGCTGGCAACCAGGTCTGTCCACCTCGTGGGCGGTGCGGTCGTGTGTGCCGAGTCCCATGCGGAGCAGGTTTCATGAGCTCGTCTGTTCGAGGAATCGGGGGCGAGGCATTGCTCATCGCCGGCAAGGACCTTCGACTGGAGGCCCGCAGCAGGGTCGCGGCCAACCACGTGCTCCCGTTCGTGTTGGCGGTGGTGTTGTTGTTCGGGTTCGCGCTCGACCCGGACTCGGGGATCCTGCGGCGGGCGACCCCCGGCCTGTTTTGGGTCACGGTCCTGTTCGCAGCGGTGTTGCTGGTGCAGCGCAACTTCGCCATCGAACGCCAAAACGGGGTCTCCGACGCCTTGCGCCTGTCGGGTCTGCGCCCCGCGGGGATCTTCTTGGGCAAGGTCCTGTCGCTGGTCGTCCAGCTCTTGGTGGTCGAGTTGTTGATGGCCGGTTGTGCGGTGGTCTTCTACGACGTGCGGCTCCGGGGGCCGCTGCTTCTGCTCGCAACCACCGCAACGGCGACCCTCGCGATCGCCTCGGCAGGCGCGGTCTACGGCCCGCTCGCATCGGGTCTCCAGGTGCGCGACACGGCGTTGCCGCTGCTGTTGGTTCCGGTGCTCGCCCCCGTCCTGTTGTGCGCGACCCGCGCTTTTCAGATCGCCCTCGGTGAGATAGCGGGGGGCGGCTGGCCTTGGGCGGGAATGCTTGGCATCGTTGCGGCGCTCTACCTCACCCTCGGCGTTGTCGTCTGGGGTCCCCTGATGGAGGAGACATGACTGATCTGGCCGTCGAGCCGGACCCGGCCGGCCGAGGCGTGACGTCGACGGCGTCGCGCGGCACCCGCATCCTGGGCGCTGCCACCATCGTGTCGATGGCGGTACTGCTGCTCTACGCGTTCGGCATCACCAGCCCGGACGCGCAACTCGGCGAGTCGATCCGGATCATGTACGTACACGTGCCGACCATCTCGCTCACCTACCTGCTCATGGTGCTCAACGCCGCCTGCGGCGTCTTCTACCTCCGGCGTCGCAGCGAGTTCGCCGACCTGTTGGGCCACGCGGCGGGCGAGCTCGCCGTGCTGTTCCTGGGCTTCAGCATCGTCAGCGGTGCGCTGTGGGGCCGCATCACCTGGGGTGCCTACTGGGTCTGGGATGCACGCCTGACCACCACCGCGGTGCTGTTCCTCCTGTATGTGGGGTACCTGGCCGTGCGTGCCGTGCAGGCCGAGCCGCAGGTTCGCGGTACCCGCTCGGCAATCGTCGGGATCGCCGCTGCGCTGCTGATCCCCATCGTGCACAAGTCGGTGGACTGGTGGTCCTCGCTTCACCAGCAGCGCACCCTCTTCGGCACACTCGATCCCGAGATCGGCGGAACCCAGCTCTTCACCCTGCTGTTCAGCTTCGTGGCGTTCGGCTTCCTCGCCGCGTGGTTGTTGGTCCACCGCTTCCGAGTGGCATGGCTGGCCGAACGGATGGCGGAGCGAGAACTCGAGTTCGCCATAGCGGAACGTCGATCGGAGGCCCAGTCGTGATCGGCCTGTCGGCAGTCTCGAACCACTGGCCGTTCATCATCGGGGCCTGGGCCGTGACCGCCGCGGCGGTGGGCGGGTACGCGGGGTCCGTCCTCCGACGTGGCAGACGGCTGTCACGCCAACTTCCCCCCGAGGAGCGACGGTGGATGTGACCACCCCCGAACACGACGACGCCGAGTCACCCGATGCGGCACCGCTCGACCTGACCCCGCGCGAGGTTGCACCGAGGCGATCTTCCAGCCGTCGGCGTTGGGGCGGGCTGATCGCTCTGATCGTGGTGGTGGGTGGCCTTGGCTTCGTCTTGTTCGAGGGTCTCAACAACGCGACGGTGTACTTCTACAACGTCGATGAAGCGGTCGCGAAGCGCGACGAGCTGGGAACCTCGCGCTTTCGGATCCAGGGCAACGTCGTCCCCGGAACCGTCGAAGACAGCGGATCCACCATGGAGTTCGACCTGAAGTACCGGGACGCGGTCCTCCACGTTGCCCACCGGGGAGATGTGCCGGACCTGTTCAAGCCGTCCATCCCGGTGGTGCTGGAGGGGACCTTCGCGGAGGACGGAAGGGAATACCGCTCCGACCGCATGCTGTTGCGCCACGACTCCTCCTACGACGAGAAGCACCAGGACCGCAAGCGTCAAGCCGAACAGGACGCGGATCCCGCCGCCGATACGCCATGAACCTCGCGCTGGGCGTCGCGGGCCTCACGCTCGGTTTCGTCGCGGCGGTCGCGGGGATCGTCTCCCAGGCGGTGGGCCTACGACGCGACCGGCCCACGATCCTGCGTCGCGCCCCGGGCTACGCCGCGTTGTGCATGACGGGTGCCACGGTCGCGTTCGCTGCAATGGAACGTGCGTTGCTCACCAACGACACCACCGTGCGCTACGTCGCGGAGAACGGGTCGTCTCGCACGCCATTCCCCTTCGACGTCGCCACGTTGTGGTCTGCTCTGGAAGGCTCGATCCTGTTGTGGGCTCTGATCCTGGGCGGGTTCACCCTCGCGGTTGCCCGAAAGTTCCGTGATCGGCTCGACGACCACTTGGTCGGCTGGGCGATTCTGGTCATGTTCGTCGTGTGCGCCTACTTCTTCGCCCTGATGCTGGGCCCAGCGGCACCGTTCCACTCCTTCGACCCCGCTCCCGGCTACGACGGACCGGGTCCCAACGTCTTGTTGCAGAACCACATCCTCATGGCGTTCCACCCCCCGATGCTCTACCTGGGATACGTCGGGTTCACGGTCCCGTTCGCGTTCGCCATCGGCGCGCTGGTCACCGGCCGTCTCGGCGAAGGCTGGTTGATCGAGACCCGCCGCTGGACGCTGGTGGCGTTCGGGTTCCTCACCGCCGGCATCGTCCTGGGCGCATGGTGGAGCTACGAGGTGTTGGGTTGGGGTGGCTACTGGGCGTGGGACCCCGTGGAGATCGCCTCGTTCCTGCCGTGGCTGACCGCCAGCGCGTTCATCCACTCGGTAATGATGCAGGAGCGTCGCGGGCTGCTGCGGGTCTGGAACCTCTCGCTGTTGTGCGCCACGTTCGGCCTCACCATCCTCGGCACGTTCCTCACCCGTTCCGGCGTGATCGAGTCGGTGCACGCCTTCTCCGAATCCGACATCGGGGCGTGGTTGCTGAGCGGGTTCGCAGCGATAGTCGTGGTGTCGGTGGGGCTGATTGGCTGGCGGGGTGAACTGCTGCGTTCGCCTGGTCGGATCGACTCGCCGTTGTCGCGCGAGGGAGCCTTCCTCGCGAACAACCTGCTGTTCTCGGTGTTCGCGTTCGTCTGCCTGCTCGGGGTCACCTTCCCCCTGATCATCGAGGCGTTGCGCGATGAGCGGATCTCGGTGGGAGAGCCGTTCTTCAACCGGATGACCATGCCACTGGGAATGGTGCTGTTGTTCCTGATGGGGGTCGCGCCGGTGCTGCCATGGCGGCGGACCAACACCGAGACGCTCGCCCAGCGTCTGTGGTGGCCTGCATGGTGCGCTCCCGCCGCGGTGGGTGTGGCTCTGCTCGTGGGTGCGCGTGGCATCGAGCCGCTCCTCGCGTTCGCGCTCGGTGGTTTCGCCGCGGGCTCGGCGCTACGTCAGTTGACGCTCGCCACACGCCGCCAGGGACTGCGGGGCCTCGTCGGCCGCGCCAACGGTGGGATGATCGTTCATCTCGGCGTGATCGTCATCGCCGTGGCGATCGCGGCGTCGAACTCCTTCCAACACCAGGGTGAGTTCGACCTGAGCGAGGGTCAGACGGCGCGGGTGGGGGGGCACACCTTGCGCTACGAAGGCAGCCGGGTCGTCGAAGCCGACAACCGTCGCGAGCTGCGGGCCCGCATCCGAGTGGACGGCAAGGACGTTTTCGAGCCTCGTATCAATCAGTACCTCGCGACGGGCCAGGAGATCGGAACGCCTTCGGTCGACCTCGGCATCACCCGCGACGTCTACCTGTCGTTGCAGCGAGCTGCCGGCGAGGACAACCCCACCGTGAGCATCAGGGCGATCGTGCAGCCGCTCGTGCAGTGGTTGTGGTTCGGAGGCATGGTGATGATCGCCGGAACCGCCCTTTCGGCCTTCCCCGGTCGCCGGCGACGCAATCCGCTCGACCCGGTGTCCAGGCCGGTCCCCGAGGAGGTGCCGGTGTGAAACGGGCGCCGGTGATCGCCGGAGGCGTCGCGTTCGTGGCAATCGCGCTCATTGCGCTGTTCGCGTTCAGTCCCAGCGACGCCGAGCGAAGCGAAGCCGCTCCGCTGGTAGGGAGAACCGCTCCCGCGATCGAGGCCACCACCATCGAGGGCGAGCGCTTCGACCTCGACTCGCTGCGCGGCGGGTGGGTGTTGGTGAACTTCTTCGCAACCTGGTGCGGACCGTGCAAGGTGGAGCAACCCGAGTTGATCCGCTTCGCGGAGAGCCACGAGGGCCGCGACTTCGTGGTGTCCATCTCGTTGAACGAGGGCCCCGCCGACGCGGCGAAGTTCTTCGAGGCGAACGGGGGCGACTGGCCGGTCATCGCCGAGGGCAACGGCAACATCGCGCTCGACTACGGCGTGGTCCGCCTCCCCGAGTCCTACCTGGTGGACCCCGACGGCCTGGTGGTCGCGAAGTTCAACGGTGGAGTGACCTCGGCAGGTATCGAGCGAATCATCGCCCGCGCCGGTTCGGGAGGGAACTGATGCGGGGGAAGCTGTGGGCCTGGATGCTGCTCGTGGTGGTGCTCGGAGCTCTGCTGGCGTTCGGTGCAACCTCCAAGCCGATGTCGGGCAGCTCTGAGGATCGGCTGTTCGCTCTTGCCGAACAGATGCGTTGCCTCGCGTGCGCGGGCGAATCGGTGTCCAACTCCCAGGCGCCGCTCGCCGTGGAGATGCGTGGGCTCATCGGGCGCCAGATGCGATCCGGCAAGACCGACGACGAGATCCTGACCTACTTCGCCGACCGCTACGGCGAGCGTGTGTTGCTGCGCCCGGCGAACAGCGGACTGACCGCGCTCGTGTGGATCGCCCCCGTCGTAGTGGCAGCCGCAGCGGTCGCTGGGTTGGGCCTGGTGTTCGGGCGGGCCCGAAGTCGCGAAGCCGACTCGATCGACATCACCGACGCCGACCGTGAGTTGGTGCGGCGTGTGATGGCGGAGCGTTCCGAGGGCTCGCCGCCGTGACCGACCGCGCTGAGGTGGAACGCGACTTCCTGCTGGCCTCGCTCGACGACTTGGAGGCCGAGCACGACGCGGGCGATCTCGACGACGACGCTTACCGGGCGCTTGTGGACCGCTACACGAAGCGCGCCGCGAGCCTGCTCAGAGCTCGACCGGAGTCCGACCGCCCCGATGGGCAACCGGTGACCGACCAGGGTGAAGAGATCGCCGGTCGGGCCAAGCGGTTCATGTGGGTGGCCGGTGTCGTGGTGGTTGCAGCGATAAGCGGTGTGGTACTTGCGCAGTCGGTGGGAAGCCGCGGATCGGGCACGAGCCTCACCGGGTCGGGCGGCACAGATCGTGAGCGGCGGGCGGAGTGCATGTCGTTGTCGTTCTCCGAACCCGAGGAGGCGATCGACTGCTACCGGGGGATCCTCGAGGTGGCACCTGAGGATGCCGAGGCGCTGACCTATCAAGGCTGGGCGATGGTACGAGCCGGTGAAGCGGAACGCGGGTGGCGTAACTTCGAGCTGGTCGTGAGCGTGGATCCCGACTACCCCGATGTGCGGGTGTTCCGCTCCTCGGTGCAGGCGGATCGCAAGGATTGGGCCGCAGCGCAGTCCGAGCTCGACGAGCTCTATTCCCTCGATCCGCCAGCTGGGGTCCTCTCCACACTCGGATCCATGGGCCTCGACCGCGAGATCGCCTTCCATCTGCTGAGCCCAACCGTCCAGCCGTGCTGGGCGAAGGCCGAGGAGGCGGCGAAGGGGCTGAACGGCCGGGACGCGAGCTCCGAGGACGAGGCGACTGCGCCGTCCCGCAAGCTGCTGATCGACGCGATCACCTGCCTGGCGGATGTGTCGGCCGCGGACCCATCGAACCTCGACGCACTCCAGGCACAGGGGTACCTGTTGGGAATTGTCGGCAACGACCTGCTCTTCGTGCGTGCACGCTCCGCCCTCGATCGAGCCATCGAGATCGATCCCCGGAGCGCGACCTCGCTGCTGTTGCGAGCGGCGCTGTTGAACTCCCGCGGCGATGCCGCGTCGGCCAAGGCGGACATCGAGGCACTCGACGCCCTGGGTGGCTCCGACAGACCCAATCCGCTGTACTCGGTCGCCCCGCTCGAGGAGATCCGTGCGGACATAGAGCGGACCCTCTCCACCACAACCACCACATCCGCGCCGTAGCCTGCGCCCATGCGCATCCTCGTCGTCGGATCCGGAGGCGTCGGCGCCGCCTTCGCCGCAATAGCCCGCCGTCGTGACTTCTTCGAGTCGCTCGTGATGGCCGACGTCGACCTCGCCCGGGCACAGCGTGCCGCGGAGCGCACCGGCGATCGGCGCGTCAGCGCGATCGCCATCGACGCGTCCGACACCGCCAACGTCGAAGCAGCCATAGCCGCCTCGAACGCAACAGCGGTGCTAAACGCGGCGGACCCCCGTTTCGTCATGCCGATCTTCGACGCCTGCTACCGCGCTGGGGTCACCTACATGGACATGGCCATGTCGTTGTCCCGCCCGCATCCCGAAAGGCCCTACGAGCTGGTGGGGGTGAAGCTCGGCGACGAGCAGTTCGCCCGCCACGACGACTGGACCGAGCGCGGTCTGTTGGCGCTGTGCGGCATGGGTGTCGAGCCTGGCCTCGCCGACGTGTTCGCCCGTTACGCGGCCGACGACCTGTTCCTCTCGATCGACGAGATCGGCATCCGGGACGGCTCCAACATGTCGGTGCGGGGATATGACTTCGCGCCGACGTTCTCCATCTGGACGACCATCGAGGAGTGTCTCAACCCGCCGGTCATCTGGGAGCGTGACCGGGGGTGGTTCACGACCGAACCCTTCAGTGAACCAGAGGTCTTTGACTTCCCCGGGGGGATCGGACCGGTCGAATGCGTCAACGTCGAACACGAGGAGGTGCTGCTGGTTCCCAGGGCGATCGAATGCAACCGGGTGACGTTCAAGTACGGCCTCGGTGAGGAGTTCATCGGTGTGCTCAGAACCCTCCACCAGCTCGGCTTGGACCGCACCGAGGCGGTGGAGGTGCGTGGACAGCAGGTGTCGCCCCGTGACGTGGTCGCGGCGTGTCTGCCCAACCCCGCCGAGCTGGGCGATGCCATCGAGGGCAAGACCTGTGCCGGAACGTGGGTGAGGGGAACCGGTCTCGACGGCAAGCCTCGTGAGGTGTATCTGGCTCATGTGGTCGACAACGCCGAAACCATGGCCCGGGACGGATCCCAGGCGGTGGTGTGGCAGACGGCGATCTGCCCCGTGGTCGCCTTGGAGCTGATAGCCGACGGTGCATGGTCGGGTGCGGGTGTGGTGGGTCCCGAGGCCTTCCCGGCGAAGCCTTTCCTCGAGATGCTGGGTGGTCCCTACGAGTCGCCGTGGGAGCTCATCGAACGGAACCCGGGCTCCTGAGCCGATTTCGGCCGTTGCCCTCAGTTCTGTGTGAGAAGAGCCGATAGGAGGGGGCCTCGGCGGGTTGAGGGAGTCCGAAAGGGGGACCATGGCCTGCATCGACGAGGTTACGACTCAACAGCTCTGGCTCGAGGAGGACATCGTGCAGCTCGGAGGCCAGGGCCGGCCGAGACATGTGCTGTTCGCCACGGCCGAGCTGTCGCCGCTGTGTCGAGTTGGCGGCCTCGCCGATGCCGCCACGGGCCTCGTGTCGGCCCTGCGGCGAGCTGGTGTGTGTGTCACGGTGGTGGTCCCCGACTACGACGGCATGGCGTTGGTGGAGGGCCGCCTCGTCGAGTCGCTCGACGTGCCGGACTGGGCGGGTCCCGCGGTCGCCCGCTGGGGGACTGTCGAGGGAATCGGCGAGGTGGTCGCGGTCCAGAGCAAAGGCATTCGTCGGCCGCATCCCTACAACCAACCCGCGACGGGAGTCGGCTGGGAGGACAACGACCTGAGGTTCCTCGGGTTCTCCGCAGCGGTTGCGGAGCTCGCGCGTCGGCTGCGACCCGACGTCCTGCATCTCAACGACTGGCATACCGCCGCGGCCACGGCATGGTCGCCCGAGGGGATGCCCGTCGTGCTGACCATCCACAACCTCGCCTATCAGGGCGACACCGGCAGGGCGTGGCTCGATCGCATGGGCGAACGCTGGGTGCCCTTCGCCCACCATCGCCGTTGCAACCCCCTTGCCGGGGGGATCGCGCTCGCCGACCGGGTGGTAGCCGTGAGCCCGACCTACGCGGCGGAGACACGTCGGCCGGGCCGTGGTGGTGGACTCGACGAGCTGCTGCGTTCGCGCGGTCGCAGCTACGTCGGCATTCGCAACGGGATCGACGTGGATCGGTGGGATCCCGAGACCGATCCGTACCTTCCTGCGCACTTCTCCGCGACCGACCTGTCGGGCAAGGCGCGTTGCCGGGCGGAGTTGCTCCACCTCGCCGGGTTGCCCGACGTGCCGGGCGAGCCGGTCATCGGGTTGGTGTCTCGGTTCGTGGAACAGAAGGGAATCGACACGACCCTCCAGGTCGCCACCCAGATGCGTGGAGTGTCGGCGCGGATGGTGTTGATGGGCCGGGGTGAGTCGGACCTCGAGGAGGCCGCGGTCGGCGCCTGGGCGGCGGATCCGATGCGCGTGAGCTACCTGCGCGACTCGGCCGAGTCCTTGGCTCATCTCGTGATGGCCGGCAGCGACCTACTCCTTGTGCCAAGCCGGTTCGAGCCGTGTGGGCTCACACCGATGGAGGCCATGCGCTGCGGCACGATCCCAGTGGTGACGCCCGTTGGAGGGCTGCGGGACTCGGTGATCGACGCGAGCGGCAACGAGGCCACCGGCAACGGGTTCATCGCACCGGCCTGCGATGCCGTGGGTGTGTCGTTGGCGTTGAGTCGGGCGATCCGCTCGTGGGCCGACCCGACCCGCCGCGCGGCAATCCGCCGGGCGGGGATGATGGCCGACTGGTCCTGGCACACCCCGGCACGGAGCTACATCTCCCTCTACGACGAGTTGTGCTCTGTGGGCGATGCGGGGATCGGTTCTGTCATGTCGGGCGGCGTGAACGAGCTGCCGCATGACCGACTGATGTCGATCCCCCTGCGCTAGGAGGCCCGAGCAATCAGGTCGCCCCACCGAACTTGCGTACGGATCCGTCGCGGGAGGGCGAGTCCGTACGCAAGTTGGATGGACAGCACCCAGACGGGCAGTTCCAAGGGGCAGGGAGGCTCACGACGGGAGTGGTTTGGGGAGGAACGAGCCGCCCTGCCTCAAAGTTGGCCATGAGGCAATGAGGGTCGCGAACCGGTCCGCCCTGCCTCAAGAATCGGATTGAGGCATGTGGGGCCGGGCGCCTCACCGAACTTGCGTACGGATCCGTCGCGGGAGGGCGAGTCCGTACGCAAGTTGGATGGACAGCACCACCCAGGGCTCGAGGTCGGGGCGGGTATCGTCGTCGGCGTGACGGTAAGACTCGGTGGTGGCCAAGGTTTCTACGGCGACGGGCGAGCTCCCCTCGATGATCTCTTGGCGTCGGGAGTCGACTATCTGGTCTGTGAGGCTCTCGCCGAGCTGACCTTGGCGATCCTCCAGAAGGACCGCCTGCGTGACGAGGCGTTGGGTTACACCCGTGACCTGCCGCTGTATGTGGCCGCGGCGGTGCCGTACCTGGTGGACGGCCGCACCCGCTTCATCACCAACGCAGGAGGGATCAACCCGATCGCCGCGGGTCGGGCTGTGATCGACGGGCTCCGCGGCGCGGGGATATCGGGCCTGAAGGTGGCGACGGTTGTGGGCGACGACGTGCGACCGCACGCCGCGACGCTGGGCCTGCCCGACGACACGCTGTTCGCCAACGCGTATCTCGGCGCCCGCCCCATCGTCGACGCGCTCGACGCCGGAGCCCACATCGTCATCTGCGGTCGTGTGGCAGACGCCTCGCTGTTCCTCGCCCCGTTGGTCCATGAGTTCGGCTGGGGTTGGGACGACTGGGATCGCCTGGCGGCGGGGGTCACCGTGGGGCATCTGATGGAGTGCTCGGGACAGGTCACAGGGGGCAACTACTCGGGTGACTGGTGGAACAACTCCGATCCCCTACGGGTCGGGTTCCCCATCGGCGAGTGCGAACCCGACGGCAGTTTCGTGTTGACCAAGCCCGCGGGTACGGGCGGTCGGGTGAGCTTCGACACCGTGCGCGAGCAGCTCCTCTACGAGGTGCACGACCCCAGTGCGTATCTGAACCCCGACGTGACGGCGAACCTCGCAGCGGTGCGCCTCGAAGACCTTGGCGGCGATCGGGTGCGGGTGTTCGGCGCGGCCGGAACCGCCGCCCCGGAGACGTACAAGGGATTGGTGTGCACTCCGGCTGGATTCGCCGGCGAGGCGCGGGTGGCCTACTCATGGCCTGACGCCGAGGCCAAGGCGCGGGCCGCTGTTGCATACCTGCGAGGTCGTGCGGACATCATCGGCATGGAAGTGGAGGAGTGGTCCGAGGAGTACTTCGGGGTGAACGGATTCGGTGGGCCGACCGTTGGCGCGGACATCGACCACGATCCGGCCGAAGTCATCGCCCGCCTGGCGTGGCGCTGTGCCACGAAGGAAGAGGCGACCAAGCTCGTGTTCGAAGGTGGCCTGCTCGGGCTGTCGGGGCCGCCGATGATCTCCCAGGCCGACCGGCTGCGCGGCGGAAGGCCGACCCAGCTCCTGGGGGTGGATGCAATCGCGGTGCCGCGTGAGGTGGTCGACGGCCAGGTTCGCGTGGAGGTCACCGAGGTCTGAGCTCACCTGGGGGGCGGTAGGTCCCGTCGAGAAACCGGGTTCCGTCCCAGCCCTCCAGCGTCCAACACGAGCCCTTCGCGCAACCCGAGCCGCCGGGCAGCCGCATCCCGCGCAGGTGGAGTCGCCGGATGAGGGTCGGTATCACGTCGCCGTGACTGCACAGAACTGCGTCGCACTGGAGGTTGGCGGCGTCGATCAGACATTCCCAGGCTGCCTCGATGTCAGTGCCCTCGAATAGGTGATCGTGGCGGTGGACCTCAAGGCCGTGGTCCGTTGCCAACGGTGTGACCGTCTGGATGCATCGCAGGGCCGGGCTCGACGCAATCCTCGTGATCGGTGCTGCGGACAACAGAGTGGCGAGCGATGCCGCTTGGATGAGGCCGGTTTCGTCGAGTGCACGGTCGGCGTCGGCGGCGTCCCAGGGGTCGCGCGAGCCGGCCGACGCATGCCTGACGAGATGCACGGCCATCCGACGATGCTAGATGAGCGGTCCGAAACGGTTCGGCCTACCCCCTTCGAACTTGCGTACGGATCCGTCGCGTACCGGCGGATTCCTACGCCGGTTCGGCTGGTCGGTGCGCTGAGTTCGGCCGGTCGGTGCGCTGAGTTCGGCCGGTGGCTGGTTCAGGGGACGGCGAGGCGGATGATCGCACCGGCAGCGAGAGCCGCATAGCCGAACCGCACCGACGCGATGTGGGCCCGCTTCGCAACACGACGCACCAACATCGGCGAACGCCCCGCCCGGCGTGCCATGGGCTGCCAGAGGGGCGCGACCTGGCGCTGGAGGTACCACCCGAGTAGGGGAGCGACGACCACTGTGGCGAACATCGCAGCCACGCTACGTGACCGCCGCGGTGAGCGCCAGGGGGAGCTACCGTGTGGCGGATGGCCGAGATCCAGCTACGGGACCTCTGCGGAGTGCGTTCGGGCGACAAGGGCGACATCTCCGATCTGACCCTCTTCGCGGACGACGACGCCGGCTTCGCCGCCATCTGCGAGGCCGTGACCGTCGAGCGGGTCAAGCAGCACTTCGGCGACCTGGTGCGTGGCGAGGTGGTCCGCTACGAGGTGGCCAACGTGTGGGGCCTCAAGTTCGTGATGCAGGGTGCCCTCGGCGGTGGCGGCCCTCGTAGCCTGCGCGCCGACAACCTCGGCAAGACCCTCGGTGGCGCTTTGTTGCGCATGCGCATCGATGTGCCCGACGAGGTGGCCGCCGCGGCGCCGCGCAACGGCCGTCGCGCCCCGCTCAGCTGACCCGGCGCAACAGGGCGGCGGCCTCTGCGGCGAACAGCTCAGGTACCTCGATCATCGGGTAGTGACCCACACCGTCGAGGCGGGCGACCAGCGCGTCGGGGCGGGCCCGGTGCAACACATCGACCATTTCCACCACGGCAACCGGGTCCTCGGTGCCCCACAACACGGCCAGGGGAGACGGGTGGGCTTCGATGGCGCCGGTGAAGCGGCGTTCCTCACGTCGCCGCTCCTCGACGTAGCGTATGAGGCGGGGCAACAGCAGTTCGCCTCCGGCGTGAGACTGCAGCTCCCATTGGGCATCGAGCTCCGCGTCATCGGGGCGGTGCGCCGGAGCGCATGTGTCGGCCAGCCCTGCCCGGTAGCCCTCGGGACCGACCAGGCCGGGAGCCAGCCTCTCGTCGGGCAGCGACAACAGGAGCTGCTGGCCGGCGGTGAGATGCGCCATGTCGATGTAGATCGACCCGTTGGTGAGGAGCCGGCCGACCACCTGGAAGTCAAGGGCACCCTCCATGGATCGTGCCAGCAATTCGCCTCCGACGGTGTCGCCCATGTCGTGGGACACCAGAACCACTCGGTCCAGGTCATGGGCCGCGGCGACGGCCTCGGTGACATCGGCTTGGAGTCGCATCGTGTAGGGCAGATCGGGCTTGTCCGACAATCCGAAGCCCAAGTCGTCGAAGAGAACCACTCGACGTTCGGCCGCGAGGTGGTCCACCACGAGGTGCCAGTCGAAGCTGGAAGAGGGGAAGCCGTGCAACACCAGCGCCGGCGGCTGATTGCCGGGACCAGGTATGTCCACACAGAAGATCTCACCCCATTCGGTTTCCAGCATGTGTCCCCGCGCCTGCCATGCTCCCACTGCGTCGTTCACGTCTCAGTCCCCTCGATCGAGCGCCGCAGGGCGCGCAGCTCGTCGAGAACCGTACTGAGCGCGCCCAGTAGCCGGTCCACGTCGGTGTCGGTGGTGTTCCAGCCCACCGAGATGCGCAGCGATCTGTCGGCTTTGGCACCCATTGCGGCCAGCACCGGTGACGGTTCCAGCGCCTCGCTGGAACAGGAGCTGCCGGAGTGGACGGCGACGCCCGCCGCGTCGAGGCCCAGAAGCACTGGTTGGGGTTCGACGTCCGCGATACCGAGGCAAACGATGTGGGGGAGCCGATCCGTGGGATCCCCAAGCGCTGCGACCCCTTCGGTCTTGCTTGCCCATTCGAGAACTCGATCGGTCAGCAGGCGTTGGCGGTTCGATTCGTGACCGAGCGTTGCGGTTGCCTCCTCGAGTGCCGCCGCGAACCCCGCTATGGCAGCGACCGGCTCGATGCCCCCGCGGCGGGCCCGCTCCTGGTCGCCACCCACCAGCAGCGGAGGGAGTCTCAGCCGGCGGCGCACCAACAGGGCACCAATGCCTGCCGGTCCACCGAACTTGTGCGACGACACGGAGAGAAGATCGATGCCGGAAGCGGCGAAGGCGATCGGATCGTGGCCGACGACCTGCGCGGCATCCACGTGGAGCAACGCCCGACCGTCGAGTTGGGCTACCACTTCGGCGACGGGTTGGCGAGTGCCCACCTCGTGGTTGCCCCACTGGCAGTGCACCAGCCCGGTGTGTTCGGTCACCGAGGCGGCCAACTCGAGGGGATCGACCCGGCCGTATCCATCCACGCCCACCCAGCTGATCTCGCCTCGCTCGGCCCACTCGCGCACCGCCGAGTGTTCCACCGCGCTGAGCACGCTGTGGGCGCCGCGGCTCGCGGCGCCCCAGCTCGCCATCGCGATGGCCTCGGTGGCGCCACTCGTGAACACCACCTCCCGTGGCCTCGCTCCCAGGGACGCTGCCACGCGGTCGCGGGCGTCCTCGACGACCGCTCGTGCGGTCATGCCCTCCCGATGGAAGCGCGACGGGTCGCCGAGGTCGGTTCGCTCCAGCACCTCGACGATTGCGGATCGAGCCGTCGGCCGAATCGGTGAGGTCGAGGCGTGGTCGAGATAGGAGCGCACCGGCGCTCAGGGTAGGGGAGACTGGAGAGGTGCTCTCGGTGGTGATCGACCCACGGTTCTGCGGCCCGCGAGACAGCGGCCACGGCGGCTACAGCTCGGGGATGCTCGCTCGCTACGTGGATGGTCCCGCCACGGTGAGGCTGGCGAAGCCGCCGCCTCTGTCCCGCGAGCTGATCGTGGTACCGGGCGACGACGGCCGAGTGGAGTTGATGGATCCCGAGGCTCGTCGGGGCGAGGGTCTGGTTGCCGTGGCCGAGCCGAGGGCACCGTTGGGGATCAACCCGCCGCCGGCGGTGAGCCTGTCGATGGCCCGGCGGGCGAGCGCCGGGTTCATGTGGTCAGGTCGGCATCCGTTCCCTTCGTGCTTCGCGTGCGGGACCGGCCGTCGCCACGGCGACGCGTGGCGGGTGGCGGCGGGAGCGCTGGAGGATGGCTCAGCGGTGGCGTCTCCCGCGAGCTGCCCGCCGGACCTCGTGGCCCCAGACGGCACGGTGCCCTTCGAGCAGGTTTGGGCGGCTCTCGACTGCATCACATCGCATCCGATCCCTCTGGTTGGAGGAGCATTGGATCCGCCCTGGCTACTGGGCACGTTCGCGGTGGACATCCTCTCTGCGGTTCCTGCCCGTCCCGAGACGGTGCTCGTGGGATGGCCGCTCGGCTTGGATGGGCGCAAGTTCCGCGGTGCCGCGGCGTTGTACGTGGAGGGTCGTGCGGTGGCGGTCTCCAGTGCGACCTGGATTCAGATCCGTCGGTCCTGAGCGGCGGTGGCTGACCGGCCCAGGCGCCTCAGGCGACCGAGTCGATCGTCTCGATCGAGTCCACGGAGGTGACACAGACATCGTCACCCCTGGGACGTGAGGAACGCACGCCCACCAGTGTCTCGCCATAGAGGTTGGCCAACATCCCCTTAACCATTCCGCGGTCGATCGCGCACATCACCGGGTTCTCCACAGCGGTCTCGCCGAATGGGCAGTGTTCCGCGACGATCGCCATGGAGTCGCCTTCGCGAGTGGCGTGCGCCGCGAAGCCATGAGCCGAGAGC
This sequence comes from Microthrixaceae bacterium, assembly GCA_020845705.1. GTDB lineage: Bacteria > Actinomycetota > Acidimicrobiia > Acidimicrobiales > Microtrichaceae > JADLFH01. The sequence goes on along the minus strand of JADLFH010000028.1, from coordinate 38,326 downwards.
GCGTCGGCTACCGCGTGCAACGCGGTGCGCACCGACTTGGGCGCCACCGTGGCGTCGCCCATCGCGGCGGCCAGCTCCATCCCGTATGCGATCCCGACCTCCTCGGCCAAGGCCTCCGCCCGGTCCCTGCCAAGCTCTCCGAGGGCACGCCCGAGCAGTCGGATGATCACCTCGTCGTTGCGCACCGGGATCTCCAACTGCACACCCTTGGCAGCCACCCGGTATCGCTTCGAGGGTCGCCCGGCACTGCCCGCCGGTCGTGTCGTGGTGAACTCGACGTATCCGCCCGCGGCGAGCTTCTCGAGGTGATGGCGCGCGACGTTGGGGTGCAGCTCGAATCGCTCCGCCACCTCCGATGCGGTGACACCGGAACCCGAAGAGTGGGCGAAGAGGTAGATCTCACGACGCGTCGGATCGCCGAAGGCCGAGGTGATCGCCGTCACCGCGGACGCGAACTCGGTCGGGCTGAGTGGATCCGACGTCACCGTCGTAGTCTGCCACCGATGACCGTCTCAGAAGCCTCCGTGACCGAAGCGCTTCGGCCTGTTCAGGATCCGGAGCTGCGCCGATCGATCGTCGATCTGAACATGGTGAGGGAGGTGGCGATCAACCGTTCGTCGGTGAGGGTTCTCGTGGCTTTGACGACTCCCGCGACCAATGGACGTGAAGAGCTCGAACGTCGTGTCAGCGAGGCGATCGCCTCACTCGACGGCGTCAAGGTCGTGCAGGTCGACTTCACCCTTCTCGACGACGCCGAGCGGGAGGAGCTCCGCAAGCAGCTCCACGGCGACCCACAGGCAAGCGCGGGAACCCAACAGGGCCAAGGCCACGCCGAGGGGCGTGCGGTTCCCTTCGCCGAGCCGGGGAACCATACCCGGGTGCTGTTGTGCGCCTCGGGCAAAGGTGGTGTGGGGAAAAGCTCGGTCACGACCAACCTCGCGGTGGCCCTGACCCAGCGCGGCAAGTCGGTCGGGGTGGTCGACGCCGATGTCTACGGCTTCTCGATTCCCAAGATGTTGGGGATCGACACCGACCCGGTGTTGTTGGACCAGATGATCATTCCGCCCGAGTCCCACGGGGTGAGGGCGATGTCGATGGGCTTCTTCGCCGAGGAGGAGACACCGATCATCTGGCGCGGACCCATGTTGCACAAGGCGCTCGAGCAGTTCCTCACTGACGTGTTCTGGGACGAACCCGACTACCTGTTGGTCGACCTGCCCCCCGGAACGGGTGACATCTCGATCTCGATCGCCCAATACCTGCCCCGCTCGGAGCTGTATGTGGTGACCACGCCCCAGCCCGCCGCACAGCGGGTCGCCCAGCGCGCTGCGTACATGGCACACAAGCTGAACATCACGGTGCGAGGGGTGATCGAGAACATGTCGTGGTTCACCGCCGATGACGAAAAGCGCTATGAGCTGTTCGGATCCGGTGGCGGCCAGGCGTTGGCCGATCAGCTCGACGTGCCGCTGTTGGGTCAGATCCCGCTGATGCCTCAGCTCCGTGAGGGCGGCGACGTGGGCAAGCCGATCACTGTGGCGAACTCGTCGGCAGAAGCGAGCCAGGCCTTCGCGTCGATCGCCGAGCGCATCGACGTGGAGCTCGCTCCGACCCGACGGACCCACCGCGAGTTGCGCATCACGGGCTGAACGCCTCACGACCCAAGATCGCGTCTCCGTACGCGAAGAGGCCCGGTCCACCGCCGGTGTGGATGAACAACACGCGCTCCGACGCGGCGATCTCGCCGCTGCGGATCAGCGAGATCAACCCCGCCCCGGCCTTGCCCGAGTACACAGGGTCCAACAGAAGCGATTCGGTCTGGGCGAACAGCCGGACCGCTTCGATGACGCCGTCGGTGAGGATCCCGTAGCCCCCGCCCAGGAACTCGTCGCGGACCTCTACCAGCCGTGGGTCGGGTGGTCCTATGCCCAACTCGGTTGCCGCCGCTGCCATCAGCCCCACGATGCCGAGCTCTGCCGACGCAGCGTCGCCGTAGGCGCTGATGCCGGTGACGTGAGTCGGCAGGCCGCGGCGTTTCACGCCCAACAAGGTGCCGGCGTAGGTGCCGCCAGTGGAGGTCGCAAGAACGACCCGGTCGAACCCGCCGGCCAATCCCACCCCGGCGGCCTGGCGCGCCCACTCCTCGGTGGCCACCACGTAGCCGAGTGTGCCCATCAGGTCGCTGCCTCCGAAGGGCACCGACAGCACCCGTCGTCCGGCCGCCTCCAGCTCCGACTGGCGCTCATGGAGGAGCTCGAGTCCCGCGATCGCGTCGTCGACAAGGTGCAGCGTGGCGCCCAGCAGGTGGTCGAGCAGGACGTTGCCGCCGTGTTCGTAAAGCTCGTCGTGTCGGGGGACGATCTTGGCCAGCACCAGCTCGCAGTCGATCCCCAACATGTTGCATGCGGCAGCGGTCTGGCGGCAGTGGTTTGACTGCACCGCTCCGAAGGTGATGACCACGTCGAGATCGCCGCGAGCGGCCTCGCCGAGGATCAGGTCGAGCTTGCGGACTTTGTTGCCCCCGAAGGCGACACCCGAGCAGTCCTCGCGCTTCACCCAGATCTCGGGGCATGAGCCCAACCCGCCGAGCGCGGCGCGCAGCCGGTCGCAGCGCTGCAACGGCGTGGGCCAGTGGCCGAGGCCTGCGCGGGGGATGGCATCGAGTGCGCGAACGGGCATCGGCTCAAGCTAGGGGACCGGCTCAGGCGCCGAAGGCGTCGAGCAGCGCATTCTGCACCTCGTTGTCGCGGCCGTCGCCGGCGTTGGACAACACCACCACGACGAGATCCCGGGCGGGAACGACTGAGATCGACTGACCGTTGAAGCCGTTCGCGTAGAAGACGTCGGGGCGCCCAGGCATCAGCCACCACTGCGCGCCGTAGGTGCCGTCGGGATCCGACGGAGTCGGAGTGCGGGTGTAGTCGACCCACCCCTCCGGCAGGATCCGTCGACCCTCCCACACACCACCACGGGCATAGAGGAGCCCGAAGCGAGCGAAGTCCTGCGGACGGAGATCGATGAACGAGCCACCGCTGATCACTCCGGCGCGATCGACGTTGTGCTTCACCTTGGGGATGCCGAGGGGCCGCATCAACTCCTGGTCGATCCAACCCACCAGAGCGTCTCCGTGTCCGACGATGTCTGCGACACCGCGCGCGATGAGGTTCGCGGTGCCCGTGGAGTAGGACCACGTGGAGCCCGGTTCGTGCGCAAGGGGCTTGCTCGCCGCATACGCGGCACGGTCGCTGTCGGGCCCGAGTGTCGAGACCACGTCCCCCTCGGCCGCGCCGTAGTCCTCGTCCCACGCCAGGCCACTGGACATCCGCAGGAGCTGGTCCCAGGTGATCGCGGCGCGGGGGTCACCCGGCGTCTGCCACTCCGGGGCCGGGAACGGCTCGGCGATGTCGACTTTGCCCTGGCCCACCAGGATGCCCACGAGCGCGGAGTTGATCGACTTGGCCATCGACCACGAGTTGTGGGTGGCCTCGGGGTCCCAGTTGTTGTACCGCTCGACGACGAGGCGACCTCCTTGGACTACGAGGATCGCGTCGATGGTCCCGGTGTCGTTGGACAACTCGCCGAAGGCCCGTTCCACGATCGAGTCCACCAGGGCCGCGTCCACTCCGTCGGCTATCGGGCCACGTGACCAATCCTCGGTCGGCCAGTCCACCCCTTCGGGCTGGGAGGGATAGCCATCCGACTCGGGTGCCTCGGGGGCGGTCGAGGTGGTGGAGCCGGGTGCAGCGGTCGCCGGGCGCTTCGATGCAGCGGAGGGTTTCTTCTCGGAGGAGCACGCCGCTGTGGCGCCGGCCAACACGAGCAGCGACGTAGCGGCAACGAGGGCTCTGGTCGCTCGGGACCGGCGCTGCCAGAGGAGATCAGGGGCGGTGTCCGATGTCATCGGCCAACCGTAGGGCGTCGGGTCGGAGCGCGTGAGCCGCGGCGCGTAAGGTGAGCGGCCCGTAGACCTTGGAGGAAGTCGTGGACGTCCGGATCGGTGTCACCAACTCGATGCGCGAGCTCGACCTCGACGTGGACGATTCGATCGATCGTGACGAGCTGAAGTCGCACATCGAGTCGGCGCTGGGTACCGAGGGTGGCCTGCTGCACATGCAGGATCGTCGCGGCCGCGAGGTCATGGTCCCGGCCGACAAGGTCGCCTACGTCGAGATCGGTTCGCCCAACGAAGGGCGGACGATCGGCTTCACCAGCTGAGCGTCGTCGTGGCCAGAGGAGCGCCGCTGCTGGACCGGCGGCTCTTGTTCGTCACCGGGAAGGGGGGTGTCGGCAAGACCACGGTCGCGGCCGCTTTGGCGTCGCTTGCGGCCAACGAGGGTCGACGCACCTTGATCTGCGAGGTGGATGCCAAGGGGAACCTGTCGGATTCCTTCGGTGTCGGGCCGCTGAAATTCGCGGCGACCGAGGTGCAGACCGACCTGTTCGCCATGGCGATGGACACCGAGGAGTCGCTCAAGGAGTACCTGAAGCTCCAGCTGAAGGTGCCGCTGCTTGCGCGTCTGGGTCCACTTGCCAGGACCTTCGACTTCGTCGCCACCGCAGCGCCCGGCGTCAAGGAGATTCTCACCGTCGGCAAGCTGGCATACGAGGTCCGTGAACGGAACTACGACCTGGTGGTGGTCGATGCCTCGGCCACTGGTCATGTCGTCGGTCAGCTCGCGTCGCCGGTGGCGATGGCGGAGCTTGTCGGGGTCGGTGTGATCCGCCAACAGACCCAGTGGATGACCGAGCTGCTCACCGATCCGGCCGTCACGGGTGTCGTCGTGGTCTCCACGCCCGAAGAGATGCCGGTGAACGAGTCGATCGAGTTGGTCGACCGCCTCAAGGCCGAAGCCGGCATCGACGTTGCCGCGGTGATCGCGAACCGGGTGCTGCCGGAGCTATTCGGCCGCGGCGAAGAGGATGTGTTCGACCAGATCGACACACCCGCCGGCCGAGCGGCGTTGACGGCAGCGGTCGGCAAGGGGGCCGGCGTAGCGCTCGACGCGGCATCGCTCGCGGTCCGTCTGCGTCGCAGCCGGGCGGTGCATCTGGCCACGCTCCGCGAGCGCATGCCGGCGGAGGTGCCACTGGTGTACCTGCCCTACCTGTTCACCAAGACCCACGGCATCCGGACAACCCACCGCGTCGCCGAGCACCTCGCCGAGGAGTTGCTCTGATGGCAAGACAGCAGAAGGACCGCCGCAACTCGATGAACCTTGAGCAGCTCGCGGCTGCCAAGGAGATCATCGTCTCGACTGGCTCTGGTGGTGTGGGCAAGACCACCACTGCGGCAGCGATCGCGGCAATGGCGGCCACTCACCTCGGTGGTCGCGTGCTGGTGCTGTCCGTCGATCCGGCCCGCCGGCTGGCCAACGCGCTGGGCCTGGAACGGTTCGGCAACACCGAGACCCGCGTGCCGCCCGACGCGTTCGCAGCAGCAGGGGTAGAGCCACGTGGCGAGCTGTGGGCGGCGATGCTCGACACGAAGCAGTCCTGGGACGATCTGATCGTCCAGCACGCTCCCGATGCGGAGACCCGCGATGCCATCCTGGGAAACCCGCTCTACCAGAACATCACGGGAAAGTTCATCCAGAGCCACGACTACGTGGCCATGGAGCGGCTCTATGAGATCCACAACACGGGCAACTACGACCTGATCGTCGTCGATACGCCGCCCACCCGCAACGCGATCGACTTCCTCGACGCGCCGGAACGCATGGCCGACTTCTTCTCGAGTCGGCTCTTGCGATGGCTGATCGCCCCCTACCGCTCACGCGTGGTCAGCTTCGCGTCCAAGCCGTTCTACTCGGTGGCCGATCGGATCCTCGGCAGCCAGTTCCTCTCCGACATCGCCGAGTTCTTCGTTCTGTTCCAATCCATGTACGACGGCTTCGTGAAGCGTGCGCAGGCGGTGCAGCGCCTGGTCGAGGGTCCTTCCACCTCCTTCGTGGTGGTCTCCACCCTCGAGGCGGCGCCGGCCCGGGAGGCCGAGTTCTTCATGGAGTTGCTCGCCGAGCGCAAACTGCACCTGGGAGCGCTCGTGCTGAACAAGGTTCTGCCGCGGTTCCTGCTCGAGCGAGCCGGGGCGGACGCGGCGCGCAAGATGCGCACCGACCCCGGCGCTGTGGCGGCGGCTCTCAGCTCGCTCGATACCGACCCGACGCTGCTCGAGCGGGTGGTGGTCGAGGTCGGCGAGAACTTCGCGAACTACCACGTCGTCGCTCAGCGCGAGGCCGAGCAGCGGGCCGAGATGGCCAAGCTGCCCGGGATCGTCGCGACAGTGCCGACCCTCGACGAGGATGTCGCCGACCTCGCCGGGTTGCTGCAACTCGGCGCCCACCTGTGGCGCTGAGAGTCGTCGAGGAAGCCGTCGCCGCGCTCGCTGCGGAACACCGAAGCCATCTGCATCGTCTCGCCGGCTGGTGGCCGCTGTTGGCGGACCTCTGCTTCAGCGACCTGGTCGTGTACCTGCGTGGCAGCGGCGAGCACCGCGGCGACTACGTGGTCGTGACCCACGTCCGCCCCGTCACCAGCCAGACCATCTACCCGACGATGATCGAAGGCGAGGTGCGCACGGCCGCGCAGCGGCCGCTAATAGCGGAGGCCTTCGACGAGGGAGACATCGTCGAGGGTGAGATCGACAGTGCATGGTTGGGTGAGCAGATCAGGGTGAGGGCGATCCCCGTGCGTTGCCGGGACGCGGTAGTGGCGGTCCTTGCCCGCGAGTCGATCTCCTCCATTCGTCGTGCCCCGGGCGAGCTCGAACAGAACTACGCCACCGTGTTCGACCGCCTCGCGGCCATGCTCTCGGTCGGGGCCCTTCCGTTTCCCGGTGAGGAGGACCGCTTGTCGGACGGACCGCGCGTGGGCGACGGCGTGGTGGTCAGCGACGGTGCCGGTGTGATCACGTTTGCCTCGCCGAACGCGGTCTCCGCGTTGATCCGCTCGGGTGTCGGTCCCGGCGTCGTGGGCCGGTCCCTCGTCGATGTCGGGTTCGAGCGGGTGGGACTGTCCGCGCTGGTCACCAGACGCCCTGCATCCAACGAGGTCGAGATGCCCACGGGTTCGGTCGTCTCGGTTCGCTGCGTTCCCCTGTTGGTCGACGGGACAGTGGACGGGGCACTGGTGCTGGTGCGTGACGTGACCGACATCCGCCGGCGGGATCGCTTGTTGGTGTCGAAGGACGCCACGATCCGTGAGATCCACCACCGGGTCAAGAACAACCTCCAGACCATCTCCTCGTTGCTACGGATTCAGGGCCGACGGCTGGCGGAGCCGACCGCCCGGGCGGCGATCGAGGAGTCGGTGCGGAGGATCCGCTCGATCGCCCTGGTCCATGAGATCCTCTCGCGTGATCCCGACGAGGACGTCGAGTTGGGCGACATCTTGCGTGCTTTGGTGAGGATGGTGGAGGAGGCCCTGGTATCGCCGGATCGGCCGGTGCGTTTCGTGGTGGATGGAGACGCGGGGAAGGTGCCGGCACCGGTTGCAACAGCGCTGGCAGTGGTTCTGAACGAATTGCTCCAAAATGCCGTCGAGCACGCGTTCCCGTCGGATCGCGTCCGGGTAGGGGAGGTGGCGACGGTGGTTCTCTCGGTGGAGAACGACCGTTCAGCTCTACGGTTGAGCGTCACCGATGACGGTGTCGGGTTCCCCGACGGTCCCGTCGCCGGCAGTGGGGACAGCCTTGGCCTGTCGATAGTCGAAACGCTGGTTACAACCGAGCTGGGGGGCACGATCGTGGTGGTTTCGGCAGGCTTGGATCCACCGCGACAGGGAACCCGCTTCGAGATCGAGATCCCTCTGACCGCTTAGGTCTCCACCCCCACCGCAGTTCGGGTGTGGTCGTTCAGGAGGCGCGGCGCTGGCGTGCCACCCAGGCGCGGCGCAGCTTGCGGCGCTCCTCTTCGGACGTACCGCCCCAGACACCTGAGTCCTGGTTGGTGGAGAGCGCGAACTCGAGGCAGGGCTCCTTCACCGGACAGGCGTCGCAGACGGCCTTGGCGTTGGCGATCTGCTCGATGGCCGGACCCGTCGTGCCCACCGGGAAGAAGAGGTCGGGATCGGTGTCCTGGCAGGATGCCTGGGCACGCCACTCGTCGTTGGCCAGGGACAGGGAGCGGCTGGACGTCAGGGCCACGATAACCTCCGTTGGTTCGTGAGCGATTGGGCGCGGTGGGGGCGGCGCGCACACGACGAAACGAGGCGGGCCTTGTTGTCCGCCTTCACTCGGTTACCTGCGACACATGGAAGTCAGGTCCTTGTGAAAAATCGAACAAACGAAAAAGTACCCGTTCGAAACAGGTCTGTAAAGGAAAAGTTGCAGGGAGTTTCACTGATGCCGAAGGTCATCGGTCACCGTGGGGCATCTGCGGATTGGCCAGAGAACACGGTGGCTGCGTTCGTCGGGGCGAGCAGCGCAGGTGCCGACTGGGTCGAGCTGGATGTGCGGCTGACAGCCCTCGATGAACCGGTTGTGATCCACGACCCTTTTCTGCCCGACGGCCGAGTCGTCTGCGAGTTGCGTGGGCAGGATCTGCCACCGTCGATTCCCGGCCTCCGCGAGGCTCTCCATGCGTGCTCGCCGATGGGGGTCAACGTCGAGATCAAGCACGCTGCCGAGGAACCCGGCTTCAGCGCCGATCGCCACATTGCCGAAATCGTCGTTTCCGCACTGGCCGACGCCCCCTCCGAGGTCCTCATCTCGTCGTTCGACCTGGCCGTGATCGACCGTTGCCGAAGCCTCGCTCCTCACGTTCCCACCGCGTATCTGGTCCTCGACGCCCGTTCGCCAAGCGGGGCGATCGAAGCATGTGTCGAGGGCGGGCATTCGGCCATCCACCCGTGGGACCCAGGGGTGGACGAGGCGCTGGTGGCAGCCGCGCACCACGCCGGGCTCGCGCTGAACGTCTGGACGGTCGACGATCCCGAGCGCATCGCGTGTCTCGCCCGCTGGGGAGTCGATGGCATCGTCACGAACGTGCCCGCGCTCGCCCGGCAGGTGTTGGGCCGCTGAGAGGCAACACCAGGCGCATCGCGGCCGGATGATGCCGGAAGTCCATCTTCGTGACCGTGCCCAGATAGTCGCCGTCGACCTGGTACGGCACCTCGCCATGGGCCTCCAAGCTCAATGCCGCCAGGTCGCTGCGGTGATCGATTCCCGCTGCCCTCTCCAGGCGCTTACCTGAACCGAGTGCCGCTGCGATCAGCCCGAGGAACGGCCCCGTCCTCATGGAGCGGACACAGACGTTGGCCAACCCGTTGTCAAGAGTGGTGTCGGGCGCGAGGTTGAAGGGTCGCGTGCCGAGGAACGTGTAGGGGTTCACGTTCAGGCAGACGGCGAAGTACCCGTCCTCGATTGTCGAGCCGTCCTCGAAGGTCACTCGGAAATGGGGGTGCGTACGGTCGTAGGTGGAGAAGAACGTGCGCATGCCCGCATATATGAACAGCGCATGGCCCGCGTATCGCTTCAGCTCAGCGTGTCGTTCAACCTCGGCGACCAGCGCCGCGTCCCAGCCGATGCCCACGTGGAAGAGGAAGTAGCGGCCGTTCAACGACCCCACGCCGACGGGGCGGATGGCCGCGGCATCGAGCGAGTCGAGGGTCATCCGCGTGGCTGCGACGGGGTCGTCGGAGAGCCCGATCGCCCGTGAGAAGACGTTCGTGGACCCCCCGGGAAGTGGCGCCAGTGCGCACTGGGTTCCCACCAGGCCGTTCGCCACCTCGTTGAGCGTGCCGTCTCCCCCCAGCACGACGACCACCTCCGTGCCGCCCCTTGCCGCGTCGAGCGCCAGCTTGGTCGCATGACCACGACGGTTCGTCTCGGCCATCTCCACCTCGTGACGATCCGCGAGCATCCGACGGATGACCACCTGGCGTCGCGCCGTGACCGACGATGCCGACGCGTTGACCACCAACAGGATCTTCATCGCCCGAAGTCTGCCTCGGTCGCCCGGCTCGATTGGTGGGCGGGAGGCGCCCGGGGCAAACTTCCGCACCATGAACGTCGTTGTCTGCGTCAAGCAGATCCCGGACCCGGCCGACCCGGGTGCGTTGGATCCCACCACCAAAACCCTCAAGCGTGACGGCAAGCTGATCCTCGACGAATCGGATGCCTACGGCGTGGAGATGGCATTGCAGCTCGTCGACACAGCCGGCGGTGGCGAGGTCACGCTCGTGTCGATGGCGCCCAACAGCGAGGTCTCCGGCCTGCGGACCGCCCTTGCGATGGGAGCCGCCAAGGCGATCCTCGTCAGCGACGACGCCCTCAAGGGCAGCGATGCGCTGTCCACCGCGAAGGTATTGGCGGCCGCCGTCAAGCGAGTCGAAGGTGCCGATCTGATCCTCGCCGCCACGGAGTCCTCCGATGGTTACACGGGCACCGTGCCCGAGCAGATCGCCGAGGTCCTGGGCCTGCCTTCAGTGACCTTCGCCAAGGGCATCACCGTGGAGGGCTCCACCGTCAAGATCGACCGTCAGACCGAGGCCGGCTACGACGAGGTCATCGCACCGCTGCCCGCGGTCGTGTCGGTGACCGCCGGGGTCGTCGAGCCTCGCTACCCCTCCTTCAAGGGCATCATGGCCGCGAAGTCCAAGCCTGTGGACGAGGTCAAAGTCGCCGACTTGGGAATCGACGCGTCGAGTGTCGGTTGGGCCGGCGCACGCCAGGAGATCATCGAGGTGGCGCAGGCCGAAGCCCGCGAAGCCGGTGAGATCGTCGAGGACGACGGTGAGGGCTTCGCCCGCATCGTGTCGTTCCTCGAGGAACTCAAGGTCATCTGAGCAGGCACCCCGACGAGAACGAGGACAGGAACAGAACCATGGCAGTTTCCAAGATCTGGGTGTTCGCCGAGGCGACCGACGGCAAGGTCGCCACGATCACTCTCGAAATGCTCGCGAAGGCCCGTGAGCTGGCCGGGACCGTCGAGGCGGTCTACGGCGGTGTCGATGCGGAGGCCATCGCGGCCGAGTTGGGCGCACACGGCGCGACCACCGTGCATGCCACCGGCGACCTTGCCGGCGCGCTGGCAGGTGTCCCGGTGGGCGCGGCGATCGCCGCGGCCGTCGATGCCGGCAACGGTCCCGACGCACTTTTCCTTGGCACCACATATGACGGCCGTGACGTGGCCGGGCGTCTTTCGGTCCGACTCGACGCGCCGGTGATCACCAACGTCGTCGACCTTGCCGAGCGCGATGGTGCCCTGGTGGGGGTGGAGCCGATCTTCGGTGGAACCCAAAACGTCATCACGAAGTTCACCTCCGACAAGATGCCGATCTTCCTCATTCGACCCAAGTCGTTCGCGGCCGAGGAGTCGGGCGGCGCCCCGGCCGCGGTGGCGTCCCTCGTGGTGCCCGACCTGGGCTCCACCGCGGGTGCGACCATCGTGACCCGCCACGTCGAGGAGAAGAGCGGCCCCTCGCTCGACGACGCTTCGATCGTCGTGGCCGGCGGTCGTGGGATGGGCGACTCCGACAAGTACCAGCTCGTCGAAGATCTCGCGAAGCTGCTGGGCGCTGCGCCCGGTGCCTCGCGCGCCATCGTCGATGCCGGCTGGGTGCCCTACTCCTACCAGGTCGGCCAGACGGGCAAGGTGGTCAAGCCCACCGTCTACGTCGCGGCGGGCATCTCAGGTGCCACCCAGCACCTGGTAGGCATGAAGGGCTCGAAGAACATCATCGCCATCAACAAGGATCCCGAGGCGCCGATCTTCTCGGTCGCGGATCTCGGCATCGTGGGCGACGTGCACAAGGTGCTCCCGAAGCTCATCGAGACGCTGAAGTCGCGATAGACGGTTGGCCGTTTGGGCTGGGGGCTAGACGAGGGGCCAGGGGTGGAGCCGGCCGGTCGGATCGGTGGGGAACCGACCGTGTTCCACCAGCGCCCTTGCTCGCTCGAGCACCGCAGCGCTCTCGGATGGGTCGAGCAGCTCGGCGAGCTCGGCGGGAGCTTCGACCGCGACCCGTCGGAGGTCCTCCAGCAGGTCGTCGGGGATCGCTTCGCCGGCGAAGTCCCAGATCACGGTTCGCAGTTTGAACTCGCTGTGGAACGACAGTCCGTTGTCGATCGCCCAGACCCGTTCGTCACGTCCCAACAGGCAGTGGCCTCCCTTGCGGTCGGTGTTGTTGGCGACGATGTCGAGCAGGCAGATCTGCTCCAGTGTCCGTCGGTGAGTGGGTTGGTCGCGCAGCGTGAAGTAATGCTCGCTGTAGTGAGCCGGCACGAAGTACTGCACCGAACCCACCCCTCGGGGTGCATCGCGGCGAACCACCGTTGGGGGAACAACCGACCAGCCGAGAGCCACGGCGAGTTGGTACGCCCCCACCTCCCGGCGCCACAGGCCCGGTGGGAAGTCCCACAGTGGCCGCTCGCCGGCCTCGGGCTTGTAGATGGCCTGGGTGTGGTTGGACCCGTCGTCGACGGTCACCAGGAACGTCGCGTTCGAGCTGTAGGGCATGTGGCCGAGCACATCCATGTGGCCGTGTCCCAACAGCTCGAGGGTCGACTCGTCGTCGGCCTCGATGGTCGAGTCGAGCAGATCGTCGATCTCGGAATCGGGCAACGTCAGTTCCAGCGAGGGCAGGTGTGGCCCTCCGGGTCGACCGGACGCCCACAGAGCCGACATGCCGGACGCCCGCCGGCCATCAGCTCGTGAGCGGCATCGATGAACGCCTCCACCTGGGCTCGAGTGAGAGCCATTCGTAGCTCCGCTCGATCCACGGAGTCGACCCCCTCCTCGCCTTCATCGTCGTCATCGGGCTCGTCGCCGAGTTGTTGGGCGATCACCACGATTCGTCCCGTCGCCTCGTTCACCGCCACCAGCAGAGAGCCGACGCTCCATTCGGGTACGGCCGGCTGGAGAAGGTCGCCGAGTTGGATGGCCGGCCCTGCCGGCAGATCGTGAGCTGCCAGGAGTCGATTGAGGTACTCGGCGAGCAGTGCCACCTGCTGCTTCTCCAGCTTGAGCGTCACCACCTGCGATCCGACCAATGCCTGTAGATAGAAGGTGCGGTGCCCCGGTGATCCGACGGTCCCGCAGAGGAACTGGTCGACCTCGTCGAAGTCGAAGGAGCCGTTCATGACGGCCGCAGTCCGGAGAGATCGTCGCCGGTCGAGTTGATGGCCAACACCACCGGCCGCTCCAGACCCAGCAGGATCGGCGTGATCGAGCATGGAGAGATCACGATCCGCTGGAAGTGGTCGAGGTGGGTCCCTGCGGCATGGGCCACGAACGCCTTGATCGGATCCGCGTGGGACACGACCACGATCCGTCCTTGGGGATGTCGTCTCACGAGCCTGTCGATGGCCGCCGTGATGCGGCTCTGCATCTCCACGAACGACTCCCCCTTCGGGAAGCGGAACGCCGATGGCGTGGCCTGGATCGTCCGCCACTCGGGGAGCTTGACCAGTTCGGCCAGCCTCCTGCCGGTCCAGGATCCGAAGTCGCATTCGGTGAGTCCCGGTTCGGTCCGGACACGACGGCCGACCGCCCGGGCGATGATGGCTGCGGTCTCCTTGGTGCGTTCCAGCGGTGAGCTGTAGACCGCGTCGATGCTGCCGAGTGCCGCAAGCCTCGACGCGGCAGCGCCCGCCTGCTGAACGCCTCTCTCGGTGAGATCGAGGCCGGGGGCGCGACCCGGGAGAACCGCGCCGGTGCTGGCGGTCTGTCCGTGCCGGACGAGCAGGATGGCGGTTGGGGAGGGCCCCTTGGTGTGTTTGGAGGCCGTGGCCATGCCCCGCGCACCCTACCCCGCTGCTCCCAGTTTCATTCCCCTCCCGAACTGGGCCATTCCCGCCCAGTTCGGTTGGGCGGCGTCCAGTTGCGCTAGACGTGGCGTCACATGCGTACCCAGGATCGCCGTCGTGAGCTCGACCGCTTGGCTCAGGAGATCGCAGCGTGTCGGCGCTGCCCGCGGCTTGTCGCATGGAGGGAGGAGGTGGCGGTCATCAAGCGCGCCTCGTTCAGAGACGAGGACTACTGGGGTCGGGGAGTACCGGGCTGGGGCGATCCGGCCGCAAGGGTCGTGGTGGTGGGACTCGCACCCGCCGCGCACGGCGCGAACCGCACGGGACGGATGTTCACCGGCGATCGCTCGGGGGACTGGCTGTATCGGGCGTTGTGGCGTGCCGGGTTCGCCAGTCGTGCCGAATCGCTGAGCCGCGACGACGGCCTGGAGCTCCGTGGCGTCTGGGTCACGGCGCCGGTGCGCTGTGCTCCCCCCGCCAACAAGCCGACGCCCGCTGAGCGCGACGCCTGTCACCCCTTCCTCGAACGTGAGCTCAACCTGCTTTCCGACGCAAGGGTCTATGTGGCCCTCGGCGCGTTCGGCTTCGCGGAGCTGGCCGCCACCTTCAACCTCAAGCCCCGACCCCGGTTCGGTCACGGGGTTGAGGTGGCTCTCGACGGCGCTCGGACGCTGTTGGGCTGCTACCACGTCAGCCAGCAGAACACCTTCACCGGACGACTCACCGAGGAGATGCTCGACGCCATCTTCGCCCGAGCCCGGGTGTTGGGCGAGTGAGTCGTCGGGCGGATGCCCGCCTCCGACAATGAGCCAAATGACCTCTACGGTCACTGCGCCGATTCGTCGATGAACTTCACATGGCAGCGAGCATCGCACTCCCGAGCCCCTGCGCCTCGATCATCCGGTTCCCCCGGAGCAAGGACGGCGGGCTGTGGGAAGCACTGGCTGCGTCAACCTCTCAACGGTCAGCGGCGGGATCACGGCCGGCCGAGCCCACGAGGCTCGGCCGGCCGATCTCTGTGGCGACGGGATCGGCTGAGGTCATCGACATGTTCGCCTTCCGCATCACCACGCCAAGCCCCGAACCCCCCGCTGCCGCCTGAGCCACGTTGGGGTGAGCCCCGAGCCGTGCGCTACCGTGGCGCGCCGTGTCTTGCCCCGCCTTCCCCACCCGCGTCCTGTCGGCTGCCGTAATCCTCCTCGCTACGGCGGTCCTCGTCGGAGGCTGCTCCGGTGTCCAGCGGCTCAGCGAGTACAACGCGACCACGAAGAAGAACTTCATCGACGGTTGCTCCATCTCGCGAACCGTCGAGAACGGCAAGGTCGTAGAGACGCAGCTCGCGGACAGATCCGACTGCGAGTGCATCTACAACAAGATGAAGGACACCTACAAGCTGAGCGCCGAGGACCTGGCGGCCTATGAGGACGAGGTTGCCGAAGCGAAGGTGGGCGAGGCGCCCGAGCCACCCGAGAAGCTGAAGCAGGCGATCAGCGACTGCCTCGGCACCTCCGCGGGACCCACCGTGCCGGAGTCGGGCAAGAGCTGAGAAGCTCTAGGGCCGCGTCGGTTCCGGAAGGCCGACACGGACCGCCGACTCGGCTGTCTCGGGCCAGCGCTGCCGACTCTTGGCGGCGAGCTTCCGCATGAGAGCGATCGCGCCCGGGTCTGAATCGCCGGGCCGGGCCTCGATGGAGCCGTCCGCGATCATCCGGGTGACGATCTCGCGACCCAACTCGGTGCGAACGATTGTGAGCGTCCAGTCGTTGTCCTTGCCTATGCCGCCACAGGAGACATCGGCATGCTCCGCGGCGAAGTCGGGACAGTGGTTGCAGCCCTCGCGGGTCCAGGCGTGGCACTCCTTGAGGTTGATCTCGTGGTAGCCGCCGTCGCGGGTCCAGATCTGGAACACGCCTTTGATGTTCATCTTCACGATGTCTCGGCGTGCCAGGCGGTACTTGGCCCAAAACAGCTCCTCGAAGATCGAGTCGTCGAAGGTCTTCGAGCACAACAGCCCCAGGTTGAACACGATGGGCTTGGAGATCTTGCCCACCTTGCGGCTCCACATGACCGGGGCGACCGACGACTGGCAGCTTGTACCGACCAGCGCCAGCCGGCGGTGACCGGCCGCGATCGCGTCGTCGATCGCCAACGTGTTCGCCGAATAGGTATAGCGACTCCCGGCGGAAGCGAGGATCTCCTCGCGGGTGGCGGCGACACCCGGAACAGGTCTCCAGCTTCCACTCTCGGTACCGCCTTCGAGCAAGGAGGTGAGAGCCGCGTCGATGTAGTCGTGTTCGAGCGCCCACACCAGGATCGCTGAGACCAGGCCCCCGTCCTGGCCCATCTGATGCAGCATCCGGTCGGTGGCGCGTGTCAGGAGGATGTCGGAGTAGATGCCTGCAATCTCCTCCGGTTCACGATCGCGGTCGAAGAGGTGCTCGTTCGCCTGGATCTCCCACGCTCGGAATCGGGGACAGGCGCGCGTGCAGGCGGTGCAGCCCTTCTGGCCGTGGACACAGTCGTCGGGACCGAGCGCCTCTTCGAGGTGGAACGGGTGGTAACCGCCCTGGCTGTGGTCGTAGCCCAACACATCGTGGGGGCATGCGATGACGCATCCCGCGCAGCCTGTGCAGAGGTCTGCATCGACGACCTCGTTCTTGAGCTCCTTCCAATGGAAAGACCAGCGAGCGCCTTTCGCTGTGGTGGATCCGTCGCTCGTCACCATGGGCGGCAGGATACCCACCGGCTTGGGCCCGCTCGGGCGTGGTCGGCGATTCGCGTCGCGGGTCAAGATGGAGGGATGGACCTGACCTATCCTCCCGAGGCCGAAGAGTTCCGCACCGAGATCCGGGCATGGCTGGAGGAACACCTGCCTGCTGGATGGTTCGACGAGGGGTTCATGATGGACGCCGAGGAGAAGGCGACTTTCGTCGAGCAGTGGACCAGGCAGCTCTTCGATGGCGGTTGGATCTGTGCCACCTGGCCGAAGGAATACGGCGGGAAAGGCCTGACGACCATGCAGGGTGTGGTGTTGGCCGAGGAGTTCGCCCGGGCGAAGGCCCCGATGCGCGCGGACTTCTTCGGCGACACCCTGGTGGGACCGACGATCCTCATGAACGGCACCGAGGAGCAGAAGAAGTACTTCCTCCCCAAGATCCTCGACGGGTCGATGCGGTGGTGTCAGGGCTTCTCCGAACCGGACTCGGGATCGGATCTGGCTTCGCTGAAGACCACCGCGGTGCTCGACGGTGACGAGTGGGTGATCAACGGCCAGAAGGTCTGGACCACCCAGGCGCAGTTCGCCGACTACTGCTTCGTGCTCGCGCGTACCGACCCGAACGTGAAGAAGCAGGCCGGCATCTCATACCTGCTGGTACCGATGCGCCAACCCGGCATCGAGGTGCGCGGCATCGTGCAGCCGGACGGTACCGCCGAGTTCAACGAGGTCTTCTTCAACGATGCCCGGTGCCCGAAGGACAACGTGGTGGGTGGGCTCAACAACGGGTGGAAGGTGGCCAACGACACGCTCGGGTTCGAGCGCGGAATGTCGGCGACCACCGGCCACCGTCGCTTCGAGGAGGAGTACCGCCGCATGGTCGCCATGGCCCGGGCGAACGGGACGATCAGCGCCCCGATCCTGAGGCAGGGCCTGGCCCGCTACTACTCGAAGATCCAGATCCTGCGCATCAACGGGCTCAGGAACCTGACCGCCGCCCTCACAGGCAAGCGTGACCTCGGCACAGCAGCTCTGGGAGCGACCAACAAGCTGTTTTGGTCCGAGATGCACCAGGACGCAATGGATCTAGCGGTGGACATCGCCGGCGCAGAAGCCATGTTGATCGACACCTCCTCGGTCGACGGGAGCTGGCCCGGTGTGCAGCGCAGCAAGGGACGCGACGGCTATCCCGTCAGCCCGATGATGTCGGCCTTTCTCTTCAGCCGCTCCGAGACCATCTGGGGTGGGTCGTCGCAGATCCAGCGCAACATCGTGGGGGAGAAGGTTCTGGGCCTACCCCGGGAGCCGAAGCCGACCTGAGGCCATAGGGTGCAAGTGGGTCGGGTTGGGTTGCGATTACGATTCCGCCAGTGGCGGCTGACCCCCCAGACCAGCTGATCCGACGCGCTCCGGCCTCCCCGGGCCAACAGTGGATGGTGCCGGCCCCCGACCCGGCGACCTCGGCCGGCAGTGGCGCGATCGGATCTCCCGATGGTGTCCCTCCCCGTCGTCGCCCGCCCGAGCGAGCCCACGCCGGTGGCGGCCAGGCTCCGAACAGGCGCGCTCGGGGGACGCGGCGGCGGAAGGTGACCCTGGGGGTGGGCATCTCGCTGGCCGTGGTCCTGTTGCTCGCCGCGGGTGTCCTCACCTGGGGTCTGGTCAAGATCAACAGCATCGACCGGCTCGACGTGGATCTCGCCAAGGTCGCCAACGCCGATCCGCAGAACTTCCTCGTGGTGGGATCCGACAGCCGCGACCTCGACGAGGCGGGCGAGGATCAAGGAGCGATCTTCGGCGACGGCTCCGACGCGGAGCCCGGCGGCCAGCGCGCCGACACCATGATCGTGGTGCGGGTCGATCCGAAGCGGACCAGCCTCGAGGTCCTGTCGCTGCCCCGCGACCTGCTCGTGACGGTTCCCGGCAAGACCCGTCGCTCCCGGCTCAACACCGCCTACAACGCGGGTCCACAGCAGCTCGTCGATGCCATCCAACAGAACCTCGGCGTGCAGATCCACCACTACGTCGAGGTGAACTTCACCGGTTTCAAGGGCATCGTCGAGGCCATCGACGGCGTACCCATGTACTTCGACCGGCCGGTTCGCGACCGTCAGACCGGTCTCAACATCATCGCCAAGGGCTGTTACAACCTCTCTCCGCAGCAGGCGCTCGCGTTCGCGCGAAGCCGCCACCTCGAGTACCTGACCGGCAAGAAGTGGAACACCGACGGCACAGCGGACATGGGCCGGATCACGCGTCAGCAGACCTTCATCCGTCGCGCTCTGGCGAAGGTCTCGACGCTGGGCATCACCGATCTCAACAACCTCCGAAGGCTGGTGGACGCCACTGTGAGCTCGGTGAAGATCGACGACGACCTGGCCTTCGACCAGATGATTGCGCTGGCGCGGCGATTCTCGAAGTTCGACGCCAAGACCCTTGTCACCCACCGCCTGCCGGCCGACTCCGAGCGCGTCGACGGAGCCAGCGTGCTCGTCCTCGACGATGCCGCGGCCCAAGGTGTGCTCGACATCTTCCGTGGTGTTGCGCCACCGTCGCCGGTCGCACCGGTAGTGGAGGTTGAGGAGGAGCCCGTGGTGGCTGCATCGGTGACCGTTGATGTTCGCAACGGCACGCGGCGCAACCTCTTGGCATCGGATACCGGCGACACCCTTGCGGGCTACGGCTTCAACCTGGGTGTGATCGAATCCACCCCGGCGCCGGTGGAGGCCACGCAGATCCGCTACGGCAAGAGTGGGAGCGCTGCGGCTGTGCTCGTCGCCTCACACATAGCCCCGACGCCGAAGATGGTGGAGGATCCAGCGCTTCGCGCCAACCACGTCGCGTTGGACCTGGGGACCGACTTCTCGAAGGTGACCGCCTCCCAGACCGCGCCAACCCCTTCATCCACAGCGGGCGCCGGTGCGGCGACGACCACCACGGTGCCCAAGGCCGACCAACAGATCGGCTTCTCGGTGGGCGACCCCCCGCCGGGAATCGACTGCCCCAAGAAGGGTTGACCGTGCCGCTGGAGAGGCGGGTCCGGGCACTGGTCGGGGTTCTGGGCCGTCTGGATCCGGAGGACCGACTAGAGGTGCCCATGGCTCAGCGTCGTGCCGCCGCCGCTCGCCTCTCGCGGGCTGGAGCGAGGTTCGTCATGGCACCGGGGCCCGATCCCGCGTCGGTGTCCCATCAGCTCGTACCCGTGGAGGGCGGCAGGATCCTGGTGAGGGTCCATCATCCAGTGGGCCGCGGTCCCCATCCGCTCTACGTGTTCCTCCACGGCGGCGGCTGGTGTGTCGGGACTTTGGAGGAGCGTGATCCGCGCTGCCGGGCGATCAGCGCAGGCGCTCGGTGCGCGGTGGCCACGGTGGACTACAGGATGGCTCCGGAGAACCAGTTCCCTACGGCACCCGAGGACTGCTACTCGGCTCTGTGCTGGCTCGTGGAGAACGCGTCGCAGCTCGGAATCGACTCCTCCCGGGTGGCGATCGGAGGGGAATCCGCCGGCGGCAACCTCGCCGCGGTGACATGTTTGATGGCCCGTGACCGCGACGGCCCGAAGATCTGTCACCAGTGGTTGGATGTGCCCGCAACCGACGCGACGCTGTCCCAGGAAGGCCATCGCGCTGTTGGCGACGGCTATCTGCTCGACCACGCAGCCATCATCGACTACCTCGATCACTACCTGCCGTCTGCGGAGCTCGCCTGCCACCCGTACGTGTCGCCGCTGCTCGCGCCGGATCTCAGCGGATTGCCTCCGGCGTGGATCATGACCGCCGAGTTCGATCAGCTCCGTGGTGACGGGGAGGCATACGCGGCGGCACTGGTGGCGGCCGGAGGTGAGGCCACCCATGTTCGCCTCGCGGGCCACGTGCATCCGTCCTTCGCCTTCACGCGGCTGGTCCCCTCCGCAGCCGCGTACGAGCGGGACGCCATCGCTGCGCTGGCCGCTGCGTTCTCACGCTGAGATCGACTCCGGGGCCCTCGGTCTGACTACGGTTGCGCTCCATGGCCGGCGTCGAGTTCAAGGGAGTGTGGAAGCGGTTCGGCGATGTCGTCGCCGTTGAGGACCTCACGTTGGAGATCATCGATCGGGAGTTCCTCGTGTTCCTCGGTCCCTCGGGGTGTGGCAAGTCCACGGCGCTGCGGATGATCGCGGGGTTGGAGGAGCCCTCAGAGGGCACGGTGTCCATCGGCGACGAGGTGGTCAACGGGGTGGACCCTCGTGATCGCGACGTGGCCATGGTGTTCCAGAGCTACGCGCTCTACCCGCACATGACGGTGTACAAGAACATCGAGGCGCCGCTGCTGACACGCCCGATGGAACCGCCCGATGGGGGTGCGCCGCGCAAGCTCACCAAGGAGGAACGGGCCGTCAAGGTCAAAGAGGCCGCTGCCATCCTCGGGCTGGAGGCGTACCTCGATCGCAAGCCCGGAGCCCTCTCGGGCGGCCAGCGACAGCGCGTGGCGTTGGCCCGGGCGATCGTTCGGCGACCGCGCGTGTTCCTGATGGACGAACCGCTGTCGAATCTCGACGCCAAGCTCCGCACCCAGACGCGGCTCGAGCTCGTGGAGCTGTGGCGCCGGTTGGGCATCACGTTCGTCTACGTCACTCACGACCAGGTCGAGGCGATGACCATGGCGTCGCGGGTCGCCATCATCGCGGAGGGGCGGCTGCAACAGCTCGGACCGCCCCAGGACGTCTATGAGCGCCCGGCGAACCTGTTCGTGGCCCGCTTCATCGGAAGCCCGCCGATGAACACCTTCGATGCGGTGGCGCGGCCGGCGGCCGGCGGCATGGTGGCGCAGGCCGGCGCGGCGGTGGTCCCGCTGCCCGCAGGACTTGGTGTGAGTCCCGACCAGGCGGTCACGGTTGCGGTGCGACCCGAGCACCTCCACATCACCGCCGACGGTCCCCTCGACGGAATCGTCCGCTCCGTCGAACTGCTCGGCCACGAACAGCATGTGATCATCGAGGTGTCGGGCGAGCTGATGGTCATCAGGCAGCCTTCCGAGGAGCCCGACCCTGTGCTGGGCACCACGGTGCGCCTGTCGCCGGAGCTGGGCCGGCTGCACGTGTTCGACCAGGCGAGCGGATTGAGGGTCGAGTGAGCCTGTCGGCATCGGCGCCGATCCAAGCACCGACTCGACGTCGTCGCAGCTCGCGTGTGCGCGAGGCCCTTCTCGGCTACTCGCTGTTGGCGCCTGCGTTCATCGTGCTGGGGGTTTTCGGGTACTACCCGCTGTATCGGCTGGTGCACTTCGCGCTGTACCGGCCGAACCGCTTCGGCAACGGCGAGGTCTACGTCGGGCCGTCGAACATCTCCTCGGTGCTAGCCGACGAGGAGTTCCTCGACGGCCTGTGGATCAGCGTCAAGTACCTGCTGTACACGGTGCCCACGGGTCTCGTGATCGGGATGTTGCTGGCGCTGCTGTCCCACCGTCGCCTTCGTGGGATCAAGGTGTTCCAGGCGATCTTCAGCTCCACGGTGGCCACCTCGGTGGCGGTGGCGTCGGTGGTGTTCTTCGGTCTCGTCAACCCGAAGATCGGCAAGTTCGGCGACGTCTCGTTCATCAGCCTCGCCAAGGCCGACTCGGCGCTGCGTGGGGTGGCGCTCACCTCGATATGGCAGAACGTCGGGCTCACGTTCGTGATCGTGTTGGCCGGTCTCCAAGCCGTGCCTGACGCGGTGATCGAAGCGGCACGCGTCGACGGGTTCGGGCCGTTGCGTCGCCTCTTTCGCGTCACCCTTCCGCTCATCTCGCCGACCCTGTTGTTCCTCATCGTCATCCTGATGATCTTCGGGTTCCAGTCGTTCGCCCCCATGGAGATCCTCACCCACGGCGGCCCGGCCGGGGCAACCGAGACCCTCGTGTTCAAGATCTTCCAGCGGCGTGCGCCCGGCCAGATCAGCGAGGGCTCCGTGATGGCGCTCGGTCTGTTCGGGCTCACCTTCGTAGTGACGTTGTTGCAGCTCACCATCCTCAACAAGCGGGTCCACTATGGCGAGTGACGGGCATCCATCACGGGGGCTGCCACGCTCGATTCGCAACGCCGGCTGGTACCTGTTGCTCAGCGTCTTGTCGGTCGCCGTTCTCTACCCGGTGTGGATGACGATCGTCAGGGCGCTCTCCGAGCCGTTCGTCTACATCAACGAGGGACAACCCTTCCTGCCCGTGGCCATCGACTGGGGCGTGTTCAACACGGCCTGGGCCGAAGGTGTCATGGGTCGCTCCATGTTGTTGACCCTCGGTGTGACGGCGATCATCACGATCGCCCAACTCGTCACGTCGATGCTCGCGGCGTACGCATTCGCGTACCTGCGGTTCCCGTTCAAGACCGTGCTGTTCGTGCTGCTGATCGCCACGCTCCTGTTACCGATCGAAGTGACCCTGATCGCCAACATCCGCACCATCCGCGAGCTCGACTGGCTGAACTCGATCCAAGGCCTCAGCGCCCCGTTCCTGGCCTCCGCGTTCGGCATCTTCCTGCTGCGTCAGGGATTCATGGGAGTGCCCTCGGAGCTGCGGGATGCGGCCCGCCTCGACGGGTTCGGACACATCGCCTTCCTGCGGAAGGTGGCGCTGCCGGTCAATCGCCCCATCGTCGGATCCTTCGTCCTCATCACCGCACTCGGCGCGTGGAACAACTACCTGTGGCCCCGAGCCGCCGTCACCGAGCAGCGTTGGGAGACCATCCAGGTGGCGTTGCGCAGCATCAGCGTGTCGCGGCCCGAGCGGTTCAACGTGGGTGTGGCCGCCGCGATAATCGCGAGCGTGCCGATCCTCGTGTTGTTGATCGTCTTCCAGAAGCAGATCATCCGTGGTCTCACCGCAGGTGCGGTGAAGGGTTGAGCACTGCAAGGCTGAGATCCGAGAGAAGGAGTCCCATGTTCCGACGTCGCAGCATCAAGGGTCTGGTGGCAGTGGTCGCGATCATCGCGGCGGCATGCGGAGGCGGTGACGGCAACGGCGGCGGCGGTTCCGGCGACGACGGCGGCGAAGAGGTCTCCTGCCCCTACAAGGCTCTCGATGGGGCAACCAAACCGGTCGAGATCACCATCTGGCACACGTACACGGCCTTGGGCAAGCGCACCTTGGAGTCCCTCGTCGAGCGGTACAACACGTCCCAGGACAAGGTCGTGGTCAAGGCCGAGAGCCAGGGGATCGGCTACGAGGAGTTGCACGACAAGATCGAGCAGGCCGCACCTGATCGATCGCTGCCGGCGCTGGTGGTTCCCGATGACACCAAGACGCGCTACATCGCCGACAGCGGCATGTTCCTTCCCGCACAGGCCTGCTTCGACGCCGATCCGGATGGCAAGGCGATCATGGACGACTTCCTGCCCATCGCCACGGCGTCCTACACCTTGGACGGCAAGCTGTGGCCGGCTTCGTTCTCCACCTACACGGCGCTCGTATACCTGAACCGAGCGCACTTCGTGGCCGCCGGGCTCGACCCCGACGATCCACCGAAGACGATCGACGAGATGATCGAGGTGGGCCGGAAGATCAAGGCGGCGAATCTGCCCACCGTGAAGCACCCGTTGGTGTTCTCCCCGCTCTCGTTCCTGTTGGAGTGGTGGCTTTCGGGTGCCGGCCAGGAGTTGGTGAACGACGACAACGGTCGCGGGAAGGGCTACCCCGACGAGTCCGAGTTCGACAACCCGACCACCCGCGACATCCTCCAGAAGCTGAAGGACGCGAAGGCCGAGGGGATCCTCGACGTCACCCCTGGCACGGAGGGCAACGCGGACGACCTGCTGGCCATGGCTACCCAGCAGTCCTCGTTCCTGGTCCACTCGTCCGGTCCGGCATCCACGGTGGCCGGCGTCATCGAGGGCACGGTCCGCGCAGAGGACATCAAGGAGGAGTTCGGCGTCGATCTGCCTGCCGGGCTCAAGTTGGACCTCGACATCAGCGTGGGCGCGTTCCCGGGGGTGAAGGAAGCCGGCCGTGGCCAGGTGGGCGGTGGCGTGTGGTACATGACCAACACGGTCCCCGAGCAACAGCAGGCCGCTGCGTGGGACTTCATGAAGTTCCTCAACAGCAACGAATCGCAGCTCACCTGGGCGATCGACGGGTCGATCGCTCCGGTCGGCAGGAAGATCGCGGATGATCCAAAGCTGACCGAGGCGTGGTCCTCGACTCTCGGTGGCCGCTGGCTGAAGGTGGCCTACGACGTGTTGTCGGGGATCCCCACCGATTTCCCCGGCCCTGTCGTCGGCCCCTACGACGAGTTCCGCACGTCGATCAAGAAGGCCATGGACCGCGTCCTGCTCAACGACGAACCCGTCGATCAAGCCGTGAAGGACGCGGACGCCGAGATGACCGAGGCCCTGAAGTCCTACAACCTCGACGTGGGAGCGGGCTGAGAGGGCTCAGCGCTCCGAACGGTCAGACAGGCTGGAGAACTCGGAGGGTGGGCCATTCCACCGTGAGCGATCCGCCTTCGCCGAGGTCCGCCCACAAGCGGCGGAACTTGGCCAGTGGCTCCGCGGCCGGTGTGGGCCTCCCTTGAGCGGCGAGGGCGATGTGGATCTGGATCAGGTGATCCAGATCGCTGGACTCGCGGCGCCGGGGGTTGGTTGTGGCGCCCTCCGTTTCACGGGCGAGCGAACCCCAGTATCCACGGGTGGTTCCGATTGCAGCCTCGACGACGAATCGTTCGAGGTCGCGGGGAAGTTCGGCACGCGCGGGCGCAGTTGAGCAATGAGGTCGCCGATAGCGGGTGCGGTCGACGACTTCCCACTCCACCATGCGCTGAGACAGCCGCTTGCGGAAGGTGACCTGCATCACATGGACCCTAGTCCATGTGACAGTTTCGTGTCATTTATATTTCGATCCGAACGGAATCCCCGGCGGATCGGTGGCGCTCAGCTGCGTTGGCTGAACCGCCGGCCGAGCTTGGCCACGTTCACCATCATCCCCTGGACCACCACGGCCGGCAGCCTGGACAGGAGGTCGATGACCTTGCCGTCGAAACCGACCACGACTCGTCGCCGATCCCGCTCAACCGCGGCCAGTATGTCCTTTGCGGCCTGATCCGCCGTGGTGCGGGCGATCCGGTCGAAGCCGTCGCGGGCCTTTTCCTCGTTGCCGCCGACCAGGGAAGCCACGTCTCCGGAAACCCGTGCGCTCCGCGCGATGTCGGTCTTGACCCCACCGGGATGGACGGTGGTGGCCGAAACCGGTGATCCGGCGATTGCGAGCTCCATTCGCAACGTGTCTGTAAAGCCGCGCACGCCGAACTTCGCCACGTTGTACGCGGACTGAGACGGCACGCTGATGAGGCCGAACACACTGGAGAGGTTCACCACGTGGCCTTCGCCGGACGCCTCGAGGTGGGGGAGGAACGCCCGGGTGCCGTTGATGACACCCCACAGGTTGATGTCGATCAACCAGTGCATGTCCTCGTCGCTCATCGTCGCGATGTTCGCGGCGAGCGCAACGCCGGCGTTGTTGAAGATGAAGTTGACGCGCTCGTGGTCGGCAACGACCTGATCTGCCCAGGTGTAGATGGCGTCGCGGTCCGCGACGTCGAGGCGTTGGCTGGTGACCTTGACGCCGTGTCCTTCGCACATCGTTACCGTCTCGGCGAGGCCTGCCTCGTCGATGTCGCTCAAGGCGAGGTGCGCGCCCCGCGAGGCAAGGTTGACGGCGAGGGCCCGGCCGATGCCGGAACCCGCGCCGGTGATCGCTGCTACGCGGTCCTCGAAGAGCTTCACGCGGCGTCCTCCTTCGCGGATGGTGTCGGGTTCGTGAACGACATTGCGCCGTCGACGATAGGGCTGCGCTTCAGGGCGCGGTAGTCGCGGACATAGCTCTGGTACACCTGCCAGGGGAACGCGGTGCCCTGTTTGGGGAGCCGACCCGCGGCGCGGGTTATGTATCCGGAGTTGAGCCCCAGAAGCGGCGCCGTGGAGACCTGGCCGTCGACGTTGACCGGCGTGCACTGGCGTAGGTCGTTGTCGTGGAGGTGGTTGAGCAGGCGCGTGACGTACTCGGAGGTGAGATCCGCCTTCAGCGTCCAGCTCGCGTTGGTGTAGCCGATGGCCAGCGCCATGTTCGGCACGCCTTCGAGCATCATGCCCTTGTAGGTGAGACGCTCCGACGCGTCCACCTTCTCGCCGTCCACCAGCACCTCGATACCGCCCATGAACAACAGCTCGAGTCCCGTGGCTGTGATGATCACGTCGGCTTCGAGCTCCTGGCCCGATTCCAACATGATGCCCTTCTCAGTGAAGGTCTTGATGTGGTCGGTGACCACCGAGGCGCTTCCCTTGCGAATGGCCTTGAACATGTCTCCGTCCCGAACCGCGCACAGTCGTTCGTCCCACGGCGCGTAGTGCGGTGTGAAGTGGCGAGCCACGTCATATCCCCGCGGCACCTGGGCCTTGACGCCACCGATGAGCACCTTGCGCATCAAGGCGGGCTGGTGGCGGCTCAGCTCGTAGATCCCCTGGGTCATCAGTGCGTTCATCCAGCGGACGGTGGGGCCCGACACCTTCGTGGGCAGCGCCCAACGGAGAGCGTTCGCGATGGGGTTCTTGCCCGGGATGGACACCACGTAGCTGGGCGAGCGCTGGAGCATGGTGACGTGCCCGGCCTTGTCGGCCAGCGATGGGACGAGTGTCACCGCGGTGGCGCCGCTGCCGATGACCACGATCCGCTTTCACGAGTAGTCGAAGTCCTCGGGCCAGAACTGCGGGTGGATGATGGTGCCCTCGAAGCGGTCGGTCCCCTCGAATTCCGGCAGGTAGCCACGGTCGTAGCGGTAGTAGCCGCTACAGGAGAACACGAACCCGGCGCTTAGGGTGACTTCGTCTACCTTGCCGGACTTGGGGTCTGACCTCTCGGCGGTGACCAGCCAGCGGGCGTCATCGGTGGACCACTCGGCCCGAACGATCTTGTGGTTGTAGCGGATCAGCTTGTCGGTGCCGTCCTCCTTGGCGGTGTCGCGGAGGTAGTCGAGGATGGTGTCGCCGTCCGCGATTGCCTTCTCGCCGTCCCATGGGCGGAACCCGTAGCCCAGGGTGAACATGTCGGAGTCGCTGCGGATGCCCGGGTAGCGGAACAGATCCCAGGTGCCGCCGCTGGCGCCTCGGGCCTCGAGGATCGCGAACGACGCCCACGGGCAGTGCTCTTTGATGTGGTGTGCTGCGCCGATGCCGGAGAGACCGGCCCCGATGATCACCACGTCGAGGTGCTCCACCTTGGCGGTGCTGCCGCTGTCGGAGCGTGGCTTTGTCGCGGACTTCTTGGTCGCCATGTCGTTCGTGCCCTTCCTCAGGCTCGGCCCGTGGATCCCACGAGCAGGTTGTTGATCTCGCCGGCGTCGCCGAAGAGCCGTGCTCCCCACTCTTCGAGCAGCTCGTCGGTGTCGCTGTCGTCGGGATGGAAGTCCCGCCGGTCGTAGTCCTTGAGCTGTTCCCACAGCGCTCGGCCCACAAGGGGCGACGCCCGGAAGCTGCGCCAGCTTTCGCGGAGCGCGCCTCGGCGGTAGGTCTGGCGATCGCCGAGAAGTGAGATGGCGACCAACAGGGCCGACACGACGACGAAGCCGGGTCGGATGACCTTCATCGTCCATATCCGCAGGCGCTCGGAGCCACCGACGGCGCGGTAGACGTCGAAGGCGACCGCCTTGTGCTCCGACTCCTCGAGTGCGTGCCACAGGAAGAGGTTCCTGATGCCGTCGTGGCCGAACTCCGCCCGTGCGCGCTCGTCGGACAGCAGCATCTCGGCGAGGGTCGCCGTGAAGTGCTCGAGGGCGGCAGTGACGGCGAGGTTGGCGATGGGCGGCGCCGTCTTCGTGCGAAGTCGGAGAGACGCTCGGACTACGCGCTCGAAACGCTTCACCGGGTACCCCAGTTCTGCGAGACGATCGTTGAGGGCCCGATGCTCACGGCCATGCATTGCCTCCTGGCCGATGAACCCGGCCACCTGACGCTTGAGGACGGGATCCTCGATGCGGTCGCGGTAGTGGCGGACCGATCGGACGAAGTAGTCCTCGCCGTCGGGAAACAACGAGGTGAGGGCCACGGCCAAGTGGCTGAGGATGAGGTCGCCGTCCGCCGCGAAGTGCTTGGGGAGATCTGCCAGGGGATCGGCGAAGGAGATCCGGCGGGTCGGGACCTGGCGGTCGCTCGACGCCTGGATGCGGCGGGACGCAGCGGTCTCCGATGGCGCGGGGAGCGTGGTTTGACTCACGGACCGAATCCTAGAGGAATCGAGTGATTCGCTCAATTTCTCAATTCCTGTACGATGACGTGCGTGACGGCGAAGGTGATCACCAAGGGCGAGCAGACGCGACGTGCGATTCTCGTCGCAGCGATCGAGCGCTTCGGACGTGACGGATTCCGGGCGACGTCGGTTGCCGACATCGCCCGGGAGGCCGGGGTGAGTGGCACAGCCGCATACGCATACTTCCCCAACAAGGAGGCGCTCTTCCTTGCCGCGATCGACGAGGATGCCGCCGCTGTGATCCACGAAGGCCTGTCGGTGCTGGAAGGCCCATCTCTCGAGGAATGGCGCCGCAGCCTGGTGTTCACGCTGATCGACTCGGTGGAGCGACATCCGTTGGCGAGGCGACTTCTCTCCGGTCTCGAGCCGGAGGTGACCGATCGGGTGATGGGCATTCCCGCCCTGGAGGAGCTGCGCAAGGCCATTGCCGAGCGGCTGAGAAGCGAACAGGCCGCCGGTGTCGTGCGTGCGGACATCGACCCGGTTGTGATCGGCAACGGTGTGGTGGCGATCGTGTTGTCACTTCTGGTGGCGATGGTGCAGGTGGACCGCACCGCGGCGCTGACCTACGCCGACGACGTGGCGGCGGTCTTCGCCGCGGCCATCGAAGCCTGAACCCCTCCGAACCGGGCGAAGAGGGCACCCGTTCCGGGCGCTTTTCTCGCCCGGTTCGGGAGTGGGAAGCTGCCAGGATGGGTCATCGCCGGTTCTCTATTGGAAGGCTCGGGTTTCGGAGGAGGGCAACCGTTGCGGGCTGTCTGGCGGTGTTGGCGGCCACGGCGATCGGCTCGCTGGGCGGTGTCGGCGCGGTTGGTGCTGCCGTGGACGACGCGCCGGCGCGCGCCGGGGCCGCATGGCTTGCCGCGGAGCTTCAGGCCGGCGGCAACCGCCTCGACCACCTCGGCCAGACCGACTGGGGCCTGACCGCGGATGCAATCCTGGCGATCACCGCAGCAGAGGGGCGCGGCAACCCGGTGGCCGCTGCTGCCGCGCAGGCCCTGTGGGAAGGGCGGGATGCCTTCAGCACCTGGGACGAGATCGAGGGTGACTTCGCCGGGGTGAGGCTCGCGGGGCCGACGGCGAAGCTGCTCCTCGTCGCTGCCGGCACCGACCGGCCCGTCGCCGAGCGCGCCGCTGTCGAGTCGCAGATCCGGGGCCTGGTCGTGTCGAGTGGGCCTGATGCGGGTCGGGTCGCGGACCTCAACCCTCACGATGTTGATACCAGCAGCACCTTCACGCAGTCGCTGGCGGTAGCGGCGCTGAGCCGGACTGAGGGGGGAGTGCCCGCCCAAGTGGCCAACTTCCTGCTGGCCCAGCAGTGCCCATCAGGCGGGTTCCGCCTGACCTCGGCGGCAGGGTCCTGCGTGGAGGATTCCAAGATCGATACCGACGCCACCTCGATGGCGATCCAGTCGTTGCTCGTCGTTGAACGGACAACCGCGGTGACCGACGCCCTCTCGAGGGCCATCGGGTGGCTGGTCGGCGCCCAAGCGGCTGATGGTTCCTTCAAGGGAACCGGCCCGACGGCAACACCGAACTCCAACTCCACCGGCCTGGCCGCCCAGGCACTTCGCGCGGCGGGACGGCTCACCGCTGCCGACAGCGCAGCGGGTTGGATCGCAGCGTTGCAACGCCCTTCAGGTGGCAGCGATCCGGGTGCGATCGCCTACGACCCCTTTGCAGCGCAAGGTGCTGCCGATGGGATCGGGAATCTGTCCCGAGACCAGTGGCGGCGCGCAACCAGCCAGGCGATGCTGGCGTTCGGGGCGCCGGTGATGGGCCAGATCGGCGCCGCGGAGTCGTCGAGCGCAACGACCTCCTCGACCTCCACCACGTCATCGACCACGTCGACCTCCACCACGTCCTCGACCACCTCGACATCGACAACGTCGGCTCCGTCAACCACTTCAACAACTACCCCCGCGCTCAGCACAACCACCGTGACATCCCCTACGCCGGTGGAGGTGGCGTCCTCGACTGCCTCCCACACCGTGGCCGCGAGCGAATCGGCATTGGCCCGCACCGGGGCGGGTGTCGACCAGCCGGTCGGTTTGGCCCTGATGGCCCTCGGCTTCGGGGGCCTGCTGGTGCTGTACGGCCCACGTCGACGCTGAGGGTCGGCGGTCGGCTACAGCTCGGCCTGGCCCCAACGAGAGGTGATCTCGTGGGTCAGGTCCTCGCAGCGCCGAACGCCCTGGAGTGGGCGACCCAGCCACTCCGCGTAGAACGTGTCGAGATCGGGTAGCGCGTCGAACACGATCGGGCATCCCACCGGCACGCTCTCCACGTCGAGTAGCGATCCGCAACCCGGGCAGATGAACTCGCGCACCTCACAGAGGGCGGGGTCGGGGCGGCGCAGGCCGGGGTAGATCTCCTCCAGGGACGCCTCGTCGTCGCGGGCGATGATGAGGGCGGAGAGCTTCCAGTTGCGGCGCCAGTCGCCGAACTCATGACCGCAGTCGCACTTGACGACCCGTTCGCCGCCGGACTCGACGACGTAGAGGTGCTCGCGCAGCGGCATGAGGATCCGCTCGGGCCACGACACCTGCTCCTGGAGCACCTCGACAGCGGTCTCGAAGCGGTCGTCGTCCTTGGGGCCGCTGATGATTGCCTTGGTCTTGTCCCATCCGAGCCGCCCCGCGTACAGGTCGCGCAGGTCGTCCTTCGACACGCTCATGGCCGGCCCTCCCCTGGTGTCCAATCCTCAGGCAACGCCCAGAACTCCTTGAACTCCGTGGTGAAAGGCTCGCTCAGCCGCATGCTCGACGCGTACATCTCCGACAGCATCGGGTCGATGTCGTGGTCCAGCAGCCTCCGGCGGCTGCGCCGCCACCAGTCCTCCACGGGGACCGCGCGGGCGAGGCGTTCGGCACGCTTCGCGTCGCGTCGCCGTGCGGAACCCTGCGGGTCGACCCGCCACTCCTTGGCCGCATCGTCGAATTCGACCTCGGCGCAGTAGACGTCCTCGGCGATCTGGCGATCCGCGAGACCGTCGTCGAGATCGACGCGGATGGCGTCGAGGTCACGTTCGATCGGGTCGCCGTAGCCGCCGGGCGAACCGATCGCGGTCACGAGGATGTCGTGGTCGTTCACCTCCATCGGCGGCGCCATGTGATGGGGGTGGGTCACCTCGGCGTCGAGCATCTCGTAGGTGGGGTGCGCGGGGTGGCCGAGTTCGTGGAACAGCGGCTCGCGCCGTTCGATGCGTGCCGGGACGTCGGTGTCGCGCATGACGACGTTGAACCGCTTGCCGCCCGGATACCCACCGCCCAGCCCGACGTTGGGAAGGATGAACTCCGCCGCGCCGCCCACCACGCCGGCCGCGATCGTCTGGGTGGAGCGGTGCAGCATCGCGGCGGTCGGCACGCACGCTCCCGATCGGAACCGGCCCCACCCCACCGAGTACGGCTCCAGGCGGCGGCCGAGGTCGAGATAGGGCATGAAGCACTCCCAGATCTCGGCGTTGCCCAGGTCTATCTCGGCGGTGATCAGCGAGCCGCCGGCGTCGATGCCGTCGCACACGCCCGTCGCGCCCGAACCGAAGTTGCCGGTGGGCGCCGCGAGCAGTGGCCGGCGCATCCCGTACTGGTCGTAGCCGGCCATCTGCATGCCGCTGCCGCCGCGGTAGGTGAACATCTCCTCGCGGAAGCCCCGCATGAAGAACGCGTTGGACGCCATGGCGCACCACAGGCTGAAGATGTCGATCACCGGCGCCCAGATGGACGCGGTGGCGAGCGGCCTCACGTCCTCGGGGTTGAGCACCGAGCCCAGCGGAAGTCGTAGGTCGACCGGCAGCAGCGACCCGAGGTTGGCACGGCCGTCGTACGCGATCGACTGCACGAGGGTGAACGCGAAGCCGCCCCACATGCCCGACGGCGTGGCGTTGAAGGGGTGCCAGCCCCATTCGCCGGCGCCCTCGAAGTCCAGTGTGAGCGCCCCGTCGCCGTCGATGCGCATCTCGATCGGAACCAGGCGGATGTGGTCCTTGCGCGCCGGCAACCACGACACGGGCTGATCGGCCATGTAGTACTCGAGTGGCACCACGTTGCGGTAGCGGCCCGGTACGGTGCGCTGACGGAGCCGGGCGATCTGGTTGCGGCGCTCCACCTCGATCAGTTCGCGGGTAGCCGTCTTGAAGTAGTCGAGCCCGAACTCCCCGATCATGCGGCCGATCTCGTCGGCCACCTTGAGGTTCGCGGCGGTCGCCCCCTTGCGGTCCAGCAGGAAGATGTCGCTCATGTCGAGGCTGTATTGGATCTTCAGCTCGATGTCGTGGCGGAGCCGACCTTCGGTACCGACCTTCTCGGCCACGAAGCGGATCCCGTCGGTGGCCCGCTCCACGTTCGCGATCGGCATGCAGCCGGGGCTCACCGCGCCGATGTCCATCTCCATGGTGACGGTGCACACCCACGCGATCAGCTCGCCGTCGTGGAACACCGGCAGCAGGTCGTAGACGTCCGCGGGGTGCAGGCCGGCGACGGAGGGGTCGTTGCACCAGAAGATGTCGCCCGCCTCGATGCCCACCGCGTGCTCGTAGTCGTGTTCGATCATCCACTGCACCACCTCGCCCATGCAGCGGATGTGCACCTGTATGCCGATCGACTGGGCGATGTTGTCGCCCTCGGGGGTGTAGATGCCGATGGCCAACTCGGCCACCTCCCGCACGAAGGGCGACGCAGAGACCAACCGGGTGGTCTCGCGTCCCGCGATGAGCGCGGCCATGATCCGCGAGTGGAACAGCTCGGCTCGCACCGGGTCCTCCGCGAGGACGTGGGGGTCGGTGATGCCCGCGTAGCAGCCGGTCTCGGTGAGCTGGCGGCGGCGTTGCGCCAGCATCTCGGCGAGGGTCGCGCCGCCCTCGCCCAGGCCCCGCCTCCCGGTATCGGTGCCGTCGTCGCCGCGGCGGTCGGAGTCGGGTCGGTTCTCCAGCGTGGTCATGTCTGGTCTCCAGCGGTGAGCCACAGCATCGACCATTCGTCGACGCGCACGTGGTGGTCGGGAGGAACGAACATCGTGGTGGCGGGTGCTTCGACCACGGCGATCCCGCTGATGCGGTTGCCCGGTCGCAGGGCGTCCATGTCGTAGATGGTGGCGGGCTGCCGGCGCCCGCCGTGGTACACGTCCCGCGTGCCCAGGACCGCTTCGGGCGGTGGCGCGGGTCCTTCGACGTCGCGGCGCACCAGGTGCGGCTTCACCTTGGGGATCGTCACGGTGAGGCCGAGGTCGAAGATCTGGAACCCGGCTTGGCGGTGGGTGGCGACCTGCGCGTAGATCCGCCGGTAGAGGTCCTCGAACGCGTCGGTGAGCGCGTCCATGTCGGCGGCGGAGTCGATCCGTCGCACGGGGGACGCTACCTCGAGGTCCTCGAGCTGGCCGCCGTAGCGGACGTACGCGATCGGCACCACCGTCGCGTCGTCCCAGCTCAGCCCTTCGGCGCGGAGGTCTTCGCTGGCGCGGGCTTCCAGCTCGTCCCACCCGGCGTTCACCATCGTGCCCATCGCGGCCTTCCAGCCGTCGTCCGCGCCGTCGGGGACGATGATGCCGGTGGACTTCTGGTAGCGGTGGCTGAGGTCGACCGCGGCGGCGCCGAACGCCGAGAATCCCGCCGCCCACGGCACGGTGACCACGCCGCGGAACGGCAGGCCGGAGGTGTACGCGGCCATCAGCAGCGGCCCGGCGCCGCCGTAGGCCAACAGGTCGTAGTCGGCGGCGGAGAACCCGCGGGTGGACAGCACCGTGCGGATGTGCTCGCGCATGGAGCTGGCGACAAGCTCCAACACGCCCTCCGCGAGGTCGTGGGCGTCGATGCGGAGGCGGTCCGCGCACTGCTCGCGCAGAGCCTTGAGGGCGCGGTCCACGTCGAGGACCACCTTGCCGCCCAGGTAGTTGCGCGGGTTCAACAGCCCGCAGATGAGCGCGCAGTCCATGACCGTGGGTGTGTCGTTGCCCCGCCCGTAGGAGACCGGCCCGGGATCCGCGCCCGCGGATTCGGGGCCGAGGGTGATGCGCCCCGTGAGGGGGTCGACGCTCACGAACATGCCCATGCCGGCGCCGACGGTGTCCATCACGAGGGTCGGCAGGTTGAAGATCCGCCGGGTGACGGTGACCTCGCGGTCGATCATCGGCTCGCCCGCCATGATGAGGCCCACGTCGAAGCTGGTTCCGCCCATGTCCGCGCA
Source organism: Microthrixaceae bacterium (assembly GCA_020845705.1). Lineage (GTDB taxonomy): Bacteria > Actinomycetota > Acidimicrobiia > Acidimicrobiales > Microtrichaceae > JADLFH01. The sequence goes on along the minus strand of JADLFH010000028.1, from coordinate 3,447 downwards.
CACCCAGTTGTCGACGCCGGTGACCGACGACAGGTACCTGGCGCCCAACAGGCCGCCGATGGGCCCGCTGAAGGTGGACTCGTGGAGGCGCTGGTAGCGGATGTCGGCGACGCCGCCGTGGGACAGCAGCACCTGTAGGGGATGGGGGTAGTCGCGTCCGTGGAGCGCGGCCTCGATCCGCAGGAGCTGCGCCCGTGACGGCTCAGCCGCCGCGGCGTGCAGCACCACGGTGTTGAGCCGGCCGTGCTCGCGGATGATCGGGGCCAACTCGTGGGACAGGTGCAGGGTGACGGGCGGGTCGCCGGCCTCGGCGATGACCTCCGCGGCGATCTCCGCGACCCGCTGTTCGTGGGACGGGTTCATGTAGGAGTACATGAGACACACCGCGATCGCCTCGACGCCGTCGTCGAGCAGCTCGGCGACCGCGGTGCGCACGTCGTGCTCGTAGAGCGGGATCGCCTCGACACCGAACATGTCGATGCGGCCCTCGACCCCCTTGACGAGCCGGCGGGGCACCAGGGGGTCGGGTCGGTGATGCGCCACGTGGTGCAGCACGTCCGCGTGGCCGTAGCCCGCCCAGCTCTGGCGGCTGCGCTGGTGGAGGAAGATGTCCTCCTCGCCTCGGCGGGTGATCACCCCGACACGGCGGCCTGTGCCGGTGAGCAGGGCGTTGAGCATCGACGTGCCGGAGTACACGCACGCCTCGATGGCAGCGAGCGACGCGGGTGACCCCCCAGGGGTGCCCAACGCCTCGTCGAGCGCCTCGCAGAACCCGGCGGCCTGGTCGCCGGGGGTGGTGGCGGCCTTGCCGATGGCGAAGCTGCCGTCGCGGTCGACCACGATCACGTCGGTCATGGTGCCCCCGGCGTCACACGCGACGATCTGCGCTCCGCCGGACCCGTTGGTTGCGGCCATCCGATCCCCCTTGGGTTTCTCCCCGGCGCCTCAGGCGACCGGCCGTTGCGACCCTCGCTCGGCGGATGCGTGGAGTCCCGCGATCACGGCGGTGAGGATCGCCTCGACGAACGCACTGTCGGTCTCGGCACGGTCTATCAGGCGCTGATGCGTGAACGGCCCGATGATGAGCGCGAGGGCCGTGTCGAGATCGAAGTCGGGATGAACCTCACCGCGGAGCTGAGCGAGTTGCACCACCGTTCGCAGCGGTCGCCGTCTCTCCTCGATCAGTGCGTCGAGGAGCGCTTGGAGCTCAGCGTTGCGCTGGGCTGCATCGAGGAGGATCGCGAACAGGTCGAGCGTTCGCCGCTGTTCATCCTCGAGGCGGAACTGCTCGAAGAGGTAGCGGAGGTCGCCTTCGAGCGAACCCGAGTCGGGGGTGGGGTGTGGGGTCAGGCAGCTCTCCGCAACCGCCACCAACAGGGCCTCTTTGGAGCCGAAGTGTCGGTAGAGGGTGGAACGCGCCACTCCGGAACGGGCGGCCACCTCCTCGAAGGTGACGCCCTCGACGCCTTGGTCGAAGAGGAGCTCGGTGGCGGTCTGTACCGCGGCGTCGTGAGCGGATGCACTACGAGGGCGAGCCATCGGACGCCAGCGTAGCGGAATTAGGTTCAGCGCAACCGCTGTCAGCCAGTTGGCTGCGGTGAAGGTGACAGGATTCACAGGGTCGGTGCCACTTCTTGGCCCGTGTGGTTTCTGTTGCATGTCATACAGTTCTGCTCCGTCAGTGTCGCGTAATGCCCCACGGAAGGGCGGATGGTGGTCGGGATCTCCGGCGCCGGATCGGAGCACCCAATGCATGACGACGAGATCCATCCCGATGTCTTGAACCGTCGTTGGGCGATCCTGGGAGTGCTGTGTCTCAGCCTCGTGATCGTCATCATCGGCAACACCAGCCTGAACGTGGCCATCCCGGTGCTGGCGAAGGATCTGAACGCCTCCACCAGCCAACTCCAGTGGATGGTCGACGCCTACTCGCTCGTCTTCGCCGGATTGCTGTTCGCGGCGGGCACCGTGGGCGACCGCTACGGCCGAAAGGGGGTCCTCCAGTTCGGGCTCGGCCTGTTTCTGCTGTCCGCCGCGGTCGCAACCGCAGCCGACAGCACCGGCCTGGTGATCGCGTCGCGGGCTGTCATGGGGGTCGCGGCCGCCTTCGTCATGCCGGCGACCCTGTCGATCCTCACAAACGTGTTCCCCTCCCACGAACGCCCGAAGGCGATTGCCGTGTGGGCCGGGATCTCAGGTGCCGGCGCGGCGCTGGGACCGATCATCTCGGGTTGGCTCCTCAACCACTACTGGTGGGGTTCGGTGTTCCTCGTCAACGTGCCGGTGATCCTCGTCGCGATGGTGTTGGGCGCCGTGTTCGTGCCGAAGTCGAAGAACCCCGAGGAGCATCCTGTCGACCTGTTGGGTGTTCTCTTGTCGATCGTGGGGCTCAGCGCGCTTGTCTACGCCATCATCGAAGCGCCGAACTGGGGGTGGACTTCGCCGTCCGCCATCGGTGTGTTCGCGGTGGCGGTGACGGCGCTGGTGGGGTTCGCTCTCTGGGAGATGCGGGCGGAGTTCCCCATGCTCGACCTGCGCCTGTTCCGCGACCGTCGCTTCAGCGTCGCCTCGGCGGGCATGGCCCTCATCTTCTTCGCCATGTTCGGCACGTTCTTCATGGTCGCCCAGTACTTCCAGATGGTGTTGGGCTACTCACCGTTGGATTCGGGTCTGCTGATGCTGCCGTGGGCGGCGGTCATGATGGTCCTGTCCCCGATGGTCCCGGGGTTGGTGGCACGTTTCGGCGCCCACCGGGTGGTGCCTGTCGGACTCGCGGTCACCGCGCTCGGGTTGTGGGTGTTTTCCTGGTTCGACGTGGATACGTCGCTGGCGATGATCTACGTGTCGGTCATCCCCCTGGCGGTGGGAATGACCTTGTCGATGACGCCTCTGACCACGTTGATCATGTCGTCGGTGCCCCTCGGCAAGGCCGGCGTGGGTTCCGCGATGAACGACACCACCCGCGAGCTCGGTGGTGCGCTCGGCGTGGCGATCCTCGGTTCGGTGATGAGCTCGGTATACGTGTCGAACCTGGCGCCGTCGATCGAGGACCTTCCGGCGCCGGTGCGGGAGATCGCAGGTGACGGCCTCGCGGGTGCACTCGGCGTGGCCGCCGAGCTCGGCGAGGCGGGCAAGGCGGTAAGCGCTGCTGCGATGCACGCCTTCGTTGATGGCCTCAGCGTCGCGGCGATCAGCGGTGCCGTCGTGGTGTTGGTGGCCGCGGTTGCGTCTTGGTTCCTGCTGCCTGCCGGCCACGATGTTCCCCCCGGAGCGCAAGCCGAAGCGTCAGCCGAGGAGGGAGCGGCAGGAGAGCTGATCGACGAGGGCGTCCTCGAAGCGGGCCCCGTCATCCACTGACGGCTCGACACTCCGAACTTGCGTACCGATTCGCCGGCTGGGGGCGGTTTCGTACGCAGGTTGGGTGGTTGATCCGCACCCCTCCCGAAC
>JADLFH010000027.1 GCA_020845705.1 Microthrixaceae bacterium | reverse complement strand
TTATGTCGATGTCGACATAAGTCGACTCATGTTGACCCCGGGGTTATGTCGATCAGTGGTTCGATTGGTGGGCTGCGGCTGGGGATCGAGTTCGGTGGGGTTGACATAATCACAGGGCTTCGAGGAAGGCGAGTAGCGGGTCGGCGGGCTTGAATCGTCCGGGGTTGGCCGAGGTGGTTGTGGTGGCGGCGAGGGCTCGTTCTTTGATGGCGAGATCGGCGTGCAGGTAGGTCTGGGTGGAGCGGATGTCTTCGTGTCCGAGCCATAGGGCGATGACGGAGACGTCGACTCCGGCCTGCAGTAACGCCATCGCCGCGGTGTGACGGAGCACGTGGGGTGTGACGTTCTTGGCGGCGAGCGACGGGCAATGGCCGGTAGCTGCGTTGACGTGGAGGGTGACTCGTCGTTGGATGCCGTGGGTGCTGAGTTGTCGGCCGGTGCGCGTCGGGAACAGTGGGTCTTCGTTGAGGCCTTGGCGTTCTCGTGTCCAGGTGCGCAGCACAGCGGCGGTGTTGGCGGTGAGCGGGACGACTCGCTGCTTGCGACCCTTGCCGACACAGGACACGTGGGCGCCGGAGCCGAGGGTGACATCGCCGCAGTTGAGGTTGGTGAGCTCAGCGAGGCGGAGCCCGGTCTGCACAGCAAGCGCGAGCAGTGCCCGGTCTCGGCGTCCTTCCCAACGTCCCGGGTCTGGTGCGGCGAGCAGTGCTTGGGCTTCGTCGTGGGTGAGGAAGGTGATGATGGCCTTGTCGTGGCGTTTCTGGGGGATGGCCAACACCCGGGCGATCAGCTCAGCATGTTCGGGATGCCGCAGAGCGGCGTATCGGAACAGCGCCCGGATGGCGGCGAGGCGGTTGTTGCGGGTCCGGGCCGTGTTGTGCCGTTCGGTCTCGAGGTGGGTGAGGAACGCGCTGATCACCTCGGTGTTGAGATCCTCGAAGTCCAGCGCGCTTGGGGCTTTGCCGGTGTGCTCGGCGGCGAAGCCCACCAGCAGACGGAGACTGTCGCGGTAGGAGGCGACGGTGGCGGGGCTGGCCTGTCGTTGATGGACGAGACGTTCGGTGAAGAAGCTTTGCAGGGTCGGGGCGATCAGACTCATGAGCTTGCCCTCATCTGTTGGTCGGCTTCGAGCAACGCAGCCGCGTGGCCGAGTAGTTCGGGGGTGCCGGTCAGGTAGCGGTACGTGTAGCGGGGTTCGCGGTGCCCGAGGTAGGTCGACAGCCGAGGCAGCATCGCTGCGACATCGAGCCCGGCTTCGTGCCATCCGATGAGCGTGTGCACAGCGAAGCGGTGGCGCAGGTCATGGATGCGTGGGCGCAGCACCGGAGCTGGGTCACCGATTCCAGCGGTGTTGACGGCCCGCCGGAATGTGGCACAGAAGTGGCTGTAGGCGACCGGGGTGCCTGCCCCGGAGACGAACACGTTCGGCCAGTGCGACGAGGGCAGTTTCTCGTCGCGGACCTTCATGCACGTCTCCAGCGCCTCGACGGTGCTGGCGGTGACAGGAACCTGGCGGGACTTGTTGAACTTCGTGGCCCGGATCGTGATCACTGCCGTGTCGGTGTCGATGTCGGCGTCACAGAGTCGGAGTGCTTCACCGACACGCATGCCGGTCACCGTCAGTAGCCCGATCAACGTTCGCAGCATCACCGCGCGTTGCACGGTGCGCGCCGATGATGCGGCAGTTGTTATGAGAAGGCTGATCTCGTCGTCGGTGAACAGGTAAGGCGCCCGGCGGAGCGCCCGGTAGGACACGATCCCCGATGGCGGCACCTCCGTAGCCGGGTCGATGCCGCACAGGTAGCGAGCAAAGCCCCGCACTGCCTGCAACCGGCGAGATGGGTTGCTGCTGGCCGGATCCAGGTCGGGGTCCAAGATGAACTCCAACGCCACATCCAAAGTGACGGCCTCAGCGCCAACGAAATCGAGAAAGACAACGAAGCGGTCCAGGACCCGCTCGGCGTTGGCGAGCTTGTGGCCCAACCGGCGACGCAACGCCAGATAGTCCGCAGCTGCTTGTGCGAAATCGACGGTCATGACGACACCGCCTCGGCTGCAGTCGCCTGGGGCCAGTCAACAGCCAGGTCGCGCAGCGCAGCATGGTCGACCTTGGCGTAGATAGCCGTCGTCGCCAGATCCCGATGCCGCAGTACCTGGCTGATATCTGGCAGACGAACACCCGCAGCAAGCATGCCGGTGGCCAAGGCGTGACGGAGCCGATGCGAGCACACCGGCGGATCGATCCCGGCACGGCAGCTGGCGTCGTAGACGATCTTGGACACCGACTGGGGCGCCAGCGCCTTGAGCGGCGCGAACCGGGTGATGAACACCGCCCGGCACGGCGTGGCCGGCCGACCGTCGCTGAGATAAGCGGCGATTGCCTCGCCGACATCGGCGGGCAACGGCAACGAGTCATCCCGGCGGGCCTTACCCCGCACGATCAGCTGCCCGGCCCGCCAGTCCAAATCCTGCAGACACAAGGCACCGACCTCAGCGGCCCGTAACCCGAGCCGCGCCAAGACCAACACGATGGCGTAGTTCCGTCGGCCGGTCACCGTCGAGGTGTCATGCGCGGCCACGATCGCCTCCACCTGCGAACGCGACAACGTCGCCGGCAAGGTCGTGTCTCGCCAGCCCGCGACCGGCGGAATCGACACCGCCAACGGTGCCGCGGTGTGCCCGCACAGGAACAGGAATCGCAACAGACAGCGCAACTCGGCGACTCGACCCTTCGCCGAACCGATCGAGACGCGTTCGGTCTCCGCCAACAAGAACTCGAACACCTCCGACCCGGCCAGGTTCTCAGCGCCGCAACCGCCGCCCCGCCGCGCGGCACGCATGGTCAAGAACCGCTGCGCCGTCGCCTCGTAACGCTCGACGGTGCGAACAGCCAGCGCCCGCTCGGTGACCATCCAGGACCTGTAGCGGCCAACCAGCTCATCGACCGGTGTCGCCCCGACCAGCTCGGAAGGGACCGCGCCCATATCCCGCAGATAGCCGACCAGAGGCCGAAGGGTCCGGTAGCCAACCGGACGCTCCAACCCCGCCTTGCACAACGCGCTGAACTCATCGAAACGAGCGCCCGTGAGATCCCCCGGACACAGCCCGTTGCGGCTCATCCAGTCGCTGAGCCGACCCAGCTCCCACAGCTTCCGCACCACCCCATCAGGCGTATAGCCCAAGCCCGCCAACAGCTCCCGGTAACCATCCGCGTACGACGCCAACGGGCCCACATCCGCTCTCGCGATTCGTGCCATCTCACTTCTCCTGTTCTCCCCGACACGGCGCCGGAGACACAGAAGCGTTCACCATCACAGCGGGATTATGTCGACCCCACAGACCCACCTCGACGCCCCGAACCCAGCAACGACACCCCACCTCGGCCCTCGCCCCCGACCGTGTCGACATAACCCCGGGGTCAACATGAGTCGAC
>JADLFH010000026.1 GCA_020845705.1 Microthrixaceae bacterium | reverse complement strand
GGGACAACTGCCCCGCACGCGCGTCGGCCAACAGTGACGGCAGTTCGTCCACACGGGCGGCGACGGACACGAGACGTTCCGCGTCCCGGGGAGCGAACTTGGTGCGCATCGACACGAAATGAGCGAACGAACGCCAACCGCCGCCCTGCCAGCCCCCGACATCCTCGAACTCGGCCAAAGCACCGACCAGCTCGGCCTCCAACGAGTGGATCTGCGCGGACAACAGGCCGATCCGCTCGTCCAACTCGCGTCGAGTTTCAGCCACGTCACGCGACGCCACAGCCATGAACCCGCCGTCCATGCGATTCATGGTAGCAAACATACGTCCAGTCCAGCAACTCGAATATTGAGAACGTGGACAGGTGTACGTAAGTCCGGCGGAAGGAGGTTCCGCCAGGGGGACGTGGCCTACACGCCGGCTTTGGTCATGCCCGCATGGAACGAGACCCGAACATCCGGCCGGCGGGAGAGGAAGCGGAGAAGGTGCAGCCGCACCACCAGCGACGACTCCGGAAAATCGTCGCGCCGGACGACCCACGGGTCGCGAGACTCGCTCACATGGCAGACGACGAGATCATCGTCAGGCGTTTGGTCGACGCCGATATCGACGCGATGGTGCGCAACGATCTGCGTGCCTTCGGGGTCGCATCGCGCCCGGCGGGGATCGACCGCCGCGTCCGCGACCACCTGGAGCTCGACCGGTTCGTAGTCGCCGAGCACCGGGGACGCATCGTCGGCAACGCGGGGGCGTACAGCTTCGAGCTGACGCTCCCGGGCGGCGCGACCGTCCCGGTGTGCGGGGTCACATGGGTGGCTGTCGCGCCGACCCACCGCCGTCGCGGAGTGATGAGGTCCCTGCTCGCCGCCGTCCACCTCGACGCGGCCGCCCGTGGCGAGGTCGCATCGATCCTGTGGGCGTCAGAGGGAGCCATCTACCAGAACGTCGGCTACGGGCCGCTCCACACGCAACCGGTCGTGTCCTTGGAGAGGGACGCCGTTCGCTGGCGTAGCGACGTGCCGAGCGGAGGGAGCGTCCATTTCGCGGAGCCGGGCGAAGCCAGGGACCTGCTGCCACAGATCTGGGAGCGGGTGCGACGGCTCCGGGCGGGCGGACTTCGTCGATCGGACCACTGGTGGGGGAACAACCTCAGCCGGGTCGAGAACGAAGTGGAAGGCGAGCCGACCCGATCGACGCTGATCCACATCGACGAGGACGACCGACCCGATGGGTACGCCGTGTTCACGTCGGACGGCAAGTGGGATGACGATCTGATCGGCAACGTGGTGACCGTCGAGCTGTTCGCGGCGGAGACGAACGTCGCGCGCGCCGACCTGTGGCGGGTTCTGACGTCTCTCGACTTGATGCGTCGCATCGAGACCGATCTGATCGCGCCCGACGACCCGCTGCGCTGGTGGCTCGTGGACGGCAGGGCCATCGCCACCACAGCGCAGATGGAAGGGGTGTGGCTACGGGTGTTGGACGTCGGTGGCCTCTTCGGCGCTCGAACCTACGTAGCGGACGACACCATCGTGGTGGACGCCGGTGAGCTGGAGCGCTGGTCGATCGGCTCAGGTGGGTGCCGGCCGAGCGATGCGCCGGCGGACATCGAATTGTCGCCCGCGATGCTGGGCGCAGTCAGCCTCGGAGGTACGTCGGCGGCAATGCTGGCTCGGGCGGGGCGGATCCGCGAGCTAACCGCAGGCGCCGCGCGACGTCTCGACTCGATGCTGGTGGTCGATCCGCTGCCCTTCTTCGACACGTTCTTCTGACGGACGCGCACCGGCACGCACGTGACGGCAGCGGTTGGGATCAGGTCTGCCGGTCGCCGTCTAACCTGACGCCACGTCAGATCGTCACCGAAGGAGGCCGCAGGATGGCCGACGTTCCCAGCTTCGACCGCTTCTTCATCGGAGGGGAGTGGGTTGCGCCCTCCTCGGCTGAGACCTTCTCGGTGATCTCTCCGTTCACCGAGCAGGTCATCGCGACAGCGCCCGCGGCCCAGCCGGCCGACATCGACAAGGCGGTGGCCGCAGCCCGGGCCTCGGTCGACGGCGAGTGGGGCCGCAGCAGCGGTGTGGAACGGGCCGAGGCCATGGAGCGTCTCTACAACCTGTTCCTCGCGCGGTCGAACGACCTCGCCGAGCTGATCACGGCCGAGATGGGATCGCCGCTGCTGTTCAGCCATCTCGGCCAGGTGGGTGCAGCGGGGATGGTGTTGGACTACTTCGTCAACCTCACGAAGGGCTACTCCTTCGAGGAGGTGCGTCCCGGAATGCTGGGCCCGGCCCTGGTGCGGAAGGAGCCTGTGGGCGTCGCCGGGGGCATCATCCCCTGGAACGTGCCGTTGTTCATCACGATGCTGAAGATGGCACCCGCGCTCGCATCGGGCTCCGCGATCGTGTTGAAGCCCGCTCCGGAGACACCCGTGTCGGGGCTGGTGCTGGCGCAGCTCATCGAGGAGGCGGGCTTGCCCGCGGGTGTGGTGAACGTGGTCCCCGCCGATCGTGGCCCAGGAGAGCACCTCGTCACCCACCCCGGTGTCGACAAGATCAGCTTCACCGGCTCCACCGCCGCGGGCCGCAGGATCGGAGCGCTCTGTGGCGAGAACCTCAAGCGCTGCACCCTCGAGTTGGGCGGCAAGTCCGCGGCGATCGTCCTCGACGACGCGGATCTCGGCGCGGCCATGCCGGAGCTGTTCGGCAGCGCCATCATGAACAACGGCCAGGCGTGTGTCGCTCAGACTCGGATCCTCGCCAGCCGCGCTCGCTACGACGAGGTGGTCGAGGCCTTCACCGAGGCCGCCCGCTCCACGGTGGTCGGCGATCCGGCCGACATGGGCACCGGATTGGGCCCGCTGGTGGCGCAACGCCAGCGTGACCGCGTCGAGGGCTACATCGCGAAAGGCAAGGCCGAGGGTGCCCGCATCACCACCGGTGGCGGCCGTCCAGCGGGGCTCGACACCGGATGGTTCGTGGAGCCGACGATCTTCGCGGATGTCACCAACGAAATGACCATCGCCCGTGAGGAGATCTTCGGGCCGGTCCTGTCGGTGATCGCCTATGACGACGAGGCCGACGCCCTGCGGATCGCGAACGACAGCGACTACGGCCTGTGCGGCACGGTGTGGACCGGCGACGTGGACCACGGCATCGACGTGGCGCGTGGCGTGCGCACCGGCACCTACACGGTGAACGGGTTCGCCATGGAGTTCTCCGCCCCCTTCGGCGGCTACAAGGCATCGGGCATCGGTCGGGAGCTGGGTCCGGAAGGCCTCGAGGAGTACCTCGAGCTCAAGACGATCAACCTGCCGGCCGGAACCGAACCGAAGCTCCGCTCGTGAGGTTGTGAAGACCCTGGCGGTGGTGTTGGCCGCCGGGGCGGGTTCGCGCTTCTCCGGTCCCACCCACAAGCTCCTCGCGCCGTTCCGCGGATCGACGGTGATCGAACACGCCGTCGCAGCGGCGGTTGCAGCCGGCATCGGACCGGTGCTCGTGGTCGCGGGCGCCGTCGAGCTGCCGGCCTTCGATGGTGCCACGGTCGCCCACAATCCGCGGTGGGCCGAGGGGCAGGCGACCAGCCTCCAGGTGGGACTCGCGGCTGCGGCCGACGCGGGCGCGGATGCGGTGGTGATCGGACTGGGCGACCAGCCGTTGGTCTCCCCGGCCGCGTGGCGCGCGGTGGCGGCGGCAGAGGGTGGGCCGATCGTGGCGGCCACCTACGACGGCGAGCGCCGCCTGCCGGTGCGGTTGGATCGAACGGTGTGGCCGCTGATTCCACTCTCCGGCGACGAGGGTGCGAGGCTGGTCATGCGTTCGCATCCCGAGCTCGTCACCGTGGTGGCGGCGGTCGGGGACGCTCTCGACATCGACACAGCGGAGGATCTGGACAGATGGAGCTGAACAACGAGTTCACGGTGGCCGCCCCCATCGAGCGGGCCTGGTCGGTGCTGACCGACGTCCCCACCATCGCCCCCTGTCTCCCCGGTGCGACCCTCGAGTCGAGCGACGGCGACGCCCACAACGGGCTCGTCAAGGTGAAGGTGGGACCGGTCACGGTGCAGTACCGGGGCACCGCCACCTTCGTCGAGCAGGACGAAGCGGCTCGACGAGTCGTGATCCGTGCCGAAGGCCGCGACACCCGAGGCCAGGGCACAGCGTCGGCCGACATCACCGCACAGCTCGCCGCCGACGGTGACGCCGCCACCAAGGTGGTCGTCTCGACCGACCTCACCGTCACTGGTCGCGTCGCACAGCTCGGTCGGGGGATCATGGCGGATGTCTCGGCGAAGCTCATGGGCCAGTTCGCCGACCGTCTGGCCGAGGTGGTTGCCGCCGACGCCGCAGCCTCCACCGAGGTGGCCGGCGACGCGGGGAACAACGGATCGGCGGGCGCAGCCTCCACCGGGACCGAGGCCGCTCAGCCGGGCGCGGCGCGGCTTCGGGCGGTGGATCTTCCCGAAGCGGAGGCGATCGACCTCCTCGGCACGGCCGGTGCTCCGGTGGCGAAGCGACTGATTCCCGCTCTGGGCGCGCTGGCGCTGCTGATCCTGATCATCCGGGTGCTTCGCCGTTGTCGCTGAAGGTCGCAGCGGAACTCGACGACACGGACTATGTCGCCGCGTGCCTGGGTCGTCGCCCTGCTGGTCGCTGGGAGGTTGCGGCACGTCGGCCCGACGGTCGCCCAATTGTGATTCGCAATGACCCGTTTCTCGACGATGGCACACCAATGCCCACCCGGTACTGGCTGATCGACCCGGAGCTGCTCCGTCGCATCGGGACCCTGGAAGCCGAGGGTGGAGTGCGGCAGGCAGAAGCGGATGTCGATGAGGATGAGCTCGCAGAGGCCCACGTTCGCTATGCCGTGGAACGGGACGCCGTGATACCCGACGGTCACCTCGGCCCGCGACCCAGCGGCGGGGTCGGTGGTACCCGCCGGGGGGTGAAGTGCCTCCACACGCACGTCGCCTGGTACCTCGCCGGGGGTGATGACCCCGTCGGGCGGTGGGTCGCGGAACGGATCGAGTTGCCCGAGCCCCTGCCGCGGAGCGTCACGTGAACTTCGCTGCCATCGACTGTGGGACGAACTCCACCCGCCTGCTGATCGGCGACGGCACCACCACCCATGTGCGCGAGATGCACATCACCCGCCTGGGTGCCGGCGTGAACGCCACGGGCCGTCTCGCCGTCGACGCGATCGATCGCACGCTCGACGTTCTACGTCGCTACCGCGAGGCGATGGACCGCTACGACCTCGCCGGAGTGCGCATCACCGCAACCTCCGCCGCCCGTGACGCCTCCAACCGAGTCGACTTCTTCGCCCCGGCGGCCGAGATCGTGGGCGTCGAACCCGAGCTTCTCTCCGGCCATGAGGAGGCGCGCCTGTCGTTCCTGGGTGCCGCGGCTGAGCTCGACCCCGCAGATGGCCCGTTCATGGTGGCCGACATCGGGGGTGGGTCCACCGAGCTGGCGGTCGGCTCCACACGCTGTGAGGACGCGGTGTCGATCGACGTGGGTTGCGTGCGGATGACCGAGATGTACCTGCACTCGGATCCCCCGCGGCCCGAGGAGCTCTCGGCGTGCATCCAGGACCTCAAGGCTCGTTGGGAGGACGTGGGGCGAACCCAGCCCGCGATGACGACCGCGACGCGGCTGGTGGGGTTGGCCGGCACGGTGTCGAGCGTTGCGATGGTCGAACAGGGCCTGGCCGCATACGACCGCAACCTCGTCCACCACTACTTGCTGAGCAAGGCGGCGGTGGAGGAGGTGTTCCGGACCCTGGCGACCGAGGCCCTCGAAGATCGTCTCCACAACCCCGGTCTCGAAACTCAGCGGGCCGATGTCATCGTCGGAGGTTGCTGTGTGTTGGTGTCGCTGATGCGTGCCTTCGGATTCGCCGAGTGTCTTGTCTCCGAGGCCGACATCCTCGACGGGCTCATAGCGAGCCAGATCCCACCGAAGAGGAACGACGGAGCCGCTCGCTAGGCTCGATCCCGATGGCGGTGATCTGTCCCGACGAGCCGACGCGCTGACGTGTTCCCCCGGCGAAGCGCCACGCATCCGGCCGCTGCCGGAAACCACGCGACGCTCATCGGGCGGCGCGTGGTTCTGCGACCCCTCGCAGCTGGTGACTTCGAGCAGTGGCGCGAGGTCCGCCGCCGTTGCGGCGAGTGGCTCTGCAAGTGGGAGCCGCTCAGGCCCCCCGGCACTCCCGACCCCGTCGAGGACCGGCAAGCGTTCGCGTCGCGGTGCGCGGCTCGGAGCAGGGAGATCCAGACGGGCACGGGATACGGTTTCGGCATCTTCGTCGATGGAACCTTCGCCGGGGAGATCAACCTCAACTCGATCCACCGAGGCGCGTTCCAAAGCGGCTACATCGGCTACTGGATCGACCAGCGGGTGGCAGGGCAGGGATACATGCCCGAGGCCGTGGTGTTGGTGTTGCGCTTCGGCTTCGAGCAGCTCGGGCTGCATCGCCTCCAGATCTCGATCATCCCGCGCAACGGCGCGAGTCGGCGGGTCGTGGAGAAGCTCGGGCTCCGTGACGAGGGTGTTGCCCTTCGCTACCTGGAGATCAACGGTGTGTGGGAGGACCACGTCCGGTATGCGATCACCGCCGAGGAGTGGGCGTTTCGGCGCGACGACCTGATCGGTTGCTGGGCCTACTGAACTCCGCCCGAGGGGTAGAGGCAACAGCGCATCAGCGAGATCCGCTGATCCGCTGTTGGAGCGCTGCGATGCGTTCCGCGAAATCCGGCTGGTTGAGCGACCACACCTGAGGGCCCAGTTCCACCTGGACCGCCTCGGTGTGGGTGGCCACTCCGGCCATCGTCTGGATCGTCGCCTTGATCTGGGGGACAAGTTGGTGCGGTCCGGACGCGGCACGGCCGGCCATGGCGATGGCGGTCTCGATCAGCGAGTCGTCCTCGACGCAACGCCAGACCAGGCCGACCCGCTCGGCTTCGGCGCCGTCGAGGGCCTGGCCGAACAGCACCGTCGCCATGGTCGCCTGCGGTCCGAGGATGCGGCGCATCATCCATGTGTGTCCGCCCCCGGGATGCAGCCCGAGGTCCAGGAAGCGGGTGTCGAAGCGCGCGCTCGGGGCCGCGAGCCGGAGGTCGCAGGCGAGCGCCAAGTTCATCCCCGCGCCGACAGCGGCGCCGTTGACCGCTGCCACGGTGGGCTTCGACGCCTCCGAGACCCGCAGGAATCCGCGGTAGATCGCCTCCAGCCCTTCACGATGAGCCGAGCCGAGCCGGCTGAGATCCGCGCCGGCGCAGAAGGCGGGTGGCGTTCCGGTGACGACGATCGCACCGATTCCGTCGTCGCGCTCGAGCTCGTCGAACGCCGTGATCAGCTCCTCGTTGAGGTCGAGGTTCAGAGCGTTGCGGCGCTCGGGGTCGTTGATCGTCACGACGGCCACGCGTTCCTGACGCTCGATGAGGATGTAAGGCATCGTCGGTCTCCGGCGTCTCGATCAGTCTGCGGTACCGTGCTGCCCGCATGAGGACCTGGGTGCTCACATGAGGACGCTGTGTGTGGCGGGAGTGTACCCATGGCCCGCAAATGACGGGTACAGGATGCGCCTCGCCGCGATGATCGACGCGCTGGTCGAGACCGGCGAGGTCGACGTGTTGTGCCCGGTCAGGATGCCGGATGATGTCGTCGAGCCCCCGGCGGGAGTGCGGGCCGGCGTCCTCCCAGTCGGGTCACGAACCCGAGCCAAGAGACTCTGGCGGTGGCTGCGTTCCGACCTGCCCCGGGCCCACGTCCGAGCCGAGGTCGACGCCGCCAACATCGAGGCCAGGCGATGGCTGGCGGACCACTACGACCTCGCCTACCTGAGCCATCTCTCGTCGTGGGTCCATCACCGCGAGCTCGTCTCTGCTCCCACGATCGTTGATCTCGACAACTTGGACAACCTGGTCATCCGTGTGTCTCGAACTGCCAGGCCACGGACCCGCGATCTCAGACAGCTCGCCAGGTGGGCGGTGATGTGGCCCGTCGAGTGGATAGACGAACGGCGCACGGAGAAGCTACAGCGGCGCTGCGCGGCGAACGTCGATCGAGTGACGCTGTGCAGCGCTTTGGACGTGGAACGCTCTGGGTTCCCCAACGCGGTCGTCATCGCCAACGGGTATGAACGAATCGTCGAACCGCCTGCCGAGCGTTCGGGCAACGTGCTGCTGTTCGTCGGAGGTCTCGCCTACCCTCCGAACGCCGATGCCGTGACGTGGTTCGCGAACGAGGTGTTCCCACTTGTGCGGAAGCAGTTGCCCTCTACGGTCTTCCGGGTCGTGGGCCACGGTGTCGATCATGTCGCCGCCATCGGAGAGCTTCCGGGCGTGGAACTGGTGGGTCGAGTCGATGACCTCCAGCCGGAGCTCGACGCGGCGTGCGCGACGGTGGTGCCCATCCGGTTCGGCTCGGGCACACGCCTGAAGGTGATCGAGGCGCTGGCCAACCGACTGCCGCTGGTTTCGACGCCCCTGGGTGCCGAGGGCACCGAGGTGGTCGATGGAGTTCATGCCATGTTGGAGTCGAAACCCGCCCGCTTGGCGGAAGCGTGTGTGCGGGTCCTCGAAGACCCCGACCTGCGCGATCGCCTCGCGACTGAGGGCGAGCGTCTCTGGCAGGAGCGGTTCCGATGGTCGACGATTCGTGCGGAGATGGCCGCCCTGGCCCGTCAGGTTGCAGGCGCCTGATCGCGAACGACCGCCGGGGAGTGGCGGAAGAACTGCTCCACGTCGTTCTCGTAGCGGTAGATGGGCCGATGGTCGCCGACGGCCTGGCGTAGCCGCACGGCCTCGATGAAGGCTTGGACGGCCTGCGCGGAGGTGTACTCGTAGTGGAACCCGGCATGCTTGAGACGGCTGTTGTCGGCTCCTCGGCCGTAGCGGAGCAGGGCCAGGTACTCATCGGGCAGGTCGATGAGGCCGAGCCGCTTCCACGGCCACAGGAACGCACCGGTGGCGATGGGGGACATGGGGATGGTTCGCTTGCCGCAGATCGACGCGACCTCCGTCCAGGGGAGCAGGCCGTCGCCGGCGACGTTGTAGACACCCGCGAGGTTGTTGTTGAGAACGAAGAGGATCGCCCGGATGACGTCGTCCTCGTGGACGAACTGGAAGCGAGGATCGAAACCGAACAGCGACGGCACGACTGGGAGCTCGAGCGCCCTGGTGAGCGGTGTGACGATCTCCTGGCCGATGACGTTCGCGAAGCGCAGCAACGACACCGACACGTGTGGGTTGTCCTCGGCGAAATCGCGGACGTAGCCCTCGACCGCGTCCAGCGATCGCTCCACCGGTGAGCTCAGCCGACGCGACGAAGTCATCTCCTCGGTGAACCAGGTGGGGTCTTCGGGGGCACAGCCGTAGACGAGCGTGGCCGACTTGACGACCACGCTCCGCACTGTGGAGCCGGCGGCGGAAGCGGCGGCGAAGAGGTTCATCGTGCCGATCACGTTGATCTCGTGCATCGCCCGTGAAGACATCTGTGTGGGGTCGACCACAAGGAAGGTGTGCACGATCGTGTCCACCTGGGTCGCCTTCACGATCCGGGAGAGGATCGAGTAGTTCGCGTCGACCCGAACGTACTCGGTGCGTTCCAGCTCCACGGTGGGCTCGGTGGTGTCGAGACCCACGATCGTCTCGACGTTGGGATCGGCCTCGAGGGCCTGGGCGACTCTGCCGCCCCAGAAGGAGCCGAGTCCTGTCACGAGTACGCGTCGCTTCATGATGTGCACCTCAGCCGAACCAGACGGACTGGCGCTCGCGGAGCATCTCGAAGAGCGCTGCCTGGATGCGCTCGCGGATCGCCTCCGATTCGTCCATGATCTTGGAGCGGCTGTAGCGCTCCTTGTTGGGCTCGACATCGAAGTGAACCGGGTCCAGCACGCGGAGCTTGAACTTGGCGGGGAAGTAGGCGAGGGCACCGAGCGGCCCGAACGCAAGCATGTTGGCGGTCACCGGGACATATGGGATACCCAGTGCCTTGGCCACCGACGGCAACCGCATCAAGATGGGCATCGATTCCTCTGCACCCACCACGGCGATCGGGATGATCGGCACGCCGGCTCGCATCGCGATCTCGACGAACCCGCCACGGCCGAATCGACGAAGCCGGTACCGCTCGTTGTAGGTCTTGGAGGGGCCTTTCGTGCCCTCGGGGAACACCAACACCAGCTGCTTCTGCTCGCGAAGGAGGCGGTAGGCGTTGTCGGGGTGCGCAGCGACGCCGCCCGCGCGTGACCACAAGGTGCCCACCACCGGTGCCTTGCGGAAGAAGTTGTCGGCGAGTCCGTAGACGGGACGGCCCAGCTCCGTCTCGATCCCGTGCATGATCACCGGAGCGTCGGAGGGGATCGCTCCGGCGTGGTTGGCCACGAGCAGGGCGCCGCCCTCGGTTGGGATCTTGTCGAGCCCGTCCCACTCGGCTCGGAACCAGTAGCGGTAGACGGGGTCGTAGGCCTTGCGCACGAAGGAACGCATGTGCTCGCTGCGGCCCCACTCGTCGACATCGGAGAGTCGCACTTCTGGTTTGGGTGCCTCGGCGGGCGGCGCTGCGGTCGGGAGATGCACCAGCTCGCCCCCCTTGCGGGGCTGGACCGGCGTGCGTGTGGTGGTGGTGCGCCGCGGCGGGGCCTTGGTGGCCTTGGTGGGTTGACGGGTCGGTGCGGAAGATCGAGAACCGTCTGCACGGTTGGCAGGTTGCCGGGGCGCCATCGCGGGGAGCCTACGCGGCGCGGGTGAGAATCGTTCAGTGCCGTCCGACACCAGCCTTCCGCTGCGGGCTCAGCGCAGGGGTGGGAACTCGGGGAGCTTGATGGCCGGCGGGATCTCCTCGAAGCCAGTGATCGAGTGGGAGGGGTCGAACACCTCGGCAGGACCTTCGGGCCATTCGTCAGGCAGGTAGCGCTTGGCTCCGTTGGCGAACTGCCACGCGCCGTTGCCCGCACCGCCGATCTCACTGGGCACGCCGGTCGCCGTCGGGTCCCACCACACCTCGGTGGCGTCATCTGTTGCCGCGAAGTCCGGGTCCGGGTAGACGCCGCGATTGCCGAAGCTCACCTGCGCGGTGATCGGCGAAGGTGGGCGGATGGGGTTTCCGAACAGCACGTCTTGGAAGAGCTGGTGGGTCAGGTTTGGGCCGATCCCCTGAAGCGCGCCGAAGAGCACCTGCAACGGCCCCGAGATGAGCGACACCGTCTTCTCCGCAGGGGCCGGCTCGCCGAAGTACCAACGGTAGAGGTAGGACGGCCCTGCGGTGCCCGGAGGTGTGGGGGCGAACAGGCCGGAGGGCCCGAAGGCATGCGCCCACTGGCTCTGGTCGTAGGTCCGGGAGAACACGGTGGTGTCGACCAGGCTGGTCACCCCCAGGACCCATTCGGGGTGGTAGCCCTGCTCGGTGGCGAGCTTCGTGAGTGATTGGGGCCCCAACGGATCGCCTGAGAACACCACGGTGGTGACCCCTGCCTCCTTCATGGCCGTGATGATGTCCTTGCCGCTGGCGGCCAGCTCGGTGGGCAATCCGTAGCTCTGGATCTCTGCGAACTCCACTTCGTAGCGATCACGCAACAACCCGGTGAAGTAGTCCTCCAGCTCCTGGGCGTTTGCTGAACTGTTGAGCCGGACGAGCCCGAGCACCCTCGTCCGGTCACGCATCGACGCGTCGCCGGCGAACTCTGCCTTGCGGCCCGCTACCCGGCGTCCCAGGTAGTTCGCCAACGTGTACAGACCCTGGTCGACGGTGCGCAGCACGCTCCACACGTAGGGCGCCCGATCTACGTACCACTGGCCGGGCTGTCCAGGCGTGCAGGCGATGCAAAGCACCTTGTTCGCAGCCAAGGTGTCTGCGAACGCCTCGGTCAGATCCGGTCCCCCGATCACCGCGAAGGGTTTGATGTCCCGGGCGATTGTCTCGGCGTCGGCGGTGGCGGCCGCCGCGTCGTTGATCGCTCCGGTGGCGATGTAGCGATCGAGGACGACCTTTCGACCGTAGAGCTCGTAGTAGCGGTTGTAGATGTCTACGAAGCCGCGGAACGTCTCGAAGATGTCGTCGTTTGTGTCGCGGTTGCCGATCTGGGAGTAGATGAACGACAGAACCGGGTCGTCGGACTTGGCCTGGTAAAGGACGACCTTGATCGTCTCCGCGTCGACACCGGTCTCGGTTGCACCGCCGTTCGGGCCGGTGAATGGTGCGAAGCAGTCGGACTGCGGCCACTGCGGCAGCTTGAGCTTGCCGGTCGACGTGTCGCAGCGGTCGCCCCAGTCGATCGTGTCCGCAATCCCACGTTGCTCGGCCCTGGCGAACACCTCAACCCCAGGTGGCAGCACCCGAATGTCGTCGGTCGGCGATGATCCCGAGTGGGGCTGAGCTGTGGTGGGTGTGGTTTCCGGAAGCGGCTCGGTGGCCCCCACCCACACCAGCAGACATCCGATCAGCGACACCACCACGGCTAGGGGCCCCCAAGTGCGCGCCATCCCCAGCTGCATCGGTTCGCTCCGCTTGAGCGGTGTCTCGCTCACCTGCCCCCCGATCGTGCGATCACCTCTGAGGTGGTGCCCAGGTATCCGGCCACTACCCGGTCGTCGGCCAACACGGTGGCCGGGTGACCCTCGGCCACCACGGCTCCCGCATCGAGCGCCACGAATCGATCCGAGATCGACGCCAACAGCGGCATGTCATGCTCGATCACCACGAGAGAGCACCCCAGTTCACGGCGCAGCCGAAGGATGAGGGGCCCGAGCATCTCGGCCTCACGCTGCGCGATGCCCGACGACGGCTCGTCCAGGAGCAGAACATCCGGGGAGAATCCCACCGCAGCGGCGATGTCGACCACGCGCCGGGTACCGGTCGACAGCTCGGCTATCCGCACGTCGCGGTAGCGGCCGAGCTCGAAGAGCTCCATGAGCTCCTCGACGCGCCGGGCGACGAGCGCCTCGGACAACACGGCTGCGGGAGTGCGCAGCGCCGCGTTCGCCGGGTCGCGCACCGCGGTCCAGCGGTCGAGCGACACCGCCAACACCTCGGCGACCCGCATGGAAGCGAACAATGCGGCGTCTTGGAACAAGCGGCCCAGCCCCAACCGGGCTCGGGCGGCCGGCCCCAGCATGGACACGTCGCGACCCCCGAGCAGCACCCGGCCGCTGTCGGCGGCGATGGCACCGGAGAGCAGGTCGACCAAGGTCGTCTTGCCGGCGCCGTTCGGCCCGATGAGCCCGACGATCTCACCCCGACCCACCGCCAGGTCCACGGCATCGACGGCTCGGTTGCCGCCGAAGCTCACGCTCAGACCGCGTGCCTCGAGCACGACGTCCGCATCCATGGGCGATCTGCTTGGCGGGGCCTCGGTACTGGCCGACGTGGCCGCTCCGCCGAAGAAGACCGATCGCAGCAGGTCCGGCCTGCCCAGCAGATCGGCCGTCGCTCCGGTGAAGAGCACCCGGCCCTTCTCCATGAAGATTGCCCGATCGGCGATGGTCAGCGCCACGTTCACCGATTGCTCGACCAGGATCACCGTCGTCCCTGCCGCGGCCACATCGCGCACCACCTCGAGGAGGCGCTCGACCACCACCGGGGCAAGCCCCAGGGAGAGCTCGTCGATCATGAGCAGCCGTGGCGCCGCGGCCAGGTTCATGGCCAGCGCGAGTTGCTGTTGCTGCCCACCTGATAGATCGGCGGCCGGCTCGTTCCAACGCTGGGCAAGGATCGGGAAGGTGGCGCGAAGCTCCGCGACACGACGGTTGTGGGTGGCGTGGTCGTGGCGGGCTTGCCACCCCGCCACACTCAGGTTGTCGGCGACGCTGAGGGTGGGGAAGGTGCCGTGGCCGCCGGGCATCAGGCCGGCTCCGAAGCAGGCGATCTCATGCGGTGGTGCGTGCGTGATGTCACGCCCGTCGAAGATCACCGTGCCGTATTCGGCCTCGGTGACACCGGAGATGGCTTGCAGCAGCGTTGACTTGCCGGCCCCGTTGGTGCCCAACAGCGCGATGATCTCACCCTCGGCGATCTCGGCACTCGCGTCGAACAACACCTGCACGTTGCCGTAGGAGACGTTGAGGTCACGCACCATCAGCAGGGGCGCGCGACCTGCCCGGCGTTCGATCAGCGCTTGGCTCCGGGTGGTCGAGCCGAGCCAGACGTCGTGGATGTCGCGTCCGATCGAGGTGGCGACCGTCGAGATGATCACGCCACCCAACAGCATCAGCGGGGTCATCAGCAGCATGGCCCATTGGATGCCGAAGTGGTCCGAGAGCCAGCCGATGGCAGGCACGAACACCAGCCCGGGGATTGCCCAGTACGCCGCCACGGAGAATCCGACGGCCCGGGCGCGCGCCGGGATGGCCAAGGAGAGCGCGGCGTAGATCCCGGGCAGCAGGATCGCCAGCGTGGAGCTGAGCCCGATGTTGGCCGCGATCGTCACCACGATGTGGGGTGACCAGGCGAAGAGTGCGGCCCACGCACCACAGAGAGACGCGACGACCCTAAGGAACCGGAACACGGCTCCGGGGTCCTTTGCGAAGAGCCGCGTGCCGACGCGACCGCCGACGATCAGGCCGACGAGCTGGAACGGCTCGACGCAGGCTGCGAGCACGCCGCGTTGGAGGTCGTTGTATCCGTAGACCCGGTCGTAGAGCAGGCCGGCCAGGGACACGAAGCCGACGATCGCCACGGCGAGGAACGGGACTGCGTACCAGAGGCGCCGTAGCGACTCGATCTTCCAGACGAGTCGCCAGGCCTCCGAGAACGAGATGGCCGGCTCCTCGGTTTCGATGTTCTCCACCGACGCGCCCATGGCCAGGCGTTCCTGGCTGCCTCGGATCGGCTCGCGTAGACGAAGCGCAGCGACGACCACCAAAGCCGTCGGCACCGCGAAGACAAGGAACGGAACCTGCCAGCCGAACCACTGCGACAGCGCCCCAGCGGCGAGCGGCCCGATGAACTGGCCGACCGAGTTCGCGGCGCGATGGAACGAGAACACCGCGGGCCGTCTCCCCACCGGGAAGTAGTCCGACAGCAGCGAGCTGTGGGTGGGGTCGACGACCGCGCGGCCGATCCCCGCCGCTGAGCGCACCAGAACCAGCATCCACACCGTCGTCGACAGGCCGGTGAGCAACGAGAACAAACCCCAGGTCACGCCGCCCAATACGGCCAGGCGCACGCGGCTGGCTCGGTCGGCCCAGATGGCGATGGGGAGCTGGAGCACCAGCGCGGCGAGCGCGGTGAGCGCCACCAACGAGGTGATCCCGGTGTCGCTCATCCCGAAGTGGTCGCGGATGGTGGGCAGGAGGATTCCGAAGCCGGTTCGGTCGAGTTCGTCGACCATGTTCAGCCCGAACAGGACCACCAACGCGTAGGTGGGCCCGTCGCCGGCGATCCCGCGCAGCCCTTGCACCGGGTGACACGCCATCGCCCAGCCGCGACGCCTGCTCATGGCACCGCCTCCCCGTCCGTCTCGACAGCGACTACCACGCCCACCAGGCCTGGCGCATCGATCCCGCGCCGCCGTGCGATGCGCGCCAGGATGTGGTCCCGTGCTCGGAACCACGCGCCGCCCAGGCCGTCGGGCACCATGGCGAGCACCAGCAGCACACCCGCAGCTGTGGCCAGCAGGTGCCAGTCGCCGGGCAGCACCCACTCGGCGCCTCGTAGGTAGATCGCGCCCAGTACCGCTCCGAGGGGTGTGCCCAACCCGCCGATGACAGACGCGGTGAACACCGACATGGACGACTCCGGCGTGTACTGGTCGGAGATGAAGGCCGCCTGGTGGAACACCAGCAGCGACCCGCCGAGCGCGGCGATCGATCCGGAACACGCGAAAGCGGTGAGCTTCGCGGTGGTCACCCCGATGCCGTACGCGGCCGCCGCTGCCTCGTTGTCACGCACCGCGATGAGGACACGCCCCATCCGGCCGATGCGCAGCCCACGGACCATCAGCACTCCGACGCAGAGCATCAGAAGGGCGAGGTGGTAGAGCCGCACGGGGCTGTCTATGCGGACGCGGCCGAACACCGCGGGCCGCATGAACGCTCCGGTGGGGATCCACCGCCACTGGGCTCCAACGAATACCAGCTCGGATGCAGCCACCGACATGGACAGGGTGACGATCGCCAGGTTCATGCCGCGAAGGCGCAACGCCGGAATGCCGACCGCGACCGCCACTACCGCACCGAGCGCCGCGGCCGCGGTGAGGGAGATCACCGGGTCCCATCCGCGATCGACCGTCGCCCACGCGGTCAAGGCGCCGCCTGCTCCGACGAAGGCCATTTGGCCGAGAGACACCTGCCCGGCCCACCCGCTCAGCACCACGACCGACAGCCCGATCAACGCGTAGATGAGCACGAGTCCCGCCTTCAGGGTGCCGGCCGTTCCCATCACCCACGGTGCCCCCAACGCGACGATCGCCACGCCAAGGCCCACCGCGGCCCGAGCGGCGCGGACCTCCGGTCGTCGGGCCAACATCACCGGCAGCGGGTGGTCGTGGCGGGCTACATGCGCTCCCGTCCCCTCGGCCCGCTCGACGCGGTTGTGACCGCGGCGGCGGGCCAGCAGCACCACCAGAACGACCACCACCAACAGCGGCGCCACCCACGCCTCGTCGTTGTTACGGGTCATCGCGGTTTGGAGGATGCCCAGTGCAACAGCGCTGGTGGCGATTCGCGCGAGGTGTGTCATGCGTCCGATCACCAGCGCGGTGAGCGCTCGGACCAGCAGGGTGAAGGTGAACGTCGTGCCGGGTGGCAGACCGGTGATGCCGGCGGTCAGGAACACCGAGAGGAAGGCCATAGCGCCGGAGATCGCCCAGACGAAGGTCTGTAGTCGTCGGACCGGTACCCCCAACATGGCGGCCCGGTCGGGCGCGACCGCGGCGGCCCGGATCGCGGTGCCCCATTCAGTCCGGCTCAGGAACCAGCCGAGCGCCACCATCGTCGCGGGGGCGGCGACCGCAGCGATCAGGTCGTTCGCCCCGAAGACCACCGCGCCGACTGAGAAGGAGATCTCGAAGGGCTCCTCGACACGACGGATGGTGGGCACAAGTCCCCACCATCGCGGTGCCACCAGTGCGACAAATCCCAGCAGTTGGGCCACGCCGACCGACGCGATCGTCACCACCACCCGTGGGGACTTCGCGAAGCGTCGCAGTAGGAGCATCTCCATCGCCCCACTCACCACAACCGCAACCACCAGACCGGCGGGCAGGGCGAGCCAGTAGGGCCAGCTCCACACTTCGGTGCTGGTGACCAGTACCGCCAACGTGGCGGGGAGCACCCCGAGGTCTGCCTGGGCGAAGCTCACGGCGTGGCTGGCCCGGTAGATGAGCGCCATACCGAGGGCCACGAGCGCGGCCAGCGCTCCGAGGATCAGCCCCGACACCCACACACCCGCCGATACGGGCCACAGCGCGAGCTGGGCTGCCACGATGACGATCGCCGGGCTGGTCGTCCGCAGTGCGCGTGCTGTCCGCGACATCCGGCCCCCCGAGATCCGACACTCGGCGGGATGGCGTCCCCGCCCAGGTCGGGCAACTCTAGATGCGTGACGTTCGGGGTCATAGTCGTCGAACCCGCGTCGACACCTCCAACCCCCCTGAACCTGCGTAGGGATTCGTCAGTGCGAGGCGGACCGGTACGCAGGTTCACCGCTCAACCGGGTAATCCAGGCGCACCAGTTCGCCACTGCTCATCGCGGCGACGAAACTCAGACCGATGGAGTTCGGTTGGACCGATGAGCAGCTTGAGCTGCGGGAAGCTGCGAGGTCCTTCGCGCTCGATGCGGTCGCCCGCTTCGGGCGTCACAACGACAGCTGGATCAACGGCTACTCCAAGGAGTGCTCCCGCGAACTGGGTGCCCGCCGCTGGATCGGGCTCACCTGGCCCACGGAGTACGGAGGTGGTGGTCGGCCGCCCATCGATCGCCTGATCATCGCCGAGGAGCTCATATCGGCGGGTGTGCCGATCGCTGCGTCGTGGTTCGCCGATCGTCAGATGGGCCCGACGCTGATCGCGTATGGGACCGACGAGCAACGTGCCGCGTTTCTTCCGGGGATCCTTTCCGGCGAGACCACCTGGTGCATCGGCATGAGCGAGCCCGACGCCGGGTCCGATCTCGCGGGACTGTCCACCGCTGCCAGGCGAGAGGGCGACGAGTTCGTCATCTCGGGTCAGAAGATCTGGACAAGCTTCGCTGGAGTGGCCGACTACTGCTACCTCATCTGCCGCACCTCTACCGAGTCGAAACCTCACCTGGGGATCTCCGAGATCATCGTGCCGCTGAACCTGCCTGGCATCGAGATCCGCCCGATCCGCGACATGACCACCAACGAGCACTTCTGTGAGGTGTTCTTCGACGATGTGCACGTGCCGGCGGAGAACCTTGTCGGCGCCGAGGGAAACGCCTTCGGCCAGACCATGCGCCAGCTCGAACACGAACGCGGCGGCATCGACCGTCTGCTGTCGAACCGCGCTCTGTACGAGTTGGCACTCGAGCGGGCGGACCTGGGCGATCCGCTCGTTCGTCAGGAGCTGGCATCCATCGAAACGGGGTATCGCCTGGGCCGTCTGCTGGTGACCCGAGAGGTACTAGGCCAAGCGCCGAAGGGGTTCTCTGCGGCTACCAAGTGCTTCTGCACCGAGCACGAAGTGAGAGTTGCCAACTTCGTGAGCCGCGTGCTCGGCGCGGAGGCCACACGCTGGGGTGATGTCGCTGCCGGTCTGTGCTACGCGCCCGGCTACACGATCATGGGTGGCACCTCGAACATCATGCGAAACGTCCTCGGCGAACGGGTCCTGGGCTTGCCTCGTTGAGCCCCGGGCTCAGATCTCGTCGTCGAGAGTGCCTTCGTCGCGGGCTGCCCGCAGGAAGGCCGCGCCCTCGTCGCAGGCGTCGCGGATGGCACACCAGCGACACCCCAACCCAGGGCGCTTCTCGGGGTCGCGCTCGCCCGAGGTGAGGGTTGCCAGCCGTCCAGCCGCGTCGACGACCCTGTCGATGGTGGCGATGAGGACGCCTTCGGTCACCTCTTCCACCCAAAGTTGCCCGCTGTCGAGGTAGCTGGTGACCAGCAGACGAGGTGGTGTTCCGATCCGGAGGGTGTCGACGAGGCCGTAGAAGCGGAGGTCGGCCACGTGGCTGTCGTGGATGCGGCCCGTCTTGAAGTCGACGATGACCTTGCCTGCCACCTCTCCCTCGGCGCGACCGAGGGTGAGGTCGGGTCGACCCGAGAGCCGGATCCGGTCGAAGTCGGCGATGAGGGTGCCTTCGAGCACCGGAACCCACTTGGGTTCGATGGGCGGCCAGGTCTCGAGGAAGCTGACGAGTCGGGCGTTGGCCTC
Organism: Microthrixaceae bacterium; assembly: GCA_020845705.1. Lineage (GTDB taxonomy): Bacteria > Actinomycetota > Acidimicrobiia > Acidimicrobiales > Microtrichaceae > JADLFH01. The sequence continues at coordinate 21,806 of JADLFH010000026.1, read as the reverse complement.
GGCGCGCACGCGGGCGATGGTCGACTCGTCCTGCCGGCCGAGCCATTCGCCCAGGCTGCGCTCTTCGGCCACGAGCGCGCCGATGGCGTCGTCGACCAACTCCAGCGGATGGGGACTGTCGCGCCGCATCACCGACAGCTCGATCGCCTTGTGGCCGACCGCGCCTCGGGCCTTGGGGGCGCTCCACTCGAAGTCGTCCTCGGGTCGTACCTCACAGCCCAGGACCCGGTCGAGCTTGTACTTGTTGAGGAACAGGTCCTCTTCGAGCCGATCTGCAATCGGGGCGAGGCGCGATCCGAGGTCGTTGCGAAGCCCGATCGCCACCTCGGCGGGGAAACGGGGACGTTCCTCGCGTGATGCTGCCAGGCGTTCGAGGGTGCTGCGTTGCGTCGGGTTCAGCGACTCGGCGGCACGGCCCCACGCACTCATGGCGCCACCCTACGAGCGATCAGGGGTTCAACGGGAGGTACTTCGCGCCGATCGAGGCGGCGACGGCCTCGTGGGTGACACCGCCCTTGTGGGTGTTCACCCCCCGTGCCAAGGCCGGGTTGCGGCAGGCTTCGGCCAAGGACCCCGCGTCGGCCAACTCGATCAGGTAGGGCAGCGTGGCGTTCGTGAGAGCGAAGGTGGAGGTGTGGGGCACCGCGCCGGGGATGTTGCCCACCGCATAGTGGGTCACGCCGTGAACCTCGTAGACAGGCGCAGCGTGGGTGGTTTCCCGAGTCGTCTCGATGCATCCTCCCTGATCGACGGCGACGTCCACGATCACCGAACGCGGGCGCATGCCCGCCACCATGTCCTCGGTCATCACCTGCGGCGCACGCCCACCCGCCACAAGCACGGCGCCGATGACGAGATCTGCGTCGGCCACCTGCCTGGCGATCGCGCCACGGTTCGACGCCAGGGTCACGATGCGGCCCTGGTGGATCTGGTCGACCCAGCGAAGCCGGTCGAGGTTCTTGTCGAACAACACCACCTCGGCTTCCATGCCGGCTGCGATCCAAGCGGAGTTCCAACCGACGTTCCCGGCTCCCAACACGACGACCTTGCCCGGTCGAACCCCTGGGGCTCCGCCCAACAACACGCCCCTGCCGCCGTTCTCGCGTTCGAGATAGTGGGCGCCGATCTGGGTGGCCATACGCCCCGCCACCTCCGACATTGGGGCCAGCAACGGCAGCGCGCCGTCCTCGGTCTGCACCGTCTCGTACGCGATCCCGGTGACCCCCCTATCGACAAGCGCGGTCGCAACCTCTGGGTACGCGGCGAGGTGCAGGTATGTGAACAGGGCCAGTCCTTCGCGGAAGTGCTCGTATTCGGAGGGCTGGGGCTCCTTCACCTTGCAGACCACGTCCGCGCGCGCCCACACCTCGCCCGCGTCGTCCAACAGCTCGGCACCCGCCGACGCGTACTCCTCGTCGGGGATCTCGGCCCCCGCGCCGGCTCCTGACTCCACGACCACTGTGTGGCCGCGGTGTACCAACTCCGCGACGCCGTCCGGGGTGATGGCCACCCGGTACTCGTTGTTCTTGACTTCACCTGGAACTCCGATGGTGGTCATCGCGTCACCCCAGCATCCGGGCCGAAGCCTCGGTCAGGACAGTGCGAAGGATCCGCTCGATCTCGTCGAGCTCGTCGGGCCCCGCGACCAACGGCGGCGCGAACTGGATGACGGGGTCGCCGCGATCGTCGGCCCGACAGATCAGTCCCTCCTCGTAGAGGCGTGGCGACAGGAAGCCTCGAATCAGCTCCTCGCACTCGGAGCGGTCGAACTCGGCCTTGGTGTCCTGGTCCTTCACCAGCTCGATCGCCCAGAAATACCCGAGGCCCCGGACGTCGCCCACGATCGGGCAGTCCTGTTGGAGCCCTCGCAGTCGAGCCTCGAAGCCCGCGGCGTTCCTCTGCACGTTCCCACAGAGGTCCTCCTTCTCGAAGATGTCGAGGTTGGCAAGCGCGATGGCGCAGCTCACGGGGTGTCCTCCGAAGGTGATGCCGTGGGCGAACGCGTTCGGGCCTTGGGAGAACGGCTCGAAGAGGCGATCGCTGACGATGACCGCGCCCAGCGGCGAGTAGCCGGAGGTGAGCCCCTTGGCGGAGGTGATCATGTCGGGCTGCACGCCGACTGCATCACAGCCGAACATCGTGCCCAGCCGGCCGTAGGCGCAGATCACCTCGTCGGAGACCAGCAACACGCCGTAGTGGTCGCAGATCTCCCGCAGTCGTTCCATGTAGCCGGGCGGAGGTGGGATCGAACCACCCGCGTTCTGGACGGGTTCGACGAAGACCGCAGCGACGGTGTCGGGTCCCTCCATCTCGATCGCCTGGGCCACCTGATCTGCGGTGATCCGACCGAAGTCCTCTGCTGCGATGCCTTCGATCCAGGGGCGATAGGTGTTGGTGTTGGGGACCTTGATGCCGCCAGGCGCGAGCGGCTCGAAGGGCGAGCGCATGGCGGGCACAGCGGTGATCGCCAGCGCCCCCATCGTGGTGCCGTGGTAGGCGGTCTGGCGGGAGATCACCTTGTAACGGCCCGGCTGGCCCATGAGGCGGAAGTACTGCCGGGCCAGCTTCCACGCGGATTCCACCGCTTCGGATCCCGACACCGTGAAGAACACCCGGTTCAAGTCGCCCGGTGCCAACTCCGCGAGTCGGGCCGCCAGCTCGATGGCCGGGGGATGCGCATAGCTCCACAGGGGGAAGTACGAGAGTCGTCCACCTTGTTGCGCCCCGATGTCGGCCAGCTCTTGGCGTCCGTGGCCCACGTTGACCACGAAGAGGCCCGACAGAGCGTCGAGATAGCGCTTGCCTGCGTGGTCCCACAGCCAACACCCTTCGCCACGGTCGATGATGGGCAGCGGCTCGCCGTGGGAATAGGCGCCCATGCGGGTGAAGTGCATCCAGAGGTGGCGTGCGCCGAGCTCCTCGAGATGCTGGGTGGATCGTTGCTCGGATGTCATCGGGTACCCCATTGGTAGGTCTGCTTGCGGAGGGACAGGTAGATGGAGGTTTCGGTGTAGGTCACGCCGGGGATGGAGCGGATCGCGTCGTTGAGCACGCGGAGCAGGTCGTCGTCGCCGGCCGCCACGACCTCGGCGAGCAGATCAACGGGCCCCGCCGTCAGCACCACGTAGACGACCTCGTCGAGCTCGCTCAGCCGGTCGGCGACGGCGCGTGCGTCGCCTTGGACGCGGATCCCGACCATGGCCTGGCGGGCAAGGCCGAGAGACAGGGGATCGGTCACAGCGACCACCTGCATGACGCCCGACTCCAACAGGCGCTGCACGCGCTGGCGGACGGCGGCTTCGGATAGCCCCACCTCTTTCGCGAGCTGTGTGTAGGGACGGCGACCGTCGCGCTGGAGCTGACGGATGAGCTCCTCGTCGATCGGGTCCAGCGAGAGCGTCATCACCGCCGTGTCCTGTGCATCATTCTGATTATCGTGGTGTAGAGCCCGATCTTCAAGGGATTCCTTGGAGAAATTGCGTTCACACTGCGCTATTCGTGGTCCTTGGGGGCGACCTTCGGAGGCAATAGCGTTGCGTCGTGGCCGATGCCGCTGTGGTGAGCTGGGCGCGGAGAGCCGGCGCGGCGCTGTTCGTTGCCGTCGCCGTGTTGGGCATCACACCCCGTCTGGGGAGTCAGGTGGAACGAGTCGGGCCGGGATGGGTGGCAATCAACTTCGCTCCCGCGATGAGCGGCCGGACAGTGCTGGCACTTCCACCGGTGGGCACCGCGAGCGCTCCCACACACCGCGCTCCGGTGCAGCTCCGGCTGGAGCTGCGTTCCCTCGACGTGTCGGCTCTGTTGGGCGACGGCGGGCGCGTCGACGCGCCGAGACTCGAAGCATCCATCCGCAACGACATCCAGACAGCAGTGGTCCGGGCCGCCGGCCGTCTCGTGTTGTTGTCCGTGTTGGTCGGCGCCGTGGCGGCGGCCGTCCTGCCTCGTCGTCGGTTCCTCACGATCCTCGTCGGTGCGTTCGGTGGCGCTGTTCTGTCGGGACTGTTGGTTGCCTCGACACTCCCGGGCTTCGACGCCTCCCGCTTCGACGAGCTCACGTACCGGGGGCCGGTGACCGAGGGGAGCAAGCTGCTGCGCCAACTCACCTCGGAGACGAGTGCGGTGGGGAGGCGGGTGGACGCCCTGGCGGGAAAGCTCGCGGGGCTCTACTCGGCTTCGGTCACCGACCAGCTCGCCGACGACGATGAGGTGCTCATCCTGCACATCTCCGATCTGCACCTGAACCCGATCGGCGCACAGCTCGCCCGGCGCCTCGCCGAGTCCTTCGGGGTGGACGCGGTGCTCGACACGGGAGACACGACATCGTTCGGAACGAGCTTCGAAGGTCCCTACGCCGAGATGCTGGCCGACTTCCCCGTGCCCTATCTGTTCGTGGCGGGCAACCACGACTCGGTCCCCAATCGGGAGGCGATCAAGGCGACGCCGGGAGTGGTCCCGCTGAACCAGACCTCCGTCGAGATCGAAGGGCTGGTCATCGCCGGATTCGACGATCCGGTGATCACCACAGTCGATGACGTGCCGCGGGCCGAACGGGAGCGGCGCCAGGAGGAGGCGGCACCCCGGCTGAGGCGGCTCATCCAGCGGACCGAGCCCGACGTGGTGGCCGTTCACAACCCGGTGATCCTCAAGCAGCTCATGGGCGAGATGCCCCTCGCCGTCGGAGGGCATCAGCACCAGTACCGATTCGGTGCGCGTAACGGAACGCTTGCGGTACTCGCGGGATCGACGGGTGCTACCGGATTGGGATCGCTGTTGGTCGACGCGGACGTCCCGGCATCGGCGAACCTGCTGCACTTCCGCGAGGGGAAGCTGACGGCCGTCGACCGGCTCGACGTGATCGGAACCTCGGGTGACCTTCAGGTGCAGCGACACACGGTGACCGAGGAGGACCGCGAGGCGGACGACGCTCCGTTCATCCGCCGTGACGTGGACGAGGCCCGCGAGGCTCCACCGGAGGAACCGGGCGAGGACGAGTCACCCGACCAGGAGCCGGAGTCGTCGACATCGACCACGACAACGACCACGACCACGCCCTAACCCCTCGCCCGGTTCAGAAGGGGGCTTCTTCTCCGGTTCAGGAGGAGAGGTAGCGCATCAGGGCGGTGCCGAGGCGGTCCTGCCGCTTGGTCGCGGCCTCGCGGCGATCGGCGCGCGCCGCGATCGCCGGTCCTGCGCTGATGCCCAGCCAGCGCAGCGGCTCGGGCTCCCAGCGGCGTGAGCGGTGACCGACCCACGGCAGCCTGCTCAGCTCGGTGTCTCGGTGCAGTACCAAGTCGGCCAGCGTGCGTCCCGCGAGGTTTGTCGTGGCCACGCCGTCCCCGACATAACCGCCCGCCCACCCCAGTCCTGTGGCCGGGTCGAACCCGACCGACGCCGTCCAATCGCGTGGTGCTGCCAGAGGCCCGCCCCAACGGTGGGTGATCGTGGCGTCGCGGATCTGGGGGACGAGGGCTCGCAGGGACGCCTCGATTTCGGCGAACACCCGCTCGTCGCGGTCGAAGGACGGCCGGACCGAGGAGCCGAAGTGGTAGGGGGCGCCGCGGCCACCGAAAGCGAAACGGCCGTCTGCGGTGCGCTGTCCGTAGATGATGTGGTGGCGCCCGTCGGTGAACGTCTCCCGGCCGCGGAGTCCAATGTCGTCCCAGACCTCCTCTGGGAGGGGTTCGGTGGCGACCATCAGTGAGTACAGCGGGGCGATGGTGCGCCGTTCGTGCCGCAACGACGGCGTGTATCCCTCTGTGCATCGCAGGACCACGGCGGCTCGCACCAAGCCGGCATCTGTGACCACAGCTCCGGGACGGAGTTCCCGCGCCCGGGTGCCCTCCCAGATCGTCACGCCTCGGCGCTCGACAGCAGTGGCGAGCCCGCGGACCAGCTTCGCCGGGTGGATCGCCGCGCAGTGAGGTGTGAACCCGGCGCCGAGGACGCCTGCCGCCGCGAAGCGTTGCGTGGCGGATTCCGTGTCGAGCCACACCTCAGCGTCGGATCGCACCCTGGCCTCGTGTGCAGGGTTGGTCACCAACGTCAGGGTGCCGCCCTTGGCGAAGTCGCAGTCGATGCCGTCGTGGGTCGCGGCTCTACCCACCTCGTCGATCGTCTCGACCATCGCGGGATGCATCGCGTCGATCTCGGTGGGAAGCAGCGCCGAGCACCATCCGCCGTTGCGGCCCGATGCGCCGAATCCACACGTCTCGGCCTCGATCACGCCAATGCGCAGCGAGGGATCGGCATCGGCCAGGTAGCGGGCGGTCCACAGGCCACCGAAACCTCCGCCCACGATCGCGACATCCACGTCGGTGTCGCCGTCGAGCCGGGAGCGGAGCCGCCAGTCGTCCCCACAGGTGTCGTGCCACAGCGACAACGAGCTGTATCCCTCACCCCGCCCCTGCCCCCACCCGTTCTGTGATGCGGATCCCGACAAATTCGTCTTGTCTGGCATCACAGAACGGGTGGGGTGGGGGGTTTCACAGAGGTTGGGTGGGGGGGCACCGGTCATGCCTCGAGGTTGCTCATGACGTGCTTGATGCGGGTGTAGTCGTCGATGGCGTACGCCGAGAGGTCCTTGCCGTAGCCGGAGTGCTTGAACCCGCCGTGGGGCATCTCCGCTACCAGCGGTATGTGGGTGTTGATCCACACGCAGCCGAAGTCGAGGCGCTTGGCCATCCGCATCGCGGTGCCGTGGTTGGAGGTCCACACCGAGGACGCCAGTGCGTACGGCACGCCGTTGGCCCAGCGCACCGCCTCGTCCTCGTCGCTGAAGCGCTGCACGCTGATGAGCGGACCGAACACCTCGTTTGTGACGATCTCGTCGTCCTGGGTCACGTCGGCGACCACGGTGGGGGAGAAGAAGTAGCCGGGGCCGTCGACCTTGCTGCCCCCGTTGGTGACCCGGGCATGGGAGGGCAGCCGGTCGATGAACCCCTCGACCCGCGCCAGTTGGTTGGCGTTGTTGAGCGGCCCGTACAACACGTCGTCTTCCGCCACGCCGGGCGCGGCGGTCACCGTCGCCGCGGCCTGCTCGGAGAGCGCGGCCACCGCGTCGTCGTAGATGCCCGGCGCTGCGAGGACTCGGCACGCCGCGGTGCAGTCCTGCCCGGCGTTGAAGTACCCGGCGACGGCGATCGCCTCGGCGGCCGCGGCGAGATCCGCGTCGTCGAAGATCACCACCGGCGCCTTGCCGCCCAGCTCCAGGTGGCAGCGCTTGAGTGTGGCGGCGGCCGATCGCGCCACCTCCATGCCGGCGCGCACCGATCCCGTCACCGACACGAGCTGGGGGATGTCGTGTTCCACCAGCGCCCGGCCCGAGTCGCGGTCTCCGCAGACAACGTTGAGCACGCCGGGCGGGAGGAACTCGGCGGCCAGCTCGGCCATGCGAAGCGTCGTCACCGGTGTCGTGTCGGACGGCTTGAGGACAACGGTGTTGCCCGCGGCGATGGCCGGGGCGAACTTCCACACGGCCATCATCATCGGGTAGTTCCACGGCGCCACCTGCGCGCACACCCCGATGGGTTCGCGGCGGATCGATGAGGTCATGTTCGCCATGTACTCGCCCGTGGCACGCCCTTCCAGCATCCGTGCCGCGCCGGCGAAGAAGCGGATCTGGTCGACCATCGGGGGAATCTCCTCCGAGGCCGTCAGGCCGAGCGGCTTTCCGGTGTTCTCCGACTCGAGGGCCACGAGCTCCTCGGCATGCGACTCGATGGCATCGGCGATCTTCAACAGCGCGAGCTGGCGATCACCTGGCGTGGTGTCACGCCAGGTCTCGAACGCGCTCTGCGCCGCGCGGCACGCCCGGTCGACGTCCTCGGGCCCCGAGAGCGCGGCGGCGGCGAAGGTCTCTCCGGTGGATGGGTTGATCAGGTCGCTGGTGCGTCCGTCGGCGGCTTCCGCGTGGGAGCCGCCGATGAAGTTGCGGATGATCCGATCTGCCATGGCCAGGCTCCTTCAGGTTGGTTCAGGTTGTGAGTGCAGCACAGAACTCACCGAACGCGTCGACATAACGGTCGATCACCTCGTCGGTGTGTTGGATCGACAGTGTCCACTGCTCCTCGTCGCCCGGCGTCATGAACACGCCACGGTTGACCATCCACGGGTAGGACGCTTCGTAGAGCTGGGTGTTCGTCTCCAGGAAGTCGCGGTAGCAGGTGAGGGGCTCGGAGCGGTACGTCACACACCCCTTGCAGCCCAGGTCGACCACGTTCGCGGGGATCCCGTACTCGTCGATCGCCTTGCCGAGCCCCGCAGCGAGGCGCGCTCCGAGCCGGCCGAGATGGTCGTAGGCGTCGTCGGTGAGCACCCGGGTGAGAGTCGCGTACGCGGCTGCGACCGAAAGCGGGTTGCCGTTGTAGGTGCCCTGATGGGCGGCGCCCTGGTTGATCTGGTCCATGATCTCGGCCCTGCCGCCGAAGGCGCCGATGGCGGTGCCTCCGCCGATGGACTTCGCCCACGACGACAGGTCGGGCTGCACCCCGAAGCGCTCCGCGGCACCGCCTGGGGCGATCGTCCCTCCGCATTTCACCTCGTCGAAGATCAGCACCACGCCGTACTTCGTGCAGAGCTCGCGGACCGCCTCCAGGTAGCCGGGCTGGGGCACCACGATCCCGATGTTCATCATGACCGGTTCCATGATGAGCGCCGCGATCTTCGATCCCTCCGCCTCGAAGAGCCGTTCGACCGCCGACGCGTCGTTGAACGGCACGATCCGGATCCATTCGGCCATCTCGGCGGGCACGCCTTTTGACTTCGGCGTCGCTGCCGGAGTGTCGCGGCCACCCATCACGTCCGCACCCGGCAGCACCGAGTACATGAGCTGGTCGACATGTCCGTGGTAGGAGCCTTCGATCTTCGCGATCACGTCACGGCCCGTGGCTGCGCGGGCTACACGGATGGCGGTCATGTTCGACTCGGTGCCCGAGTTCGTGAAGCGCACCTGGTCGACCTTGAATCGCCGGCACAGCTCCTCGGCGAGAGCGACGGTCCGCTCGACCGTCACCGCGAAGTGGACACCGTTGCGCGCCGCGGCCTCGATGGCCTCGGCAACGATCGGGTTGGCATGGCCTACCGCCATCGTGCCGAACCCGTTGTGGAAGTCGTAGTACCGGTGCCCGTCCACGTCCCACACCTCGGGACCGATCCCACGTTCCAGGTAGATCGGGTAGGGGTCGCCGAGCTGAAAGGACGACGCGACTCCCCCTGGCATCGTCTTGACGGCTCGAGCGAAGAGGGCCTTGGAGCCGGGGGTGCGCTCGACGAGCGTGGACAGCTCGCGTTGGGCGACGGCCGCGGCGTTCTGGGTGATCCGATCGTCGGTCATGGAACCATTCTCCGTTGTCAGGTGCCCTCGCACAAGGCCTGATTCGTGGCATGGATGCCAGCCAGCAACGAAATGCGTCGTCGAGGGGACCTTCCGCACTCGATTTCCTTCGCTGTCACAGGGTCGGGGGAGTATGGAGGCCGTGGGATCCCGATCGCTGAGATTCGCCGAAGCCGCCCGCCTCCTGGGCGACGCCACACGTCGTGACGGATTGCGTCCGCCCACGTTCCGAAGCCCGCCCAGGGTGTTGGGACGCGACCGTTCTCTGAGGCGCAGGGCGGACGGTTCGGTGGCCGTCGCGGTCCAGCTGAACGGCAGGCCCTTCGTCGCGGTGGTCGCGGACATGATCGACGGTGTGGTGGCGGCCAACCGTCTCGATGGCCCCGCCGCAGATCAGGCTCGCAGGGTGCTGTGGGTGGCGGTGGCGACTGCGGTGGGCTCCGAGGTCACCGACGCGGCGTGACCAAGCTGGGTTTGGGGGCTGTCAGCGGCTCGGACTTCATCGACGGCCAGGGTGGGCTTGCCGGTTTCCCATGGGAATGAGCCGGCGGCTTCGTGGCGCCGGCGGGGGGTATTGTCGCCCGATGGCGGGAGGTCAAATCGGGCGGCGCCGTGTGCTGCGGCTGATGGGTCTCGGGTTGACCTCGGCTGCCTCCGCCCCTTGGTTGGCCGGTTGCGGATCTCGCGACGAACCCGATCCGGCGGTACATTCCACCACCACCACCACCGCAGCGCCGGCGGAGCGCATCGCGCCGGTGTGGTTGGGGCCCCTCGGCGAAGCAGACCGCAACGGCCTGCGGCTGCCGGCGGGGTTCACCTCTCGCGTGATCGCCACCAGCGGCGCCATCGTCGCCGGCACGTCCTACAAGTGGCACCCCAACCCCGATGGTGGAGCCACCTTTGCTCACGACGACGGCGGTTGGACCTATGTCTCGAACTGTGAGGACATGGAGGTCGGAGGGGTGGGCCGGGTTCGCTTCGGCGCCGACGGCGAGGTGATCGACGCGGGCCGGATCTGCGACGGCACGCTGCGGAACTGCGCGGGTGGGGCTACGCCGTGGGGAACGTGGCTCACCTGCGAAGAAGTTGCCGAGGGCCGGGTGTGGGAGTGCGACCCGAACGGCGAACGACCTGCGACCGTGCTCCCCGCGATGGGACGCTTCAACCACGAGGCCGTAGTGGTCGATCCGGTCGCGAAGGTGCTCTACCTCAGCGAGGACGACCCCGAAGGCGCCCTCTACCGCTTCACGCCTTCCTCCTACCCCGACCTCGCCGAGGGTGTCCTCGAAGTCCTCGCGGGTGCCGAAGGATCTCGACGATGGGCTCTGGTGGAGGACCCCTCGGGCGGATCCGAACCGACCCGCAACCAGGTGGCCGACGTGGTGCGGTTCAACGGGGGCGAAGGCATGGCCCACTTCGAGGGGACGACCTATCTCACCACCAAGGGCGACAACCGGGTGTGGGCGCTCGACGGCCGCGATGTCAGTGTCGTCTACGACGCGGCCGACTATGACGAGCCGCTGCTCAAGGGTGTCGACAACATCACCGTCGACGCCGGCGGCGACCGCTACGTGGCCGAGGACGGCGACACGATGGACATCGTGCGCCTCGGCCCCGGCGGCCTCGTGGAACAGGTGGTTGTGGTGGTCGACCAGGACGGCTCGGAGGTCACTGGCCCTGCGTTCTCGCCCGACGGCACCCGGTTGTACTTCTCCTCCCAGCGACCCGGCATCACCTACGAGGTCACCGGCCCGTTCCCCCACGCCATGGGGGTGTGAGCGCTCGGAACCCGGCCGTCTACTCGGCCGGTTCGGTCAGCGCGTCGAAGAGGGCGGAGATCCCAACCGTGTAGAGGCTCCACTTGCCCTTGGAACGCCACGGTCTCTCTTCGAACAGCGCTTCGACGGAGACCTTGGCCTGGAGGGTTATCCCTCGGGAGAGTGCTCGGGTGAGCAGCACGAGGTCCTCCACCCGGTAGCCCGGTCGCATCCGCAGCCCCCACCGTTGTAGGCCCGCCGCAAAGAAGGCGGAGGCGTTTGCGAGAGCATCGGCCTGGCCTTCGGCCATCGCCTCTCGAACCTGCTCGTTTGCGAGGTACGACGACACCTCCATGAACACGAACCACTGCTCGTCGCCAAGTGCCCGGTCGAGGGTGAGGTTCGCCACAGCCGCGATCGCCGTGTCGGCGGCGTCGAAGGCGTCGAGGACATCGGGAGACTCGGTTGCCACGAACGACTCGACAGTGCTGGAGTGCGCGAGTCGGATGAGCAGCTCGCGGCGGTACGCCTCCTGCGACGGCCAGAGGTGGTAGATCATTCCCTTGCTGACCCCTGCACGAGCGGCCACGTCGGCGGAACGGATGTGGCCCAACGCTCCGGCGATGGACGCGGCCCGATCCCGCGCCTGCTCGCGCACCAGTTCCTCACCGGCTTCGAGAAGCGATTCCCGGGTTGCGCCGAGTGTGGTGCGCTGTCGTCTGGCTCCTTCCCCCTTCGTAGCCATGTCGTTGACGGTACCTCCCTTCCAACAGAGAATACTGACAATTAGTCAAGTTGGATGACGATGAAGGCTTTGGACATCACCCAGGGTCACGAAAACTGACAGGGGCACCGAAGGACGCGCGGCGCAGCGCGCGCCGCAGCGTGAACAGCACCGCAGGGCCCAACAGCGTGATTCCCGCCACGTTGGTGATCGCCCGTCCTGTGTCCCAACCGAGCGTCGAGGTGGCGATCGTGGAGAGGAAGAACCGTCGCAGGTTCGACCACACGGAATCCCCTGCCACGAACGACAGCTGCGTGTCGCCGCCGACCGCGTACGGCCAGAACCACATGTTCATCAGGAACCCGTACAGGTACGCCACGACCGCCCCGTACCAGGCCAACACCGCGATCTCCCAGCGACCCTTCGCCCGGGGCAGCAGCCCGGCACCGAGGCCGATCCAACCGGCCGCGAGCATCTGGAACGGCAGCCACGGGCCGATGCCGCCGGTGATGATCGCCGACACGAACAGCGTGGTGCTGCCCAGCACGAACCCGAACGCCGGACCATAGACCCGACCGGCCAGCACCAACAGGAAGAAGGTCGGCTCGATGCCCGCCACCCCTGCCCCGAGTGGGCGGAGTGCCGCGCCGATCGCTGCGAGGACCCCCAGCATCGCCAACGCCTTGGTGTCGATGCCGCCGGCGTTCAACTCGGCCAACACGACGCCCAACAGCACCGGAAGGATCGCAACGAACACGAACGGGGCGTCGCTTCGGTGGGAGAACTCCGCCGGCGCGGAGATCACCAACGGCCAGAGGAACATCGTCAACCCGGCGATCGACGCCAAAGCGAGTGCCACAGCAGGTACGGCGCGCAGGCGCATCGGTGAACCGGCTCCTGCGGTCACGGCTCCAACTCGGCGAGTGCGTCGCGGACCGTGGCCACCGTGAGCCACGGTTGTGGTGCCAGCACCTTGGCCACCTGCGGGGCGAAGGCAGGCGACGCCACGACGACCTCGGCCGTTGGTCCGTCGGCGACCACCTCGCCTTCGGCCATCACCACGACCCGATCCGCGCACGCAGCCACGAACTCAACGTCGTGGGTAGAGACCATCACCGACTTGCCTGCCTCGGCGAGGTCTCGGAGGAGCGACCCGAGCGCTGCCTTGGCGGGGTAGTCGAGGCCTCGGGTGGGTTCGTCGAGTAGCACGACCCGCGGCGCGGCGCTGAGCTGGATCGCGAGCACCAGCGCGAGTCGCTGGCCTTCGGACAGGTCGCGAGGGTGGGTTTCGTCGTCGATGCCGGCGACCAGCCGATCCAACACGCTCCGGCAGGTGCCCGCCGCAGCGGCCGCGTCGCTGTCGGCCTGGGAACACTCGGCTACGACCGTCGGCAGGTACAGGAGGTCGGCCGGGGTCTGGGGGACGAGGCCGACGTGGTGTCGGGCCTCGGCGGGACGGAGCCGGGCGGGGTCGAGTGGAGCGTTGGGGTCGGAGTGGACCAACACGCTGCCACCGTCACGTGGTCCAGACCCTTGCAGCGCCCACAGCAGCGACGACTTGCCGGATCCGTTGCGGCCCATGAGTGCCACCACCTCACCGGAGCGGATCTCGACGTCGATGCCGCGCACCGCGACGGTGGTGCCGTATCGGACCACGATGCCGCGGCCCTCCACCACCACGTCGCCGTCGCAGTTGGGGTTCGACGCAGGTGAGAGGGCGGCCAGGCGGTCGCGCAGGGGTTGGGCAACCCGCCGTGCGTCGCGCGCCGACAGTGGTAGCGGCGACCAGCCGGCCAGGCGACCCAACTCCACGATCGGTGGCGCGATCGGGCTCGTCTCCAGCATCGTCGCGGGATCCCCCGCGGCGGCGGTGGCGTCCTCGAGCACGATCACAAGGTCCGCGTACTGCGCCACACGTTCCAGTCGGTGCTCGGCCACCACCGCGGTGACCCCGAGGTCGTGGACCAGCCGGGTGATCGCCGCGAGCACCTCTTCCGCAGCGGTCGGGTCCAACGCCGAGGTGGGCTCGTCCAACACCAGCACCTTCGGGTGCATGGCCAGCACCGCGCCGATCGCGACCCGTTGCTGCTGGCCACCCGAGAGGGTGCGCAGCGGTCGGGATCGCAGCTCGGCGATGCCCAACAGGTCGAGGGTCTCCTCGACCCGTTTCCGCATCACCGCGGGCGCGACGCCCAACTGCTCCATGCCGAAGGCGAGCTCGTCTTCGACCACGTCGGTGACGAACCCCGCCAGCGGGTCCTGGCCGACCACACCGACGAGGTCCGCGAAGTCGCGGGGCGGGTGAAGCGCGGTGTCGCGCCCGTCGACTCTGACACGACCTCGGAGGTCGCCTCCGCTGAAGTGGGGGACCAGTCCGTTGACACAGCCCAGCAACGTCGACTTGCCGGCGCCGGTCCGCCCCACGACCAGGCACAGCTCGCCTTCGGGGATGTTGAGATCGACGTCGCGCAACGCGGGCGTAGCTGCACCGGGGTAGGTGACGCTGACCTGATCGAAATGGATCATGTCGAGGCTCCGGCTGCGAGTCGGGGTTGGGGTGCGATGACGGAGGGCAACGCACCGAGGAGCACGGCGACGGTGGCTACGAGGGGCAGCGCGGGCCAGCTCAGCGGCTGGAGCGACGGGTTGAGCGCGTCGGGGTCGACCGATGCCACGATCCCGAGCGCGACCGCAACGCCGAGCCCGCAGAGCGCCACGCCGATCTCCTCGCGTCGCCACCGATCGGGCCGGTATCGGCTGCGGGGAACCCGCCGGCCACCTGCGGCCAATCCCCCGACCGCGAGCGCGACGCCCGCGACGAGCATCGGCAGGCCGATGACACGCGGTGTTGTGGTGTCGAGCGTCCCGTAGGTGCCCACGCAGATGCCGCCCAAGCCCGACAGCATCAGCGTCGCGGTGAGCGTGCGGCCTGCCCGTGTGGCGCCGGCGGTTCGCCCGTATCCCCGCGAGTCCATCGCCGCGGCGAGCATCAGCGAACGGTCGAGCGCGTCCGCCATCACCGGGATCGCCACCTGGTGGAACCACGCGAGCCGGCGGCCGGGTTCCCCTCGCAGCCGGCGCGCCCGCATCACCCGTCTTCCGCTCTCCACCATCTGGGGAGCGAGCGACAGTGCGACGGTGACCGCGGAGCCGACCTCGTAGAGGGCGCTGGGCATCGACTTGAGCAGCCGCTTGGGGTTGGCGAGAACGTTGGCCGAGCCGAGGCAGATGACCAGCGTCGCGAGCCTCAGCCCGTCGTAGACCGCCGCGAGCACGCCTTCGAGGCTGACCGCTCCGCCGAGGCGGATGCCCGCTGCGGCCTCCGGCAGGGGGATCTCCGGCAGGCGGAACAGCACGTGGGCTCCGTCGCCGCCGTCGAGGAACATCCGGAAGACGACCCGCAGCGCGATGACCACGAGACCGAACACGACATACGCGCCGAAGCCCTTCGCCCAGGGGGCCTCGCTTCGTCGGGCGGAGACGACCACGCCGACCACTGCGACGATCAGCACCAGCAGCAGCGGGTTGGTCGTGCGGGTGGCCGCGGCCGCCATGCCCAGCGCCCAGAGCCACCAGGCACCGGGGTGCAGGTCACGTGCAAGGCGTGGTCCCACGGTTCTGGTGTCCGCTCAGGCTGGGCGCTCGCGGCCACGACGGCGGATGACCGCCGCCACGCCGCCGAGCAACAACAGGAGCCCGCCCGCTGCGAGCGCGCCGAGAGGCGAGCCGCCGCTGTCCGTGTCGCCGCCGAGGTCCACCGGCGCGGCGGCTCGTTCGGCTGCACGTCGGGCGGCGCGGGACAGCTCGACGTTGGCCGATTCGGGTGTGGTCGTGGTGGTGGCTTCGATCACCGTGGTGGCGCCGGCGACGACAGCGGGCACGGTCGGCTGAGCCGTCTTCGACGCCGCGTTCGGTTTCGTGCTGCCGCTCGGGGCCCGGGGCGCCGTCGGTGCCACCTCCGCGTCCGGCCCAGGTGTGGGCGTCGCGGCGGGGCCGGGGGTCACGCTGTTCAGGGGAGCGGGCGGCGCGGACTGTGTAGGCGGTGAGGCGGTCGTCGGCGGTGAGGCGGGTGGGCCGACGGTCCGGGCGCACTGGCCGCTGCCGATGGAGGCGGGTGACCCCTCGACGGCCGCCGGCACGGCGATGCCCGGCGGTGGCGCGGTAGCGGCGGACGCCCCGGAGGAGAACGACCAACCTTCGACAGTTCCCTCAGGTGGGTTCCGACTGGCTGCGCCGAGGTTGCTGTAGCACCACTGGCCGCCGCGTGGTGCGATCCAGTATCCCCAGTAGGCGGAAGCAGGGGAGGTGTTGACGCACGGGTCGTTCGCCGGCTTGTCGGCGATGCGACAGAGGAATCCCGGCGATCGCAGCGCGGTTCGGTAGTCGATGCCTGCTGCGGCCAGCGCCTCGAAGCCGCTGCCCACCGGGCCCGGCGCACAACGCACGTGAACGCCTCCGCCCAGAGACCCGAAGTCGACGACCACCGTGACGCCCTCCGCTGTGGAACACGCCCCCTCGCTCCAGGTCGAGGCGACCGCAGCCGGCGCCGGCACGACCATCAACACGCCGGAGAACGCTGTGACGAACGCGATCAAGATCGCTCGGCGCTTCGTCGGTTTCGACATCGGTGACTCCTCCCGGCCGATGGCCCTGGAGGTCCGTTTCGAGGCGGCACGCCGGGGCTTCGGCATCCGCATTCCACGACGGACGGTTTCGAAGCGACCACACCGGGGAGCGTTCCGACTCGCCGTCGTCGAGGTGACTCCGGCTCACGGTTGCGGGACAGTGCCGGCCTCGCACCGGCTTCCCTCCCGTGGTGTGCATGGGTTGTCCGCCCATCAGATCACCGGTGGGACATGGAAGGCAACCTGGCGATCGGTGGAGCTCAATCACCGTGAATACCTGTGAAAGCAATGATCGGAACAGCAAGTGCGACTGAAATCACATAATCAAGCAGTATTCACGTTTCGAACGCAGCTACAGTCGTTGTGTATGGCCGAGTACAAGACGACACAGGTCGCGGAGCTGTTGGGCGTCAGCGCCGACACTGTCCGCCGTTGGTGTGAGGAGGGACGCCTCGCTTCTTCGGCCGCCGGGGGCCGTCACCGGATCATCGACGGGGCGGATCTGGCCGACTTCCTCCGCCGCCAGGCGTCGGCATTCGAGCCCGAGTCGCTGATGCCGCAGTCGGCCCGGAACCGCTTCACCGGGATCGTCACACGGGTCGACCGTGATGCGCTCGTTGCCGTCGTCGAGATCCACTCGCCGCCGCACCGGATCGTGTCGATGATGACCCGCGAGGCAGCCGACGAGCTCGACCTCCAGCCCGGGGTCCTCGCGACAGCAGCGGTGAAGTCGACCAACGTCGTCGTCGAGCTCCCGGCGACCTGAGACTCTGGCGACCCGCCGTGCGTGCCCGTACCGAACCCGTTGCCGCACTCCTCGTCCTCGTCATGCTCATCGCAGCGTCGTGCTCCGATAGCGCCGGGCCCTCGTCTCCGGAAGCCGGATCGAAGGGGGAGGCGCCGGGCCTTTCGGGGTCGGTCGTGGTCTCGGCCGCAGCGTCGCTCACCGATGCGTTCGCCGATGTCGGCGAGGACTTCTCCGAGATCCATCCCGACGTGAAGGTCATGTTCAACTTCGACTCGTCCACCACGCTGTCGACCCAGATCCTCGAAGGTGCGCCGGCTGATCTCTTCGCTCCGGCGGACGAGGCGAACATGAGGAAGCTCACCGACGCGAACCTCATATCCGGTGAGCCGAAGGTCTTCACTCGAAACGAGCTCGTCATCGTGACCAAGCCCGGCAATCCCGAGGGCATCGAGACCCTCGCCGATCTCGCCGGCGCCGGGGTGATCTCGCTGTGCGGGGAGAAGGTTCCCTGCGGCAAGTACGCGGCGGAGGCTCTCGCCAAGGCCGGCGTCACCATCGACGAGTCGAGCATCACCCGAGGCCAGGACGTGGGCGCAACCCTCACAGCTGTGACCGACGGTGACGCGGTGGCGGGGATCGTCTACGTGACCGACGCCGCCAAGGCCGGCGACAAGGTGGAGGCGGTGTCGCTCCCCGAGGATGTGAACGTCATCGCCACCTACCCGATCGGGGTGCTTTCGGGCTCCACGAACATCGAGGTCGCGCGGGCGTTCATGGACCACGTGCTAGGCGGTGAGGGCCAGGAGGTCCTCGCCGACTTCGGCTTCGTCCCGGCGTCGTGAGTCGCGTCAGGCGGCGGCCACCCGCCCCCGTGGTGGCTGCTGCCGGCGTCACGATCCTGTTCTTCGCGATCCCGTTGGTGGGCATCCTCCAGCGGGCCAACTGGTCGACGGTCTGGAGCGACCTCACGACCTCCGGAGCCCGCGACGCGCTGCGGCTCTCGTTGATCAGCTCTGTGCTGGCTGCGGGGCTGTCGATCGCCTTCGGCACCCCGCTCGCGTGGGTGCTGGCCCGCAGCGCCGTTCCGGCAAAGCCTCTGTTGCGTGGCCTGGTCCTCTTGCCGATGGTGCTGCCGCCGGTGGTGGGTGGCGTCGCGTTGCTCGCGGCGTTCAGCCTGCGCAGCCCGATCGGAGGTTGGCTCCACGACGCCTTCGGGTTGCAGCTCACCTTTGCCACCAGCGGCGCGGTGATGGCCGAGACGTTCGTTGCGATGCCTTTCTATGTGATCACCGTGGAGGGGGCGATGCGGGGGATGGACCAGCGCTACGAGGACGCGGCCGCGAGCCTCGGGGCGCGACGGCTGACGGTGTTTCGGCGGGTGACGCTGCCGACGATCGCCCCGTCGGTGGTCGCCGGGGGGATGCTTGCGTGGGCGCGGGCGCTGGGTGAGTTCGGGGCGACGATCACCTTCGCCGGCAACGTCATGGGCCGCACCCGCACGCTGCCGCTCGCGGTGTATCTGGAGCTCGAGAGCAACCAGGATGCCGCGGTGGCGCTCAGCCTGGTGCTGCTGGCGGTGTCGCTGCTGGTGTTGGTCTCGCTCCGTGGCCGCTGGTTGAGCAGCTCATGACGCTGCATGTGGATGCCGCGGTCCGTCTCGGGGACTTCGACCTGCGGGCCGAGCTGGTCGCGCCGGCCGGCCAGGTGACCGCGGTTCTGGGTCCCAGCGGAGCGGGCAAGACGACGTTGTTGCGGGCGATCTGGGGGAGCGTGCCCATCGATGCCGGAACGATCCGAACCGGCGACCGGGTGTTGGATTCGCCTCCGGGGACCTTCGTCGTGCCCGAGGAGCGCCGCGTCGGTGTCGTGTTCCAGGACTACCTGCTGTTCCCCCATCTGACGGCGCTGGAGAACGTGGCGTTCGGGCCGCGGGCGCGGGGTTGGAGCGCGCGGGATGCGCGGGCTGCGGCAGCAGCGTTGTTGGAGCGTGTGGGGGTGGGATCCCAAGCGGGGCTGAAGCCGCGATCGCTCTCGGGCGGGCAGGCGCAGCGGGTGGCGTTGGCGCGGGCGTTGGCGACCGAGCCTGATCTGTTGTTGTTGGACGAGCCGTTGGCGGCGTTGGATGTGGGCACCCGTGTGGAGGTTCGCCGTGACCTGCGGCGGTATCTGGCCGATTTCGCGGGCCCGGCGATCCTGGTCACCCATGACCCGGTGGATGCGCTCGCTCTGGCTGATCGGGTAGTGATCATCGAGGCGGGCAGGGTCACTCAGGAGGGGACGTTGGGGGATGTCACCTCCCGCCCGCGGACTCCCTATGTTGCGGAGCTGCTGGGGGTGAACCTGTTGGTGGGCAGCGGTGTGGGCCATGCTGTCGAGCTCGACGGCGTGTCGGTGGCGACGGCGCAGCCGGTGGAGGGCCCGACGTTGGTGTTGATCCGGCCGAGCTCGGTTGCCCTGCACCTGCATCAGCCCGACAGCAGTGCCCGCAACCAGTGGTCGATGAGCATCGGTGAGCTGAACCTGTTGGGCGAGCGGGTGCGGGTGCGGCTGGTGGGGCCCTTCGAGTTGGTGGCCGAGGTGACCCCCGACGCGGTGGCCGCGTTGGGTCTGGTGGAGGGTGGATCGGTGTGGGCGTCGGTGAAGGCCACCGACGTGACCGCGTACCGCGCCTGAGCGACCTACCGTGGCGACACACCAGAGGCCCGGGTGGCGGAACTGGCAGACGCAGAGGGCTTAAACCCCTCGGCTCTTCGGAGCGAGAGAGTTCGAATCTCTCCCCGGGCACCCTGCAATCACAGGCGGAACGTGCCGATCCGGGGAGTGGTCCCTCGTCCGGAATCGGCCATGCTCACGGATTGCTAACGCACTTGAGGCTGCGGTGCGGCCATGCGCGGGCACGTCCACAAGCGAGGGAGCACCTGGGGCTATGTCGTCGACGTCGGCCGGGATCCCGCCACGGGCAAGCGCAAGCAGCGCACCAAGGGCGGGTTCCGCACCAGGTCGGGGGCCGAGGACGCTCTCACCGAGGTGCTCAACGAGATCCGGTCCGGCACGGTCGTGGCGCCCTCGTCGGTCACCCTCGAGGAGTACCTGACCGAGTGGCTCACCACGGTCCGGCCGCAGCTCCGGGAGACGACCTGGGCCAGCTACGGGGTGGCGGTGCAGCGGATCTGCTGGGGTCTGGGGGCCCGCAAGCTCCAGGTGCTGACCGCCGTGGAGGTCGAGCGCTTCTACGCCCGCCTGGTCAACGAGGGCGGTCCCGCCGGCCGCCCGTTGGCGGCCAAGA
The DNA here is from genome assembly GCA_020845705.1 of Microthrixaceae bacterium. Classification (GTDB taxonomy): domain Bacteria; phylum Actinomycetota; class Acidimicrobiia; order Acidimicrobiales; family Microtrichaceae; genus JADLFH01. The sequence continues at coordinate 1,335 of JADLFH010000026.1, read as the reverse complement.
CGGTTCGCAACACCCACATCGTGTTGCACCGGGCGCTGGCCGATGCCGAGCGACTGCGGCTGGTGATGCGCAACGTCGCACACCTGGCCCGGCCGCCCGCGGTGCCCCACGTCGAACGCGCCACGTGGACCGCAGACGAGTTGGCCACTTTCCTGGAACACGTGTCGGGTGACCGGCTCTTCGCGGCCTATGTCCTACTCGCCACCACGGGGATGCGCCGCGGCGAGGTGTTCGGGCTGCGGTGGCGAGATGTCGACCTGGTGGGCCGGCGGGCCTCGGTCACCCAGACGGTGACCACGGTGAACGACAAGCTGGTGCTAGGCCCCACCAAGACAAACCGGAGCCGCCGGACGATCTCGCTCGACCCCACCACCGTCGAGGTGCTCCAGGCCCATCGGGTCGTGCAGGACCAGGAGCGGGCGACGGCCGGCCAGGCCTGGGACCCCAGCTACGACCTCGTGCTCTGTGACGGCACGGGACGGCCCGAGCACCCGGACCGGTTCTCCCGGCAGTTCCAGCGATACGTGAAGGCGACGGACCTGCCGCCGCTGCGAGGCCCCCACAACCTGCGCCACACCTGGGCGACCCTCGCGCTCCGGGCCGGGGTGCACCCGAAGGTGGTGTCGGACCGCCTCGGCCACGCCACCATCGCGGTCACCATCGACACCTACAGCCACGTGGCGCCCAGCCTCGACGCCGCCGCCGCCGACGCGGTGGCGGCCGACATCTTCGGCTCCTCGGCGTGACCGAGCTGTTGGCCTACGTCGACGAGAGCGAACGGCCGGGTCGCTACCTTCTGAGCTGCGTCGTCATCGACCGAGCGGATGCGGGTCGGGCCAGGTCGGCTGCGCGGGGCCTGCTCCTCCCAGGTCAGCGTCGACTGCACTTCCACAGCGAGAGCGATCGGCGACAACGCTCCCTCGTCGCCGATCTGCTCGCCATCGACGCCAGTGCCAGCGTGTTCGTCTGTCGATCGGCTCCCGGCCGGCGGACAGCGCAAGCGCGAGCTGCCTGCCTGGCGGCGATCGTCGTCGACCTGCAGTCGACCGGTGAGCCGATCCGACTGACGCTCGAGTCCCGCCACAACCAGGATGCCGACGACCACCCCGTCATCTGGGCGGCGCGTCGCCCGACTCCGCCGCTGACCTATGAGCACGTGAGCGGAGCCGGGGAGCCACTGGTGTGGCTCGCCGATGCGTACGCCTGGTTGGTCGGGGCGGGTGGGGACTGGCAGCGTCGGCTCGGCAGGTCCGTCCGCGTCGTCGACGTGGGCTGAAAAAGTCGCAAACCCAGCTGCTGGTCGTCCGACCATCAACTGGGTTCACTACCTCGGGC
>JADLFH010000025.1 GCA_020845705.1 Microthrixaceae bacterium | reverse complement strand
ACTTCGCGATCGACGTCACCGAGACCCGCTCACGCCTCGACGCCTCCACCACCGAGAACTCGCCCCGGACGACCGCGAGCACGATCCGCAGCTTCTCCCCCGGAGATCGCATCGACGGCCAACCCATCCGCGCCTCCCTCCCCGAACACGACCGACAGCGCGGGCGCTACGCGCCCGCCGCTGCCGGCCAGCCAACTCTCACACGCAGCGCAGGCCGGCAGCGAAACCCCCACAAACGGTTCTCTCAGAAATCTTGGCGCAGGACATAGCGACCGGACCGAACTCAGGGGGTCACGTCAGACGAGCCGAAGGGAGAGGCACTCGAGCAAACTCGTGCCCTTGGTCGGCACGGCGGTGCCGTCGGTCGTGCTAGCCATCTCGTCTTTGCCTCTTCCAGGCGGGGGCCGGTGTCGCCGCCTCCGCGACGACCGGCAAGATCGTGTAGCTGGCGACGTCGAGAAGGCCGCGGTCGGTGATCTTCCACTTCGGGCTGGTGGCCAGGCTCAGGAAGGCGAGGTGCATGAACGGGCCGTGCACTGTGACTCCGAGCTGATCCTGCGCCAGCCGTGTGAGGTCATCCATCGCCTCTGACATCTCGACGGCGTCGAGTTCGTCACTGACCAGACCGGCGACCAGCAGGCGCAGCGATCCAATGACCTCGCCGTCGTCGATGAGTACGAGACCGCCCTGCATGTCGATCACCGCGTTAACCGCTGCGGCCATGTCGATGAGGTTTGTGCCCATCACCATGATGTTGTGGGTGTCGTGCGACACGGTCTCTGCGATCGCTCCCCGACGCATCCCGAAGCCGTGCACGAACGCGCGCCCAACCTCACCGGTGCGCCCGTGCCGTTCGACTACCGCGATGTGCAGTATGTCCTGGTCCAGCGACGCTCGGACCACGCCGTCCTCGACGTCGAGCTCGGCTTCGATGCCATCGCTGAGGTTCTGGTCGGGGATGAGACCCACCACTCGGACCCGTGCACGTGACCCACCGGCTCGGACGGCGAAGTGAGCCGGTTGCACCGGCTCGCGCTTGACGCTGTGCTTGACGGCGTCCGGGTAGCGATAGGACGGCAGCTTGATGAGCAACTGACCGTCCTGCGCCACACGGAGGCCGCCGATGTAGACGGAGCGGACGTCCATCGCCTCTAGGGGCTCGCCCACGACCACGATGTCGGCAAGCTTGCCGGGCAGCAGGGCCCCACGATCGCGCAGTCCCATCCACGTGGCGGGATGGATCGTCGCCATCTGGATGGCGAGCACGGGGTGGATCCCCGCCTCGATCGTCCGGCGCACGACGTCGTTCATATGCCCGGTTCTACGCAGATCCTCGGGCAGCATGTCGTCCGTGGCGAGGCACAGGCGCGAGGGGTCGAGCCCCTCCTCCGTGTGTGCCCGGATGCACTCGGCCATGTTGCGCTGCGTAGATCCCTCCCGCATGAGCACCCACACTCCTTGGCGCAGTTTCTCGACGCACTCCTCCTTCGTGGTCGTCTCATGACAGGAGATGTCGGTTCCGCCGGCGATGATGTGCGCGGCGAGTTCGGGGCCAAAGATGGCCGCGGCATTGCCGTCGACGAGCTTGTCGTGATCGCGCGCATAGACAGTGGAGGCTAGGACGTCATCGAAGACCTCCGGTGTGTGGTCGAACACCAGGCGAGGCGCAGCGACGCCCTGGATCTCACCGATGCCGTCGACCGTCGGATAGCGGAGCATCTCGGGGATGTCGCGTGAGGTGATGTCGCGGCCCGGGGTCTCCAAATCAGGGACGTCGGGCACGCGGCACGGCACTCGCGTGTGGATGCGATTGGGCAGCGTCGCGCATTCCTCGGCCAGCGCGCGAATGCCATCGGGACCGAGTACGTTGCCGATCTCGTGAGGATCGTTGACGATCGTCGTTGTTCCGGTTGGGATCGACAGGCGCGAGAACTCGGTGGCGGTAAGCATCGCGCTCTCGAAGTGCATGTGTGCATCAATCAGACCCGGAAGCACGTGTGCGTCCTCAAGCTCGACCACCTCCGTCTCAGGCCCGATCAGGTCGGTGCAGTCGCCCACCATCAGGATGTACCCGCCCTGGACGGCGACATCACCGGGGTAGATCTCGCCGCTGACAACGTTGACGACGCGACCGCGGCGCAGGACTAGATCGGCCTGGGCGTCGGGCCGCAATAACGTCTCGATCAAGGCGCGCCGGGTGGCGATCATACCGTCGGGTTGGACGCTCATTGGTCTCGCTCCTTCGCTCGTTGCAGGGGGGTGATTGGTCCTGGGTTTCTTAGAGGCTCGGTTACCTGGTAGACAGGGTTCGGTTGTTGCCTTGTTTGCAATTGTCATTTGATTGGTTGTCCGTCTGCTCGTACTCGGCGGGTGGGACGTCGCCGAGGTTCTCGTGGAGTCTCTCGTTGTTGTAGAACCCGATCCAGCTGAGTGTCTCGTGCTCGGCGTGCTCGAAGCTGGGGAACGTTCGGCCGTCGACCAGCTCGTTCTTTAGGTCGAGACCCACGATTCGGCCATCGCATTGTCATACGCGTCGCCCTTCGACCCAATCGAGGGGGCGATCCCGAGCTCGTCGAGACGCGCGGTGTAGCTCACGCTGCAGTATTGCGAGCCCCTGTCGGAGTGCGCAATCAGGCCATCGTCGGGTTGGCGCAGGCCGTTGGCTATCTCGAGCGCGTCGACGACGAGCTCGGCGCGCATGTGCCCGGCGAGCTGCCAGCCGACGATCATGCGGCTGTAGCAGTCGAGCACGAACGCGAGGTAGACGAATCCGTTCCAGGTACGCACGTGGGTGAGGTCGCACACCCACTTCTGGTTCGGCCCGGTGGCGGTGAAGTCGCGCTGCAGCAGGTCGCGGGCCCGCTCCACAGCGGCCTCGTCGGGAATCGAGGAGCGCTTCTTCCCGCCTTTCCGCTTGCCCTCGAGGCCGTGCTGGCGCATCACGCGGGCGACCCGGTCGCGGCCGGCGTCGACGCCGCGCCGGCGCAGCTCCTTCCACGTCTTGCGCGCCCCGTACACCTTGCGATAGCCCGAGCGCGCCTCGCCGATCCGCTCGAGCAGCACCAGGTCGGAGAGGTCGCGATCGGACGGCACCCGGGACCTGCGCGCGTAGAAGGTGCTCACCGGCACCTCCAGCACACGGCAGACCGGCTCGACCCCGAACGCGCCGCGCTTCTCCTCGATGAACGCCGTCACCTTCGCCGGGTCGGGTCGAGCTCCGTT
>JADLFH010000024.1 GCA_020845705.1 Microthrixaceae bacterium | reverse complement strand
GTGGAGGTGATGGGACTCGAACCCACGGCCCCCTGCTTGCAAAGCAGGTGCTCTAGCCAACTGAGCTACACCCCCGAAGGGAGCGCCAGTGTAGGTGCCACCAGCGCGTCCGCCGTGCGTCGTAGCGTCTCGCTGGTTCGATACGCCTCAGGAGGCCGTCATGCAGGTCGAGATCCGCCACAACCCCAGTTTCGCCGTTGCCCGCGTGCAGCTTGATCCCAACGAGCAGCTCCGTGCCGAGTCGGGCGTGATGATGGCGACCTCCGCCGGGGTCAACATCGAGGCCAGCACCCAGGGAGGGGTGCTCAAAGGGCTCAAGCGGTCGGTTCTCGGTGGCGAGAGCCTCTTCATCACCACGCTCACCGCCCCACCCGAGGGCGGCTGGGTCGACGTGGCGCATCACCTCTCGGGAGACATCGTCGTCAGCGGCGTGCTGCCCGACCAGCCGATGAACGTCACAAAGGGCTGCTGGCTGGCCAACTCGGCCGGCATCGAGTTGGACACCAAGTGGGGTGGCTTCAAGAACATGTTCGGCGGCGAGGGCGGGTTCATGATCCACGCCTCGGGCCAGGGCACCATCGTGTTGGCCTGCTACGGAGCGCTCGACACCATCACCCTGGCCCCCGGCGAGCAGATCACCATCGACACGGGACACGTAGTGGCGTACAGCCCCGCCACCCAGTTCCAGATGCGCAAGGCCGGCACCGGGATCATGAACTCGCTCAAGAGCGGCGAGGGATTCGTCTTCGACTTCGTCGGGCCCGGTTGGGTGATGACCCAGAGCCGCAACCCCTCGGCCCTCCAGGCCTGGATCCGCTCGATCATGCCGGGCCAGTCCGGCGGCGCATCCAGCGGCCTGGGCAGCCTGCTGGGCGGCTGACGCCAGGGCCGGAGCCGTTTTCCCAGCAGGTTCAGGCCGGTATCTCGGCCTTTCGCTGCTGGGAATGACGATGCGGTGCGTGAGCCCCGGGTCTGGGCGGCATCCAGCGGCGAACAACGCAGCGGCACCGCCGCAACAGGCGCATGGAGCCAAGGCCGGTCCCGTCAATGGGTTTGCGGCGCTCGGCCCGATCCCCCACGTAATGGGCCGTTCGGACCGGCAGTTGGGTCGGTGGGCCCAGCGGTTTCCAGCCTCTCCGTCGCTACCCTCGACCTCAGGACCCAACGGGGGAGCGACGTGTCGATGACGGCCGTATTTCCACAGCACAGTGAGACTGCCGAGATCGGGCACCTTCGGCGCCGCCTCACCCGCGCGGAGATGCGTGTGGCGTTGCTGGAGGACGTGTTGGCCGCCATGGACGGTGCCATCTTCGTGACGGACGGCTCGGGTTTGGTCACCACCGTCAACGGCTCGGCCTGCCGGCTCACCGGCCTCAGCGCCGGGCAAATTGTCGGCACCAGCGTGTTCGAGCTGCTCACATGTGCGTCGGGCCGCCAACCCAAGCAGGTGGCAGTGGGCCAGTGCGAGGCCGTCATTGCCCACACCGACGGTACGACCCGACCGGTTCTCGTGGTCACGTCGGTCATCCGTTCCACAGGTGGCGAGCGGGCCGGGTTCGTAGTGGTCGCCACCGACATCAGCGAACGCAGGCAGCTCGAGAGCGACCTGCTCCGTTCGCAGAAGATGGAGAGCGTCGGACAGCTTGCCGCCGGCGTCGCCCACGAGATCAACACGCCCATCCAGTTCATCGGCGACTCCACTCACTTCCTCGCCGATGTCATCACCGATCTCATCCGCCTGGTCGACGCTCAGGGTCGCCTTGTCGCCGATCGGCCGGGCGAACTGCCCACAACGCTGGTGGAGCTCCTCGAAGAGGTCGACCTGGACTTCGTGCGTGAGGAGGCACCCGCTGCGGTGGAGCGGACCGTCGAGGGAGTCCGTCGGGTCGCGGAGATCGTGGGAGCGCTCAAGCGTTTCGCGCACCCCGGTCGCTCGGCCGTCGAACCCACCGATGTCAACGACCTGGTGCGACACGCGCTTGTGATCGCGGCGAACGAGTACAAGTACGTCGCGACCGTCGACCTGGATCTCCAGCAGATGCCGCCGGTCATGGCCAACCCGGTCGACCTGGGTCAGGTCATCCTCAACCTGTTGGTGAACGCGGCACACGCCGTGGCGGATCGAGAGCGAACCGGCGGCGAGCGCGGCCACATCACCGTCACCACCGCCCTGAACGACGAAGAGCTCGTCCTCGTCGTTGCCGACGACGGCGTGGGGATCCCACCGGAGCGGGTCGAACGGATCTTCGAGCCGTTCTTCACCACCAAGGAGGTGGGTCGGGGCTCGGGTCAGGGTCTGGCCCTCGTGCGCTCGGTCATCGACGCCCACCACGGACGGGTCGAGGTGGACAGCGAGGTCGGCCGCGGCACGACGATGACCATCCGTATTCCCGCAGGCGGAGAACCGGACGCGGGATGACGGCGTTGAGCGAACGACCGCGGGTTATCTTCGTCGATGACGACCCCGACGTTCTGGCCGGTATCCGCCGCGCGTTGCACCGGGAGCGCTCCACCTGGGACCTGCGGCTGGCCCGCTCCGGTGTGGAGGCCATGGAGATGGTCGGCATGGAGGAGCCCGACATCGTGGTCACCGACATGCGCATGCCGGGTATGGACGGCCAGGAGTTGCTCCGGGCCCTCGCTCGCCATCACCCGGCCATAGTGCGGATCGTCCTGTCGGGAGCCGCGACCCCCGAACAGGTTGCCCGCGCCGCGCCGCTGGTTCACCGCTGGTTGCCCAAGCCCTGCGACCGCGCCGCGCTCATGGAGACGTTGCGCTCGGCCCTGGATCGTCGTGCCGGTCGCCGCGGCGAGGCCATCGACGAGCTGGTCGGAGGTGTCCAGGCTCTACCCACGTCACCCCGACTCTACGGCCGGCTCGTCGCGGCGCAGGGCGACGGCGGTTGGACCTTCGAGGAGGTCGCGCGGCTCGTCGAGACGGATCCCGCTGTCAACGCGAAGCTGCTGCAGTGGGGACGTTCGCCGCTGCTGGGCGCATATCGAGCCGTGTCGGCTCGCGAGGTGATCGCCGCCGTGGGGCTCGACACCGTCTGCCAACTCGTGTTGTCGATCGAGGTGCTCGAGCGGATGAGTCCCGAGACGGAGCTGCCCGGGTTCGATTCCGAGTCGTTCCGCCTCCACGCCGAGTTGACCGCACGCCTCGCCGCGGCCGTGGTCGCCCCCGCCGATGTTGCCGTCACACAGGTCGCGGGGCTGCTCCAAGGCGTGGGGTTGTTGATCCTCACCACGAGGGCTCGCCGTCAGCTCGAAGCCGCGCTGGCGCGTGCCTCGGAGCTGGGCACCACCTATGAGCACGTCGAGGAAGAGGTCATCGGTGTGCACCACGCCCAGGTGGGTGCACGCCTCCTGTCGCTGTGGGGACTGCCGCCGCGCATCTGCGACGCGGTCGGCGGGGCGCCCACAGCATCCCTTGACCTCGACGTCGCGTATCTGGCACCCGCCCCGGCCGTCCGGGTGGCCGCTGCGTTGGCTATGGACCTGGTGTCGGCGCGACGTGGTGTCGACCACGCCTGGGCTCAATCGCTGGTGTACGACACGGTGCTGGACGCCGCCCTCTGGTGGCCACGCTTCGTGGAAGTGATAGACGACGAGCTGCGCCGCCCCGCCGGCGCCATCGAGGGAGAATGACATGGCGCTTGCGCTGCTCGTCGATGACGACCCGACGCTTCTTCGTTCGCTCTCCACGGCATTGCGCAAGCAGCCCTTCGACGTGGTGACCGCCGAGAGTGTCGATGAGGCCTGGCAGGTGCTGGGAGACGGCCAAGTCGACGTGGTCGTCTCCGACGAGCGGATGCCCGGTATCTCCGGCTCGGAGTTCCTCACCGGTGTTCGTAACCGGCATCCCGACGTGCAGCGCATCGTGTTGACCGGACATGCCGACATGGCAGCGACGATCGCCGCCATCAACGAAGCCCACGTCTTTCGGTTCCTGACCAAACCCTGCTCGGCCCCCGACCTGGCCGAGGTCATCCGTGAGGCCATCCAGGCCCGCATCGCCGGAATCATGCAGCGAAGCGGTGACCTCGACCGGCTCTCGGTGGCGGCGTTCGACGAGGCGCTCGAGACCATGTGGATCGCCTACCAGCCAATCGTCGAGGCGGCCACGGGCAGGCTGGTCGCCTTCGAGGCGCTCCTACGGGCCCGGCACCCAGCCTTCCCCAGTCCTCCGATGATGGTGGACATGGCCGTTCGCCTCGGTCGGGCCTTCGAGCTGGACCGTCTTGTTCGCCGTCGGGTTGCAGCCGACCTGCCGGCCGCGCCCGAGGGCAGTTCGATCTTCGTGAACCTCATCCCCGAGTCTCTGGGCGATCCGGCTCTTCTGTCCGCCGACGACCCGCTGCACCCGTGGGCGGAGCGGATCGTTCTGGAGGTGACCGAACGAGCACCGCTCGACGCCATCGACGATGTAGCGGGCCGCCTCGCCGCGTTGCGGCAACTCGGCTATCGAATCGCCCTCGACGACCTCGGAGCCGGCTACGCCGGGTTGACCAGCTTCGCCACGCTGCATCCCGACATCGTCAAGTTCGACATGGAGCTGATCCGCGACATCCACCTGTCGAGCACTCGCTCCAAGCTCGTCACCTCGATGGTGCAGCTGTGCAACGAGTTGGGCATAGCGCCGTTGGCCGAGGGAGTGGAGTCCGAAGGCGAACTTGCCCACGTGGTGGGGTTGGGGTGTGAGCTCGTGCAGGGCTACGTGGTGGGGCGCCCCCGAACCATGGACGCCCAGGCCCAGAGCTGGTGCTGAGGCGGGGTGCCCTCAGCCATCCACAGATGCGACTGTGGGCTCGGGAGTCGGGATCGTCGTGGCAGGGGCCGAAGTGGTCGAGGTTGACGCGGTGGTTGAAGTGGTGGTCGAACGCACCACGACGTTGTTCCGAACCACCGGCTCCACGGGCACGGTGGCACCCCAACGCTGGTAGGCGCCCATCCCGATGACTGCGAGTCCGACAATCACAAGAACCGTGCCGGCGGCGCGGCGCCGACTCCGCGCGCGGCGCCGTCGGCGTGCCGCGGCCCGAGACGGCCGCCTCGGCCCCGACCCCGAGGTCTCGACCTCCTCGGTCATTGACGCAGTGCCCCGTCGGCCACGAGTTTCTCGAGCGTGAGGTCGGGCTCTTCGACGAGAAGTCGATCCAACCAATACGAGCTCTCGAACACGGCGATCAAGGCCCCATCCGAACGGTCCAACACGTCTACCCCCCTCATCGCCCGTAGCTGCGCCCGACTCGCCTCGTCGGTGCGTCGGGCAACACGATACGCAGTCGGGCTCAGCTCCACGGGCGCCCCGAACTCGTTCTCGAGTCTCCAGGCGGCCACGTCGAACTGCATCGGGCCGACCGCGGCGAGGATCGGTGCCTGCTCGCCCAGGTCGCGGTCGCGAAGCACCTGCACCACGCCCTCCTCGTCGAGCTGGGCGATCCCCTTGCGGAACTGCTTGAACCGGCCGGTGTCGCGAACCCGTGCGGTGGAGAAGTGCTCGGGGGCGAACGAGGGGATCGCGGGGAACACCACCCGGTCGGCGACGAAGAGCGAGTCGCCCACGCGCACGTCGGTGGCGTTGACCAGGCCGACCACGTCGCCGGGGAACGCTTCCTCCACCGTCTCGCGGTCCTGGCCGAACACCTGATGCGCGTACTTGGTGGCGAACGGCTTGCCGGTGCGCGCGTGGGTCAGCACCATGCCCCGCTCGAAGCGGCCCGAGCACACCCGGAAGAACGCGATGCGGTCACGATGCGCCGGGTCCATGTTGGCCTGCACCTTGAAGACGAAACCGGAGAACGGGGCGTCCAACGCCCGTGGTTTGCCCTCATCGTCGGGCCGGGCCGACGGCGCGGGAGCGAGGTCGATCACGGCGTCCAGCAGCTTGCCGACCCCGAAGTTGGTCAGCGCGGAGCCCACGAAGGTCGGTGTGGTCCCACCTGCGAGGAACGACTCGACATCGAGCTCGTGACCTTCCAACAGCTCCAACTCGTCCTGGGTTGCCTCCCACGCGGCGCCCTCCTCGGTCGCGGCCTGTTTCGCATCGACGAGCTCCTCGGGGGCGATGCGGGTACCTCGCGCCACCCGCTCGTATCGCGTGTAGCTGCCGTCGCGGCGGTCGATCACCCCGCGGAAGTCGCCGGCGATGCCAACCGGCCATGTCACCGGTGTGGGAAGGACCCCGATCTGACGTTCGATCTCGTCGAGTAGGGTGAGCCCCTCGTGTCCGGGCCGGTCCCACTTGTTGAGGAACGTCAACAGCGGCAGCCCACGGTCGCGGCACACCTCGAACAGCTTGAGCGTCTGCGGCTCGATGCCCTTGGCCGAGTCCAACACCATGATCGCGGCGTCGGCTGCGGTGAGCACCCGGTAGGTGTCCTCGGAGAAGTCGCGGTGACCGGGTGTGTCCAACAGGTTCACGACACAGTCGCGGTAGGGGAACTGCAACACGGTCGAGGTGATGGAGATGCCCCGCTGCTGTTCCAGTGCCATCCAGTCGGAGGTGGCCGAGCGGCGGTCCTGCCGTGCTTTCACCGCGCCCGCCTCGCCGCTGAGGGCACCGCCGTAGAGCAGGAACTTCTCGGTGAGGGTGGTCTTGCCCGCGTCGGGATGGCTGATGATCGCGAAGGTCCGCCGGCGTTGCGCCTCGGTCAGGGGATCGGCACTCACCCCGACAGTCTCGCGGAGTCGGATGTCGCGCTACGAAGGCGGACCCGGCGGCGTCGGCTCAACGGACCGCAGCGTTGAGCGCGTCGATGAGGTCGGAGGTTCGGGGGTCTCCGGCGATGCCGATGGCCATCTTGTTCATCACGTATGCGAAGGACAGATCTCGTGCCGGATCCGCGAACCCCGCGGACCCGCCGGCGCCATAGTGACCGAATGCGGTAGGCGAACCCATCTTCGAGAAAGGCGAGTCCCGCATGAACCCGAGTGTGAACGGAAGGTCGAAGCTCAACACGGCGTCGGGACCGCTCACCTGTGGTTCGGCGGCGCGGGCGAGGGTCTCGTCGCTCAACAGCCGGACTCCCTCGACCGGCCCGACCATCGCCGCGTACATCTTCGCCAGCGACCGGGCGTTGCCTATCCCGTTCGCGGCCCCCAGCTCTGCTCGCCACAACACGGGGTCGTTCCAGATGTCCTCGCCGCCGAAAGCGCCGCCCGGCGCGCTGAGGGCCCGGGCGATGAGCGAGTCTGCGCCCATCAACATCCGGAGCAGCTCGATCATCCCCGGGGACCCCTCTGGCAGTTCGATGCCAGGGGGAAGGCTCATGGGGATGATCGGCACTACCCGGTGATGGTGGTCGTCGGGCAGGCCGATCCACAGGTCCAGGCCGAGCGGCCCCGCCACCTCCTCGGCGAAGAAGGTGCCGAGGCTGCGGCCCGACACGCGTCTCACCAGTTCGCCGACCAGCCACCCGAAGGTGACAGCGTGGTACCCGTGCTTGGTGCCCGGCTCCCACATGGGTGCGGACGCGGCGAGCGCATCGACGACGGGGTCCCAGGCCAGCGCCTCCTCGTAGGACATCTCACGGTCCACATCGGGCAGGCCTGCACGATGGCTCAACAGCCACGACACCGGTACGCGGTCCTTGCCCTTGGCTGCGAACTCCGGCCAGTAGGAGGCGACCGGGGCGTCGAGGTCGAGCAGGCCGCGGTCCACGAGGAGATGCGCGCACAGCGCGGTGGCGCCCTTCGTGGAGGAGTACATGAGTTGGAGGTGGTGGGGGCTGTAGGTCTCGGTGCCATCGGGTTCGGTCACCCCACCCGTCAGGTCCACCACGCACTCGCCACCGTGGAACACCGCGACGCCCGCGCCGATGTCTCCGTGGCGTTCGAAGTTCGCCGCGAACACTTCGCGCACGCCTTCGAACCCAGGTGCAACGAACCCGTTCACATCGGTCATCCGGCCCCCTTGTGTCGACTGATCCCAGCAGGGTAGAGCGGCGGGTCCCGGCGCTTCGAGTAGAGCCTCTACACCGTCTCGTGGTCGAGGTGGATGATCCCGAGGCGTACCGCGGAGAGGACTGCCTGGGTGAGGCTCTGGGTGTCGAGCTTGCGGTAGATCGCGTTCAGGTGGTTGTGCACGGTCTTCTGTGTGATTCCCAACTGCCGTGCCACCTGCTTGGTGCCGAGCCCGTTTGCGATCTTCTGGAGGATCTCCACCTGGCGGTCCGACAGCAGCTCGTCGCGTTCGGCGGCGACCCGCGCGGCTTCGAGCATCGAAACCGCGAGTTGGGGTGACAGCACCGTCTCGCCGGCGTGGACCGCTCGAAGGGTCTCCACGACCTGATTGAACGAGGTGCCTTTGGTCAGGTACCCGACGGCGCCGGCTGAGATCGCGGCCCGGGTCCGTTCCGCGTCGTCGTGCATCGTCAACACCACAACCCGTGTGCCGGGGTGTTCCTCGACTATGCGACGGGTTGCTTCGACACCGTCGAGAACCGGCATCGACAGGTCCATGAGGATGACATCGGGGAGCAACTCGCGGGCGAGCAGCACCGCTTCCTCCCCGTTGGCCGCCTCACCGACCACGGTTTCGTCGGCACTTTCCAGCCCGCGGCGGATGCCCTCCCGAAGGATCTTGTGATCGTCGGCGATGAGGATTCTCATGATGTCCACTCCTTGGACGCTGGTGCTGTGGTGACCGAGACAGTCGTGCCTGCCCCGGGTTGTGACGACACGAGGAGATCGGCGCCGATCGTGTTCGCTCGCTCGCGCATGTCGATCAGGCCGCCGGCGGCGTCACGCACCACACCGGAGGGATCGAATCCCACGCCGTCGTCGCTGATGCTCAACGTTGCCCGAGCTCCGTCGGTGTCCCATCGCACCCGGATCCGTGAGGCGCTCGCATGGCGCTCGCAGTTACCGAGCGCGAGCTGAAGGATGCGACTGAACTCGACCTCGACAGGGACCGCCAGGCGCTTTGCCGGTGGCGTCGACTCGTAGGTCACCTCTACCTCGGTACGTTCCTCGAACCGTTCGCAGATCTCCCGTGCCACCAGCGCAAGGGGTCGATCCGCGCTCACACCGGCGAGCAGTTGCCTGAGGGTGTCGCGCATCTCCTCGATCGCTGACTGCACCGTCGTGTGGAGCCGCGCCAGTTCAGGTGTGCTGCCGGGCTGATGTCGGATGATGCCCTCGACCTCCAGGCTGACGTAGGTGAGCCACTGGCCGAGCCGATCGTGCAACTCCCGCGCAACCCGTGCCTCGGAGGCATCGGCGCTCAGCGCCCGGATACGCCCGAAGCGGCGAACGTCGTCGACCAGCAGTGCCCAACCGGAGGAGCGCTCGATGGCGAGATCGAGGTCGTCGGGTCCGAACTCGCCCACGACGGTGTGTTCGATCCCGATAGCGCCAACCAGGTTCCGGCCCACGCACAAGGGCAGGTAGATACCCGATCCACTGCCCGGAGCGACACCGGAGCCGACGTGGGCGAGATCCGACACCAGTTGTGGCTCGATGCGGGCGACGACATCGGCCAGTGGTCCGGGGAGATCCTGCGCGGCCTGCGCCTCGGGCAGTGTGCAGCCCACTGCGAGCTTGGTGGTCCAGGTGCCGCTGCGGTCGTCCACTTCGAGCAGGCAGAGTGCCGTCGGCGAGAACTCCGCGCCGATGTGGCGCTGAAGGGCGGCGAAAGCCGCTGTTCGGTCGAGGCTGTGGGGCAGCTCGCCCAGGGCGGGCTCCAGCGCAACGAGCAGGTGGTTCACCCTCGCGAGGGCGGAGCTCCCGCGATCAGGAGTGCCTTCACCAGGTGGGGGACCGGCCGAGCCGCGGCGACCGACGCGGCGTGACGGCAGCATCGCGTCGCGCCAGCGCGGTCGTGAGCCGAGGTCGAGGTCTGCTGAGTGGGAAGCCATGACAAGTCAGGGGGCGGTGAGCCCCACGTATCTCCATCGGCAGCTTCGCCGTGACCTGTAGCTTCCCCATGCGGGGAGAGAGGAGAGCTACTCGGCCTCGTCGGCGGGGGTAGGTGGGGTAGTCGGCTCGGCGTCGAGTTCTGCGACGATCTCCTCCACCCTGAGCCGTGCCGTGGCGATGCGCCGGCGACAGGCGGCGATGAGGACCGATGCTCGCTCGACCTTGTCTCCGAGCACGTCGATGTCGAGCGCATCGTCCTCGAGGTCGACCAGGATCGAGTTCAGTTCCGTGAGCGCAGCGGCGTAGCCGATCTGCGGTTCGTCATCGGTCACTGTTGCTCCACGTCTTCCACCTCGTTCGCATCCACCGTGCTGACCGTACTGTGAGCGCGGCCATCCACCAGCTGGGTCACGATGTGGTTGCCCGGTGCCAGGTCGTCGATGGAGCGGATGACGGTTCCGTCGGCGTTCCGGGTGATCGACCATCCCCGCTCCATGATGCGGGCGGGATCGAGGGCTCTGGCCCGGGCCGCCAGGGAGTCGAGATCGCGGTCCGCGGTACGCAGCGATCGGGCAGCGGCGCTCGTCAGCGTCGACGTGGCGCTGTCGAGTCGGCGGGAGGCCACGTCGAGACGCCGCTCGCAGGCAGCTCCGATCCTGGCGGTAGCGACCCCGAGACGGTGTGAGCCGCGTTCGATGCCGGCGCGGGTGGAAAAGGCAACGGACCGGGCCTCGCGATCGACGCGTTGTGAGTGGCGGTCCATCTGGCGTCGCGCCTGTTCGCCGATCATCGAGTAGGTCGCTTCGGCTGCTGCGATGTCGTCCTGCACCGTCCTGACGAGGTGAGCCGCGCACGCGGTCGGGGTCTTGAAGGTCGAGTGGGCGACCTCGTCGGCCACCGTGCGGTCGATCTCATGGCCCACCCCGACCCACACAGGCACTGGGCACGTCGCGATCGCCCGCGCGGTCATCTCGTGGTCGAAGGCCGAGAGGTCCGTGCGTGCGCCGCCTCCACGCACCACACAGATCAGCTCCGCCCGTGCTTGCACAGCCGCCCGCACGGCGAGGGCCAGCGACGCCGGCGCATCGACGCCCTGCACACGCGCATCCACCGTGAGAAGCCGGAACCCGATTGCCGACAGCTCGATCTCGTGGACGAAGTCGGCGTGCGCCGCGCTGCCCAGGGAGGTGACCAGCCCGATGTTCACCGGCAGGGGAGGGACCCCGAGCGACGGGTTCGCGCCGAGCAGACCTTCCTCTGCAAGGGTGGCCATCAGCCGTGCCCTGTCTGCGGCGAGAGTGCCCAGTGTGTAGGCGGGGTCGATCGCAACCATCTTCAGTTGGAGTTGGCCACGCGGCTGGTACAGCTCGAGGTTCCCGCGGATCCTCACCCTCACGCCGTCCTCGACGCGGATGTTGCCCCCGGATCGACGTATCTGGAGGTTCACCTTCTGGCGGTTCCACTCGAAGAGCGTCACAGACAGCTGGGTCGGCGGCGACCGCCTGTCTGCTCCCGGCTCGATCAGGGAGAAGTAGACATGGCCTCGCGCCGAGCGGTTCAGGTTGCAGATTTCGCCTTCCACCCAGATCAGATCCGGAAACGCCTGGTTGATCGCAAGCGCGGCGAACTCGGTCACATCGGGAACCGAGAGCGTCGGGTCCGCGTCCACGTCGTACAAGCTATGGGCGCGCCACGGGTGTGCGCGTCGACTCAGCCCGTGGCGTAGAGCGAGGTGTTCGCGGGGCACGCGGCGGTGGAGAGGGTTCCGTTGGTGCAGTGGTTCACGGGTGGCGCGACGGTCCAGACCCGCTCCCGGGTGATCAGCCCGTAGAGCAGGTCCCGCCCGTCGCCTGTGATGCCCAACGCTCGCCACGCGGCCGCGGTCCGAGGGTTGGCAGCGCCCGCGACCTGGAAGTCGGCCGCGAAGCAGGACGTGTCGGTGATGAACCAGCCGTAGTTGACCAGCGCACGGGCGAAGGTCCGAGCGGTGGAGCGCAAGGCCCCTGTGTACCCGCGGGAGTCGAGCCATGTCTCGATCTCCGATTCGGTCATGTCGAGTGCGTACCGGGTGCCTTCGGGGATTGTCGTCCTGCGGTAGGCCGCCGGGTCCATCGACTCTGCTGTCGGTTCACCACAGCCCTGTGTCGAGATACCGCTCCGCTCGAAGTTGCCTGCCGGCGACACCGCGTAGCCACAGGTCGAGCCGAAGGCCTCGGTTGCCATCTGGGCGGAGGTGCACTTGGTCGGGCCGGTCATCGTGTTGTACACGGGCATCATCAGTGCGTGGCGGATCTGGCCGGCAGCGACCTCTTCGGGCATGGTCAACATGGCGTACTCGTCGATGCCCACTCCGCGGGTTACGGGGTTGTTCCCGCCGTAGGTCCTGTAGTTCGAGCGGGCGGAGCGGTCCGCTGTCATCACCTTGTCCGCTCCGCCGACACAGAGATCCAAGCCGGACCGGTATCCGCCGCCGGGCAACCAGAATGCTGCGGCCCAGTACCAGCACTGCGAGTCGTTGATGGGCAGGCCGTAGTAGCTCTGGGCCACTCCCCACAGCGACCACTGGTGGCCTGTCGTGGGGTCCAGGATCACCATGAGGGCGTCCGAGCCCGTCGATGCCCGCCACGCCGGATTCCACGGGATGGCGCCGCCGGGGTCGAGGTTGAACAGCCCGTGCCAGCCGTCGCGTTGGAACACTCGGATCGTGGTGGTCGCGTCGGCCGCCGAGTAGACGGCCACGGAGAAGTCGTTCACCGGGTCCTCGTCGAAACCGAACATCACCCCGTGTGCCCCACGATTCGGCGCTGCCTGAGGGTTTGCCGATGCCATCTGGGGGTTGTACTGGGAGTAGTACCAGAAACGGTCACGCCAGTCGTCTGAACGAGCGTCCTCGGCGAGGTTGCACACGCGGACGTTCCATGGAGCAGTGGGTGCGTAGGGGCGGTCGTAGCCGTCGGTCACCTCCGGAAGACACGCCCGTTGGGACGGGGCGGGTTGTGCCGGGGCGGGTCGGGTCGTGGTTGTCGGCCTCGCAGTGGTCGTCGGCTTGGCGGCCGGGTTCGGGACGGTGGAGATGGATCCGTCCGATCCCGGTGTTGCCGTGTCCAGGCACCCGGTCGCGACCAGAGAAGCCGAGATGAAGATGAGTAGCACCCGCCGATGCATCGATTGCCTCCTTGAATCCCGCCGAGGGGTTCATCGGAAGCGGTGCCGCGAAAACTTGAGGGCGGCTATGGCCCTTCGCTGAGAGCGGGTGCGGGATCGGCCGTGTCGTCGCCGGATCCGAGCAGGGTCCGGTACAGCTCCGAGTAGAGGCCACCGGCACCGAGTAGGTCGCTGTGGGTGCCCCGTTCGACGAGACGTCCCTCGTCGAGCACGAGGATCTGATCCGCCGCAGTGATGGTCGAGAGTCGATGAGCGATCACGAGCGACGTCCGACCATGGAGAGCCGTCGCGAGCGCTTGTTGCACGAGGTATTCGTTCTCGGAGTCGAGGTGGCTGGTGGCCTCGTCCAGGATCACGATCGCCGGGTCCTTCAACAGCATCCGCGCGATGGCCAGGCGTTGCTTCTCTCCGCCCGACAGCCGGTAGCCCCGTTCGCCCACCACGGTGTCGAAGCCGTCGGGGAGCCGTTCGATCACCTCGAGGCACTGCGCGGCGCGGCACGCGTCACGCAGCTGCGCGTCGGTGGCGGTGGGGTTGGCGTAGCGGAGGTTGTCGCCGACGGTTGTGTGGAACAGGTGGGGGTCCTGGGCAACCAGGCCGATGCCGCGGCGCACTGACTCACCGGTGAGGGTGCGGATGTCCTGGCCGTCGATGCGGATGGACCCGGCAGTCGGGTCATACAGCCGCATGACGAGGGAGACGAGGGTTGACTTGCCGGCACCTGAGGGACCCACCAGCGCCACCAGTTCGCCTGGACGAAGCGTCGCCGTGATCTCGGAGAGGACATCGCGATCGCCGGCCCGCTCGGGCGCGTAGCCGCCTTCGAGGGAGGCGACGGTGTCGCCTGTGACGGGATAGCGGAACGACACCGAGTCGAGCTCCACGAGGCCGCGTGGTCGAGGCAGGTCGGCAGCGTTGGGGTTGTCGGCCACGCCGTTGGGAGTGTCGAGCACCTCGAACACCCGCTCGAAGCTCACGAAGGCGGTCATGACATCGACCCGGGCGTTGGTCAGCATCGTGAGCGGGTTGTAGATCTGCACCACGAACGCGGCGAGGGCGACGAGGGTGCCCGCGCTCAGCGACCCCGAGACGACCGACCGGCCACCGAAGTAGTAGACCGCCGCGGTGCCGACCGCTCCGACCAGGCCCAGGATCGTCATGAAGGTCTGGGTGAACATCGCGGAACGCACCCCGATGTCGCGCACGCCCGCGGCCCGGTTCGCGAACTCGCGGTGCTCCGATTCGTAGCTGCCGTAGGTCTTCACCAGCAGTGCGCCGGCCACGCCGAAGCGTTCGGTCATCTGGTTGTTCATCGCCGCGTTGAGGTCCATGCCCGCTCGGGAGATCGACGCGAGTCGACGCCCGACCCGCTTCGCCGGGACGAGGAACAGTGGCAGGAGCAACACGGCGAGGGTGGTCAGTCTCCAGTCCAACGCCGCCATGGCGATGAGGGTGGCCACGAGGGTGATGCCGTTGGACACGACCGTGCCCAGGGTGCCGGTGAAGGCGCGCTGGGCGCCGATCACGTCGTTGTTGAGTCGAGTGACCAACGCTCCGGTCTGGGTTCGGGTGAAGAAGCCGATCGGCAGGCGCTGGACGTGGTCGAAGAGCTGGGTGCGCAGGTCGAAGATGAGGCCTTCGCCGACGCGGGCGGACAGCGACCTCTCCATCACGCCGAGAGCGGCCTTGAGGACCGCGGCGCCCACCACCGCGGCCGAGAGCCGACCCAACAGCGTCAGGTCGTGTTGTGGAAGTGCATCGTCGAGGATCGTGCGGAACAGAAGTGGGGGCGCCAGGCCCAACAACGCCTCGGCGACGATCGTGGCGAGGAAGCCGACGAGCATCGCCCGGTAGTGGCGCGCGTAGCCGCCGACCCGACGCATCAGCCCGCCGCTGAGCTTCTGGCCCCGCACGGCGTCGGGGTCGCTGTTGATCATGCGCCAGAGCATCGAGTGTCCCATGTGCGGCGCGTGTCTCCTCGGTCGCGTCGGCTGTGCCGAACCTCGGGATGAGGGAACGTCAGGCTACGCCGCGGTGTTCCGGCGACCGGGGGCCGGTTGCAGGCGATCAGCCCGGCAGTGGCGGAGAGTGAGGGATTCGAACCCTCGGAGGCCGTAAGACCTCAACGGTTTTCGAGACCGTCCCATTCGTCCGCTCTGGCAACTCTCCGGCGCCGACGATACCGGACATCGACGGTGATCCCGACAGTCGGTTCAACGACGGGCCTCGAAGAACCCGCCGAGCAGCGCCGCGCACTCCCCTGAGCGGACGCCGCCGACCGTGGTGATCTCGTGGTTGAGGCGGGGATCGGAGCCGAGGTGGTAGAGCGATCCCATCGACCCCGCTCGGGGATCCGCGGCGCCGTAGACGACGGCGTCGAGCCGTGACGCCCACGCGGCCCCCGCGCACATCGGGCAGGGTTCGAGGGTCACCACCAGGGTGCAACCTTCGAGTCGCCAGCCACCCACAACAGCCGCAGCGTCACGTAGGGCGAGCAGCTCGGCGTGGGCGGTCGGATCCCCGGTCAGCTCGCGTTCGTTGTGGCGTGCCGCGAGGATCCCGCCGTCGGGCCCAACCACCACCGCGCCCACTGGCACGTCGTCGTGGCCGGTCGCCTTGTGGGCCTCGTCGAGGGCCGACTCCATCATCGAGCTCCAACGCTCATCGGTGGACTTCGACGAGTGAACCATGTCGGCAGGCCGTCACCGTTCTGCTGGGAGCGAGTGTGGCGGAGACGGTGGGATTCGAACCCACGGTGAGTTGCCCCACACACGATTTCCAGTCGTGCCGATTCGTCCGCTCTCGCACGTCTCCAGGAGCGGGCCAGCGTAGTGGGTGGATCGCCGCCACCGGTATGCTGGCGCTGCCGAGTTCTCGTGAGGCGGTCGGGTCCTGTGCGATCGCAGCCCGTGAACCGAGTCAGGGCCGGGAGGCAGCAGCTCTCAGCGGAACCTGTGGTGCGCCGCAGATCGCCTGACCGTCTCACGAGAACCCGGCCTCAACCCGTGGTGGCAACCAGCAGTGCGATCTGGGTCACGTTGTAGAGGGAGTGGGCGACCATCCCGGCGCCGAGACGTCCCGTGGCCCTCGTCACCCACCCCAAGACGACGCCCACTCCGGTCAGTGGCAGCACCAGACCCACGTTGCCCCAGCCGGCGTTCCAGATCAGGTGTGCCAGGCCGAACACCACCCCTTGGCCGACGATCGCGGTGGCGGGACCCCAGCGAGTGGAGAGCCCGCGCATCAGCACGCCTCTGAACAACAGTTCCTCGGTGATCGGAGCCAGGACACCGGCGAGCACCAGCAGGAACACGATCACCGGCGTGGTCAGGCGGTCTTCGAAGCCTTCGAGGTTCGACGCCTGTGGGACCCCGAGCGCCTGCAACGTCACGCTCAGCCCGACCACGAGGCCGAACATCACTGCCGCTGTGGCCGGAGCGATCGCGAGATCTACCGGTGCAAACCCGAGGCCCAGGTCTTGACGGAGGCGGCCCGATCCCCACGACCGTGACGCAACGAACGCTGCCAGCGGGAACCCGATGATGCCCACGGCCAAGATGACCAGCCCTGCCACCCCGGCCACCGCTTCGGAGCTCTCCGACGCCGCGGTCGCGACGAAGTTCCCGACGATGGTGAGCGCCACGAGCACCGTCGCCAGCACCGCCGCGGGCCAGCCGATGGTGTCGATGGGAGGGAACCAGCGCCGCTCCCCCTCGGGTTCGTAGCCGTTCCATTGGTCGCCGGCCTGGGTGACCCACGGGCTCCATGCCGCGCCGTCCCACCACCTCAGCGGTGCGTGACCCCATGGGTCGGGGTGCCAGCCTGGGGGCGGAAGCGGTGGCGCGGACATCGACACTGGCGATCAGGGTAGGGAGATCCGGTGCTCAGGCGTCATCGGTAGGCTCAGGCCCGATGTCCCAGCAGTCGCTCTACCGTAGGTACCGTCCGCGGCGCTTCAGCGAGGTCCGCGGCCAGGAGCACATCGTGCGGGCTCTGCGCAACGCCATCTCGGGCGAAACCGCGGGCCAGGCGTACCTCTTCAGCGGACCCCGCGGCACCGGCAAGACCACCACCGCTCGCATCCTCGCGAAGGTCCTCAACTGCACAGACGTACGCGACGGTGAACCCTGCGGTGAGTGCGAGAGCTGCCTGGCCATGGACGCCGGCAGCTCCTATGACCTCTTCGAGCTCGATGCCGCATCCAACAACGGGGTCGACGCGATGCGTGACCTGATCAGCCGGGCCGCGGTCGGCTCGCCGGGGCGCACGAAGGTCTACATCCTCGACGAGGTCCACATGTTGTCGGCCGCCGCGTCGAACGCCCTGCTCAAGACGCTGGAGGAGCCGCCCGATCACGTCACCTTCGTGCTGGCGACCACCGACCCCCAGAAGGTGCTGCCCACCATCCGCAGCCGCACCCAGCACTTCGAGTTCTCGCTGCTGTCCGCGGAGCAACTCGAGGACTACGTGCGCTGGGTCGTCGCGGATGCCGGGCTCTCGGTGGACGACGCCGGGGTGGCCCACGTGGTGCGCGCCGGACGCGGATCTGCCCGCGACATGCTCTCGGCGCTCGACCAGGTGGTTGCCGCCGGTGGGGTGCTCGACCGGCCCGAGGTGCTCGCGGAGCTGGCCGCGGCGGTCGGCGACCGCGACACGTCCCGGGCCCTGGTCGCAGTGGCGGAAGCCTTGGATCAGGGTCGTGACCCGCGGGTGGTGGGCGAAGCGCTGCTCGGAGCGCTTCGCGACGCGTTCCTCGTGGCGGTCGGCGCGCCCGCGGGACATCTCAGCGACGCCGACCGCACTGCGGCCGCGAACCTGGGTGGCGAGATCGGGGCGGCGGGTCTGACCCGTGCGTTGGAGCTGTTGGGTGCGGCGCTCATCGAGATGCGCCAGGCAGCGGATCCTCGGATTCCCCTGGAAGTCGCGTTGGTGCGCATCACCGACTCGTCCACCGACACCACCCTCGGCGGGCTCGCAGAACGGGTGTCGCAGCTCGAGCGGGAAGTCGCCCGCGTGCGGCTCGCTGCACCGGCGGGCGAAGGCGGGGATGCGACACCTTCGCGCCGGTCGCCCAGCGGTCAGGCGATATCGCGGCCTGCCGCGCCGGCTCCCAGGGACATCCCTCCTCCGCCGTCACGATCGGCGGCGGCGAGCAAGTCGCCGCCGCCGGTTCCCGAGACGGCCCGACCGCCGTCGATCGCGACCACTTCGACCGCTCCGCTCCAGGCCGGGTCGATACCGACGGCAGCGCAGCTCACCGCGGCGCTCAACGATGTCGTGTTGCCTCAACTTCGGGCGGTGGCACGCGCTGTCTTCGCGGGTGGCAGGTTCACCACAGTCGATGGCGGAGTCGCCACGTTCGCACTTCCCAACGGACCGATGCTGGAACGAGCGGGCAAGGCCCGCGCCGATGTCGAAGCGGCTTTGACCGGGTACTTCGGCCAAGCTGTGACGCTCACCCTCGTTGTCGATGGCGGCTCGTCCGCCCCAGCGCCGGTCTCCACCGGCGACTCGCCGATCGCGGATCAAGCGCCCTCTCCGGGTCCCGAGAGCGACGAGTGCGTAGATCTGAGCGAGCTCACGGACGCGACCGATGTCGCCGGTGGCGGAGCGAACAAGTTGACCCAGGCGTTCCCGGGCGCCGTCGTCGTCGAGGAGGACCAGTGACCAACGGATCCGACGGCACCGAGGGCGGCGCTTTGGAGCCGGTGGACGAGGTGATCTCCGCCGAGTTCGTCGACCCGTCCTCGGGCGATCCCTTCGCTGCGTTGGGCGGCTTCGACATGGGCTCGCTGCTCGGCGCAGCCCAGTCGATGCAGGAGCAGATGATGGAGGCGCAGGAGCAGCTTGCCTCCGCGGTGGTCGAGGGCCAGGCCGGAGGTGGGGTTGTTCGTATCGAGGTCACCGGCGGAATGGAGTTCCGCTCGGTGCACATCGACCCCGCAGCCGTCGATCCCGAGGACCCGACCCTGCTGGAAGACCTTGTGCTTGCCGCGCTGCACGAGGCGGTCGGGGCGGTCAACCGTCTCCAGGCCGAGGCGTCGCCTCTCGGTGGGCTCGACCTCGGCGGTCTGTTCGGGGGCGCTTGAGGTGCCGGAGTATGCGGCACCGCTACAGGAGTTGATAGACGCGTTCGGGCGACTGCCCGGGGTGGGTCCGAAGTCTGCCCAGCGCATCGCCTTCCACCTTCTCGCGGCAGGACCTGTCGAGTCACAGCGGCTTTCCGACGCGATTCGCCACGCGGCCGAGCGCATGTCGTTCTGCCAGCGGTGCTTCAACCTGGCGGAAGGCGCCGAGTGCCCGATCTGCGCGGATGCAACCCGTGATGTCACGCTGCTGTGTGTCGTCGAGGAACCCCGTGATGTCGTGGCCATCGAACGCACCCGCGAGTTCAAGGGCCGCTATCACGTGTTGGGCGGTGCCATCGATCACCTCAAGGGCATCGGACCCGAGCAACTGCGCATCGCCGAGCTTGTGCGACGTATCGGCGATGAGGGCGTGCGCGAGGTGATCCTTGCTACCAACCCGAACATCGAGGGCGAGATGACAGCGCTGTATCTCTCCAAGATGCTCGAGGTCCCCGGCCTGGAGGACCTGACGGTCACGAAGCTGTCCTCGGGGCTGCCTGTGGGAGGCGACTTGGAGTACGCGGACGAAATGACCCTGGGTCGAGCCTTGGAGGGCCGGCGTACGGTCGAACGCACTGGCTGAGCATCCCGGTAGGTTCTGGACGGTGGATCGTCAGCTCATCTCGTCGGGCTCCCCGTGGGAGCTCACCGTCGGCTACAGCAGGGCGGTGCGTGTGGGGGAGCGCATCTTCGTGTCAGGCACCGCCCCACAGTTCGACGACGGATCCTGTCCTGAGGACCCGGCAGCGCAGGCACGACGCTGCCTGGAGATCATCGGAGCCGCTCTCACCGACGCGGGCGCGGGCTTCGCCGACGTGGTGCGTACTCGTACCTATCTGACCGCGGCGGCGGACTTCCCCGCGATCGCGTCGGTGCACGGCGAGGTGTTCCACGACATCCGCCCGGCGAACACCACGGTTGTCGTGGCTGCGCTCCTGGACGCCCGGTGGAAAGTTGAGATCGAGGTGGAGGCGCTCGTCATCGACGAGCGCGCTCCGCTCCGCTGAAACCCTCTGGGCTGAATTCCCCTGAAAACCGCGGTTCGGGGGTGGTTTGGCCGGCGTGGGCTCAGATGGTCTTGACGATGAGGGCGTCGCCCTGGCCGCCGCCGCCGCAGAGGGCCGCGGCGCCGGTGCCGCCGCCACGTCGGGCCAGTTCGTTTAGCAGCGTCAACACGATGCGGGTGCCGGACATGCCGATGGGGTGACCCAGGGCGATGGCGCCTCCGTTCACGTTGACGATGTCGTCGGTGATGCCGAGATCTTTCATCGAGGCAACACCGACCGCGGCGAACGCCTCGTTCAGCTCGAACAGGTCGATGTCGCCCACCGACAGCCCGGCACGGCCCAGAGCCTGCTTGATGGCGTTCGCCGGCTGGGTGAGCAGTGACGGATCCGGCCCGGCAACCTGCCCGTTGGCCACGATCTCACCGATGGGGGTGATGCCCAGCTCCTCGGCCTTTGCCTTGGAAGCCACGATCACTGCGGCGCCGCCGTCGGAGATCTGCGACGCGTTTCCGGCGGTGATGTTGCCCGCCTTGTCGAACGCCGGGCGCAGGGCGGCGAGCGATTCCAGGGTGGTCTCGCCCCGGACGCCCTCGTCGGTGGTGAACAAAAGCGGGTCGCCCTTGCGCTGTGGGATCTCCACGGGGACGATCTCGTTGTCGAACAGGCCATCCTTCTGGGCGCGTGCCGCACGCTCGTGGGACTTGGCGGAGAGCAGGTCCTGCTCCTCGCGGCCCAGACCTGCGCTTGCCGCGTACTTCTCGGTCGCGCCGCCCATCGCGAGCTGGTCGATGGCGCAGAACAGACCGTCGTACATCATTGCGTCGATGACCTTCTTGTCACCCATGCGCATGCCGGCGCGGGCGTCGGGCAGAAGGTACGGGGCCTGGGTCATCGACTCCTGTCCGCCTGCCACGACGATGTCGGCCTGGCCGGAGTTGATCAGCAGGTCGGCCATCATTATCGAGTTGATGCCAGAGAGGCAGACCTTGTTGATGGTGGTCGATGGGACCGACAGTGGGACGCCTGCGCCGTTGGACGCTTGGCGGGCGGTCATCTGACCCGCCCCGGCCAAGAGAACCTGGCCCATGAACACGTAGTCGACCTGATCGCCGCCCAGTCCCGCCCGTTCGAGTGCCGCTCTGATGGCGAGCGAGCCGAGCTGCGCGCCGGAGAAGCCGGCGAGCGAACCTGAGAGCTTGCCGATGGGCGTACGAGCCCCGCTGAGGATGACGGATCCGGCCATGTGATTCCCCTGTTCTTTCGGTCTGCCGCCGTGGCGGTTGGCGATCGGCCCCTGCGAGAGGTGGCCGCCTCCGGTCGGGTCACGCTACCGGTTTGCCGGCTGCCGCGACCAACCGTCGAGTGCCTCAAAGACCCTGTTCTACGCGGAGGATCTCTGATTAGGATCCGCCTATGACCAAGCTTCGTATGAAGGCAGCCGCAGTCGCGTTGGCGCTGGGCGCCGCCACCGTGCTCCCGGGTTGTGCCGGCGGCTTCTACACCGACTCGTCTGGCAAGACCTGCGTCATCGTGTTGGTGTTCCCCATCTGCAATTGATGCGCGCCGGCTGAGCCTCGATGGCCGAGCGACGTTACCGACCGGTAACGTCGCAGCCCATGTCGATGCAGCCTTTCCTCGATGCCATCAGCTCCGGCGCCTCCGGTGAGGACATCGCCGCGCTCCCGATTCCTGAGAGCTATCGGGCCGCTCATGTGGTGCGCTCCGAACAGGAGATGTGGGCCGGGGTCGCCTCCGAGGACAAAGACCCGCGCAAGTCGCTGCACGTCGGCGAGGTGCCGACCCCCGAGATCGCACCGGATGAGGTGTATCTGGCGGTCATGGCGAGCTCGATCAACTTCAACACGGTGTGGACGTCGATCTTCGAGCCGCTGCCCACGTTCCTGTTTCTCGACCGTCTCGGCAAGGAGTCGGTGTGGGGCAAGCGCCACGCGCAGGACTTCCACGTGGTCGGTTCCGACGCCGCGGCGGTTGTCGTCCGGGTGGGCTCCGCGGTGCGGAACTGGAAGCCGGGCGACCGCGTGACGGTTCACTGCAACTTCCTCGACGACCAGGACCCTTCCGCGCACGACGACTCGATGCTCGCGGCGAACCAGCGGATCTGGGGGTTCGAGTCGAACTACGGCGGTCTCGCGGACCTCGCGGTGGTCAAGGCGAACCAGCTCATGCCGATGCCGACGCATCTGAGCTGGGAGGAGGCCGCGGTGAACGCGCTGTGCGCGTCGACGTCTTACCGGATGCTCGTCGGGCGCAACGCGGCACGGATGAAGCAGGGCGACAACGTGTTCGTGTGGGGAGCCACCGGCGGCATCGGGGCGTACGCGGTGCAGTTGGTGCTCAACGGTGGCGGCACCCCCGTGGGTGTGGTCTCCAGCGAGAACCGGGTGAAGCTGTTGGAGGCGATGGGCTGTGAGAACGTCATCGACCGTCGTGCCGAGGGCTACCAGTTCTGGTCCGACGAGCACACCCAGGACGAGGGCGAGTGGCGCCGGCTGGGTAAGAAGGTGCGTTCGCTGATCGGCGACGATCCCGACATCGTCTTCGAGCACCCCGGCCGCTCCACCATGGGCGCGTCGGTGTTCATCGCCAAGCGAGGCGGCACCGTGGTCACGTGCGCGGCCACCTCGGGCTACATGTTGGAGTTCGACAACCGGCACCTGTGGATGAAGTTGAAGCGGATCGTCTCGAGCCACTTCGCGAACTACCAGGAGGCGTGGAACATGAACCGCCTCATCGACCAGGGCCGCATCCACCCGGTTATGTCGGAGGTGTACCCGCTCGATCAGGTGGGCGAGGCGGCCAACACCGTCCACAAGAACCAGGCCGAAGGCAAGCTCGGCGTCCTGTGCCTGGCGCCCGAGGCCGGGTTGGGGATCCAGGATCCCGAGAAGCGCGAGCGGATCGGGCAGGACCGCATCACCCTGTTCCAGCGCCACGCGCGGGGCGAGCTGTCCTGATTCGCTCGAGCCCGCGAGCGGCCCTCGCTGGGGTCCTCGCTGCGCCTGGCGGCGCGACGCTGCGGCCGTGACGACTTGGCTCATCGACGGCAACAACGTGATGGGCGCGGTTCTCCGCGGCTGGTGGAACGACCGTCCCGCCGCGGCGGCCCGGCTCACAGCGGCGGTGGCGCGGTGGTGTATCGAGCACCCTGACGACGAGGTGGTCCTCGTCTTCGACGGCCGCCCCCACGACGAGGTCGCCCAGCTCGCCGGTGGGAACCTGCGTGTCGTCTTCGCAGGCAGCTCCGCCCGCGACGCGGCGGACCACCGGATCGTCGAACTGGTCGAGGGACTGTTCGTCGACCCCGACCTGACGGTTGTGACCTCCGACCGGGGGCTCATCGCGCGCCTTCCCCCCGGCGTCGACGTCGTTGGATCGGGCACCTACGGGCGGACCCTGGGCTCCGTCTAGGAAACCGTCTTGGCTACCCGTCGATGGCGTGGGCTAGTAGGTCCTTCAGATCGACCCACTCGAGGGTCCGGGCGTGTGTCGCCCCGAGCACAACCTGCGGGGCCGCGCCGGCCTCGAGCGCCTCGGCCCACCGGGCCGCGCACAAGCACCACCGGTCGCCGGCCTTCAGTCCGGCGAAGCCGAACTCGGGGCGTGGCGTCGAGAGATCGTTGCCAACCGACGCGCTGAACGCGAGGAACTCGTCGGTCATCACGGCACACACCGTGTGGACCCCCTGGTCCTCCGCGCCGGTGTCGCAGCACCCGTTGCGGTAGAAGCCGGTAAGGGGGTCGAACGAGCACGCCTGCAGCTCGCCGCCCACCACGTTGTTCGCCATGGCCGCAGTCTCGCAGAATGGGCCGATGCTGCTCACCGAGATCGACCACGTTGCCATCGCCGTACGCGACCTGGAGGCCGCGATCGACTACTACCGGCGGGCATTCGGTGCCGAGGTGCACCACCGCGAGGTCGTCGAGTCCGACGGTGTCGAGGAGGCGCTGATCAAGGTGGCCGACAGCTACATCCAGCTCACCGCCGCCACCCGTGACGACTCACCGATCGCGAAGGCGATCGACAAGCGCGGCGAAGGCCTCCACCACATCGGCTACCGGGTCGACGACTGCGCCGCAGCCCTCGCGGCGATGGTCGCCGCCGGAGCTACCGCCATCGACAAGGCGCCGCGGCCCGGCAGCCGGGGCACGACGGTGGCGTTCATTCACCCCAAGGGGAGCTTCGGCACCCTCATCGAGCTGGTCCAGGAGTAGGCGCTGCGCGCCTCAGGGCGGCGATGATCGCTCCGTACACCTCCAGCGCCGCGAGCGCGCCGTCCGCTTCGCCCTTCTCGAAGTCGTCGCCGTCGGTCGCCATGGTGTTGGTCACGTGGGCGACGCAGATCACGTCGCGTCCCCGTGCCGCCGCGTAGGCGTAGAGGGCGGCGGCTTCCATCTCGACGGCGAGGACGCCGAACGACTCCGCCCGAGCGATGGCGGTGGGGGTCTCGCGGTAGGGGGCGTCGGTGGTCCACGTCGAGCCCACCACCACGGGCTGGGTTGCGGACTCGAACGCGCCGTCCAGTCCCCTCAACAGGTGCTGTGGCGCGTCCGACCACGGTGACGGCGGCATGTAGTGGAGGCTCGTGCCCTCGTCACGCAGTGCCCGGTCGATCAGCACGAAGTAGGGCGGGTCGGCGACCGCGGTGATCGATCCCGATGACGTGATCGACACAACCAGCTCACAGCCCGACGCCGCCAACTGCTCCGCGATCAGCACCGCGAAGGGCGCGCCCACGGCGCAGCCGACGATGCCCACTTCGGTGTCGCCGAGGTCGAACGTGTGGAGGGTCGTGTGGTAGCAGGCCCAACCAGGGTGGTCGGTGGCCAGGCCATGCCTCTGGAGGTGGCGGACCACGTCGCCGTCGGGGTCCAGCAGGCACACCGCGGGCACCTCGACCTCGGGTCGGCCCCGTTGGCGGCGGCCCTCGCGCAGCAGGTTCTCTGGCTGGAACACCGACGCGTCGTCGTAGGTCTTCGCAGCGAGGAGGGGAGTGGGTTCGGCCATCGAGTCGAGTCTCGCGGACACTGTCGGAGGCACGGAAGCACACCTCCCTGCCCACGCCGCCCCACACGGAATCGGCCTCGTAACCTCGGCCGATGCAGGTCCACCCGCCCACGCCGCCCCACACGGAATCGACCTCGTAACCTCGGCCGATGCAGGTCCACCTCGTCGACGGCACCTACGAGCTGTTCCGCCACCACTTCTCGCCGGCGGGCGGGCACCGCAACGCGGCGGGCCGTGAGGTGGGTGCGGTCCGCGGGGTGCTGCGTTCTATGTTCGCCCTCCTCGCCGACGGTGCCACACACGTGGGTGTCGCATGCGACCACGTGATCGAGTCGTTCCGCAACGACCTGTGGCCCGGCTACAAGACCGGCGAGGGTATCGACCCCGACCTGCGCCAGCAGTTCGACCTGCTTGAAGAAGCACTCGCCGCCGCCGGGTTCACGGTGTGGCCGATGGTCGAGGTGGAAGCCGACGACGCGCTCGGCGCGGCGGCTGCCGTCGCCAAGGCCGATCCCCGGGTCGAACGGGTGGTGATCTGCACGCCCGACAAGGATCTCGCCCAGTGCGTCGAGGACCCCAAGGTCGTCCAGTATGACCGCCGCGCCAGGCAGTTCCGCGACGCGGCCGGGGTGCGCGAGAAGTTCGGCGTCGACCCCGAGTCGATCCCCGACTGGTTGGGCCTCGTCGGCGACTCGGCAGACGGGTTCCCCGGAATCCCCGGCTGGGGAGCCAAGTCAGCGGCCACGGTCCTTGCCCACTACCGCCACATCGAGGCGATCCCCCACGCCCCCGGCCAGTGGGAGGTCGCAGTGCGCGGAGCCGCGAAGCTGGCCGCCTCGTTGGCCCAGAACTACGAGCACGCGTTGTTGTTCCGGCGCATCGCCACCCTGGAGCTCGATGTCGCGGTCGGCGCCGTCGACGACTGGGAGTGGACCGGCCCGACAGACGACCTGGCGGCCGTCTGTGCCGAGTTGGACGCACCCGATATTCCGGAGCGGGCGGCGTCAAAGTGATTGACGCATCGGTACCCAGTCACAACTGCGTCTATGGCTCTACGAGCGGGTCGGGGTGTCTCACGCCACGATCACAGCGGTTGAAGCCGGCCGCCCCGGAGTCGCGGTCGGCACAGTCCTGGACGCGGCCACGCTCGTCGGGGTGCCTCTTGTCGCCGGAGGCGGAGTGGCGCGCCGCCCACGCCGCGCTCGCGGGTGGGGCTCCTTGTCGATGCGGCCGCCGACTACCAGCTGAGCAGCGACGCTCGCGTGATCGTGGACCGCATGGTCGAGATGATCAGCAGCAACCGGCGTGAGGTGCGCGACCGGGCCGAGCTCACACGCACACAGCGTGACGCGTTCATGGGCACCCAGTTCGCGCCCGACTCGCTCGGCTGACGCGACGAGGTGTGTGACCTCGTCGAGTTCGCACGTCTCCAGCGCAAACCGAACCGCTCCGGGCGGTGAACAGAGCGTCGGCGGGGACAGACACCCTCGCTGTTTGCACACCGTCGACCTCAACGGAGATCACCTGGGCGGCACCCGAGTCGTTGTGGCCGAACAGTCCGATGGTTCCGTCCGGGTTCTCGAACGCGACCATCGGGATGTCGGGCCGCCCCGTTGTGCCGAGGCTCACGGCTCCTGGATCCGCTGCTCGGGAGATGTGGGCGAGGAGGTAGAACTCGGGGCCGGCAGTCCACTGACCGGATGACGGGTCGACTGTGACAACTCCGCGGCAGTTCGCGCAGCCTCCCGTGTGGGGTCCGCCAGACGGATCGAGGGCAAGGTTCCACATCATCAGGCCAGTGGATCCGTGCCGCAGCGCGTCGGCGACGAGATTCCGCGTCTGCCACCTGAAGGTCGAATCCCACGACGGGTCCCACTCTCCCCCGGAGCATTCCGTGATGAGCGCCGGAACGGGCAGACCCGCCATCGCAGACGGTCGGCCCGCGTAACAGTGGAACGCGACTGCGTCGAAGGTGCCGGGCGACCGACCCAGGATCGAGTCCACCCGCGGGCGGTCCGCCCAGTTGTGGTCGAGCGCCCACAGCTCGATGCCGCGATCGGTGAGCACGGGGCGGATCTGGGAGCCGACGGCAGCCAACTGCTCGTCGGTCATGGTCATCGTCGGGTACTCGCCCGAGCTGTGACCCGGCTCGTTCACGACCGTGAGGGCCGCCAGCGGCACTCCCTCCTGCTGGAGGGCTGCCACTTGAGCCAGCAGCAGGCTCCCGTACGCCCCTTCCTGTCCAACCGCCAGTCCTCCGCCGGTCAGAGATCCGGAGTCCTTCATCCACGCCGGCGCAGACCACGGTGAGGCAACCACCGCCAGGCTGGGGTTCAAGGTGTGCGCTTCGTTCAGGGTGTTGATCGCTCGCTCCGCCTCCGGCGTTGCAACAGCCGTGGAACCTTGGCTGTCCTGCCACGTCCAGAGTCGAGTGGAGAAATCGGTCGCCGACAGAGGGAGGCGAACGAGGTCAAGCGAGCCCCCCGATCCGAAGCGGGACCGAACAGGCGGTCCATTAGATCTCGACCCGCCAGTTCGATCAGTTCCACCGAGCTGTCGGTCAGGGCGCCTCCCGCTCCCCGCCAGGTTGAACCCCGGATCGTGGTGTCCACGAAGGCGCTGGAGGTCGGGGCGTCGCTCGATCCGACCATCGGATCGAGCAGGTGCTGCTTGTCGGGTGACGTAACCCATCTCTCCCACCCGGGAGCCGGATCGGGCGGGGCAGGGGCGGCGCAGGTGGCTGCGACAACCGCCAAGGCAGCCAACACAGCGAACACACGAGCTCCGAACTTCACCGTATGTTCCTTCCCCCCCCTGTCACCCTTGTTGGGCGCCGATCCGAGCGTAGGTATCCAGTCACACGGAGTTCAACAGCGAGTTGGGAAGCTCAGCCCCCCGGGGACCCCCATGGCCCGGCAGGGAGATCTGACCGTCAACCCCCGAAGACCTCGTGGAGCTCGGCCGGCGGTGGGTGCTCCATCTGGTCGTAACGGCAGTCGGCGGGGTCCTTGTCCGGCCGCCACCGCACGAATCGGGCAGGGTGCCGCAGCCGCTCTGCGGTCAAGCCCTCGTAGGCCACCTCTACCACCAACTCCGGCCGCAGAGGCACCCACGAGTGGTCCTTGCCGCCCGACCACCGATTCGGTGCCCCCGGCATCCGTTGGCCGCCGCCTTCGGCCACCTCCGCCTCGGCCCACCCCCGCCACGGATGGTTCTCCAGCGCCCCCTTCCTGTATGGGGCCAGCTCGCCCACCAACTCCGCCCGCTTCGCCGCACTGAACGCCGAGGCCACGCCGAGATGATGCAGCCGGCCCTCCTGGTCGTGGACCCCCAACAGCAGGCTGCCCACTCCCGAGCCGTCTTTGTGCACGCGGTATCCGGCCACCACCACGTCCGCTGTCCGCCTGTGCTTCACCTTCCACTGCACCCGCTTGTCGCACTCGTAGGTGCCCCCCGCCGGTTTGGCCATGACCCCGTCGAACCCAGCGCCCTCGAAGCGGTCGAACCAATCGGCGGCGACTGCCCGGTCGGTGGTGGCCGGACACAGGTGGATCGGGGCCGTCGCCCCCGACAGCGCCGCCTCCAACAGCCGGCGTCGGTCCGAGAACCGAAGCCCTCGCAGGTCGTCGTCGCCGAGCGCGATCAGGTCGAACGCCACGAAGCTAGCGGGGGTCTGCGCCGCCAGCCGCCTGACACGGCTCTCCGCCGGGTGTATCCGCCGGCCCAACAGGTCGAATTCGAGACCGGACCCCGACACCACCACCAGCTCGCCGTCGACCACGCAGCGCTCGGGAAGCTGCGACCGGATCGGGTCGATCAACTCGGGGAAGTAGCGGGTCAGAGGACGGTCGTTGCGGCTCCCCAACTCCACGTCGGGTCCGTCACGGAACACGATGCAGCGGAACCCGTCCCACTTCGGCTCGAACACCAGATCGTCACCGTCGGGGAGGCGGTCGACGGCCTTGGCGAGCATGGGACGCAGCGGCGGGCTGACAGGCAGGGTCATGGCGCACCCATCTCAGCAGGTTCCTGCGGCCGAGGCTCCGCCGCATGACGAGATTCACCCGGTACCCTCGAAGGCCCCTGCGCAACCGCAGGCCTTGAAGCAAGGACGAGAAATGCGACGACTGACGATCTGGGTGCTTCTTCTCACCCTAGTGGCCGGCCTCACAGCGGCGTGCGGTGACGACAAGGCTGATGATGCATCCAAGAAGAACAAGACCACCACGACCGCCAAAGACAAGTCCGATGACGGCGACGATGGTGGCTCTGGCGAAGACGCCAACTTCAAGGAGAAGTTCATCAAGGAAGTGGCAACCGGCGACACCAAGATGATGAGCGCCAAGGAGGCCGAATGCGCAGCGGACCAGCTCGACGAGGAGCTGTCCGGCGAGGCGAAGGATGCCTTCGGAAACGACGACGAGAGCGACTTCACGGATCTTCCGAAGGACGACCAGGAAGCCTTCCTCCGGGCATTCGACGACTGCGTCGAGCTCGACTCGCTGATCGAGTCGTTCGCGGCGATGGGCGGCGACGCCGAGGTGGCCGAGTGCATCAGCGAGAAGCTGAAGGAGACCTACGACTCCAGCGCCCAGTTGATCGAGGCGATGATCACCGAGTCCGACGACATCGCCTCGGTGTACGGGGCATGTGTTCCCAACGAAATGCCCACTGACGACGGAACGAGCACTGGAGCCCCCGACATGGGTGCCGACCTCCAGGCTCAACTAGAGGCAGCTGGTCTCACCGGCGAGCAGGCCACCTGCATCAGCGAGAAGCTCCGGGATCAGTACAGTGCAGAGGAGCTCGCTCAGATGACTGCGGACCCCACCGGTGTCGTCACAGCGATGTCGGCGATCGCCGCGGAGTGCGGCATCGGCGGCTGACAAGGGGCGATTCGGATCCATCGGGTGGCTGACCGTATCGTTGCACCCGATGGATCACCCCCTGCCTGAACGCGTCGAGAACCTGCGCAAGCGCAAGGAGGAGGCGCTCCAGCCCGGCTCCGACCGCTCCGTGGAGCGCCAGCGGTCCCGAGGCAAGATGCTGGCGCGCGAGCGCATCGAGCACCTGCTCGACGAAGGCAGCTTCAACGAGCTCGACATGCTCGCCAAGTCCCGCAACCCGGGCACCACCGAGCGCCCCTACGGCGACGGCGTTGTCACCGGATGGGGCACCGTGGATGGTCGCAAGGTTTTCGTGTTCAGCCAGGACTTCACGGTCTTCGGCGGCGCACTCGGTGAGGTCTTCGCCGAGAAGATCCACAAGCTGATGGACTTGGCGCTGAAGGTCGGTGCGCCGGTCATAGGGATCAACGACGGGGCAGGGGCACGCATCCAGGAAGGCGTTGTGTCGCTGTCGAGCTACGGCGGCATCTTCTACCGGAACGTGAAGTCGTCGGGGGTCACCCCGCAGATCTCGGTCATCATGGGGCCGTGCGCGGGCGGTGCCGTCTACAGCCCGATCATGACCGACTTCATCTTCATGGTCGACCAGACCAGCTACATGTTCATCACCGGTCCCGACGTGGTGAAGCAGGTCACCGGCGAGGATGTGTCCCAGCAGGACCTCGGCGGCGCCCGGGTACACACCTCGAAGTCCGGCGTCGCGCAGTTCGTCTCTCCCGACGACGCGACCTGCCTCGACGACGTGCGATACCTGCTGTCCTTCCTTCCGTCGAACAACCTGGAGGAGCCCCCGGTCGTCGAGACCGACGATCCGGTCGATCGGCTGTGCCCCGAGCTGCTCGACATCCTGCCTCCATCCGCTAACCAGGCCTACGACATCAAGTCGGTGATCGCCACCGTGGTGGATGACGGCGACTTCTTCGAGTACGCGCCGAATTGGGCGGGATCCATCGTGTGTGGGTTTGCCCGCCTGGGAGGCCGCAGTGTGGGCATCGTGGGCAATCAGCCGATGGTGATGGCGGGGGTGCTCGACATCGAGTCGTCCTCGAAAGCCGCGAAGTTCGTCCGCACCTGCGACGCGTTCAACATCCCGCTGGTCACCTTCGTCGATGTGCCCGGCTTCCTCCCCGGGGTCGACCAGGAACACGGTGGCATCATCCGCCACGGCGCCAAGCTGCTCTATGCATACTGCGAGGCAACCGTCCCACGCATCTCGGTGATCGTCCGCAAGGCCTACGGCGGGGCGTATGTCGTGATGGACTCGAAGTCGATCGGATCGGACCTCACGTACGCGTGGCCGTCGGCCGAGCTGGCGGTGATGGGCGCGTCGGGCGCCGTGGAGATCGTCTACCGGCGTGAGTTGGCCGAGGCGTCCGACCCCGTCGCCCGCCGAGCGGAGTTGGTCGAGGAGTACACAGAGGCCTACTGCAACCCGTGGGAGGCGGCATCGCGCGGTTTCATCGACGATGTCATCGACCCCGCTGAGACCCGGACGCGGTTGATCGCCGGTCTGGAGTTGCTCCAGTCCAAGAAAGAGCACCTGCCGCCGCGCAAGCACGGGAACATGCCG
The DNA here is from genome assembly GCA_020845705.1 of Microthrixaceae bacterium. GTDB lineage: Bacteria > Actinomycetota > Acidimicrobiia > Acidimicrobiales > Microtrichaceae > JADLFH01. The sequence continues at coordinate 42,678 of JADLFH010000024.1, read as the reverse complement.
CTGTGAGCGACGGGTTCGCTATCCGTCCGACACCAAGCGAGGAAGAGGTGGCGGCGATCGTTGCAGCGCTCGACGCCATCGCGGCTCGCGTCGCGCCGGACGCTTCTGCGCTCAGCGAGTCGCGCTGGCGGTGGTCGGGTCGTTGGTGGACCAAGCCGGTTCCTCTGGGACGTGAGCGCCCCTGGTGAGCGCGTCGAGTTGGGTGGCGGGGGCGGGTCTGCCGAACAGGTAGCCCTGCGCCAACTCGCAGCCCATCGCGGTCAGTTCCGCGAGCTGTGTGCGGGTTTCGACCCCCTCGCCCACGGTGCGCAGCCCCAATGCGTTGCCGAGTGACGTGACCGCGCTGCAGATCGCCCGGTCCCGTTCGCGGAGGCCCAAACCGGCCACGAAGCTGCGGTCCAGCTTGATGCCCTCGATGGGCAATCGCTGGAGGTAGGTGAGCGATGAGTAACCCGTTCCGAAGTCATCGACGCTTATGTGCACGCCGAGGGCGCGGAGTCGCTGAAGGACCCTCTCCGCGCTGCGGATGTCGTGCATGAGAGCGGACTCGGTCAACTCGAGCCACACCGCGTCGGGGTCGACGCCTGTTTCGACGAGGACCCGTGCCACCGTCTCGGGCAACGACTCGGTGACTTGACGTGCCGCGACGTTGACCGCCATCGTCAGGTCGCGCTGTGGGCCGGCGCGATGCCAGGTTGCGAGTTGGCTCAGCGCCTCACGCATCACCCACTCGCCGATGGGCACGATCAGGCCAGACGCTTCGGCCGCCTCCACGAACTCGCCTGGGGGCAGAAGGCCACGTTGTGGGTGTTGCCAGCGGACCAGCGCCTCGTGTCCCGTGGTGACACCGGTCTCGACGTCGATGATCGGCTGGTACATCACCCGGAACTCCTCGCGGTCGAGGGCCTGGTGCATCTCGCCCACTATCCGCAGCTCCGCGTGTGCCGTGGTTGCCTGGGCGTGGTCGTAGACCTCAACGGCGTTGCGGCCGCGCTCCTTCGCCCGGTACATGGCCGCATCGGCGCGGGCGAGCAGTTCATCCGCGTCGTCGCCGCAAGTGCCGAGGCCCACTCCGATCGAGGCGGTCGGATACACGACCACGTCCTTGGCCAGAACCAGCGGCTCGCCCAGGTGGAGCCGCACACGTTCGAAGAGATCGTCGAGCACCGTTCGTGGCTGGTTGACCATCAAGACCGTGAACTCATCGCCCGCGAATCGTGCGACCGTTGCCGCGTCTCCGATGGCGTGCTTGAGGCGGTCGGCAACCTCGAGGAGCATCCGGTCTCCGGTGGCGTGACCCACCGAGTCGTTGATGATCTTGAAACGATCCAGATCGAGGAACGCCACCGCCAGAGAGCGGGTCTCGGGGTCTTCGACTGCCGCCCGCAGAGCGGCCATGAACGCGACGCGGTTCGGCAGACCCGTGAGCGAGTCGTGGACCGCAAGGTGAGCGAGGTGCTCGGTAGTGGAGCGCTGTTGGGAGACGTCCTCGATGGTCGCCACCATGTGCGCCAAGGGGGCAGAGGGGTCCCGTGCAAGGGAGAGGTGCAGCCAGCGGTGTCCACCATCAACCGACGGCCACTCGAAGTCGCAGTCGAACACCTCCAGAGTCGGCGAGATCTGCTTCCAGGAGTCGTCGGGAAGAAAGGGCACGACATCGAAGCTGACGAAGTCGCGGACGGGTCGCCCGATCTCCTTTTCGATGTCCAACATGTGAAGGGCGCTCTGGTTCGCCCGACGCAACACCTCGTTCTCGAACACGGCGATCCCCACGGGCGCGCCCTCGAAGGCGAGGCGGAACTCCTGCTCGCTGGTGCCCAACGCGTGCAGCGTCGCTTCGTGGGTATCAAGCAGGCTTCGAAGCTCCTTGAACACGGATCTCTGGTTGACGAACACCGAGACGCCGAGGCAGACCACCAGAATCAGCCCACCCGCGTCGAGTCGGCCGTCGCGGATCCCGGCCCATGCGACGCCGGCCCCGCCGACCATGACGAAGAAGCTGATGAGCCGGCGACGCTCCCCCTGGAGGGGGAAGTGCCCGTCATGCGAGTCGACGTGAAGGACGGCGAGGGTGAGGAAGAGCGGCGCTGTCACCCAGAGGACCAGCAATACGTGAGCGGCCGCGCTGTCTGACGAGGGAGAGACGTGGAGGGCGGAGAGCGTGTCGGACATCGCGGCGACCGGGATCACCGCGCTGAGCCACCACAGGGTTCGGCGGTGCGGCTGGTAGATGGAGGCGGTGACGATCACGGCACCGGCGGCGAGATCGAGAAGCGGTATCACCAACTGGACGAGTCGATCGTCGAAGACACCGCTTCGGACGGGCCCGGCGAAAAAGGCCGCCCACTGCACCAAGCCGAGGCCACACGCCACGACGGTGGCGTCGGTTAGCACGCGGATCTTCTGTCCGCGCTTGAGTCCGGTGAAAGTCAGCGACATCAACCCGGTGATGCCAAGCGGGAGAGCCAACGCGTACAACGTGTCGCTCCACAGGCCCTGAGCGGTGGGGCCGCCCTCATATCCCCGGATCGTCCAGTCTGCCTGAGCCAGCACGAAACCCAACGCGTAGGTGGAGATCAGCACCCAGGTCATCCGCGCTCGTCCGTGTGACTTCCGCAGAACATGGACCGAAGCGAGAAGGAAGCACAGCGTGCCGGCGTTCTGGATGAGCGCGTGGAGTCCCGCGAGAGTCGCCGAGTCCGAGCCCGCATGGGCGACAGCCACCAACCACGCCGGCACCAACGCGATGAGTGGCCACTGGGTGGGCGCGGGTCGTCGAAATGCCATCGCAGGTGGATCGACCACGGCCAGGGGTGGGTTGAGCGTTAGCGTCACGCATCGTGGCGGAGCGATCTCACGCCGATCCGCTTGCCGAAGCGGCTCGACAATGGACCGAACATGGCTGGAGCGAAGCCGCTCTCGGCATGTCGGTGGTCACGTCGATCGTCCGGGCCCAGCAGCTGCTCTCGACCCGCATCGACCGGGCACTGAATCCGGATGGACTCACCTTCGCCCGGTTCGAGATCCTGCGACTGTTGGCCTTCACGCGTGCCGGCGAGATGCCGGTAGGCAAGATGAGCGAACGGCTCCAGGTGCACGGCACCAGCATCACGAGCGCCGTCGAGCGTCTGGTGCGGCAGGGTTTCGTAACCCGTCGACGTCACGAAACCGACGGCCGGGTGGTGCTGGTGGAGATCACCGATGAGGGCCGCCGTGTTGTGGAAGCAGCGACGCTGCTGCTGAACCGTGAGGTCTTCCAAGCCCTCGGACTGAGTGAGCGTCAGTTGGCCGATCTACTTCGTGGGTTGCGGCGACTCCGGGAAGAGGCAGGCGATCTCGACGAGGGGCCTCCCGGCCCACTCGCCTGATATCTGGATATCCAGATATATTGGGCTGGTGTCATCCCCAGTGAGGTTCGTGACCGCTGCCGCGCTCTTCGACGGGCACGACGCGGCCATCAACATGATCCGAAGGCTGCTCCAACAGCAGGGTGCCGAGGTCATCCACCTCGGCCACAACCGGTCGGTCTCCGAGGTGGTAGAGGCCGCCTTGCAGGAGGATGTGGACGGGGTCGCGGTGTCCTCCTACCAGGGCGGCCACCTCGAGTACTTCAAGTTCCTCGTCGATGAGCTGCGCCGCCGAGGGGCGGGTGACATCCGCGTCTTCGGAGGTGGCGGGGGAGTGATCATCCCTTCGGAGATGGCGGAGCTGGAGGCAGCCGGGGTCACCAGGATCTTCTCGCCGGAGGACGGCCAACGCATGGGGCTCGCGGGGATGATCGGCTGGGTCATGAGCAGCGCCCGACGGGAGGTTGTCCCGAGGGTGGATCTCGAAGCGATCGCCGGCGGTGATGTGGGGGCGCTCGCTCGGGCCATCACCACCGTGGAGGCGGGCCTCGCGTCGGACGCCACACTCGACGCAATCCGTTCGGCAGGTTCGGATCGCGCGTGCGCCGTGGTCGGAATCACCGGTACGGGTGGCTCGGGTAAGTCATCGCTGACAGACGAGCTGATCAGGAGGTTCCGCCTGGATCAGGAGGACAAGCTCCGAATAGCGGTCCTGGCGGTCGATCCGACTCACCGTAGAGGTGGGGGAGCGTTGCTCGGTGACCGCATCAGGATGAACGCCATCGACGGCTCCCGCATCTACTACCGGTCCTTGGCGACGCGTGACTCGGGCTCGGAACTGCCCCGCGGCATCGACGACATGATCGCACTCTGCCGAGCGGGCGGCGCTGATCTCGTGATCGTCGAGACCCCCGGGATCGGCCAGGGCGACGCGGGCGTGGTGGATCACGTGGACGTTTCGGTCTACGTGATGACCCCAGAGTTCGGCGCCGCTTCACAGCTCGAGAAGATCGACATGATCGAGCTCGCGGACGCGGTGGTGATCAACAAGTACGAACGGCGAGGCGGTGAGGACGCGCTCCGTGACGTGAAGCGACAGGTTGCCCGCCTTCGTGGCACACCCGGCCGGGCAGAGGGGTTGCCGGTGTTCGGAACAACGGCGTCAAGGTTCAACGACCCGGGTGTGACCGCTCTCTACCGACACCTCCGCGACCAACTCGCCCAACGAACCCGAATACCCCTCACAGCAGGGGTACTCCCTCAGGTGGAGGCCGACTCGGTGGGGCCGACATCGGTGGCCATCGTTCCGCCGCGACGTGTGCGCTACCTCGCGGAGATCGCAGACACGCTGCGTTCCTACCATGCGCACACAACTCAGCAGGCCAACGCAGCGCGACTTGGCCGGCAGCTCAGCATGACGGCCGGTGCCCTCGCCGCAGCGGGGTGCCCGACTGGCGATGTTGCCGCACTCCTGAGCGATGTCGCAGCCCAGATCGATCCTGAAACCCACGCCTTGTTGGACGGCTGGGACGATCTCCGAGCCTCCTACGGGAGCGTCGAGGGTTCATTTCGCACCTCCCTCTCCGGGACTTGTGTGCCCAAGGTTGCGTTCCCTCGGTTCGAGGATCATGGCGAGCGTGTCCGCTGGGCTCGCAGCGAGAACCTGCCGGGGCGATTCCCCTTCACAGCAGGGGTGTTCCCCTTCAAGCGTGAAGGCGAGGACCCCACGCGGATGTTCGCCGGCGAAGGCGACGCATTCCGGACCAACAGACGGTTCCGTCTGCTTGCGGCGGGACAACCGGCCACCAGGCTCTCAACCGCCTTCGACTCGGTCACGCTCTATGGCTGTGATCCCGACGAGCGGCCCGATGTGTACGGCAAGATCGGAACCTCGGGCGTGTCGATATGCACGATCGAAGACATGGCAGCCCTTTACGACGGGTTCGACCTCTGCGATCCGGCCACGTCGGTGTCGATGACGATCAACGGCCCCGCACCGACGATCTTGGCGATGTTCCTCAACACAGCCGTGGACCAGCGCCTCAGGCGCCGGGAGGCGGAGTTGGGTCGGATGTTGAGCGACGAGGAGTCGGCTGCCGAGAGGGCGTGGGTGCTGGCCAACGTCCGAGGCACGGTGCAGGCCGACATCCTCAAGGAGGATCAGGGCCAGAACACCTGCGTCTTTTCCACCGAGTTCGCGCTGCGATGCATGGCCGACATGCAGGAGTGGTTCGTCGCCAACAAGGTGCGGAACTTCTACAGCGTCTCGATCAGCGGATACCACATCGCCGAGGCGGGCGCGAACCCCATCAGCCAGCTCGCGTTCACGCTGGCCAACGGCTTCACCTACGTGGAGGCCTACCTGGCACGAGGGATGGATGTCGACGACTTCGCACCGAACTTCAGCTTCTTCTTCTCGAACGGTATGGACCCCGAGTACACGGTGTTGGGACGGGTGGCCCGCCGGATCTGGGCGGTTGCCATGCGTGATCGGTACGGCGCGAACGAACGAAGCCAGAAGCTCAAGTACCACATCCAGACCTCGGGTCGATCGCTGCACGCCCAGGAGATGGCCTTCAACGACATCCGCACCAGCCTCCAGGCGCTTTGCGCGATCTACGACAACTGCAACTCGTTGCACACCAACGCGTACGACGAGGCGGTGACCACGCCGACTGCGGAGTCGGTGCGACGGGCGATGGCCATCCAGCTCATCATCAACCGTGAATGGGGCCTTGCCTTCAACGAGAACCCCCTTCAGGGTTCCTTCATCGTGGAGGAGCTCACCGACCTGGTGGAGGAAGCGGTGCTGTGTGAGCTGGAACGCATCAGCGACCGTGGCGGGGTGTTGGGCGCGATGGAGACGGGCTACCAGCGGGGTCGGATCCAGGACGACTCGATGCTCTATGAGCAGCGCAAGCACGACGGCACGCTGCCGATCATCGGAGTCAACATGTTCCGCAAACCCCAGGATCCCGAAGCTCCGGTAGACGTCGGCGAGCTCGCCAGGGCAACCGAGGGCGAGAAGCGCTCGCAGATCGACCGTCTCGCCGAGTTCCACCGGAGCCACGCAGGCGAACGTGACGCGGCGCTCGATCAGCTCGCCGAAGTGGCGCTCTGTGGGGGCAACGTGTTCGGCGCGCTGATGGAGGCGGTCCGCGTTTGCTCGCTCGGCGAGATAACCCAGCGCCTCTACGACGTGGGCGGGCGATACCGACGGAACCTCTGACGCGCTACACAGGGTCTGTGCCGATGTCGCTCGACCCAGGATGCAGCGAGGTGATGACCGTTGCCGACGACGAGGTCGTGATCTTCGCCGGCGAGACCTCGCGCGCCTACCACGAGCTGCGGCCCGATGCCGAGGTGACCCTCGACGGGATCACGGTGCGGACCCTGCCGAGCCGAGGTGAGCTTCTGTGTCGCTTCACGACCGTGAACGACCTGCACTTCGGCGAGACCGTGTGCGGGCTGATCGGAGGGACCGAGATCGGCCCGGTGTTCCGCTCGGTCGAAGGTGAACCGCCATACCCCGAGGTGATGAGTGCCGGGGCGGTCGCGGAGATGGCAGCGATCGCGCCCGATGCGGTGATCGTGAAGGGCGACCTCACCTGCGACGGAACCGACGCGCAGTACCGGCGGTTTCTGGAGGTGTACGGCGGGGCGTTCGGCGACCGGCTCGTCCACGTGCGGGGAAACCACGACAGCTACCACAGCGGTTCTGCTGCCGCATGGCCGTGGCAGGAACTGGAGCTTCCCGGTGTTCGCGTCGCGCTGCTCGACACTTCGCGGGAAGGCCGAGCGAACGGGACGTTGTCGGAGGACCAGATCGAGTGGCTCGACGAGTTGGCGTCGCGCTCGGACCGGCCCCTGATGGTGATGGGCCACCACCAGATCTGGAACCCGGGCATCGACCCGCGTGTGGAGAACTTCTTCGGCCTGGAGCCCGACGTCTCCGAGGCGCTGATCGAGGTCGTTGCCCGTCGCCGGTCGATCGTCGGGTACTTCGCGGGCCACACCCACCGCAACAAGCGTCAGTCGGTGCCGGCCACGGGTGCGGTGCCATACGTAGAGGTCGGAGCCGTCAAGGACTACCCGGGCACCTGGGCCGAGTACAGGGTCTACGAGGGCGGCATCCTGCAAGTGGACCGACGGATCTCGTCGCCTGCCGCGCTCGCATGGACGGAACAGACCCGCCACATGTTCGAGGGCGCGTACGCCGAGTATGCCTTCGGTTCGCTCTCGGACCGCTGTTTCGTGATCGAGACGACCCGCGGCTGAGGCTGTCAGTCGGCTGTGGCGACCTCGATGCGGTCCTGCTTCCACTCCCGTGCCGCGTCGAGAGCCAGGCTCGCCTGATCCAACAGCTCGTCGGTGGAGAAGGCGTGGGCGGGGTAGCAGGCGACACCCGCCCACATCGTGTGCTGGCCGTGTCGGCTGGTGAGGTTCCGGCGGATCCGCTCCACCGTCCAGACCGCGCCGTTCTCGGGGGTGTCCTCGAGGATGAGGGCGAAGCAGCCGTCGCTCATACGGCACGCGGTGTCGGCGTCACGCAGGGTCTGTCGGATCGAACCGGTGACCTTGATCGGATCGGCGTCCTGGGCGCCGACTCCCCCTGATCCCTCTGCCACCTCCACTAGCGCGACGGCCACCGGCCTCAGGTGGCGACGAGCTGATGCGATCCTGGCGTCGAGCGCAACGCGGAAGTACGCCTCGCTGAACAGGTTGGTCTCGGGATCGGCCAGCAACCGGGTGTCGGTCTGGCTGTGGGCGCCTGGCTGGGATGCCATCGGCGCCGCCGTAGCGGAGAGCTTGCGGTCGAAGGAGCCCGCCGGAGGCGCCGCCGCAAGGAGCTCCGCGAGGGTCTGTTGGGTGTTGCCGTGCTGGCGGCGAACCTCGCTCAGCTCGTCACGGGCGGAGGTGGTCTCGGCGCGGAGCGCATCGAGCTCCTGGCGGATCGCGTCGTTCGACGCCGCGGTCTGGTCGGCTCGGACCTCGGCTGAGTAGGAGATCATGCCGGCGAGCAGTGCGAGCGCACCGCCGACTGCCCCGAGGGCAGCTTCGTCGATCACGAAGCCCGCCATCCCCGTAAGTAATCCAACAAGGCCGATGAGCGCGCCGCTGAGTCGTCGTACTGCCACGTTCCTCCATCGGCCTCCGGTGGGCGGACTCAAGAATTCCTCGTCATCGGGCTCGTCCATCGGGGTCATGCCCGGCGTGCCAGAGCCAACTCGGCCACCTCGTCCATGATGCGGGAAAGCTCGTAGTCCTTCGGTGTGTAGACCCTTGCGACACCCGCGGCGAGGAGTCTCGCCTGGTCCTCCGCGGGGATGATGCCCCCCGCCACCACTGGCGCATCGACTCCCTCTTCGCGGAGGAGGCGGAGCACCTCGGGGATCAGCTCCAGGTGGCTGCCCGACAGGATCGACACCGCCACCAGGTCCACATCCTCGTCGCGTGCTGCGATGGCGATCTCCTTCGGGGTCAGCCGGATGCCCTGATAGATGACCTCCATGCCGGCGTCGCGTGCGGCCACGGCGATCTGTTCGGCGCCGTTGGAGTGGCCGTCGAGGCCAGGCTTCGCCACGAGGATGCGTGGCGGGCCGCCCTCGGTGCTGCGCATGCGCGCCGCTATCTCTCGGAGCCCCTCGGAGCCGTCCGCGACCCCTGCTGCCGCCGCGACTCCGGTTGGAGCGCGGTACTCACCGAACACATCGCGCAGTGTGGCTGCCCACTCGCCGGTGGTGCCACCCACCCTTGCCAGATCGATGGTTGCCGCCATGATGTTCTCGTCGCCGGCGGCGACCCGTGCCAACTCGTCGAGCGCCCGCTTCACTGCATCGGAGTCGCGACCGGACCGCCACGCCTCCACATCCGCGATCATCTCGTCCTGCACAGCAGGGTCCACCTTCAAGATGTTGTCCTCGCCCTCCAACGGCGAGGTCGCGGACTCCTGGAACACGTTGACTCCGACGATCTTTTGGTCCCCGCCCTCGATGCGACGCATCCGCTCGGCGTGGCTGCGGACCAACCGCCCCTTCATCTCGTCGATCGCCTCGAAGGCCCCGCCGAGGGAAAGGATGTCGTCGAGCTCGGCTGTGGCCGAGTCGACCAACGCGGAGGTCTTCGCCTCGATCACGTGCGAGCCGTCGAAGATGTCGTCGTACTCCAACAGGTCGGTCTCGAGTGCCAGCACCTGTTGGATGCGCAGCGACCACTGTTGGTCCCACGGGCGCGGCAGACCCAGCGCCTCGTTCCACGCGGGGAGCTGGAGCGACCGCGCCCTGGCGGACTTCGACAACGTGACGCCGAGCGCCTCCAACACGATGCGCTGCACGTTGTTCTCCGGCTGAGCCTCGGTGAGCCCCAGCGAGTTCACCTGCACCCCGTAGCGGAATCTGCGCGCCTTGGGGTCGGTGATGCCGTAGCGCTCGAGGGTGATGCGGTCCCACATCCGGGTGAAGGCCCGCATCTTGCAGGTCTCCTCGATGAAGCGGATCCCGGCGTTCACGAAGAAGCTCACCGACGCAACTACTGCCGTCATCTCGTCGGCCGGCACCTGGCCCGACTCGCGCACCGCGTCGAGGACTCCGATCGCGGTGGCCAGTGAATACGCGAGCTCCTGGGTGGGCGTCGCACCCGCCTCCTGAAGGTGGTAGCTGCACACGTTCATGGGGTTCCAGTGGGGAACGTGGCGGCTACAGAACGCGAACATGTCGACGATGAGGCGGCGGCTCGGCGCCGGCGGGAAGATGTAGGTGCCCCGTGACAGGTACTCCTTGACGATGTCGTTCTGGGTGGTGCCGCGAAGCTGTCGGGAGTCGACGCCGTGGTCCTCGGCGTTGGCGACGTAGAGGCCCAGCATCCATGCCGCGGGCGCGTTGATCGTCATCGACGTGTTCATCTCGCCTTGGGGGATGCCGTCGAGGAGCGTTCGCATGTGCCCCAGGTGCGCTACGGGTACGCCGACCTTTCCCACCTCTCCCGCCGCCATCGGATGGTCAGGGTCATATCCGGTCTGGGTCGGGAGGTCGAAGGCGATCGACAGACCGGTCTGGCCCTTGGCGAGGTTCGTGCGGTAAAGGGCGTTCGAGGCTGACGCGGTTGAGTGCCCCGAATAGGTGCGCATCAGCCAAGGTCGATCGGCGGTTGACATGGCGTCCATTCTCCGCCGTTGCCGGTGGTCCTGTCATACGCGAGGGGCCGCATCGACCGACACAACACGGGGCGGAGTGGAGACCACTGAGGTGCCAGCGCCCTGGAGAAGCGTTGGCGGAGATGCGTTGGAGGGAGATTCGCGGACTCCACCCCGTACCCCACTGTGTTGTGTCGACGGCGGCGAAACCGCCGGCGACGCAAGTATCGTCCTCACGGCGTGAGATCCGCGCGGGTTTCTTTCCGGAGGCCATGATTTGTGCAGATGCGCACGAGCAAATCATCGTCCTACGCGATAGGTGGCAACCTCCTGTCATGAGCGCAGCAGCGGACTTCTTCCTCTTCGACGAGCAGCTCCTCGCATGGTTGCTCCTGGCGTTCGGCGCCGCGATGGTGCTCGGCAACGTCGCGGCCTTCCTGCGCCCTCCTCCCGGCGCCTCCGATGGTGACCTTCCGCTGGAACGCCCTCCGCTCAGACGGGTTGCCGCTCTTGTAGCCGTGGGCCTGTTGGCCACCATCTGGGCGATAGCCAGTCTCGTCTCAGGGCAATAGTCTCCGCTGGACCGAACCGCCGGTCCGGGGGCTGATTTTGGGGGATTGCGATGCGCGACGAAGCAACCAGTGGGGTGCGTCGCCGAGTGTTGACGGTGATCGCGGCGGCGACGACCGCTGCGGTGCTGTCGCCGACGGCGGTCGCCCAAACGATGCCCGATGCTCAGACGGCGCCGGCTCTTCCACGGGGCGGGGCGACTGCGACGGCAGCGGGGTCGCGTGCGCTGCTCTCCGACTCCGTCGACTCGCCAACCCCACCGAACTGTTCGACGGATCGCTACGAGGCGCCCGATCCACAGACCCTGCCGAGCGACCTGGACCCCGACGGCTACAAGCTGACCTCGCGACGTGACGACCGTTGGCGCCGGTCGGTGCGCCGGATGTGCGGATCGCTCGGCCCAGGGGTCGATCTCGCCTGGGGGGTGACCCGCGGCCGGCCCGACGTGTTGATCGCGGTCCTCGACTCGGGTGTCAAGTGGACCAACGGCTCCGCCGAGGAGCTGGGCGACATGGCCGACCGGGCGTACCTGAACGTTGCCGAGCTCCCCAAGCCGCAGGGGTCGGCGAGCTACGACGCCAACGGCGACGGGCGAGTAACCGCGAGTGACTACGGCAAGGACCGGCGCGTTGGCGACCGCAACCGCAACGGGATGATCGACCCTCACGACCTCATCCTCACCCCGGCCTTCAACGACGGGACCGACGCGGACCGCAATGGCCACGTCGACGACATCTCCGGATGGGACTTCCTGTTCGGGGACAACGACCCCAACGACGATGTCGCCTACGGACACGGAACCGGCGAAGCCCGTGACTCGACTGCCGCGGCCGACAACGGGGGCGACGTGGGAACCTGCCCGTCCTGCACCTTCCTGCCAGTGCGGGTGAGCGACTCCTTCATCGCCGAGGGCGGGCGGTTCGCAGCGGGAGTCCTTTTCGCTCTCGACTCCGGCGCGGCGGTCATCCAAGAGGCCCTCGGCGCTCTCAACAACCCGCCACAGGCGCAGGCGGCCATCGACGCCGCTTACGAGCGCGGTGTACCGGTGATGGCATCGATGGCGGACGAAGCCTCCAAGCACCCGAACCTGCCCGCAGCGCTGAACCACACGATCCCGGTCAACTCGATGACGAGGACCTACGGGATCCTCGGCGACGTGGGCGATCTGCTCGACAACGACGCCTTCTCGATGAACGGCTGCACCAACTACGGGGGCCTGATGTGGGTCACGGTGCCCTCCGACGGCTGCTCGTCGGAGGCCACCGGACTGGTCTCGGGAATGGTCGGGCTCGTCGTCGCCGCAGCTCGGGACGCGAACGTCTCGCCTCCACTGTCCGCCAACGAGATCGCGCAGCTCCTGCGGGGCACCGCCGACGACGTGGACTTCTCCACGCCGCGTGGCAGGGAACCGGCCAACGAGGCCGGTCAGCCGGGTTTCGCCCGCTACCCGACGACGCCTGGATGGGACGCGACCTTCGGGTTCGGACGCGTGAACGCGTACGAGGCTGTGCGAGCGGCGGCGGCCGGTGAGATCCCACCCGAGGCCGACATCGTCGGGCCCGCGTGGTTCGAGGTCCTCCCTGTCGACGGCACCGTCGCGATCACGGGCTCGGTAGCGGCCCGGCGATCGAGCGGATACCGCTACCGCGTGGAATGGGCGACCGGCCTCCAACCGCCGCCCTGGCCCGCTACCGACACCTGGCACGTCGTGGGATCCGGTGACGGCCGGACGGCGCCCCTGTCAGGAACTCTCGCAACCGTGGATCTCGCCGAGGTCGCGGCGGCGCTTCCCGACGCGGGTCGTGGGCCGTCCTCCACCGGCCGGGGTAGTCCGGACGAAGACCGCTTCACGGTGCGCGTGCGGGTGGTCGTCACCGATGCCGAGGGGCGTATCGGGGTGAACCAGCGGCAGCTGTTCGTCCACGACGACCCCGACCTGATCGGGAGTTCAGCGCGACTCGTCCCGGGTGCCGGCGCAGCGAGCCCTGCCTTCGGCGACCTCGACGGCGACGGCCGCGACGAACTGATCGTGGCAACCGACGACGGTTACGTACACGCCTTTGGTGCCGATGGTTCCGAACCCCATGGTTGGCCGGTACGAACCCAGGCGGCGCCGTGGTGGCCCACTCGGTCACGGATCGCTGTTGGGGAGAAGATCCCGCCTGCGCACAACTCGATAGGCGTCGGCGCTCCGGTCGTGGCCGATCTCGACGGAGACGGTCGTCTCGATGTGGCGACAACGGACGGCGGGGGGAGCGTGACCGTGTGGGACGCGACCGGCCGCGAGCGGTTCCGTGCGTCGGTCGACCCGCGCTTGTCCCAACAGCGCTCCACCGACTCACGCAACCGCCTCAAGCGGGGCTTCCTCGCGCAGGTGGCCGCGGGGGACCTCGACGGTGATGGCGTGGACGAGTTGGTCGCGGCCGCGATGGACCGCCACGTCTATGCATGGCACCTCGACGGAGCGCCGGTTCGTGGGTTCCCCGTGCTGGTCGTGGACCCTGCGACCGTCGAAGCCGTCGATCGCGACTCGCGTCAGGTGACCTTCGGCGTCGAAGCCGAACAGGGCGGCGAGCTCGTCGTGACCCCGGCGGTCGGCGACCTCGACGGCGACGGGAAGGACGAGATCGTCGTGGGCGCCCAAGAGGCCTACCCCGAGCCCGTGAAGGTGTTCCCGCCGGTGGGCCTGCCGGGCGTGAGCGGCACCACACGTCTGTACGCGATCTGGGGCGACGGCACTGCGCACCGCGGGTCGCCGGATCGCTCCAAGGCTCATCCGAGCGACCACGCGTACATGCCCGGATGGCCTGTGTCGCTCGCGATGATCAAGACCGCGGTGCTGCCGACCGTCGGCGACGGGGTCAATACGCAGGCGGCGATCGGCGATGTGGACGGTGACGGCCGGCCGGAGGTCGTCGCTGCGTCGGCGGCTGGGCCGGTGCAGGTGTTCGAGGTGTCGGGCCGGACCAACTACGAGCTGTTCGGCCAGCCGGCCGCTCTGGCGTGGTTGGGCTCGAACTTCGGCAACCGTGCCACGAGCCGTGACGCAGGTGTGGTGGCAGCGGCCTTCGGTGGACCGAGCCTCGGGAACCTCGCAGGCGACTCCACAGTCGAGGTGGCGGCGCCGACGGTAGGGCTCGGCCAGGCGCTCGATGTCCTGTTGCCCGGCAAGCAGGAGGGCGACACCCAGCTCATGGCTTGGGACGGTCGCAGCGGGCAGGCTCTCGGCGGGTTCCCTCACCGGACCAGTGACCTTGCGTTCTTCGTGTCGCCGGCGATCGCGGATGTGGACGGTGATGGTGATCACGACGTGGTCGCCGGCAACGGTGTCTCGCTGCTCGACGCAGTCGACGCGGCGGGCAACGATGCCCCGGGCTTCCCGAAGTTGATGGGTGGGTGGACTGTGGGCACCCCGGCACTCGGTGACCTCGACGGTGACGGGGTGGCGGAGATGGCGCTCACACGCCGCGACGGTCGCTTGTTCATCTGGCGTACGAAGGCGAGAGCCGAGACGCTGACCGAGTGGATCCGATTCGGCCACGACGGCCGTAATTCCGGCGACGCCCGAACCCCTCACGGGGACTGATCAAGGCCTGAGGATGTAGAGCGACATCGCCTCCACGTAGCGGTCACCGGCTGCATCGCGAATCAGCTCTGCGCGCCGAACCCGACCGAGTGCAGCGACCATCGCGTCGCACTGGTTGCCCAGGGTGAGGAACCCGTTGTTGACCACCGCGAAGATCGTCCGGCCTTCGGCGCGCTTCAGGAGTTCGTCGGCAAAGCGCTCCGGATCGTTGCGACGGTTGCGTTCCGTGTAGTCGACCCAGTCGACGTATCGGGGGTCTCCGAAGCGGGGATAGGTGGTGACCTCGAGGCCGGCCGGAACGGTCCGCCGGATCGATGGCCCGAGCTGATCGGGACATGTCACGACCACCGCCCCCGCAGCGTTGGCCCGACGAATGGCGGCGCCGATGTCGCCGGCCTGTGTCCGCATCTGACGAAAGGTCAGTGCCAGCCCCACCAGCGACAACAGGACGAAGGTGCCGAGCACCACGGTCCGCACGACGCGTCCCCGAAGGTGGTCGAGGCCCAAGGCGATCAGCAGGACGAAGAACGGGAAGAAGATCGCGGCGTAGCGAGGCGCGAACGCGCTGCGGGTGACGATGCCCGCCACCGACGCGACGCCCATCGTCGTGACCAGGACCAGGGCCGGTACACGGGCGTCGGGTCGGGAGCGGAGATCCAGGTCGACCCGCCAGTCATCTACGCCGCGTCCCATGATCCCCACCATCAGGAGGACGATCAGCAAGAGCAGCAGCACCTGGGGCTCGGAGTACGGACCGCCGGCGAACTGCTGGATCGAGGTGACGATCATCGCCGCCGGTTCGAACGGATCCGCCCATGGGGTTCCCGTGTGTCGTGCCTGATACGCGAGCACCGGTAGCCATGCGACGAACGTCGCTGCTCCGGCCGCCACTGCGGCAAGGACACCGACGGTCGTGCGGTCCCAACTCCCGCTACGTCGCCGCAGCAGAGCCAGCCGAATCGCCAACAGGAGCCCGACGGCGGCCACCAGCCACATCGCCCAGTAGTGGGTCCACAACAGCGCCGCGCCGACCACGGCGATGCCCACGCCACGGAGCCAGGTGAGCCCGCGGGGATCATCCGGATCGATCGACTCGGAGATCAGGAGGTACCCGGCGAATACCAAGAGGATCACCAGCGAGTACATGCGGGTCTCGCTGCCGAAGCGCAGGAAGTACGGCGACAGGCCCAACACGACGACGGTCATCCAGCCGAGATGGTTGCCGCCGACGCGGCGTCCGGCCCGGAAAGCGAGGGGCAGGGTGAGCAGCGAGAGAACACCTGAAAGTGCTCGCACAGCAAGGTCGCTCGTTCCGAACAGCGTCATCCAGCCGTGCAGGAGCACGTAGTACAGCGGCGGGTGGCCGTCGTGGCGGAGGGCCTCGGCCAAGCTGCTCAGCGGCAGCCGGGCGATGTTCACGCTGAGCGCCTCATCCAGCCACAACGGGCTGGGCACGACGAAACGCGCGCCCAGCGCGCCGAGCGTGACGATCCCCACGGCCGTCCACAGCCATCGCGGTTCGGGTCGCGACGTTCCCGG
This sequence comes from Microthrixaceae bacterium, assembly GCA_020845705.1. Lineage (GTDB taxonomy): Bacteria > Actinomycetota > Acidimicrobiia > Acidimicrobiales > Microtrichaceae > JADLFH01. Next base: position 26,504 of record JADLFH010000024.1, on the reverse strand, counting down.
ATCCCGCGGCGGTGTCGGTGCGGCGATCGTGTCGGTCACGACGATCGATCGGCGCGGAGGCGGCGGATCTCGTCCTCCAAGCGCCGGACCGAACCGCTCAGCTCGGTGAGTCGCGCGCTGTCCTCCATCGACAGGTAGCCGTAGGCCTGACGCATCCGACGCAGCACCTTGAAGGCGCCCCGTCGCGCACGGGAGTCCTGTGTCCAGGGGTTGGCGATGTCGTCGGGGAAGTCGAGGTTCGCGATCCGCCGGCCCAGGGTGGACCACCGCAGGATCTTCTCCACGTTCACCCGCTCGGTGCGCTCGGTCTCGAGGGCGGTGGGCAGCCCGTCGAAGAGGCGGCCCGCTTCGTAGAGCTCGGGGTAGAAGTTCTCGAACACGTACTCGGGTGGTCGTACCCACCATGGCCACTCGTTGGGGTACTGGGGCCAGGCGAGGGTGCGGAAGGGTTCGGGGTCGCAGAAGGCGTCGGGGTGTCGCGCCTGGGCGGCGTTGAAGTACATGGTCCACTCACACAGCGACTTGGTGTCGGTGAGGCGGGCGACGAGGTCCCACACCTCGGCCAGGAACTCCTTGCGGATCATCTGGGGCATGTGGGAGCCGTAGGCGAGACGGTCGTAGCCGAGGTAGCCGAGCAGCTCTCGGGCGTGGTGCTGGCCATCGTCGAAGGGGGTGGAGGTCCCGGGCCACTCGTCGAGGTCGTAGAAGAAGTAGCCCCTGTGACGGCCCTCGCCGTCGATGAAGAACGAGGGGTCGACCGCCTTGAGCGGGCGGTGGTCGTCGTCTGCCATCAGGAACTGGTCGGCGACGGCGTCGTGGCGGCCCAAGCCACCTCGGAGGGTGAAGTTGCGTGACATGTGATCGAGTCCCCGCAGCTCGGCTGTCGAGAGGCCGCTGATCTCCTCGTCGGAGACCACGGTGGAATCGACGAGCTTCTCGAAGCTCGCCCGTTGGGCCTCGGGGGCTATGACGACCACGTCGTCGATCCACGGCAGGAAGTGCCGCAGGTGGGTGAGCGTCTCGGCGAGGACGTCAGGGCGTGAGCTGAGGGTGACTACCTGCATGATCGACTGCCGAGTCTCCCATGCGCAGGGGCTCTCGTAGCGGAGGGCTGGGCCTGCACCGGGGAATCGCACTCGCGAACCCAACCCCGACGGCAAGGGCGTCCATCAGGAAGAACGGTGCGCCCGCGGTCCCGCCTCTGGAAATCGTCACGCCCGCAGCGAGCGCTGCGGCCACCACTGCCCAGAACAGAATGCGGGAGCTCCTGTCGAGCATGACGTTCCTTGCCCGCACGATCGCGGCGGGCCCGTACCACTCGTCGATGCGGCGTCGGTAACAGATCTGTACCACCAGCGCGAGCCCGACCAAGGACCCGATGCTGTGGCCCAGGTACTGGAGGATCCCGGCGGTGCTGACGGGACCCGCGAGTGGCAGGTGGAAGTCGCCGAGTGGCCGGCCGAGGCCCAGCCACCGTGCACCCCAGCGTTCCCGGTGGGTGAACGCGTCGATCACGACGTGTGTGGTGGTGCCGATCGCTGCGGACAGCACGGTCTGCAACAGCGGTGGCCGCCGCAGGGCGGTGACCCTCAGCGAGTGAAGTCGTGCCCGAGTGTCGGGAAGCTGAGCGAACGCAACCTCGGCGATCCAGCGTCGAAGCGCCCAGCAGATCACCAGCGTCGCAGGCAGGCTCCAGGTGAGCTGGCCGATCCAGGTGTGGGAGCCGCCGCCGATCCACCCACCGAGTGGATAGCCGAGGTCCGGAGCCATCGACCCGACGCACAGGGCGGTCGCGTCGAAGCGGTTGGGCCGAGCGAGCTTCAGGGGCAGGACGGGAGCCTGATGGGCGAAGAAGGTGAGCGGCATCGGCGCGCTCACGGTAGCGGCACGGGTCGAGAGATCCTCGCCGACTCGGTGCGAGGCACCCCCGCTTCAGTGGTGCGTACCGCGCCAAATCCGGGTCCGCGCGCACCACAGAAGGGAAGTGGGGGGAGCACGTAGAGGTCGTAGCGTGGAGCGATGGTCGACCTGGCCCATCGCGTCCACCTCACCAACGGCTACCGCGACGACGGCAGCTATCCCGCGTTGGTGTTCAACACGACGAACCGCTGCAACCTGTCGTGTCGCCACTGCTTCGTGTACCGCGACGACAACCCGAACGAGGCGCAGAGCCCCAGGGGCGAGCCCTCCGACGACGACCTCCTCGACCTGCTGGCGGCCCTCCGTGACCGACAAGGCATCCGGACGATCCTGTGGATGGGCGGAGAGCCGCTGTTGCGCCGGTCGCTGCTGGAACGTGGCGTGAAGCTGTTCCCCCGTAACCACGTCGTCACCAACGGCACCGTCCCGCTCGTGGATCTCGGGCCGGATTCCCTCTACGTGGTGTCTGTCGACGGGCCACCGGAGGTGAACGACGCGATCCGGGGAGCGGGAACCTTCGAGCGCGTGATGAGGAACCTCGATCGTGTCCCCGCCGGTTTCGCGACGCCGATCCAAGCGCAGTGCACCGTCACCCGCTCCAACCAGGATCACCTCGACGAGCTGGTGGAGCTGCTCGTCGGGTCGCGCTTCGAATGGATGACCTTCAGCTTCTACGTGCCGCCGGCGGAAGGGGAGACCTCGGATGCATGGGTCGACAACTCCGAGCGCATGGTGGCAGTCGAACGTGTGATGGCACTCAAGGAGCGGTACCCGACCTTCGTGCGCAACCGGCGACGGGCGTTGGAGTTGATGGCGCCCGATACCGCCCACTCGGTCACCGACGCGTGTCCGGCGAAGTCGGTGATCCTGCCGCTGTACTCCGAGGGCGACGACTACACCACGCCGTTCTGCTGCTACGGCAACGACGTCGACTGCTCGCGTTGCGGAGCATGGATCGTCTTCGAGCTCGCGGCGATGTTGGGGATGGGGTAGGCACCGGTGGGCGCAGAGCCGGCGGGCTAGGTTGCCGATCGTGGATGAGTTTGATTACGTGGTCGTCGGCGGCGGCTCCGCGGGATGCGTCGTGGCGAGCCGTCTCAGCGAGGACCCCGCCGTTCGGGTGTGCCTCCTGGAAGCCGGTGGAGAGGGACGTAACGCTTTGATCCGCGCGCCCCTCGGGTTCGCGCTGGGAATGCCGCGGGGGATCAACAGCTGGAACTACGAGACGGTCCCTCAAGCCGGATTCGGCGGCCGGCGGGGATTCCAACCGCGGGGCAAGGCACTGGGCGGGTCCTCCACCATCAACGCCATGATCTACGCGCGCGGGCACCGCTCCGACTACGACCGGTGGGCCGATCTCGGCAACCCCGGGTGGGCTTGGGACGACGTGCTGCCGTACTTCAGGAAGTCGGAGTGCAACGCCATCCACCGCGACCCGTTGCTGCACGGCGTCGACGGGCCGCTGAACGTCACGAACCTCCGCAGCCCCAGCCCTCTCAACGACGTGTTCCTCCAGGCGTGCCAGAACCAGGGCATCCCCTTCAACGACGACCTCAACGGCGAAGCACATCACGGCTGCTACCACGTGCAGGTCACGCAGAAGGACGGCGAACGCCACAGCGTGGCCGCGGCGTTCATCCATCCCAACCTGGATCGGCCGAACCTCGACGTGCGCTGCGAGGCCCATATCAGCAGGGTGCGCTTCGACGGCCGGCGCGCGACCGGCGTCGAGTACCGCCGAGGCGACCGGCTCGAGACGGTGGCGGCCCGCCGTGAGGTGGTCATGTCCGCCGGAGCATTCGGGACTCCACAGATCCTGATGGCGTCTGGAGTGGGCCCCGGCGCGCACCTCCAGGAACTGGGCATTGCTCCGGTGCTGGACGTGGCGGGGGTCGGCCAGAACCTCCAGGACCACATCTCGGCGCTGTTGATCTATCGGGCCCGGATCCCCGATCACACCGTCGGCATCTCACCCCGCGGTGTCGTCGAGATCCTCCGGGGGATCTGGCAGTGGCGACGGCACCGGCGCGGGCTGGTGACGAGCTGCGCTGCCGAGTCGGGGGTGTACTACCGCTCCAGCCCCGAGGTCGAGGTCTCCGACATGGAGATGGAGCTGATCGTGGGCATCGGCGACGACCACGGACGCAAGCTGCACCTCGGACACGGCTACTCCGCGCACCTGCTCCTGGCGAGACCCAAGAGCCTCGGTGAGGTCCGCCTGGCCGGCACCGACACGCGGGTGGCGCCGTTGATCGACCCGAAGTACTTCACCGACCCCTACGACATGGAGACCCTGGTGAAGGGCACCCAGGTGGCGCTCGACATCATGGCCGACCCGGTTTTCGACAGGTACCGGGGCGACATGCTGATCCACTACGACCGCGACGATCCCCGCCAGATCGAAGAGACGCTGCGCCGGCACGCGGACACCGAGTACCACCCCTGCGGCACCGCCAAGATGGGTCCCGACAGCGACCCGATGGCGGTGGTCGACGCGCGGCTGCGGGTGCGGGGCATCGATGGCCTGCGGATCGCCGACGCGTCGGTGATGCCGACGATCCCCTCCAACAACATCCACGCCCCGGTGATCATGATCGGGGAGAAGTGCGCTGATCTGATCCGGGCCTCGGTGTGAAGAAGGGCTTCGCCATCGCCACCGGAGCGGTGGCTGTCGTCGCGGTCGTGGTGGCGCTGGTCGTGGTCATCTCAGATGAGGAGCCCACCACACGGCGGGTGGAATCCGCCACGCGTGGGCAGGCCGAAACGTCGGAGGCAACCACAGACTTGACGACTTCGACCGTGTCGAGCGCGACCACGCTCGTGGGTCCGACGGCCACGTCCACCTCTACGCCGTCCGCCGGCAAGGAGGGCCTTGTCGCCCCCGCCGGCGACGAGTTGACCATCCGATTCGACGGCGTCGGTCCTGTCGCGCTCGGCCAGGTCGAGTCAGGGTTCAGCACCAACTGGGACATCGCGGATGCAGCCGTTGGCGACTGCGCGAGTCGTGACGCGGCCGGTGGCTGGTGGTTGGGATCGCTGACCGGAGACCCTTCGGATCCGACGAAGGCGAGGCTGTTCGAGATCCAGGTCGAAGACCCCGACTACCGAACTGCCTCCGGGGTCGGCGTCGGCACTTCGCTCGGAGCACTGCGGCGCGTCTACGGCGATCAACTCGTCATCGACGAGATGGACGGGTGGGAGCACCCAACGGACGGCCTGCTGGCCATGTACACGAAGGTCGCAGGGGTGAAGGAAGGCAACCAGGCCCTCACCTTCGTTCTCGACGAGGACGAACGAGTGCGCCGGGTCGAGGTCAGCTACGCGGACGCCTGGGGCGACGACGAAGGCTGCGCCTGAGGCGGAGTATCGGTCAGTCGTTCCGCGTGGGCGGCATCGGTGCCTGCTGTGCGGGTGGATCCATCCAGCGCATGCCGTCCCACCAACGTGGCACCCCGTCGGGACCGGGATACCAACCCGGCGGCGGAGGCAACGCCGCGCCCGCCGCGGCTAGGACGTCTTGGCGCTTGGCGAACCACCATATGAGCGCGCCGATCCACTGGGTGAGCGCCACCACCAACACCCAAACCATCTTCTCGGTGTTCGCTGCACGGAACTGATGTTCGGGAATGCGGGCCACCTCGACCAGCGCCACGATCCACAGGACCATCGATCCCAGAATCAATCCGAAGAACAGGAAGAAGACGAAGGTGAGGCCGAACTCCACCTACCGGGTGTATCACACCGGGGGTTCGGCGGGGATGTCAGTCCTTGACGCGACTGCGGAGGGGTGCGATGGCGTCGTCGAAGCCGGCTCGTAGGTCGCCCACGGCGCTGTGCAGGCCGTCGGTCAGGCTCTTGCCGGCCGAGCGTGATTCGTCACGCACGCGCTCGAGCCGGCGCCTCGCTTCGCCGACGACACCCTCGAGTCGATCGATCACTGCCTTCACGTCGTCGCGGGCGTCCAGCTTCGCCAACGATGCCTGGACACGTAGGTCCTCGACGCGGCCTCGGAACTTGTCCAACTCGGCATCGACGCTGCTCTCCTCGAGTTGGGCTACGCGTGCTTCGAGCTCTGCGACGCGGTCTTCGATGCTGCTCATCACAACCTCCTGAACGGGGGCGGTCACCCCTCCGGACATGCTCGCGTCGATTGGCCACCAGCGGCAGGGCCGAAGGTCATCGAGAAATCGAAGTCGTCCGTTCGACCGTCGGGGCGGCGGGCACCGCCGTAGCTTGGCCGTCATGTGCCGCAACATCACGCCACTGCGAGGTCTCCAGCCCGCCGCCACCGCCGAGGAGATCGAGGCCGCGGCTCGTCAGTACGTTCGCAAGGTGGCCTCCCAGCCGTCGCCGTCGGTCATGGCCGACGCGGCATTCGAGCCGGCGGTCCGTCGCGTGGCGGAAGCGACCACCGACCTGCTCTCGTCGCTGCCGGCCCGTCGAACTCCACCGAAGGTCGATCCGCCGTTGCGCCGCCTCCACCGGTAGTCCAACAGAGGGTGTTGATGAGCATCACTCGTATGGGTGGTCGACTACTGGGAATGGTTCACGAGCCTGCGTATTCAGCTTGGGAAGCTGAGAACTATGGGTTCCGTGACCAGCGGGTTCGCGCGAACGGGCTGGTCAGGCGTACTTCCAGTACCGCCCAGTACCCGCCAGTGACCCTGATTGCCGTTCCGTAAGGTCACGCTAGGGTCACGCCGGGCTGCCAGCAGCGACGACCTGAATCATGCACGCACGTCGGCTATGCGTCTCAGGGCAAGGGTCAGAGCGCGCACGGCTGCGACAGCCGAATGAGCCACGAAGTTCCACGCGACGGTCCAGTCGGCAACTGGGAAGGCCAGACCGACGGCAGCCGCCGCTTGGCCAGCCCGTTGGGTGCTGTGCTTGAAGGCGTTGTTGAGTTCGGCCAGCTTGCGAAGGCGCGCCGCAGCATCGGAGCCGTCCTCGTGCCCCTGACCGTCGAGGACGGTACCCAACCTCGCAAGCGAGCGACGGGCGTTCCACTCCTGTTCGGTGATCTCCGTCGGTCGTAGATCGTCACCTACCTGTAGCCGGTCGAACAGCGAAGCCAAGTCCACCAACCGTGCCAAGAAGTCGTCCCGGCTAGCTACTGGCCGGGCCAGGTGGCCCACGGGCTCGAGCGAACCGGGGCCGAGGAGCCGACGAGACCTACCGAACGCGAGGCGCCAAGCCATGTCGAGCCCATCGAATGTTGCGAGGAGGTCGACGGGGTCGAGCGGAGGTGGGTTTGGCTTGTCGCTGAGGAGGAGACGCTCCCAGCATTGCTGTCGACCCGGCACGCACTCTGAAGGGACAGGGCTTTGCACCGACTGGAGTGAGAACCCGTGCGACGATCCACCGAAGGCGGGCTCATGGTGGCCGACGGCGCAGTGGCCAGAAATGCGCACCTCCTGAGCGCCGCCTCTGAGCTGGAACGTCGTCGGAGCGAAGTGACTGGCGTTGCTGCATAGGAGGTCCCTGGGCGGAGCCTCGCATCCCAGGCAACGGTGGAGCGTCGTTCGTCGAGTCAGGGGTGAGTCCCCGGCCTCGCAAATCCAATCTGGCCCGGACGAGTCTTGATATCGGCAGTCGTGTCGATGAGCGAGAGCGAGGACGCCGCTGACATCGCCATCGTCGAGGGTCAGCTGGATCACGGCTGAGTCGTACGACTCGGACAGCTGCCCAGCCTCGGCCATCGCTTCGAACCGTGGCATGGCATAGCGGATGCAGAGTTCCCTTGCCTGGTCACCCGGAGCCCCCTCGCAGATTCGCTGCCACGCGAGATCGGTCGCCCTCAGGCCCACGACGAAGTGTGGCTCATCGTTGAGGTAGACGCGCGCGCGGAAGATCTCGGCCGGTGGTCCTGCGTCATCTTCGGCGCGAAGTTTGATCACGTGGGCGGTTCCTCGGGGGTCCGGGCAACCATGATGGCTCAGGGGACTCAGCTCAGAACACGCCGAACTCGCGAGTGCTGGCACCAGCGAACGTGAATGCGGTCCCCAGCTTCCTGCTCTTGGCTCGCCATCGGGCGCGATCGTCGCTACCGGACAACTGCATCTTGAATCGCACCTGCCCCGATGGGCCGACCTCCCGAGTGAAGAGGAGCGTCTGGTTCCGGTAGTCGATGGATCCGCTCGCGGGAACTGGGAGGTCGAGCTTGTCCATCTGGTTGTCGCCGTACCGGAGGTGGCGGTCGGGATGGATGGTCCCCCCAAGCTTGATGGCGATACCGCCGATGGGGGAGTTCGTCGCGAGGTCTTGCGCTGGGAAGCCGAAGAACACTCGCGTGTATCGCCTCAGGTCGAGCTGATTGCCTGAGCGGCCTTCGCCCAGATTGCTGTACATCGATCCCGTGTCGATCCACAGGTTGTCGAAGGATCGAAGGATGACGAGATCGTCGGGCTTGAGACCGCGCTGACGGAGGATGACGTCGGGAACTGAGTCATCGTCGGTCGTAGCTCGGGCGCTTGTCCGCTGATGCTCCTCGAACTTGGCGCGGTACGCGTCGCGGATGTGTTGGTAGGGCGTGGACTTCGACCAGAGGTCCTCGAACCAGGTGTAGATGTCTCCCAGTGCCGTCACGACCTCGTGGGCGGCGCCAGTCGAGCACGACCAGAGGTCGAGTTCATGTCCGTACGACAGGCCGTTCTTCGACAGGTTTCCCGATCCGACGAGGCAGCCCACTGCCCCACTCGGTGACGGCCAATCCCTGGTGAAGATGAACGCTTTCGGGTGGTAGCTCCGGACCGGTCGGCAACCAGGGACAACGACGACTCGCTTGCCGTCGACGACACGGAGCGACGCTTTCGGAAGCTTCGATAGCGCGTCGAGAGCGAGGGGCTCGCTGCGGAACCAGTCGATGCCGACGAGGAAGCGCTTCTCAAGCTTCGCCCACTGCGGCTCGGCGCCGAGTCGCTCCTCGAGCAAACGGACACCCCCGACAACGGCGTACGAGACCGGAACGTTCAACTGATCCCACGTGTCGGCTCCGAGGGCCGCGACGAGCTGGGTGATGAGTTGCCTCTCGGGTTGGAAGTGCGCCGACGCCGATGGGACCTTCATCCGTGCGCTCCGATACGAAGAAGGTCCTTCACCATCTCATCGATTCGTCTTGCGAGGTCGGAGGAGTAGAAGGCCTCTCGCACCCGCTTGCGTGCCTGCTGGAACGCAACACCAGCGACGCCAAGGTCAGCAGCCAGGGATTCCGCCTGGCCTCCTGCGGCTGCCAGCTCGACGTGGAGGGGGTTCGCTGGCTCGAACAGCGGTAAGCCGGCAGCAAAGACGACTTTGTGGAAGTGTCGCCGACCGAACTGGCCCTCCGACTGCAGCTCCTTGATTCGCGACAGAAGGGCCTCGCTGTTGAGAATTGCGACCAAGTACTTCGCCTCATGCTCACTCTGGCAAGCCGCCCAGTAGAGCGTTTCCGAGACCAGCGACCGCTGATCGGTCAAGCGGGCTGCTACGAGATTGGTGCCCGAGGAGGTGTACACGACGCGGTGAGGCGCAATCGGCATCTGCTTGGAGGTGCCTTCCTTGTACTGGAGCCGATCTGTGAGATCGCCGGTCGTGTAGTCAGGGCGATGCTTCGCCCACAGTCGCTCGGCCTCTTCCCACCATTTCGCGAGGCCCGGATACCGATCCAGCTCGGCGGAGTCCTTGGAGATCAGTCGAGTGCCGTCCCACGGAATGATCGCAAGTTCGGCCTCGAGTTCGACGAACGGGGCGATGGTCGCACCCAGTCGAAGTGGTCGAACGAACTGCTCCTCGACGGAGCCGAGGAGCGACGGAACGTCTTTCCACGGCGGCTTCTCTTTCGAAGTGCGGGCGCTCCTGACGCGTCGTCGCCCAGCCTGGGTGCCCAGGGGCGTTGGGTCGTCGTCTTCGACAACCAAAAGCATTCGCGGCCACACGAAGGCGCCCTGCGTGAAGCGAGAGCTGTAGGGAGACTCAAGGGCTGTGATGTCTGGGATCGGCACGTCCGGCTGTCGACGCAAGAGTGGCGATACCTCGCTGAGCGGGAGATCGCGTTGCGGCAGCTCGGCGGTCCAGACCTCCATGACCTGCCCGAGTGCCCGCGCTTCTTCAGATCGCTGACCGCTGATGACCGAGCAGGGCACTGGGAATAATGCTGGCTGGCAATCGATCTTCCGAAGATCCGCTGGCTGGTCGAAGGCGGCTCGGACCTGGTGGCGATCGGTCGACCAGGAGCCCGAGCGGAAGCCGGCGTACTGCTGTCTGGTGAGCACCCCAGCAGGCATGACGAAGCTGAAGCGACCTCCCGTCCGGAGATATAGCTCGACCGCCTTGGCGACGAAATACGCGGAAAGGTCTTGGTGGGTCGTGAGCTGGGCGCCAACCCAGAGCCCCCGCTCCTGGCTCTGCCGCTTGAACTTCGTCTGCGCTTCCGCGGTCATGAACCGATACGAGAGCCAAGGCGGGTTGCCGACCAACACGTCGACCTGGTTGCCAGGCTGAGCAAGCCAGTGTGGTCGCGCGAGGTTCCTCACGTAGTAGCCCCAGATGTGATCCCTGCCGTCGTCGAAGAGTCGGCACATCGACTCGAACGTCGAGGTCAGCTCGGCTTGGTCCGTCTCGGCAACGGCGAAGCGCGCGAACGTCTGCCGGAGGGAAGGTGGACGGCTCCCGGGGGCTCTGCTCGAAGCCTTGTTCGCTAGCTCATCGACGAGCTGGTCGAATCGACTCGCATCCGCCAGCACTCCCGCCGGGAACCTGAGCTCACGGGAGAACAGTTCGGCTCCGTCGCTGGTGTAGATCGTGATACCGGTGGCCGACAGGAGGCTGTCCTCGGACTGCCACTGCATCGAGTCCCCGATGTAGACGGGGATAGACAGCGATCGTCGGTCGCGTTGGAGCCGGTCCGAGCCGATGGCAAGGAGGTAGGTGACTCGTGCAAGCGTGACGGCGACCGGATGGAGGTCGACGCCGATGACCTGATTGCTCAGGTGTTCGAGCGCGTCCGCGTTCGACATCCCGGCGCGATCAGCGTCCTTTAGAAACCTACGGACGGCGTGAAACAGGAACGTTCCTGAACCGCATGCGGGATCCAGAATGCGTTGGGCGGTCGCGTCGTCGATGGAGGAGTCGACCAGGGACTCTGCCAGCCAGTCGGGTGTGTAGTACTCGCCGAGATCGTGACGGGTCTCTGTGTCGATCACGGACTCGTAGAGCGACTTGAGGATGTCGTGATCAACACCGCTCCATCGGAACCTGGACAGTCGCTTCGCCAAGCGCTCGACGAAGGCTTCGCCTCCCGGCGCGTCCAGGACCCAGTCAAAGAAGTCGCGCTCAACCACGCCTCGGATGTCGGAGGCTTCGAACAACTCGCCCGACACAAGTGTGGAACCGGAGAGGTGCCCACCTGCGATCGGTAGCCCGGCTACGGCGTGGGCGATGACCTCCGCCGTGATGACCAGGTAGGTGTGCTCCACGAACAGGTCATCCTCGTTCTTGAACTTCGTTCCGAAGGCGGTCGACAACAGGCGGGCCCAGAGCTCTCGCTTCAAGCGGACCTCGGGTGCGTCCCGGCACTTCGAGTAGATCGATTCAAGGGCTGTCCGCTCTAGTGAGAAGGCGCTGCTCGTGGCGCCAAGACGGGCCCGGATCTCGATCGCGGAGGGGAGCAGGTCCTCCTGCGTCGCGAGCGCGCCGTCTAGCCAGAGTCTGAGGTCATCGACGGCGGGCCTCAGTGGGTCGACGGAGAGTTCGGCGGCAAGCAGAAGTTGCGCGTCAGTGTCGAGGTAGTAGAGGCGCCAGACTGCTCCATCAGTGAGCACACCCACGAACGTCTCGCCGAACTCCCTCGACCTTCGCTGCAGGTAGTCGCCCAGCTGGGACTCAGCGGCCTCCACCGTCGCCGCACGAGTGAGATCCTTCTTCACCTCGATCACGGTGCGCCCGACTTCAATATCGAGCCGCCGACCGCTGCCTGCCTGGGACTCGAGTCGTACCTCCTGCTCGTGGAGGTTGAAGCCGCCGTACAACAGGAAGGTCTGGAGGTCGCTCTGTACGTCGGCTTCTGTTCGAGCCCGCGACCGATCGGCGAGCCGGTGAACAAGTTCAACCAGATCTAGCTCTAGGTCTGTGTCGAGCTGCATGTGCTGTCCCCGGTGGACGGGCGGAGGGATCGGGCACGAGGGTGCCGAGGTGCTTCAACCCTACTGAGACCCTGTGACATGAACGGAGGACGCGCTGGAGACGGCCGGCGCGCGGCCGACCGCCCGGGGATCGAGCGACGGCATGTCAGAGGGTCACGCCCTCCGCCAACGCGAGCAGCAGGTCGACCACGCGCTGATAGTGCCCGGCGGCGATGAGGTCGAGGGGCTTCTCGTAACCGAGGTCGGGGTTGGGTGAGCGCATCCAGAATCGAGCTGCGTCGTCACGCATGACCCGTCGTGCCAGGTCGACAACGGCGCGGAGTTCGAGCAGGCGCTCCTCAGCCTCCCGGCGCGGTGTGGCCGCCTCGGCCTTCCAGCGGGCGACGCTTCGGGGGTTGGTGTCGCTCACTCGCGCCAGGTCGGCGGTGTCGACCACATTGCCTTCGGAGAGGTGGTCCAGCAGAGAAGTGAGTGTCGTCATGGTCTCCTCGTCGCCCCAACATGTAGCACTACGTCGCGCGTATGTCATACCATACGTCGAGTTCTCGTAAGGAGGCAATCCATGGACCTCGACTTCGGACATGGCTTCATCCCCCGCATCGGTGAAGAGAACTACAAGGCGGTGGACCGCTGCGTCGGGCCGGCAGACCTGTTCTCGTCCGCGCTCGATCTTCCGTGGGCGCTCGCTGACGGCGCCTGGCTGAGCAGAAGCCGGAGCTGTTGACCACGCTCCGGGCACATGGCACCAACTTGTTGATCGACACCCACGGTTGGCGCTTCCGGCATGAGTCAGCTCACGACGTGCGGAAGCTCACGGCTGCAAGCTGGGCTCCGACTTCGCCGGTGTTGCCCACGGATCGAACGGCGGTCGGCGCCCTTGTTGAGGCGGGTCTGCGGGCACAGGCGGCGCTCGATGCTGGTGCGTATTTCCTGCCCGGGTTGCTCCCGACCGCGCCGGACGAGGACCTACGTTCCGAGCTATCGGCCACGCGTCGAAGGCGAGGGCGTAGGTCTCGTCATCGAGCACCCGAGGCGTATCGAAGCCGGCGGGTGGCCGGGCGTGGTCGAGACAGGCCGGCGTGTCGTCCACGACGCTGGCCTCGATGCCGTCTCCGAGCTCGTCGTAGCGGAACACCGGCCGTTCCCAGTCGCCTACGCGGACACAGAACACGAAACCAGTCCGATCCGAACGGTCTGAATCAGCCACGGTCCCTACGCCCTGCCGGAGGAGCGTTCACGCCGACTCTGTGTGCGATCGTCGACACCCCTCGACAACGATCGCACTCGAACGCGGGCAGTCCGATCGGTGCCACCTAACGCTGGGACCGGCTTACACCACGATGATGTCGACCAGATCATCGAGCCCTTCGAAGTCCGCGCCGTTGCGAGTGTAGAGCGGCAGGCCCGCGGCGCAGGCGGTCGCGGCGATGAGCAGGTCCACGGCTCGGGCACCGCGGGCCTTGCGGCCGGAAGCGGTGACCGCGGCGAAGATGCGCCCGTAGGCGCGGGCGGCTTCGCCGTCGAACGGGAGCGGGTCGAATGCGGCTTCGGCTCGCTGCAGTCGGTCCTGTCGACGTCCCCGCTCGTCGGCGTCGCCGGCAGCGTGAGGCCCCGCGGCGAGCTCCGCCATCGTGAGAGCGCTCACTGCGACCTCGATCGGCAGCTTCGACGGGTCGAGCCGTTCAAGGTCGATCACAACCGAGGTGTCGAGCAACCCTTGCGACGGGCGCTCGGGCTCAGCCACGCGGCTCGGGGTCCTGGACGACAACCCGATCGAGGTCGGCTCGGAATCGGTCGTAGTCCACGCTCGGCGCGCTGCGGAACATCGCCACCGCCGCCTCCGCTGCGACGAAGCGACGGCGTCGCAGCGGGGTCAGCTCCGCGACCGGCACGCCGTTGCGAGTCACCACGAAGGTCTCGCCCTCGTCGAGCCGACGCATGATCTCGCCGCTCTCGTTCCGGAGCTCCCGTTGAGTGAGTTCTCGGGCCATGCCTCACCGTAGCACGACGTGCTACGGCCACCGACGGAGTATCCCTGATCGCCGGGTGTGTGCGCTGATCGCAGGCTTCAGATCAGACGGACCGATGGGTCACCCGCCGAGGCGGACGATTCCGACATCGCAGAACCGATGACTGCCACCATCCGGCAGGTGGCTACCCCGATCACGGCGCCTAGCCCCTCGGTCGTGCAGAACTCGGATTCACACTGAGCGAAGATGCGCGAGCCACCACGTCCATGTCAGTCGAACGCCAAGCGCTCTTCGACCCCGCCCAAGAGGGGTCCGACGACTGGCACGGAGCGCTTGGGCCTCCCCCCACTGGTGACCACCTATGTCGAGCAGTGATCACCTGGGCTACTCCAGCCGCCCCGACGACGGACTCACCGACTTCGAGGCGCCGCGTCGTCGCACGACATGGATTGGCCGGCACGGCGTGCTCGAAGTCGGCCGACTTCAGATGCCGTGCACCGTTGTCGACGAGCCCTCGTGGCAGATGCACGCAGTCGATGAGGTCGCAGTGGCGGTCGAGTCCGCGACCACGCCGTCTCTACTTCGCTATGCAGCAGACGAACGGCTGTCGGTGGCGTTCGACGATTGCATCGAGCTGGTCTTTCGTCGGGCCGATCAAGACCGTCGAGTGGGTCGGTGGTCGTGGCTACGTGAGGCTCATCGGCCCGCTGGTCCAGTTCGAGGAATCTCGGATCGGCGGGGGCGGCACAACACGATCGCCACGCTGCGGACCGACGGCTCGCCGCGCATCTCGGGGATCGAGTGCGAGTTCATCGACGGCCGGCCCGATCGTGTCCCGGGACGGGGATGGCGCCGGCGAGGGACCCAAGGGCGAGCTCTTGGTGGTCGACGTGACCGAGGTCGTCGTTACGGGATTGAACGACGAGGGCACGATGCTCGTCGTCGAGTGGTGGACGCTGGCGAAGGGGCTGCGCCGGGTCGAGCGCGCCTGACCGCCCCGATCGGCGCCGACCGCCGAGCAGGAGCGGTCAGCTGCGTTGGATGTCGACGTCGGTGCCGTCGGCGTTGGCGATCAGGCGGCCCGAACCGCGCAGCCCGGTAACCCCGATGAACACCCGGGGCCGCTCGCCGGGCAGTCGGTCGAACGACACGCCGTTGGCTTCCTGGCCTTCGAGGTCGAGGCCGTCGAGCGCCTGGTCGACCAGTCCCGGGATGACGTCCCACGAGATGTCCGACAGGTAGAAGGTCACCGACTCGTACTGCTGGATCTCCGACATCGACACCGACACCGGTCGGGTCGACCACTCGCCGTCGTGGTACTGGTAGTCGTCGAGGTTCTCCGGCTTGGCGGCGTCGCGGACCTGCACCGTGAAGCCGTTGTCGTCGATCGACAGGCGGCGGATCTCCGGCGAGCGGCCCAGGTGCTCGACGATCAGCTCGCGGACGCGCTCGGGTTCTTCCATGGGGTTGATGCCGTTGGCGTTCGCCGTCGTGGTGGTGTCGTCGGACGAGGCGGTGTCGTCCCACGGGCACCCCGACGCCGCGACCGCCACGGCGGCCAGGAGCACGGCGACGGCGACACGGCGACGGATCACGACCGAAGGTTGCCAGATCGGGCGCCGGCAACCCGCGGACGTGGTGCAACCTGGCGGGCGCCCCGTTCGAGGTGGGGTGACTTCGGCGAGCAGGTCGGCCTCGGTGAGCGGGGGTCATGTCCCGGACGGGAGACGCGGGCAGTGCTCTCAGGGGAGCGGCCCCGTGGCGTTCACAGCGACGAGTTCGACCCGAGTCAACGGAGCCGCGTTCGATGGCGGTCATTCGTGGACGGTCATGCCGTCGGCAGCTCGATCCAGAACGTGGAGCCCTCGTCGACGACGGAGCGCACGCCGTAGGTGCCGCCGTGCGCCTCGACGATGGCGGCCACGATCGAGAGGCCGAGCCCGCTGCCGCCACGGTCGCGGGTTCGTCCGGGGTCGGCCCGGTAGAAGCGCTCGAAGAGGTGCGGCACGTGCTCGGCAGCGATGCCGTCGCCGCGGTCGACGACCTCGATCCTGACCCGGCCGTCGGGACGTCGGCCGATGAGGGTGATGGCGCGATCCTCAGGGGTGTGGCGCCACGCGTTGGTGACCAGGCTGCCGAGGGCCTGGGTGAGCCGTGCGCCATCACCCGCCACGGTGAGGTCGTCGTCGCGTTCGACCGTCACGATCCGACCGGGTTGCAGGACACGCAGGTCGGTGGCCAGGTCGTCGAGCAGGAGGCCGAGGTCGACCGGTGCTCGCTCCTGGTGGCGGCCCTCGTCGAGGCGGGCCAACAGCAACAGGTCGTCGACCAGCAGGTTCATCCGGTGGGCCTCGCGACTCATGCGCGACATGGCGTCGGCGAGCTCGCCCTCCCCGGTCAGCCCGCCCCGCTCGTGGAGGGCGGCGTAGCCGCTCAGCGTGGTGAGCGGCGTGCGCAGCTCATGGGAGGCATCTGCCACGAACCGGCGCAACCGTGCCCCGCTCGCCTGGTTGGCGTCGATCATGGCGTTCAACGCCCGGCCCAGCCGCCCTGCCTCGGTTCTCGCCGGGTAGTCGGCGGCCCGGTGATCGGTCGCCCCGGCCACGATGGCGTCCGCGGTCGCCGTCATCTCCCGGACCGGACGCAACCCGAGCCGAGTCACCCACCAGCTGAGCAGTGCGAGGACGGCCGCCACCGCCAACGCGGTGATCGCGATCGTGCGCCGGAGGTCACGGATGCCGGCTTCCGCCGGCGCCGTCGGCAGGCCGAACACCAGCGTCGTGTCGCTGGTCTCGACGGCCAGGATGCGCATCCGCTCCGACGCGCCGCCGGTTGCGCTGACGGTCGTGTGGGTCCCGGGTTCGATGGCCAGGATGGCATCCACCTGCGGTGCCAGATCGGGGTCGCTGGACGGTCGGACCAGCACGCGCCGGTCCCGCTCGGCGACTGCCGCCACGTAGAGGTCGCTGACGACCGGCTGGCCCATCCGGGTCGCGCCGCCCATCCGAGCGAGTCGCTCGGCGTTGCGCGCGCTCAGGTCCAACCGGTCGTCGAGCTGTCGGAGGAGTACCCGCTGTTGATGGCCGGTGACGGCCAGCGCAGCGACCCCCAGGGTCGCAACGATGACGAGGAGCCCAGCGGCGAGGCGGCCGCGGAGGGTCATCCGGGTTCTCGGATGCTGTAGCCGACACCGCGCACCGTGTGGATCAGCTTCGGCTCGACCGTGTCCACCTTCTTGCGCACGTTGCTGATGAACGACTCGATGATGGCGGACTCACCGTCGAAGTCGTACTCCCACACGTGATCGAGGATCTGGGCTCGGGTGACGACTCGACCGGTGTTGGTCATCAGGCACCGCAGCAGCTTGAACTCGGTTGCCGAGAGGTGCGCCTCGACCCCGCCCCGCCAGACGCGGTGGGCGTCGTCGTCGAGCTCCAGGTCGCCGACGCGGTAGCGAGCCGGTGCTGCCGCCACGCCCCGCCGGCGCAGCGCGACCTGCACTCGCGCGGTCAGCTCCTCGAGGGCGAACGGCTTGACGATGTAGTCGTCTCCGCCGGCGGTCAGACCCCGGACCTTGTCCGCGGTGGTCTGTCGGGCGGTCAGGAACAGCACCGCGGCGTCGTTGCCGGCGGCCCGCAGGCGGCGCAGCACCTCCAGGCCGTCGAAGTCCGGCAGCATGATGTCCAGCACGATCACATCCGGTGCGAAGCGCTCGGCTTCCTCGATCGCGGCCCTCCCGGTGTCCGCCATCCGCACCTCAAGGCCCTCGAGCCGTAGCGCGGAGGAGACGAGGAACGAGATGTTCTCCTCGTCGTCGACCACGAGCACCCGCGAAGTTCCCACGACCGGATCCTGGCATGCCTTGCTGAGGTGGCCCTGGATGCCACCTGGACGTTTGCTGGACGAGATCGCCAGCAGATCTCCAGCCTACCTTCGTGTCCTGCCCAGCCGACGGGCCGATCGTGGTGCACGTCCCCGAAGGACGGGGTGACGAGAACACGAAAGGAACTCCCATGAACACCTTCCGAATCCGCCGCAGCCTGCTGGCCGGAGCGATCGGTGTCGGCTCGATCGCCGGTCTCGCGGTCGGCACCGCCGGCAGCGCCGGCGCCTCCGTGCCGGATGGCGCCGCACACCCCTCCCGGGCGGGTGCGTTCGCGCAGCTCACCGACACCCAACGCTCGTGCCTCACCGATGCGGGTGTGACCCGTCCGTCGGGTCGGCCCACCGCCGAGCAGCGCCGGCAGCTGCGCGACGCGGCGGCCGAGTGTGGCATCACGATTCCGGCGAGGGGCGGCAGGCCAGCCCAGGCGACGCAGAGGCCTCGCGGTGCCGTTGGGGTCGAGGCTGCCCGGACGCACCGTTCGAGCGGCCGGGGCTTCGCGCGGCTCACCGACGCCCAACGGTCGTGCCTCACCGATGCGGGTGTGACCCGTCCGTCGGGTCGGCCCACCGCCGAGCAGCGCCGGCAGCTGCGTGCCGCGGCGGCCGAGTGCGGCATCACGATCCCCGGTCGAGGTGGACCGGCCGCCGCGGCGGGGTGAGCCGCCCGGCGGCCTGCCGCTGACCCGGGATCCGCTTCGGGAGCGTCCGCCATCCGGTGGGCGCTCCCGTCGCGTGGGGCGCCGGCACCTCGAACCCGCGGTCGTGATCCGCCCCGCGTACCTCCAGGAAACCTCCAGGAAGCCTTCATGGCCCGTCGAGCCCCTCCCGGGATGCTGATGTACATGAGCACTCACACGGCCATCGCCGTCGACGGCCTGACGAAGCGGTTCGGCGACCACGCTGCCGTCGACGGACTCACCTTCGAGCTCCCGACCGGTGGCGTGACCGGGTTCCTGGGCCCGAACGGTTCGGGCAAGAGCACCACCATCCGCATGCTGTTGGGCCTCGTTCGGCCCACCGCGGGCAGGGGGAGCGTGCTCGGCCACCCGATCAGCGAGCCGAAGCGCTACGTCGGTCAGGTCGGTGCGCTGATCGACTCGCCGGCCCTCTACCCGACGCTGTCGGGGCGGGACGCGCTGCGGGTCTACGCCGAGCTGGGTGGGGTGCCAGCCGCACGGATCGACGCGGTGCTCGACATCGTGGGGCTGGCGGACCGAGCCGGGAGCAAGACGAAGACCTACTCGCTCGGCATGAAGCAGCGGCTGGCCATCGCCATAGCGCTGCTCCGTGACCCGCCGCTGCTCGTGCTCGACGAGCCGACGAACGGCCTCGACCCGGCCGGCATCGTCGAGATGCGCACCCTCATCATGTCCCTCGGCGCCGCCGGCCACACCGTGCTGGTGTCGAGCCACGTGCTGGCCGAGATGCAAGCCGCCTGCGACCGCTTCGTCGTCATCCGTGAGGGTCGACTCCTGTTCGCCGGATCCGCTGACGATCTGATGGCCGTAGGACCGGACCGGGTGACCGTGCGCCCCGAGCGTCCGGACGACCTCGACGCCCTCGCCGTCCACCTCCGCGAACGCGGCTTCGACGTCGCCGTCGGCGACGGGATCCTCGACGTGGACGCGTCGGCCGACTCGTCAGCCGAGCTCAACCGGATCAGTTTCGAGCACGGCATCGTGCTGCGCGAGCTGTCCACCCGTTCCGATGACCTGGAGGACGTGTTCCTCCACCTCACCGAGGAGCCCGCCCGATGATGTCCGCTCTGCTCCGCTCCTTCCGCTCCGAGTTGGTGCGACTTCGCCGGCTGTGGACGTTGCCCGCCGCCGCGACCGTCTTCACGATCGTCGCCACGGTCGTCACCTTCTCCGGGGCCTCGCCCGGCGGTCCGCCCTTCCGTGGTCCCGACGGTGCGGGCGCCGTCGGGACCACGGCCGACGCGCTGACCGCGTCCGACGGCATCGTCGCCGGCATCGCGACGGCTGGAACCCTCGTCACGCTCGTGTGTCTCGTGTTGTGGGCGCTGTCGGTGGCTCGCGACCTCCAGACCGGGTCCGTCCGAGTCCTCCTCGTCACCGAGGCACGCCGGCTCGCCTACCTCGGCGGCAAGCTGTTCGCGCTGGTCACGGCGACCGCGGTCACGGTGGTTGCGTCGGTCGGAGCGTCGGTCGCGACCGCGCTGCTCATGGCGCCCACCCAGGACATCGCCACCGGCCAGTGGACGCCGAGAGCGGTGTGGTCGGCGGCGGCCAACCTCGGCGTCGCCGCCGGCCTGTGGGGCACGGTCGGTGCCACGATCGCGATGGTGTCTCGGTCGGCTGCGGCCTCGATCGCCGGGGGCCTCGGGTACCTGCTGGTGGGCGAGAAGCTCCTCGGCCTCGTCTGGGACACGGCGTCGTCGTGGCTCCCGGCCGGCACCGCCAGCAACGTGCTGGCCGGTGGCTCGGACGACACGTCCTACCCGCAGTCGTTGGTGCTGGCCGCCTTGTTCATCGTCGCCGGGCTCGTGATCAGCCTCACGACCCTGTCCCGTAGGGACATCACCGACTGACCGGACGCTCCCCCGGACCGCACAGCGTGGTCACCTCATCCGCGGATCAACGTGGAATCCGCCGCGACGGCTCGGCCGAGCGGGAGCGATCGGCAACGCGGTGGCCCGCGCTCAGCCCCGAGAGAGCGGAGCTGTCGATCGTGTTCACGACCCAGGCAGGCGGACTCGTGAACCGCCAGGCGATCGCGAACGACATCGGCCGCGCCGCTCGCACTTCGAAGATCGATCCCGTCGGCATCGCCACGCACACCGGCCGGCGCATCGTCATCACGGCGCAGTACGCGAACCGGAACCTCGATCTCGGAGACATGGCGCGCCACGTCGGCCACTCCGACACCAAGACCACCGCCGGCTACGTGCGCGACCTCGGCGAACGCCCCGCCCACACAGCCGCAACGGCGGCCCGACTCCTCGACCCCACCGTCGGCACCTGACTGCGAGGACTCGGGTGCACGAGGTGGACCGCGATGAATCGCTGGACTACGGAACGTGGGATGCATGTCACCGACCTGCGCGGCAGTCCCGGGTCCGAATCAGGCTGCCCCTTGGAGCCTCTGAGGGGTTTGTGCCACGTCAGCGTGGCGACGCATGTCTCCAGTTGCTCTCCAGGTTTCCTCGAGCGGCCTTCGAGGCGGGACCTCCAGAGTGGGTGAGGCAGCCATCGATGGCTGCGACGCCATCGACCGGGAGGTCCCCATGATCCTGAGAACCCGAGATGTGATCCGGATGGGCATCATCGGCGCACTCCTGATCGGAGTCGCAGCGTGCGGGAGCGACGACGAGGCCCCGCCCCAGATCGCGTCGCTCGACAGCACCGCTTCGGCGGCTACCGACGACACCGCGCCACCTGACGCCGACGACGCCTCCGACGAGGCCGCGCTGCTGGAAGTTGCCGCGTGCATGCGCAGCAACGGCGTCGCTGACTTCCCGGACCCCGTCGTATCAGCCGACGGGACCGCGCTGTTCGACTTCCCTGCCCTCGCCGACAGCGGTCTCGACCCACAGGCCCCGGCGTTCCGCGACGCAATGGACGCCTGCCGTGGTCTCGCGGAGGGCACCACCCTCGGCGGTGGACCCTTCGCCGGCGATCCCGATGCCCAGGACCGCCTCCTCGAGCTTGCCCAGTGCATGCGGGAGAACGGCGTTCCCGACTTCGAGGATCCACAGATCGGCAACGGGGGGCCGCCCACCGGAGGCGGGGGTCGCCCTGACCTCGACGACCCCGCGCAAAAGGCGGCCTTCGAGATCTGCCAGAAGCGGGTCAACTTGCCGGACCCAAGCCCCGGCGGCACTTCGAGCGCCGAGACGACGCCGGGTGGTGGGTCGTGAGGCGCGGAGCGCGAGTGATCGCCGTCCTCAGTGTGGTCGGGCTGAGCTCGTGCGCTTCCTCGCCGGACGCGTCGAGCGACCAGGCGTCGAAGCCCTCGGAGACCACCGCCGAGGTGGTCCGCAAGGACCTGGCCCAGTTCACCGACCTCGACGGCAACCTGGAGTTGGCCGACTCTCGCTCGCTGGTCGCCGCGGCGACGGGGACCATCGTGTCCTTGCCGGCCGAGGGGTCCACGGTGCAGCGCGGCGACACCGTCTACCTGATCAGCGATGAGGCCGCGGCGTCCGAGGTGGCCAAGGCTGACGCCGACGTGGCCGCCAGCGAGTCGCAGCTCGCCAAGAGCCAGTCGGATCTGGCGAAGGCCACCAGGGGTGCCGATCCGGGAGATCGGGCCTCGGCGCAGGCCGCGCTGGTGTCGGCCCAACGCAAGCTCGACGACCTCCTTGAACCGCCGACCCGGGCTGAGCTGGCCGCGGTGGAGTCCAAGGTCGCTGCCGCTCGCAAGGCACTCGACGACCTGGAAGCCGGAGCAACGCCGGCCGACCGCGCCGCGGTAGCCCAGCAGGTGGCGCAGGCGTCGGCGACGCTGGTGAGCGCCGAGAACGCCGACGTGACCACGTGGACGACGCTCCTCGTCGCCCACGCCGACTACTGCGACCTGGACACGGTCCCGGTGGACTTGTGCGGCGCGGCAGCGCTGCCGTGGACCCGCTTCCAGCTGGACCAGCTCAACCACGAGATCGGAGCCGCTCTCGACGCAGGTGATCCCGACGCCGTGGTGGCGGTGACACAGAAGCTGATCGCTGCGCAGACCGCCTCAAGCAACGCGGTGGCCGCGAAGCACAGCGCCGAGGCCGCCCTCGCATCGGCGCAGGCGTCCGAGCAGAACAAGCTGGCGCCGGCCTCGGCGACCTCGCTCACGAAGGCGCGGGCTGATCTGGCGTCCGCCGAGGCGGCGCTCGACGAGCTGCGGGCCGGGGCGACGCCGCGAGCAGTCGACGATGCCCGCGCCTCGGTCGACGCGGCTCGGGCCAAGCTCGGCGACGTGCTCGACGGCGCGACCGCCGAGGAACGGGCGGCGGCCGCCGCAGCGGTCCGCAGCACGACCGCGTCGGTCGATCTCGCTCGGGTCCAGTACGCCGACCTGCTCGATTCGGCGACCGCCCCGGCGCTCTTCTACGGCACCGAACCGCAGGTCCGCGACATCGGGCTGGGCGACGTGGGCAACGATGTCGCGCAGGTGCAAGCCAACCTGATGGCGCTCGGGTTCGGAGACGGGGTATCGGTGACTTCGACCTTCGACGTCGCCACACAGGCCGCGGTCCGAGCCTGGCAGGCCAGCCGGTTGCTGCGGGTCACCGGAGAGGTGCGTGCGCGTGACATCGTGGTCATGCCCGGTCCGATCCAGATCGAGTCCTGGGCGAACGGGGTTGAACCCGGGGGTGAGCTGGCTGTCGCCGGTCCCACCGATCTGGCGACCGTGACCCCGATCTCGGCTGTTCCCGCGGGCACCCCCCGCCCGGACGCCGCGTTGAGCACGACCCAACGGGTGATCGCCCAGCTGCCGCTGGAGGACCGGGCCAAGGTCGAGGAGGGGGCCACGGTGACCGTGGAGCTGCCCGACGACTCGTCGGTGTCGGCAACGGTGTCGGTAATCGGCAGCGTGCCGGTCGAAGACAAGGAGTCCGGCGACCGCTGGGTCGAGGTCACCTTGGTGCCCGCGGTGGCGGTCTCGGAAATCTGGATCGGTGCGTCAGTCACGGTCAAGGTCGTCGATGAGCTGGCCGCCCAGGTGCTGGTCGTGCCGGTGAGTTCGCTGGTCTCGCTGGTCGAGGGCGGGTACGCCGTCTACGTGGTCGACGGGTCGACGTCGAAGTTGGTCGGCGTTGAGACCGGTATGTACGCCGACGGGTTCGTCGAGGTCTCCGGTGCCGGACTCGATGCCGGCCAGTCGGTCGCGGTGCCGCGATGAACGCTCTCGAGCTGCGTGGAGTGGTCAAGTCCTACGCAGGCGCGCCGCCGGTGTACGCGCTCGCCGGCGTCGACCTGGCCATCGGTCACGGAGAGATGGTGGCGGTCGTCGGGCCGTCGGGCAGCGGCAAGTCCACGATGCTGAACATGATGGGTACGCTCGACCGCCCGACCGAAGGGTCGGTGCTGGTCGACGGGCTCGACACCACCGACCTGGACGACGACGCCCTCACCGCGGTGCGTGGGCGGCGCATCGGCTTCGTGTTCCAGCGCTTCTTCCTACTCGCCGGGGTGACCACCGTCGACAACGTGGCCAACGGACTCCTCTACACCGGTCGGCCGTTGGCCGAACGGCGGGCCGCGGCGGTCCGGACCCTCGAACGGGTGGGGTTGGGGCATCGCCTGACGCACCGGCCGAACGAGCTGTCCGGCGGCGAGACCCAGCGGGTGGCGGTGGCCCGTGCGTTGGTTCACGAGCCGGCGGTGCTGTTGGCCGACGAGCCCACCGGCAACCTCGACTCGCAGTCGACGGCTGCGGTGATGGGGCTGTTCCACGAACTGCACGCCGCCGGCACGACCATCGTCGTCATCACCCACGACCTGACGATGGCCGAGAGGTTGCCCAGGCGGGTGCGCGTGCTCGACGGCCGGATCGAGGCGGACTCGGCGGTGGCGGGATGACGGCGGTCGTCGACCCGGCCGCAACGAACCGCTCGTCGACGTCGGCGGACAAGAGCCGTCTGCGACCGTCGGACGTGATCCGCGTGGCGGTCGGAGGGCTGCGAGCCCGCAAGCTGCGCGCCGCGCTGTCGGTTCTGGGCATCTCGATCGGGATCGCGTCGCTCGTCGGAGTGCTCGGCCTGTCCGAGTCGTCGAAGTCGGACCTGCTCGACCAACTCGACGTGCTCGGCACCAACCTGCTGACCGTTACGCCCGGCGAGGGCTTCGGTGTCGGCGACTCGACCCTGCCTGACACCGCGGTGGTGATGGTGCGGCGCCTGCCGACCGTCGAAGCGGTCACCGCCGTGGCCGAGCTGTCGTCGGGCGTCTACCGCAACGACCTGATCCCCGAGACCGAGACCGGCGCGCTGACGGTGCTGGCCGCCGAGTCGGGCCTGCTGGACACCCTGGGCGGCTCGATGGCCCAGGGTCGTTCGCTCGACGCTCACGCCGACGACTATCCGGTGGCCGTCCTCGGCTCAGTGGCTGCGGAACGGCTCGGCATCGAAGACCTCGGCCAGCCCCAACTCGTCTACGTCGGATCGCGGCCCGTGGAGGTCGTCGGGGTGATGGTGCCGCTCCCGCTCGCCGAGGACATCAACCGCTCAGTGGTGGTTCCGAGGGCCGCGGCCGATGCCTACCTTCAAGACGATCTCGAGACGACGTCGATGTACCTGCGCACGACCGAGGGTGCGGTCCTGGCGACTCGTGACATCCTCCCGGCGACCGTCGATCCGCAGAACCCCGAGGAGGTCGAGGTCACCCGGCCCTCCGACGTGCTCGAAGCGCAAGCCGCGGCCGAGGGTGCCTTCACGTCGCTGTTCCTGGGGTTGGGCCTCGTGGCGCTGGTGGTCGGCGGCATCGGGATCGCCAACGTGATGGTGATGGGCGTGATCGAACGGCGAGGTGAGATCGGATTGCGTCGTTCGATCGGCGCGACCCGTCGTCACATCCGACTGCAATTCCTGACCGAGTCGCTCGTGCTCGGAGTCATCGGCGGGGTGCTTGGCGTGTCGCTCGGCGCTGCGGTGACCGCGGGGTACTCGGCGGTAGAGGGATGGAGGATCATCGTGCCACTCGCCGCGGTGGTAGGCGGGTTCGTCGCCGCGGTCGCCATCGGTGCTGTCGCCGGCCTGTATCCCGCGGTGCGGGCGTCACGTCTGGCCCCCAACTGAGGCGCTCCGAGCGGACTGAGCCACGTTCTGATGGTCCGCCACGGCCCGTCATGCCGTCGGTAGCTCGATCCAGAAGGTCGAGCCCTCGTCGACGACGAAGCGCACGCCGTAGGTGCCGCCGTGCGCCTCGACGATGGCGGCCACGATCGAGAGGCCGAGCGTGTGCGCCGACCTCCGATTCGGTCAGGAGCTCGGCGAAGGCATTCGGCGGATGTTCGAGGAGATGCGCCTCGCAGGCCTTGCCGATCCCAAGTACCACCAGACGGCGGGGAGCGTTCGACTGGCGCTTCGGGCCTCCCCCGTCGATCGGGCACTCGACGACCGGCTGCCTGCCCGCTGGCGCCAGGCCATGCAGATCATCCGCGACAGCGGTCGGTCCAGCACCGGCGATGTCGAGAACGCTCTGGGCGTGTCCAGGCCGGTGACCATCCGTCTGCTGCGGGCGATGGAGGAGGCGGGACTGATCAGCTGGGTCGGCAAGTCCGAGAAGGACCCGCGTGCCTACTGGCAACCCCGCGTTGAATGACACTTGTGTAATTCGGTCGCCGTCGCCCGCGAAGCCTTGCGCCGCTTGACATCGCGGACTCTCAAGCCTGTTTAGAGCAGCTTGAGAGCACTGCCTGCTGCCATCTGACGACGCCCACAAGACGGGCCTTCTCCACCGGCAGCCATCGCTGCCCTTCCCTCCCGGAGCAGGCCATGCCACGCGAACGACGGGCTGGAGGCGGGATCGACCGCCTCCCCTCGGGCCGCTATCGAGTCCGCATCGTCACCCCCGACGGCCGACGCCTCAGCCTCGGCACCCACGCCACCAAGCGCGCCGCCGAGGCGACCTACGCCCGGTCGGTCACCGACCAGGCCGAC
>JADLFH010000112.1 GCA_020845705.1 Microthrixaceae bacterium | reverse complement strand
TCTACAGTAGTGCTATGAGCAAAAAATACTATTTTCATATTATTTGAAGTTAGTGAAGTTGATAGGAAAATCGAAGCCCTTATTTTTTAGCAAATGCATTGCAGACTGGAGTTCGTCTTTTTTAGGGCTTGTAATTCGAACAGCCTCGCCCTGTATTTGTGCTTTTATCTTTGGGAGTTCATCACGGAGTAGTTTGGTAATTTGTTTAGCTCTGTCTTGATTAAGCCCCTGAATAAACGGCAAGTTTTTTGTAGATTTTAAATTTGCGACGATTGGCTCTTGGCTAATATCTAATACTTTCTGATCAATATTACGACTAGCAAGTTTTTTGCGAATAATCTCAATTATCGCCTCTAGCTGGTAGTCACTATTACCAGTAATTTTGAATCCAGTTTTACTAGTGTCCAACCATTCAATACTCGCTGGAGTACCCTTAAAGTCATACCGATTAGTAATTTCTCTTTGAACCTGATCAAGCACATTGTTCATTTCGGCTTTGTCAAACTCACTAACTACATCAAAACTAAACTGTGCCATTTAACCAGCCTCTTTAATGGGGATATCAAGTTCTTTGGCAACTTTGTGTGCCCAGATTACTAGCTCGTTAAGGGTTTTAGTAGCGTGTTTTAGCTCTTTTTCGGTGAGGTTAGATTTTTTCTCTAGTTTACTTAAAATTATTAGTATATCGCGAATATCGTTACTGTTCATTTCTACAATGTCTTCTAGCTTGCTAAGGCGTTCTTCTAGCCTGTTTATTTGAACAGTTAGTGTGTGAAGATTGTTTTCTATCGAAGACATCCGACCCTCAAGGTTCGCCATCCGACCCTCAAGGTTCTCCATCCGACCCTCAAGGTTCTCCATCCGTTTTTCTAATCCGATGATTTTTCCTTCTTGTTGCAAAAATCCATCCGATGTTATTTGCATCAGTTCTTGCAGGGTTTCCAAAATTTCTGCGTTCTTAATCTCGGGCATATTTAAATTATATGTCTTATGCGTGCTGGTTAGCAATGGTATAATGGTCAACAAATGAATTATCAAAACAAGCAGATTGCAGATGTAGCTCAAAAACTTCAAAAAGAATTTGAAGAGCTTGATGATAAATCAAAAATTTTAAAATCTAGCGACCTTAAAGATTTGTATGCACAAATACCGTTGCTTAATCCAAGAGATAGGGCGAGTTTTGGTAAAGAGCTAAATCATTTGAAGGATTATTTGCAGAACCAAGTTAAAAAATCGCAACATAATCAGAGGGTGATTGAACCGATTGATGTAACTGCTCCATTTGCCGAAAACACCCCAAGCAACCTACGCCCTCGTTTGTTGACCAGTAATTTGGGGAGCAGACATCCTTTAACGACCGAAACAGAGCAAATAGTAGATATATTTACTAGAATGGGCTTTGAGGCAGTAGAGTCGCGACAGCTAGATGATGAGTACCATATGTTTAGTAGTTTGAACTTTCCAGAAGGGCACCCGGCGCGAGATGATTACGATACTTTCGTAACTACAGAGGGGTTA